>JASJPE010000011.1:0-79609 GCA_031426895.1 Thiobacillus sp. | reverse complement strand
ACCAGTGGATGGCGACGGGGCCGAGTTGCAGGGCAACGGGATCGAATTGCGGGTGGATGAGCATGAAAGGCGGGGCCAGGGTTCGGGAATCGGGATTCAGAGCGATCAAAGCACGGGTAAAATATACGGCTGATTATAAATTGCTTGAGTGACCATCATGCCTGACTACCGTTCCTGGACAACCACCCGTGGCCGCAACATGGCGGGGGCGCGTGCGCTGTGGCGCGCCACTGGCATGAAGGATGGCGATTTCAACAAGCCGATCATCGCGATTGCCAATTCGTTCACCCAGTTTGTGCCGGGCCATGTGCATCTGAAGGACATGGGCCAGCTGGTGGCGCGCGAGATCGAGGCGGCGGGCGGCGTGGCCAAGGAGTTCAACACCATCGCGGTGGACGACGGCATCGCAATGGGCCATGGCGGCATGCTGTATTCGCTGCCGAGCCGCGACCTGATCGCCGACTCGGTCGAATACATGGTCAATGCGCATTGCGCCGACGCGCTGGTGTGCATTTCCAACTGCGACAAGATCACCCCGGGGATGCTGAACGCCGCGCTGCGGCTGAATATTCCGACAGTGTTCGTCTCCGGCGGGCCGATGGAAGCGGGCAAGGTGATCTGGAAATCCAAAACCATCAAGCTCGATCTGGTTGATGCCATGGTGTCGGCAGCCGATCCCAAGTTCAGCGACAAGCAGGTCAATGAACTCGAACGCTCGGCCTGCCCAACCTGCGGTTCATGCTCGGGGATGTTTACCGCCAACTCGATGAACTGCCTGACCGAAGCGTTGGGCCTCTCGCTGCCCGGCAACGGTTCGTTGCTGGCGACCCATGCCGATCGCAAGAACCTGTTTCTCGCTGCCGCCCGTCTGGTCGTGAAAAATGCGCGGCGTTATTATGAACACAACGACAGCAGCGTGTTGCCACGCGCCATCGCCAGCTTCGACGCGTTCGAGAATGCCGTTGCGCTCGACATCGCCATGGGCGGCTCGACCAACACCGTGCTGCACCTGCTGGCCGCCGCACATGAGGCCGGCGTCGATTTCACGATGAAGGACATCGACCGCATGAGCCGCCGCGTGCCGCATCTGTCGAAAGTCGCGCCGTCAATTCAGACCTATCACATGGAAGACGTGCACCGCGCCGGTGGTGTGATGGCGATTCTGGGCGAACTGGAACGCGGAGGCCTGGTGCATCGTGATCTGCCTACCGTATTGTGCAAATCCATGGGCGAGCAGATCGACACCTACGACATTCGCCGTACCACGGACAAGGATGTGAAGGACTACTTCCGCGCCGCGCCCGGCGGCATCCCCACGCAAACCGCCTTTTCGCAAAATCGCCGCTTTGCAACGCTGGACGATGACCGGGTGAATGGCTGTTTGCACGACATCGAGCATGCCTATTCGAAAGACGGCGGTCTGGCCGTGTTGTACGGCAATCTGGCGGCTGATGGTTGCATCGTCAAGACGGCGGGGGTGGATGAACACATTCTAAAATTCTCCGGACCGGCGCGTGTGTTCGAATCGCAGGACGCGGCGGTGGAAGCCATTCTCGGTGACAGGATCGTCGCCGGCGACGTGGTGGTGATTCTCTACGAAGGCCCGCGCGGCGGCCCCGGCATGCAGGAAATGCTCTACCCGACCTCGTACCTGAAATCCAAGGGCCTCGGCAAGGTTTGCGCACTGGTGACAGACGGCCGTTTCTCGGGCGGCACCTCGGGTCTTTCCATCGGCCACGCCTCACCCGAAGCGGCAGAAGGCGGCACCATCGGTCTGGTTGAAGAAGGCGACACCATCAATATCGATATTCCCAATCGCAGCATCAACGTGATGCTTTCCGATGCAGAGCTTGCGCGTCGTCGTACCGCCATGGATGCGAAGGGCGCCCACGCCTGGAAGCCGGTCAACCGCGTGCGTGCGGTGTCACTTGCGCTGCGCGCCTATGCCACGATGGTGACGTCTGCTGCATTCGGCGCGGTGCGTGATGTAACGCTGGTCGAGCATCCCACCGAAGCGCAAATGCACGCCGATCCGCTCGCACGCTTTGCCATCCCCGGGCAGCTGAGTTTCCGTGAAGGTGCAGGTGGCTTGACCTATGCCGATATCGACAACCATGGTGGCCGAGCGACCATCTGTTTGCAGGGCGCGCACGTGGTCAGCTTCCGCCCAAAATCGCAGCAGGCGCCTGTGGTGTGGGTGTCCGACGCGGCCAAGTTCGCAGCGGGCAAATCCATCCGTGGCGGTGCGCCGGTGTGCTGGCCGTGGTTCGGCGCGCATGCCAGCGAAGCGTCGTTCCCCGCACACGGGTTTGCGCGCACCGTGCCGTGGACGGTCGTCAGCAGCCGCAAGCGCAACGATTCCAAAACCGAACTCACGCTGCAACTGGCCGACACCGAGCAGACCCGCAAGCAATGGCCGCATCCCACGCGGCTGACGCTCACCGTCATCGTCGGCGACAAGCTGGAACTGCAACTGGCCACGACCAATCTGGGCGACCAGCCAATGCAGATCGGCGAAGCGCTGCATACTTATTTGCAGATCAGCGATGTCGGCAGCGTGAAAATTACTGGCCTGGAAGGCAGCGCCTACCATGACAAGGTCGACAATTTTGCGAAGAAAAAGCAAAGCGGCGCAATCGCGCTGAAAAGTGAAGTCGACCGCGTCTACGTTAATACCCCAGCCGAGTGCGTGATCGAGGATGCCGGCCTCAGTCGCCGCATCCGCATCGCCAAAACCGGCTCGCTATCCACCATTGTATGGACGCCGTGGACCGAGAAGGCCGAGCAGATGGGCGACATGGGCAAAGGCAAATCGGGCACCGGCTGGCGCGAGATGGTGTGCGTCGAATCGGCCAACGCGATGGACAACCTTGTCACCGTGGCGCCGGGTGAAACGCATACGCTGGCGGTGACGTATAGCGTGGAAGCGCTGTAAATCTTTTTGTCCGCGAAGTACGCGAAGGAACACGAAGAAATTCGTCAGGAAGATGCTAAGGAAGTTTTTGGATTTTCCTTCGTGCCACTTCGCGTCCTTCGCGGATAAGTATTTTTTAACCGAGGAACAATCATGCGCGTGATTCTGGTGGCCAATCCCAAGGGCGGCAGCGGCAAAACGACGCTGTCGATCAATCTGGCCGGCTATCTGGCGTCGCAGGGGCAGCGCGTGGCGATGCTCGATCTGGATCGGCAAAAATCGGCCAGTCAGTGGCTGGCGATACGCGATGCGGCGTTGCCGAAGATTGATTTGCTGCGGGATGGACAAAAGGGCGGCAGCGACTGGCTGGTGATCGATTCACCCGCCGGACTGCACGGCAAGAACCTCGAGCGCGCGCTGAAACTGGCGCACAAAGTGGTGGTGCCGATCGCGCCTTCGTTGTTCGATATCCGTGCCAGCCAGGAATTTCTGGCGGCGCTGCATGCTGAAAAAGCGGCGCGCAAGGGCCAGGGTTTCGTCAGTGTGGTTGGCATGCGGGTCGATGCGCGTACCCGTGCGGGCGTGACGCTGGAACAGTTCATGGCGCAGCAGGAATTGCCGGTGCTGGCGCATCTGCGCAACACCCAGCATTACGTCAACGCGGCGTTTGAAGGCAAGAGCCTGTTTGATTTGCCGCACCATGTCGCCGAGCGCGACATTGAACAGTGGCAGGACTTGATCGACTGGTTACATCGTTAAGGACTCGCCAGTCGAGCAGGCTTTAGTGAGTGGCGGGCTTCATCAGGTTGACCACCTGTGGCTTGGCCACGCGGGTTGACGAGCACGATCCATCGACGGTCACTCCCAGCTGTTGCTCGGCTTCGTGCAGCAGATTGATCACGTCCACATAGAACTTATCGTCCGCCATCATGCGCGCGGTACGACCGCCCTCGTTGGCCGCGAGCACGTCTGCGCCGTTGTTGATCAGCCATTCCACCACCGAGGCATCGCCACCGCCGGCCGCCAGCATCAGCGGCGTGATGCCGAAGAAAATGGCATCGTTGAGCGAGGCGCCCGCTTCATGCAGGACTTCGGTGACTTCGACGTAACCGCGTTCGGTTTCGCCGTTATAAGAGGCTTTGGCGAGTGCGGTCCAGCCTTGCGGCGACTTGGCATGGACGTCGGCGCCGGCGGCGATCAGCACCTTGACGGCGTCAAGGTGGCCTTCGCGGGCGGCGTGCATCAGTGCGGTTTCACCGGCCTCATCGGTGGCGGCATGATCGCTGCCAGCATCGAGCAGTTGTTTGATTTTCTCGGCATCACCCGACAGGGCGGCGGCGAATAATTCCTGGGACATGATGGGGGACTCCTGCAGGTTACGAACTGCAACAAGCGTACAATAGTTGACTGATTTAATCAACTATTGTCCTGCCATGCCCAGCCGTTTTCCCACCGAACTCAGCCCTTATCTGTTGCAGCACGCCGACAATCCGGTCGACGGGTGCCCGTGGGGTGAAGAGGGGCCGGGGAATGCCGGTTGCACGCCTCTGGGTATTGGTTGGGCGGGAATAACAATGCTTTACGTGATTTGGTAGCAAATAACCAATCAGGCTTATTGCGCGGAGGCCGATAATCCTTAATATTGGCACTGCGAAAGTGTAAACGCGCCAAACCGACCCCCCGATGGAGAATTGAGAATGATGAAAACAGTAATGATGACCGCAGCGTCTGCTGCCCTGTTAATGCTGTCTGGCATGGCTTCAGCCGACCAGGCGCTGGCCCAGAAAAACGCCTGTTTGTCCTGCCATAGTGTGGACAAGAAGATTGTCGGCCCGGCTTTCAAGGATGTGGCCAAGCGATATGCCGGCGACAAGACTGCTTTAAAAAAGCTGGTTGCCAAGGTGAAGGCGGGTGGCAAGGGTGCTTGGACCAAGGAGCTGGGCGCAGAAATTCCCATGCCGCCGAATCCACAGGTTAGTGAGGCCGATGTTAACAAGATCGTAGCCTGGGTGTTGAGCCTGAAGTAATTGAGCGCTTTTTGTGAAGCACAAGGCCGACGCTAGCGTCGGCCTTGTGCTTTCTGGGCTCAGGGAAAGCCGGGTACGGCAGGCTTTGTGGTATAAATTCGGCGTTTTAGTTGATTGCGGGGAAGACCGAGATGACGGGTCACAGTCTACGTTTGGCGATAGTGGCGGCGGCGTTGCTCGCGGGATGCGGCGACAAGCCACAGCAGAATGGCGACACTTTAATGGTGTTGATTGGCCAGGTTTCTCCGCTTACCGGTCCACAGGCGCATCTGGGCAAGGATAACGAAAACGGCGCCCGCCTGGCGCTGGATGAAATCAACGCTGCCGGGCTTACGCTGGGGGGCAAAAAAGTCGTGCTCGAAATGAAGAGCGAAGACGATGCTGCCGACCCTAAAACCGCCACCACGGTGGCACAAAAACTGGTGGATGAGGGTGTGGCGGGCGTGATCGGGCACCTCAATTCAGGCGCCACCATCCCCGCCTCCAAAATTTATTCCGACAATGGCATTCCGCAGATATCACCCTCGGCCACCGCCGTGGCTTACACCGCTTCCGGCTTCAAGACGGCGTATCGCGTGATGACCAACGACGCGCAGCAAGGCAGCGTGCTGGGCAGTTTTGCCGTGACCAAGCTGGGCGCGAAAAAAATCGCCATCATCGACGACCGCACGGCCTATGGCCAGGGGCTGGCCGACGAAGTGGAGAAGGCAGCCAAGGCCGCGGGCGGCGAGGTGGTCGCACGTGAATACACCTCCGACCGCTCGACCGACTTCATGGCCATTCTCACCTCGATCAAGGGCAAGGCGCCTGATCTGGTGTTTTTTGGTGGCATGGATCCGCAGGCCGCGCCGATGATGAGGCAGATGAAACAGCTCGGCATGACCGCCAGGTTCCTCGGCGGCGACGGCGCGCAGACGCCCAAGTTCATCGAGTTGGCCGGGGCCGACGCCGAAGGCGCACTGGCATCCAATCCCGGTTTGCCGCTCGACGCAATGCCCGGTGGCGCGGCATTCAAGGCCAAGTTTGAAGCCAAATACGGCAAGATCCAGAACTATTCCCCCTACGCCTACGATGCCATGCATGTGCTGATCGACGCGATGAAACGCGCCGATTCCAGCGATCCCGCCAAGTATCTGGCCGAGCTGCCGAAGACCGATTATCAGGGCGTGACCGGGCGGGTGCGGTTTGATGCCAAGGGCGATATCACCGGCGGTGCCGTCACGCTGTATCAGGTGAAAGACGGCAAATGGCAGACGCTCGAAACCGTGCTTAGCGGCAAATAACAAATAAACGGGGCCGGGCGCGCTGCGCGCAAAGATGGATATTTTCCTGCAACAACTCATCAACGGCCTGGTGCTGGGCAGCGTCTATGCGCTGGTCGCGCTGGGTTACACCATGGTGTACGGCATTCTCGAACTCATCAATTTCGCCCACGGCGAAATCACCATGATGGGCGCGATGGTGTCGCTGGCAGTGATCGGCGCGTTGGCGCTGGCGGCGCCCGGTTTGCCGGGCGGCGTAATTCTGCTGGCGGGCCTGGCCGTCGCCATTCCGGTATGCATGGCGCTGGGGTTGCTGATCGAGCGGGTCGCCTATCGCCCGCTGCGCAATGCGCCGCGTCTGGCACCGCTGATCACCGCCATCGGCGTGTCGATCATCCTGCAAAACATCGCCATGCTGATCTGGGGCAAACAGTACATTTCCTTTCCCGCGATCCTGCCGCAAGGCCGGCATGCGGTCTTGGGCGCAACCATCAGCGACACGCAGATCGCCATTCTGGTGCTGGCGGTCCTCATCATGCTGACGCTTATTTTAGTGGTGCAAAAAACCCGGCTTGGCCGTGCCATGCGCGCCACCGCGCAATCGCGGCAGGTGGCGAGCCTGATGGGGGTGGATGTGAACCGGGTGATCGCGTCCACCTTTGTGATCGGCTCGGCGCTGGCCGCGATTGCGGGCGTGATGGTGAGCGCCTACTACGGGCTGGCGCACTACTACATGGGATTCCTGCTCGGCCTCAAGGCCTTCTCGGCGGCGGTGCTGGGCGGCATCGGCAACCTCGGCGGAGCAATGTTGGGCGGCCTGTTGCTGGGCTTGATCGAATCATTTGGCGCGGGGTATATCGGCGATCTGACCGGCGGATTCCTGGGCAGTCATTACCAGGACGTGTTCGCATTTTTTGTGCTGATTGCGGTGCTGGTGTTCCGCCCGTCGGGCTTGCTTGGCGCGCGTACCGTCGAGCGTGCTTAAGTTGAATATGCCTGGACCACGCTGGCTCAGCTTTGCATTGCTGGCACTGGGGCTGGCGCTGCTGCCGTTTCTGCTGGATGCGGGTCTGGGACGTTCGTGGGTGCGGCTGCTCGATCTGGCACTGTTGTATGTGATGCTGGCGCTGGGGCTGAATATCGTCGTCGGCTATGCTGGCCTGCTCGATCTGGGCTACGTCGCGTTTTATGCTTTGGGTGCGTACGTCTACGCCTGGCTGGCCAGCCCGCATTTTGGTCTGCACCTGCCGTTCTGGGCGATCCTGCCGCTGGGCGCGGCGCTGGCCGGGATGTTCGGTGTGTTGCTAGGTGCGCCCACCTTGCGGCTGCGTGGGGATTACCTCGCCATCGTCACGCTGGGCTTCGGCGAAATCATCCGTATTTTCCTCAACAACCTGAATGCGCCGGTCAATATCACCAACGGTCCGCAGGGCATCAACCTGATCGATCCGGTACACCTCGGCAGCATCAGTCTGAGCCAGCCGCATACCTTGTTCGGCTATACCTTCAGCGGCGTTCATCTCACCTATTACCTGTTTCTGGTGCTGGTGCTGGCGGTGATTTTCATTTCGATGCGGCTGGAAAATTCGCGTATCGGACGGGCCTGGGTTGCCATCCGCGAGGATGAAATCGCCGCTGCGGCGACCGGCATCAATACGCGTAATCTCAAGCTGCTGGCGTTCGCCATGGGCGCCACCTTCGGCGGGTTGGCGGGTGGGCTGTTCGCCAGTTTCCAGGGCTTCATCAGTCCCGAATCGTTCAACCTGATGGAGTCGATCATGATCCTGTGCATGATCGTGCTGGGTGGCATGGGGCATATCCCCGGGGTGATTTTTGGTGCCCTGCTGCTGACGCTGCTGCCGGAAGCGCTGCGTTACACTGGCGACTGGCAGCGCAACCTGTTCGGCCAGATCTACATCGATCCGGCGGATTTGCGCATGCTGCTGTTCGGCATCGCGCTGGTGGCCGTGATGCTGTATCGTCCCGCCGGGCTCATCCCCTCGGCGCGGCGTCGCCAGGAATTTGCTGACACCAAGACATGAGTGTGTTGCTGACTGTTTCTGGTGTTAGCAAGGCGTTTGGCGGCTTGCAGGCCTTGTCGGGCATTTCGCTCAGCGTCAACGCGGGCGAAATTTTCGGTTTGATCGGCCCCAACGGCGCGGGTAAAACCACGCTGTTCAATGCGCTCACCGGTTTGTACACGACCGACAGCGGCGAGATTCGGTTGAACGACAGCCGCCTCGACAACCGCCCGCCGCACCAGGTGTTGAAGGCGGGCCTGGCGCGCACTTTCCAGAACATCCGCCTGTTTGCCGAAATGACCGCGCTCGAAAACGTGCTGGTCGGACGCCACGCGCGCACCAAGAGCGGCGTCATCGGCGCGGTGCTGCGCTTGCCCGCCACGCGCCGCGAAGAGGCCGATTCGCGCGAGCGAGCGCTCGACCTGCTGCAAAAGGTGGGCATTGCGCAGCATGCCGACCGCCTCGCCAAAAACCTGCCCTATGGCGACCAGCGGCGGCTCGAAATTGCCCGTGCGCTGGCCACCGAGCCGAGCCTGCTGGCGCTCGACGAACCCGCCGCCGGGATGAATCCAGCCGAACGCACCGCGCTGCGTGAACTGCTGTTGCAACTCCAGGCCGACGGCCTGACCCTGCTGCTGATCGAACACGACGTGAAACTGGTGATGGGGCTGTGCACCCGTCTGGCCGTGCTCGATTACGGCGTGAAAATCGCCGAAGGCACGCCTGACGTGGTGAGCCGCGACCCCAAGGTCATCGCCGCTTATCTGGGGGACGAGGCACTATGAGCGCGTTGCTGGCAGTCAGCCAGCTGTCGGTTGCCTACGGCGGCATCCAGGCGGTGCGCGATCTCAACCTGGAGGTGGGACCGGGTGAAATGGTCTGCCTCATCGGCGCCAACGGCGCGGGCAAGACCACCGCCCTCAAAGCCATCAGCGGGCTGATCGCGCCGCATTCAGGCAGCGTACATTTCGATGGCCAGTTGCTCACCGGTTTGCCCGCGCACGAAGTGGCGCGCCGTGGATTAACGTTGGTGCCCGAAGGTCGCGGCGTGTTCCCACGCATGTCGGTTGTCGAAAACCTGATGATGGGTGCTTACATCCGCAACGACCGCGCTGCGATCGCCCACGACCTTGAGCAGGTCTACGGGTTGCTGCCGCGCCTGACCGAACGCCGTGCGCAGATGGCCGGACTGTTGTCCGGCGGTGAACAGCAAATGTTGGCACTGGGGCGCGCGATGATGGCGCGCCCACGCCTGCTGCTGCTGGATGAGCCGAGCATGGGACTCGCGCCGCTGATGGTGCAGGCCGTGTTCGACATCATTCGTCAGATCGCCGCAAGTGGCGTCGCCGTGCTGTTGATCGAGCAAAATGCGCATCTCGCACTGAAGACCTGTGCGCGCGGCTATGTGCTGGAAACCGGGGCGATTACCTTGAGTGGTGGTGCAGCGGAACTTGCCGCCAACCCGGCGGTGCGGCACGCTTACTTGGGCGAGTAATGTTTGTGCGTAAAGATTTCTTTTACACGCCCAACCATATTCCCGCAGGTGAAAGAACGCAGAACATCGTTTTCTCGATATTGTTATTTGCCTATGGCACTTATGGGGTGCGGGTGAATGACCTGTATATCCCAGGAAAACGCACACGTGGCATCCACCTTCACGATGTTCCCGCGTGGGTAATGTATGGAGCCATTATTTGTGCATGCCTGGTCATGCTGTCAGTAGTTGTTGACCATTACGACAAACGCAACAACGAAACCAACTACAAATTGTTTGCCGGTTTTTTTAGATTCCTTGGATGGGGGTTTTTTGTCCTTTCCCTGGTCATGGCAATCATTCGTTGAGTCAGGGTTTCCCATTGAACCGGTATAGTTTCCGTTCGGTCAGAACTGCATCGAGCGGCATGTCCCACGGGTCGTGCGGCAGCGTGTCCACCCGCTGGCATTCATAGGCTATGCCCACCAGGCGGGGCTTCCGCCATAAACGCCGATGCCGCATGAACGCCAGCGTGGCATCGTAGTACCCGCCTCCCATTCCCAGTCGATAGCCTTGACTATCGAATCCCACCAGCGGCATCAACAGCAGATCGAGCTGGCGCGCGCGCAGGGGGTGGGCATCCTGTGGTTCGGCAATGCCGTAGCGATTGGTGGTCATGCGCGTATTGCGGCCGATCCGGCCAAAGCGCATCACGCGTCCCCGGCGCGGCAACACCGGCAGGTAGCATTCACGCTGCATCCATAAAGCCTGGTTGAGCAGGGGGTGAGCATCAAACTCGCCGCCTTGTGGCAGATAGAAGCCGATCCGTTGCGCGCGCAGCAACAGTCCATGGCGCAGTGCGAGTCGCAGGGACGCACGTGCAGCCAGGCGGCGGGTTGTGGGGGTAAAGGCATTGCGCGCAGCTTTGAGCTGCCGCCGGAGGGTGGGTTTATTCATGAAGGGGTAAGGCTCCCCGCCTGTGCCGTGGCTGGCCGCAGACTCTTGAACCGGGGTCCAAGACGGCCGCAATCAAAGGCGCTTTGGGCACATGAAACGTGTCACGCGCACACCCACACCGGAATAGATCGCAGCCTTGCACGTATGCATTGGTTCAGAGAAATTGCAATCAGCCTCGAACACCGCAGGGAACACTGCCAGTTTAGAAGAGTTTGTCCTGATCTTCCAGCATTGAATCGAGCAGGGCGTTGCAATGCGTCACGCGGGTGCGGGCTTCTTCGATCAGGCCGCCCCCACCATGGGTGAGCAGGTCGTGCGCCAGATTGAGTCCGGCCATGATGGCGATGCGTTCGGCGCCGATCACCTTGCTGTTGTCGCGAATCGCCCGCATCTTGTCGTCCAGATAATCGGCCGCAGCAACCAAGGCCGACTCCTCCTCGCGGGTGCAAGCCACCTTGTACGGACGACCCAGAATATGAATTTCGATTGAGCGCGGGCTGGCCATTACGCGTCCTCCGGCAAGGTGTCGAGCAACGCATTCAGGCGGACCTTGGCAGCCTCCAGCCGCGTGGTCAGCTGTTTGTTGTCCTGTTGCGCGGTCAGCAGTTGCTGGCGCAGGGCGACGTTTTCCCGCCGCAGGGTTTGGCTCAGTTCGGCTACCTGGCGGATTTTGGCTTCGAGGGTATCGAGTTCGGCGTGCATGGCGGGACTATAGGGGGCGGCGTGCGGGCGGTCAATCTCGAGAGCAGCGTTCGATGCCTCCCTTGGGTTGTGTGCGAGCAGAGTGTGCATCCTGCGGGTACAATCCGCGCCTTCAGGTGCCCGCGCAGCTTTCCGCTGCGTGGGTTAAACGGGAAACAGGTGCACTGCTTTGCAGCCATGCCTGTGCTGCCCCCGCAACGGTAAGCGTTGTTGTTCGGCGTTTCACACAGCCACTGTCGCAAGATGGGAAGGCGAAACGCCTCATACGCGAGCCCGGATACCGGCCTGAGCCCTGTTGCGACGAAAGTCGCGCAGCGGATCGTGCAACGCGCCTGCGGGGAAGCAGGCGCCCAAACCGGAACTCATCATGCGACAAACCCCTCTCTCACTCGCCCTGTGTGCTGTATTTGCTTCGCCCGCATTCGCGGAAACCCTGCCGGATTTTGTGGCTGAAACGGTTGTGGTTACCCCCAGCCGGTTTGCCGAACCGGATGGCGTCCGCTCCGCCAACGTCACGGTCATCACGCGCCAGCAAATCGAACAGAATCCGGCCACCACGCTGCCGGATATCCTGGCGGATTACGCGGGGATCGGCGCGCGTGACTTATACGGCAACCAGGCATCCAACAGCACCGTGGACATTCGCGGCTTTGGCGCGGCAGCCGGGCAGAACACTCTGGTGCTGGTCGATGGCCGGCGTTTGAACGACATTGATCTGTCGGGTGTCGTCTGGTCGGCGATCCCCTTGTCGGCAATTGATCGTATCGAGATTGTTCGGGGCGGCGCGAGTGTGCTGTATGGCTCGGGCGCGGTCGGAGGCGTCGTCAACATCATCACCCGTTCACCGCTCGACCAGCCAGCCGAGGCCGGCCTGAGCGCACGCGTCGGCAGCGTCGATACGCAGGATGTGCAGGCATACGGTACCTTGGCGGGCAAGAATATGGGCCTGACGCTGGCGGCCAATCGTTATCGCTCCGATGGGGTTCGCGACAACAACCACAATCGTCAGGACAGTCTGTATGGCGATGCGCGCTGGAAATTGGACCAGGCCGAATGGGTGCTGAAATTCGGCGCAGATACCCAGAACATCCGGTTGCCCGGGTCGCGCCTGGTACAGCCCAGCATCGGCCTGAACCAGCTCGCGGATAATCCCAAGGGCACCGCCACGCCGCTGGACTGGGCAGACCGCCAGGGCTGGCAGGCTGGACTGACCGGCAACTTCAATTTGGGCGAGCACGATGCCACCCTCGACCTTGGCTATCGCAACAAGGCGCAGGCCGCGTATTTCGATTTTGGCGGCTTTCCGGATTACCGTGAAAGCGGCCTCGACATGTTCAGCCTGTCGCCGCGTGCCCGGTTCAATCTGGCGGGCCACACGCTGATCACGGGCGTGGATATTAACCACTGGCAGTATGGGGCCCGGCTATCCAATGCGCCGGCCAATATCCATCAGCCAGTCAATCACGTCAGTGCAACCCAGCGCAGCATCGGGGTGTATGCGCAGGACCAGTTCATTGTCAGCCCCAATGTGGTGCTGAATGCCGGTGTTCGGACCGAACAGTTTTCGATCCGCGCGCGTGATGTCTACGACCCCCTGGCGCCCGGAGGTGCCTTTGGTTCCGGTGCCTTGTCCGGCGATCAGAACGAGCGGGAATTCGCATGGGAACTGGGTGCGCGTTATCGCGTGTCGTCCATGGATTCGCTCTATGCCAAAGCCGGCCGCAGCTTCCGCTTTGCCACCGTGGACGAGATATACGAGACCAATGCAAGTTGGAATCATGAGTTCCAGTTCCTCAAGCCGCAGACGGCGCTGGATGCCGAACTGGGCTGGGAAACCGGCAGCGCCAGACGGGGTGGACGCGCCGCGTTGTATGCCGCACGGGTCAAGGATGAAATTCATCTCGACCCCTACAGTGCCGGGATCGGCAACACCAACCTGCCGCCCCTGCAGCGTTACGGGCTGGAACTGGAAGCACGTACAAGCTGGCAGGCATTTCAGTTAAGCAGCGCCTACACATTGGCATTTGCGCGCTTTACCGATGGAACCTATAACGGTGTCGATCTGGACGGCAAGGACGTGCCATTGGCGCCACGCCATAAAGTCGCATTCAATCTGGCATGGCAGGTTAGTGCTGCAACCAAAGTGGCAGGCAGCGCAAATTATGTCAGCCGCCAGTACATGGACAACGATGAGTCGAACACCCTGGGGGTTCGTGTTCCGGCTTATACCGTTGTCGATGCCCGCATCGAGCATCGGGTGGGCAGATGGATCTGGGTTGCTGCGGTCAATAACCTGTTTGATGAGGATTACTACACGTATGCCGTGCGCAGCAACTTCACGCCTGATCGCTATGCGGTCTATCCACTGGCGGGGCGCAGCGGCTGGCTGAGTGCCGAATATCGGTTCAGATAAGCGTCACGCAAGAAGCCAGCCCCTACAGTTTGATGCTGCTGTCAGGCGAAGCAGGTTTCTCGCACCGCTTCATCAATACAGGCCAGGTCGTGGCCTGTATTGATTGCTGGATAGGCGTCCGCTTTCCCGAGAGCACTTGGCTTCCCGCCACGGACAGGCTGAAGCATGGGTCAGGCATTCATGGCGGCTCGTTGACGATGCCGTTGATGCACATCTGATGAATCCCAAGGTTAAAACCCGGTTTGAGAACACAAAAGATATCGAACACGCCAAGAAGATGTCGCGTGAATTTTTCAGCGCGGGGGCGGGTGGTCCCGAGACTTATACCGGCCGGGACATGCTCACCGCGCACAAGGGCATGAATATTTCAGAGCAGGAATATGTTGCCGTGATGGACGATATCCTCGGCGCAATGGATAAAAACAATCTGGGCGCAGACGAAAAAAAGGATGTGCTGGCCATCCTGTATTCACTCAAGGGCGACATTATTCGAGTGTGAAGAAAGGGTGCCAGGGCGGCTGATATGGCTTAATCTGGCGAGATGCGCTTAATGCCAGGAAAACCATGACCGACCCGCAGCGCCACGCACGCCACGCCGCCCGCATGGCGCGCAAAAAAACTGTTATCGACGCAGCCATCGCGGCTGCCACGGATGAGCGCGGGCTGCTTATCGTCATCACCGGCAACGGCAAAGGCAAAAGCACCTCGGCTTTTGGCACCATGGCGCGCGCGCTCGGTCATGGCATGAAAGTCGGCGTCTGCCAGTTCATCAAAAGCCGCACCGACACCGGCGAAGAAGCCTTTCTTGGCAAGCAGCCCGGCGTCGAATGGCAGGTGCTCGGCGACGGCTTCACCTGGGACACGCAGAACCGCGAACAGGACATTGCCACCGCCGGGCGCGGCTGGGAGGTGGCGCGCAGGATGCTGGCCGACCCGGCGTATCAACTGGTGGTGCTGGACGAACTGACGTATTTATTGAGCTACGGTTATCTCGACAGCGACGCCGTGCTGGATGCGCTGGCGCAGCGGCCACCCATGCAGCATGTCATCGTCACCGGGCGCGCCGCACCGGAGGCGTTGATCGAACTGGCCGACACGGTTTCGATCATCGCCGACGAAAAGCACGCCTACCGTGCCGGCATCAAGGCGCAGCCCGGCATCGATCTGTAAGCACCGCGCCGGTCACGGCATAATCGCGGAGTGCGTTCTCCATCCTATATCGGGCGCTTTGCCCCTTCTCCTACCGGCCCGCTGCACCTCGGCTCGCTCGTTGCCGCTGTGGCAAGCTGGCTCGACGCCCGTGCCGCCAACGGGCAGTGGCGGGTGCGGATGGAAGATCTCGATCGCCCGCGCTGCGAGCCAGGTGCGGCGGACACGATCCTGCACCAGCTGGAAGCTTATGGCTTGCATTGGGATGGCGAGGTGCTGGTTCAATCGCAGCGCGATGCGGCCTATGCTGCCGCGCTGGGTGCGCTGGGTGCGCTGGGTGCGCTGAAAGAGCAGGGTGCGGTCTTTCCTTGTGCCTGCACCCGCAGCCAGCTCGCGGTTGCGCCGCGCAATGATGAAGGCGAGATCATTTACCCCGGCACCTGCCGCAATGGCTTGCCGGCAGGACAGGTCGGCCGGGCATGGCGGGTGCGCGTTTCGGATGGGAACACCCACTTCCATGACCGCATCCACGGTGACCTGCAGCAGAATCTGGCTGACGAAGTGGGTGATTTTGTCGTCAAGCGGGCCGACGGGCTGTTTGCCTATCAACTGGCGGTGGTGGTGGACGATGCTTTTCAGGGCATCACCCATGTGGTGCGTGGGGCGGACCTGTTGTGGAACACGCCGCGCCAGATTCATCTGCAAAATCTGCTTGGGCTGCCAATGCCTGTTTATGCCCATGTGCCGCTCGTCACCAATGCCGCCGGGCAGAAGCTGTCCAAGCAGACGTTGGCGCCCGCCTTGCCTGAGCGTGGGTGCGGCGCTGTGCTGGCGCAGGCGCTCACTGTGCTCGGTCACCCGCCGCCGACTGAATTGGCAGACGCTGTGCCGCCCGAGCTTCTGGCGTGGGCAAGCACTTACTGGCAAATCGAAAAGGTGCCCACGCAGCCAACATTTGCCAACCCCGAGTTCTGACCGGACAATCACCCTTCGCCCTTCACCCTTCACTCAAAAATGGCCCAACTTCCTTCCGCCGTCGAACAAGTCCTGCTGGTTCATGCCGCGTTCATCCACGCCGTGGCCAACGCGCTGCGTGATCGCAGCCAGTTGCCAGACCTGATGAAACAGCTCGATGCGGCCGAGCAGGCTGGCTGGCCCCGGTTGGTGGGCGCGCTGCGTCACGTCATCAATGGCCGCCGTGACCCGTCGATCAAACTGGGGCTGGACGAAGAAGACTGCATCCTGCTCGACGCCATTCTGCGTGGTATCGACAATCCCGCCACGTTGCCGCCCCTGAATGCCCAGCCGGACGGCAGCTCGGCCGCACCTGGCCTGGCGGCGCTGATCGACGCTTCGGCACGGGGTGACGCGCAGGCGATGTCCGTGCTCGCCAACATGGCTGAGCAGATGATGAAGGCGGGCGGCGACATGGCCCTGCTGGGTGGGCGCATGCGCCGATTATTGAATGGTGAACGCGACACCGACCAGCTGGTTGCCGGCATGAGTCCCCTGGGGCGCGAACTGGTGATCAGCCTGCTCGACGAGCTGGCCAAGTTGCGACTACAGTAAAACGCCTGCAGGTGCGCGGTCCGCTTTGACAGTGCGGGTCTCCGTCAGCTAAAATGCGCGCCTTTTCGGCGGTCCTGCGTCGGAGAAGCAATCCCCAAGGTGATGTAGCTCAGTCGGTTAGAGCATCGGATTCATAATCCGGGGGTCGGTGGTTCAAGTCCACTCATCACCACCAGAATACAAGCGGCTTGCAGTAATGCAGGCCGTTTTTTATTTCTCTGCCACCGTAGCCAAATCGTAGCCAGCTACAACACTACCTAAACGAGCCGCAGACTCAGCCAGATGATCGGATGCTAGGTGGGCGTACCGTTCCACCATTGAAGCCGTTCTCCAGCCTCCTAGACGCTGTAGCTCATGCGTAGGCGTTCCCGCCCGCCGATGCCACGTCGCCCAAGTATGGCGCAGATCATGCCAGCGGAAATCTTCGATCTCTGCCCGCGTGAGCGCTCCACGCCATGCCCGCGTATTCGCGTTTGTGATGGGCTTGCCCTTGTAGGTGAACACCCACTGTGGATGTTTGCCTACTTGCTTGAGTAGAACCTCGATCGCGTCCCTATTCAACGGAACCGAGATTGGGTGACGGTTCTTGGATGTACTTGAATCAATCCAAGCGTGTCCTCGTTCCAAATCAACCCGTGACCACTCCAAACCCAACACATTGGCCTGTCTAAGGCCTGTCAGCAGAGAGAAGAGCACCATATCGCGCTGGTGGGGTAGCAACTCATCCAGCAGCCGCTTGGCCTGTTCAGGCGTGATAGAGCGTTCCCGCCCCTCTGCTTCCCTGTAAAGCTTCACCTTCGGCACCTTGTCGACCCATTCCCAGTCGTCTCTTGCCCGTCTGAGGATGGCGCGCACTAATGCTAAATAGCGATTACACGTGGACTTCGTTCCTTGCTTGAGTCGAGCCACCCGGATGGTGTCAATCACATCGAGCGTGATGTCATCCAGATTGCGTTGCCCCAAGTGGGTATGGAGCCACTTCAGCTTTACTAGGTCTTCCTGGTGCGTGCGCTTGTCGGAAGTTTCCGTAATCCAGCGCAACACCGCTTCTTGCCAAGTGCGCTGAGGCTTAACGCCTAGCCGTTGCTGTTCCCACAATTCGGCTTTAAGCCTGTCGTGGTATTCCTGCGCTTTCAGCTTGTCGTCAGTCCCAGTGCTTCTTTGTACAACCTGTCCGTTGTGGTGGATTTTGAGCCACCAGACGGACGAGTCTTTGCGTTTGTAGAGTGACATATAGATTTCTCCTGTCTGTCGCCCTGCATCACCCGCAGCGGGTATTGTGAACGGATATGCTCGATGAGATCAACGTCCACGAAAACCCAGCACTTGCCAATCTTGGCACCGGGTATTTCTCCCAGGCGCGCTTTATCCCGCAAAGTAACGGGATGAAGGCGAAGCAGCTCAGCGGCTTCTTGCAGGTCGAGCGTTCTCATGGCTACCAGGAGCAGGCCCAGCCAGCCATATTTTTGGACTCGTCCCAGACAAAGCCGACTTTTCCCGCACGCTGGTGCAGTTGAGAACACGCGTAGGTAGCCACATCACCCTGATGCCCCTCAGGTACGCTGAGGGACTCGCCCGGCACCTTGATCCCAAGCGATGCGCGAAAACGATGGCCGTTGAGTTCCCGGTCCCCCTCTGCGAATCCCTTGGAGAGGTACTTACCCAGGTATTTGACGATGGCGAGCCTACGGCTCATTCCTGCAGTAGGTTGCTGAACGTCAATGTTGCCCTCCCCTACGACCGACCGCCAAAGCTGGCGAAGAAGGGCCACATCCTGACGACCCACCACGGCAAGGTGCCAATGCCAGGCTCCCCGCTTCTGTCGCTCAGGGACGGCAATAAAGACCCATGTAGGTAGGTGTTTCCTGACACGGCGTACAAGGGCACGTAAATCCTGACTGACCTGTTCAAAGTCAGTAACGTTATTCCGATAGGTCAGGGTCAGAAGATGATCAGCATTAGCCGAGAGGATGAGCTGCCTAAGCCGGGACCGAGCACGACGGCTGGCGCGATTTTCATGGAGTTCCCGTTGCTCTGATTCGCCACGTGCAGCTTTAAAGGGTTGTATGAGGGGAACAAAGGACCAACCCACCTCACAAAACCCTCCGCCATAGTCCCTTAAAACGACCTGATAGTGGCTCTGCTTCTGGTTGAGATATGTCCTCTTGTCAAGTCTAAGGGCGGCTTCGCCGCCCGCGGACTCTGCGCTAGTCAGCGATGACGGAACGCCCTCACTAGCCACCTGGCCGTCGCTATCCCGCTCCGTGCGGCTAGAGCCGCACCGGACGCGGGCTAACTCGGCTGCGGCGGCATGACTAATTGCTTCGTTTGGATGCTTCATTTTGTGCTCCTGGTTGTTGGGAGCACGAATAATCTGGCGCAGAAACGGCGAATAAAATTGGATTGAAGCAATTGGGACGAACTGAAATCCGTCCTAATTCTTTATGCTGCTATCTCAATGAGTTACAGCGAATTGAGATGGAAATTTAGGGGGATTTATTGGGCTTGCGACCAGGTTTTCCAGCGTCCTCTGCGGGGGCGAGATCGGCAATATGCTTGCGGATGGCGCTTGAGGTGAATGCGGATGCCTTCAGATGGGGCATCCCCTGGATGCGGCTGATGACTTCCGCGATTGGTAGGGAACCATCCTGCGCCCACAATATGCGAGCTGCCTCCTCTACGGATTTCCAATGAGCTTTATTTTCAGCCCGCTTGCCGGTTTTCGGCGCGATGGTGGCTGGTGTCGGTGGCTCTTCCGAAGGCTGAGCCTCTAGCGGGGCGTCCTGAAGCGGGCTTGTGGGGTGAGGATCACGCGCTAAGTGGCTTTCGAGCTTATGGTCTTCGATGTACTTCAAGACCCACGGCATCTCATCCACTTCAGCAGCCACGCCACTTTCCTGACTGGTGAGGGAAAAATCCTCAAGTGATGGGTTAGTCAGGAGACAGCCATCTAAAACTTCTCGTGGGACTTTCTTCTGATCATGAACACGCTGTAAATCCGCAGGGTTGATGACCATTAAAGGCACCGGGCTGCCAAGGATTTTGTAAACCATCCGAACCATTGCCTTTAATTGAATGCGGCCATGATCATATCCCCAGTTAAATCCGTCGTTAAAAATGTAGTAACGATAGATAGGCTCATCACCCAAGTCCGCGACCTTTTCTAATACCACGGGCACCAGGAGTTGTTCACGGCTAACCTTGCCATCCAAATTCCTACTGCTAACAAGAACACGCAACGGAAAGCGCGTTATATCGAAGTCAGCACGATTTCTTAGGGTAGCCAGTAGCTCAAGGAGAAGCTCCGGTTCCTTATAACAATGACGGTATTCGTAGATATCGTCATCAACTCCTTCCAGCCATTCGATGCGAATGCCGAACAAGCGTGCGGTCTGATCCAGTATTTCCGGGGTAAGGGCATCGAGTAAGGCTTTGTTCGATGTCAGATCACCAAGTGTGATCTGGGGTATGAGGCGGGGGATTTGTGATTTTTCCACGCCGTGATTTTGGAAGGCTTTGCAAAAGCGCTGGGCCACAACGTCCAGGGATTGAGTTTTCTTGCTTCCGCTATTACGTCTCAAAAACCGAAGGGGCATTGGCTAGTCGATGTTGATTGTTCAATGGATAGACAAGGACAATAATGCCAGAGCCAGCGCTTCACCTTCATAAAGACCGAACCGTAATCTGTTCCCGTATTTGATTTAGTTGAGGTTAACTTTGGGCCTAACCACGGTTTCGTTGTCGTCGTAATCCCACCTTTTACGAAAAACGTCCATTAGTGGGAAATAAAGTGAGGTTTCACCTTCGTTTGCAAATAGTGTGTAGACCGGGGTGTTGTCTACGTGGTCATCAGGTTTGTAATGCTGGAGCCACATGTAATTTTCAGTGAAGACCATCTTCCATATCGGCGTTTGCTTGTAGAGCTTGACGATAATGGATTTCCCCTTTGCGCTTAATTGCTCACAGTAGGCAATTGTGTTTTTAATTTCTTTCTCATAATCCTTTTCCTTTAGGCCCAGTGCTTTTGCGCGGATGGTAAAAGCATCACATCTGGGCTTGATTAGCAAGATTCGTATCTCACCATGGAAGTTGTCGACAATGTCGTGGAGAGGCGATCCCTCTTTCCCAAAAGTTTCCCAACCAGTAACTCCTAGGATACGTAAATCTTTTGGACGGCCTGCCAAGATTTTTTCTTTGCATGCTTGCCAGTTTGTTATCTTTTCGTCGCTTTTTGAGTGGGCCCAGAAACCTGATACACCAACAGAGGCGAGAATTTCACGATTTCTTATGTAGATCCTTAGATACCCTAGCCCACGAAGTAACCCAGTTATGAATAGCCCAAGAGCCAGGAGTGAAGCGGCGGCCCTTGCAGGGTGTGTGCTTAGATAATGGGCAACTTTAAGCCCAGAAATTTCGTCAGCAGCCCACGCTAATATTAGAAAAACACCTGCAACTAACGGATAGGAGACGATGTGGCCTAGAGTGTGTTCCCCGGCCCAGCAAACTGCGTGCCAAATTTTTTGGAGCAACTTATTTTTATTCATGCAAAAAAATACCCCCTTGAGAGGGGGTATTTTGCAGTAGGCAACGCTCTTAATCCAGCTTATCTAGCTTTGCAGCCTTCAATCTATTGCCAGGTTCGAATACTAGTGGATCTCTGAGAACCGAGAGGCGTACCCGATTAGCGACCATGTCAGTTGCCCAGTCCAACCCTTTCCTATCCATGAAACGGGCGACAATAACCGCGCCTACTAGCCAAAGTAATGCTGCTTCCATTATTTCTCCTAGCTGTTTGTTGGATCGGTGCGAAGAGGAACTCCGCCTAATATCGGTCGCAAATAGGACAATCTTTAGCCTTATTGCATCCGGGTATTTCAATGCTTGTCTTAGCGGGTGAATTCTAATTTAATAATTGGATTTAAGTGCAAATATAAATGTATAGCAATATCAGTATGTTACATGCTTTCTGGCGGCTTGTTGCTTTGGCGGCGCATTTATTGGCTAGTTATGAAGCCGCGTGTGCTATTCACTAGTGTGTTTTTCTCGATGATTAATAGCGGGCAAAAAACTGACATAACGGCAAACAATTATAGGCAGCATGCGCCATACAGTTGTTGTAGCACAGGATAGGCGGATGACCACGGTTTCGGTCGTTTTGGATGGTGGCTATGGTCAATGAAGAGGAATCAACTATATCGGTACCATCTTTTGTTTTTAGCCGGTTGTTGCCCTATAGCTTTTCCTCGGCATTTAATTGTCGTAGCTCAATCGTAACCGCTTCAAAATATTACTGCCCTTTTTCAAGGCTTCGTGGGGCTTCATATCAATGTTGCGGGTGAGGCAAGGCATTGATTTAAAATGATTGGCTGGCGGCGGCTTTGCCTTCATAATCCGGGGGTCGGTGGTTCAAGTCCACTCATCACCACCAACTTTTCGTTTCGTTGCCGTGCTGTATCTTTATGGCGACGAAATCCCTGCCCCCAGTCTATTCACTGTCCCGGCGACCTCATGAAAAAAATCTACATCAAAACTTTCGGCTGTCAGATGAACGAGTATGACTCGGACAAGATGGCCGACGTGCTTAACGTGGCCGAAGGCCTGACGCTGACCGATACGCCGGACGATGCCGACGTGATCCTGTTCAATACCTGTTCGGTGCGGGAAAAGGCGCAGGAAAAGGTATTCCACGATCTGGGTCGGGTGCGCCATCTCAAGCAGGCCAATCCCAACCTCATCATCGGCGTCGGCGGTTGCGTGGCTTCGCAGGAAGGTGCGGCCATCGTCGCGCGCGCGCCTTTTGTCGACGTGGTGTTCGGTCCGCAGACGCTGCACCGCCTGCCCGAGCTGATCGCGAAGAAACGCGCCACCGGGCGCGCCCAGGTCGACATCAGCTTTCCCGAAATCGAAAAGTTCGATCACCTGCCGCCGGCGCGGGTTGAAGGCGCATCGGCCTTCGTGTCGATCATGGAAGGCTGTTCCAAATACTGCACCTTCTGTGTCGTGCCCTACACCCGCGGCGAAGAATTCTCGCGTCCGTTCGACGATGTGATCGCCGAGATTGTTGGCCTGGCGAATGGCGGGGTGAAAGAAGTCACCCTGCTGGGGCAAAACGTCAACGCCTACCAAGGCACTTCGCACGATGGCGGCACCGTGGATTTCGCTTTTTTGCTGGAAATGGTGCACGAGATTGCCGGCATCGAGCGCATCCGCTACACCACCAGCCATCCGCGCGAAATGACGCAGCGGCTGATCGAGTGTTACGGCAAGCTGCCGAAGTTGGTGTCGCATCTGCATTTGCCGGTGCAGTCGGGTTCCGACCGCGTGCTGGTAGCGATGAAGCGCGGCCATACGGTGCTCGAATTCAAATCGATTGTCAGAAAATTAAGGGAACAGCGTCCCGACCTCTGTCTGTCGTCGGATTTCATCATCGGCTTTCCCGGCGAGACCGAGGCCGATTTCGAGGCAACAATGAAGCTGATCGAGGAACTCGATTTCGACGCCAGCTTCTCTTTCATTTACAGCAAGCGGCCCGGCACCCCGGCATCCGATTATCCGGACGACGTCACACCCGAAGAGAAGTCCCGCCGCCTGACGAAATTGCAGGCGCAGATCGAAGCGCAGGCACAAGTCGTCAACCAGGCCATGGTCGGCACCGTGCAGCGCGTGCTGGTCGAGGGCCACGCCCGCAAGAATGCCGAAGAGCTCGCCGGCCGCACCGACAACAATCGTATCGTCAACTTCGCCGGGCAGCCACGCCTGATCGGGCAGTTTGTCGAGGTCACCGTTACCCAGGCTTTGCCGCACAGTTTGCGCGGTGAAATTGCCACTCACGAGAGCGTGCTCGCTTGAAAACCGATATCGTTGAATTGCGTTTGGCCCCGGAAGACAATCGACGCCTGGCCAATTTGTGCGGGCCGATGGATGAGAACCTGCGCCAGATCGAGGCGGCGTTTGACGTGACGATTGGCCGTCGTGGCGCGAGCTTCCGCTTCAGCGGTGATTCGCTGCAGGCTGAAAAGGGCGCGCAGGCGATCGAGCATTTCTACAACCGCGCGCACGATGAACTGAGCCTGGACGACATCCAGTTGGGCCTGGTCGAGCTCACGCGCGGCCGTGCCGACGCCGAAGGGCCGGAATTGCGCACCCGCCGCGCCGACCTGCGCGCACGCACTCCGCGTCAGGGCGAATACATCGAGCAGATCCGCAGCCACGACATCACCTTCGGCGTCGGCCCGGCCGGCACCGGCAAGACCTATCTGGCGGTGGCGTGCGCAGTCGACGCGCTGGAGCGCGAACAGGTCAAACGCATTGTGCTGACACGTCCGGCGGTGGAAGCCGGCGAACGCCTGGGTTTTCTGCCGGGCGACCTGACGCAGAAGGTCGATCCTTATTTACGCCCGCTGTATGACGCACTGTACGACCTGATGGGCTTCGACAAGGTAACGCGCCTGATCGAGCGCCACGCCATCGAGGTCGCGCCGCTGGCCTTCATGCGCGGGCGCACCTTGAACCACGCTTTCATCATTCTCGACGAGGCGCAGAACACCACGCCCGAGCAGATGCAGATGTTCCTCACCCGCATCGGTTTTGGCGCGCGCGCGGTGGTGACCGGAGACCCGACCCAGATCGACCTGCCCAAGCATGTGAAATCCGGTTTGCTTGATGCCGCTGAAGTGTTGTCCGACGTTCGCGGCATTGCCTTCACCCATTTCCTGTCCGAGGACGTGGTGCGCCATCCGCTGGTCGGCCGCATCGTCGATGCTTATGCCGCGCGCCGTGCGGAAACGGAAAGCCGTGGCAAGTCCTGACCCTGAGTTACGGCTGGCGGTGCAGTTTGCCAGCGAGGCCGGCGGCCTGCCAACGCGCGCGCAGATGCGTCGTTGGGTGACCGCCGCGCTGGAAAACAATGCCGAAATTACGGTACGTATCGTTGATGCCGAAGAAGCGCAGGCGCTCAATAATGATTACCGCCGCAAAAACTACGTCCCCAACGTGCTGACCTTTGAATACGGCGAGGTTGCACCTGAGGTGCTCGGCGGCGACGTGGTGATCTGCGCGCCGGTCGTCGAACGTGAGGCACGCGAGCAGGGCAAGCCGCTGAAGCACCATTACGCTCACATGACCGTCCATGGTGTGCTGCATCTGCAGGGCTACGATCACATCGAGCCGCATGATGCCGACATCATGGAAACACGCGAAGCCGCTATACTGAAACGATTCTGCATCCCCAATCCCTATACTTCCTGATACAAAATGGAGTCTGACAGTAGTTCCAAACCGGCCAGCTTTAAGCCCAGCCTGCTCGAGCGCATCTCCCACTGGTTGATGCGCGAACCAGAAGACCGTGAACAGCTGATTGAATTGCTGCACGGCGCCTACGAAAACAGCCTGATGGATGCCGATGCGCTGGCGATGATCGAGGGCGTGTTGCAGGTGTCAGAAATGCGGGTCGGCGAAATCATGATTCCGCGCGCGCAGATGGATGTCGTTGACATCAACGATGCGCCCGAAGTGTTCATTCCTCGTGTCATTGAAACCGCGCACTCGCGCTTTCCTGTCATCGACAAGGACCGCGATGACATCATCGGCATTCTGCTGGCCAAGGATCTGCTGCGGCATTACGCCGAATCCGATGCCGACATTCGCGGCATGCTGCGTCCCGCCGTGTTCATTCCCGAATCTAAGCGTCTGAATGTGCTGCTGAAGGAGTTCCGCTCCAATCGCAACCACATCGCCATCGTCGTCAACGAATACGGTGGCGTGGCCGGGTTGGTGACGATCGAGGATGTACTGGAACAGATCGTTGGCGACATCGAGGACGAATACGACTTCGACGAAACCGAAGACAACATCATCGCCGAGAGCGAAGGCGTGTTCCGCATCAAGGCCAGCACCGAAATCGAGGATTTCAACGAGACGCTGGGTACGCAGTTTTCCGACGAGGAATTCGATACCGTCGGCGGACTCGTCGTATCGCGCTTCGGCCACCTGCCCAAGCGTGGTGAAACCGTCGCCTTCGATGGCTTTATTTTCAGCGTGCTGCGTGCCGACAGCCGTCGTTTGCATGCGATACGCGTGGCCCGCCTGTCGCCGGAAGAGAACGCGCAGCTGCCGCTGGTTTGATTTTATAAAGCGTACCGGCGGTCGCCGCGCGCAAATGCGGCCAGCGGTGCAATATCCCCTTTGGAAAACACTATTGCCTTGAACAGATCGCCCATTTCGGCGGGCGACACCAGGCGTTGCACGGCGTTGGCCTGCGGCAGATAAGCGGCCGCATCGCTGGGCGATATCTGCATCAGCAATTCGGTCAGCCCGGCATTGAGCAGGAAATTCGCCTGGCTGGTATAGCCCGTCAGATCCAGTCCCGCAGCTTTACCCGCCCGCGCCACCGCGCTGAAATCGACGTGCGCGGTGAGATCGCACAGCCCCGGAAAATAGAACGGATCGTCCAGCGCATGATGGCGGTAATGCGCACGCAGCGTGCCCATGTGGCGTTGCGGGTGATAGTACTCACTCTCGCCGAATCCATAGTCAATCATCAGGATCAGGCCACGGTCCAGGCATTGCGCGAGCGCGGCGATCAATCCATCGGCCGCCAGGTTGATTTCGGAGAGGTAGCCCGGCGCCAGGTTCAGGGCCTCGGCGCGGGCGCGTAGCTGGGGGTCGGTGATCGGGCGGTCCTGCCATGCGAACGCCTCGCCCTCGATCACCACGCCACGGGTAAGTGGCCCATGTTCGGTCCAGTACACCCATTCCACCGGCAGCGCATCGAGCACCTCGTTGCCGAGCATGACGCCGCTGAAATGCGCAGGCAGGGCATCCAGCCAGTGCACTCGCTCAGCCAGATGCGGCAGCTCGCGAGATACGGTTTCCTGCTGACGCGCGCGCAGGTCAGCACTCACTTCGATAATGTTGTAGTGAGTGGGCAGTGCATCAAGTCGCGCCAGTTCGCCCAGTACCTCCACCGCCAGCCGCCCGCTGCCCGCGCCCAGTTCCAGCACGTCGCCGCCGGATTCATGCAGGGCCGGTGCAATCGCATGGGCCAGGGTGCGGCCGAACAGCGGCGTCATTTCAGGTGCGGTCACAAAGTCGCCCGCCGCGCCCAGCTTGGTTGCCCCCGCTGCGTAGTAACCCAGGCCGGGCGCATAGAGCACGGCTTCCATGTACTGCGCAAACGACATCCAGCCGCCCGCGTGTTGAATCCGTTCCTGGAGGTGTTTAACGACACGCTGGCTGTGGGCGAGGGCGTCAGGGGAGGGGGTTGGCAGCATGCGGTGGATGACTTCATGGATAATGCAGGGTTCCAGGAATATTAAGGGTGAATCCCGATGCATGGCAAAACAGCGTTGATTACCGGTGGAGCAAAACGCGTGGGCGCGGCGTCGGCACGCCTGCTGCACGCAGCCGGTGCCAACCTGATGGTTCATTACCGCAGTTCGGCTACCGAAGCGCGTGCGCTGCAGGACGAATTGAACGCCATCCGCCCCGACTCGGTGGCGCTGATCCAGGCCGACCTGCTCGATATCGGCGGCCTGCCCAGCCTGATCCACAAGACCGTTGCCACCTTTGGCGGGCTGGATGTGCTGTTGAACAACGCGTCGAGTTTTTATCCCACCCCGGTGGGTACCATCGCCGAAAAAGACTGGATCGACCTGATGGGCAGCAACCTCAAGGCGCCGTTGTTTCTGTCGCAGGCCGCCGCGCCCGAACTCAAGAAACGCCGGGGCTGCATCATCAACATCACCGACATTCACGCCGACCGGCCGCTGAAAAACTACGTCGTCTATTCCATCGCCAAGGCCGGACTGGTAGGCCTCACCAAATCGCTGGCGCGTGAATTGGCGCCCGAAGTGCGGGTCAACGCCGTTGCACCGGGGCCGATCATGTGGCCGGAAGACGATGCCAATTTCGACGAGGTGTCACGCCAGCGCATCATCTCGCACACCATGCTGAAGCGCGCCGGTGACCCGGCTGACATTGCCCTCGCGGTGCGCTTCTTCGCCATGGACACGCACTTTGTGACCGGGCAGGTGCTGGCGGTGGATGGCGGGCGTAGCGCGAAGCTTTAAAGTTTTATCCGGCTGAGAACGGTTTCACCTCATACGGTGAAACATGTTCAATGGCTCCTTGATCAACTGCATCTCCTCTACGTGGTAACCCTTGTGCCTGACGCGATCAACCCTGTTGTGAACTGGACCGAAGCAGATGAAAACCGCTCGGCCCGCTGGCGCGCCGAGGGCGGCGCACCGGCACCCAAGCGTGTGATGGTCGTCGATGATCAGCTCACGGCGGACGCGGCTTACCGGCTGGCCAGCGAAGGCACGGCGTTGCTGTGGCGGGGCGACTTTCAGAATGCGCGCCAGTTGCTGCAGGCCATGGCGCGCCGCATCGACCGCAAGCCGCGCAAGGCTGCGACCTCGCCGACCGAAGCCTTCAATTTTCATCGCCAGGCGCAGTCGCAACGCGCCCGCACGCTGGGAATGCTGCTGCTGCCACTGGATGCGGACTACAGCATCCCGCTGCGGCGTGCGCCGAATGTGAAAGAAGCCTGCGCCGAAGCCTATGGGCCAGGCGAGGAAGCTTCAATCGTGTCGCTGCGCGAGTTGCTTGGCGTGATCGGTGCGCACGAATGGCGCAAGAAAGGCGTGGAAGTCGCGGCGATCGAGGACCGCATTCACCCGCACTACGGCGTGTTTTCACCGGTGCGCGGCGAATATGTCGGGTTGGTGAACGAGGCCCCGCTGCCCACCTCAAAGCTCGCGTTTGACATCGGCACGGGCTCCGGCGTACTGGCTGCGGTGCTGGCCCACCGCGGAATCAAGCACGTTATCGCCACCGACCAGGACCCGCGTGCCCTGGCATGCGCGCGCCAGAATATTGCCCGGCTGGGACTGAAAGGGCGGGTCGATGTGGTTGAGGCCGACCTGTTTCCGCAAGGTCGCGCACCGCTCATCGTCTGCAATCCGCCATGGGTGCCCGCGCGCGCCAACTCGCCGATCGAACACGCGATTTACGATCCGGATAGCCGCATGCTGCTGGGCTTTTTGAACGGGCTGGCGGCACATCTGGAGTCGGGCGGCGAAGGCTGGCTGATCCTGTCGGACCTGGCCGAACACCTGGGGTTGCGTTCGCGCGAATGGCTGCTGGCCGCGTTCGATGCGGCCGGGCTGGAGGTGGTGGCGCGGATGGACACCAAGCCCACGCACCCCCGCGCTGCAGATGCCACGGATCCGCTGCATGCCGCGCGCGCGGCCGAGGTGACCTCGCTGTGGCGCCTCGCGGCACGCTGAACACCAGGCGTCATTCCGGCGAACGCCGGAATGACGCAGGATAATTCCGCATCAATAACCGCATCACGCTACACAGGAACCGCATCATGAACACCCGCCGCCATTTGTTTACTTCCGAGTCCGTATCAGAAGGTCATCCCGACAAGATCGCCGACCAGATTTCGGACGCCATCCTCGATGCCTTTCTGGCCGAAGAACCCGAGGCCAAGGTGGCCTGCGAAACCCTGGTCGCCGACAACCTGGTGGTGATTACCGGCGAGTTCAAAACCGTGCGCAAGGAATTGTTCGACGAGGTGAGGGACCGCGCTGAAGCGATTGCCCGCCAGGTGTTGCGCGATATCGGTTATCGCGATGCCGAAACCGGCATCGACCCCAACACCTGCGAAGTGCAGGTGCGTTTTAATCACCAGTCGATCCAGATTCACAAAGGCATCACGCTGGCCGGCGGCGACATCGGCGCAGGCGACCAGGGGCTGATGTTCGGCTATGCCTGCGACGAGACGCCGGATTTGATGCCCTATCCGATCTGGCTGGCGCATCGTTTGATGCAGAAACAGGCCGAGCTGCGCAAAACCGGCACCTTGCCCTGGCTGCGTCCCGATGCCAAAAGCCAGGTCACTGTTGCCTACGAAGGGCAGCACATGGTCGGCGTCGAAACCGTGATCATCTCCACCCAGATCGCGCGCAACCTCGACCCGGCCTGGGTCGCGCAGGAAGTCGCGCGCGAAATCGTCGACCCCCTGGTGCCGATGGCGCTGCGCACCCCGACGTTCAGGCTGTGGGTCAACCCCGCCGGCCCGTTCGAAATTGGCGGCCCCAATGGCGACACCGGCCTCACCGGACGCAAGATCATCGTCGACACCTATGGCGGTTCCTGTCCGCATGGCGGCGGCGCGTTTTCAGGCAAGGACCCCACCAAAGTCGATCGCTCGGCGGCCTACATGGCGCGCTACATCGCCAAGAATCTGGTGGCGGCGGGTTATGCCAAACGCTGCCTGGTGCAGCTGGCTTACGCCATCGGTGTGGCCGAGCCGGTGTCCCTGCTGATCGAAACCTACGGTACCGGCACCGTGCCGGACGAAAAGCTGGAAGACATGGTGCGCTGCACCTTCAAGCTCACTCCGCGCGGGATCATCGAGAGCCTCAACCTGCGCCGCCCCATTTATCGGCAGACTGCGGCGTATGGACATTTTGGGCGGGCCGAGCCGGATTTCACCTGGGAACGCACGGATCAGGCGCAGAAGCTGGCGGCGTTCAAGGTTTGAGGCGGGATAGCGGGCAGATGAATTCCTGACTTGATTAGTCAAGTAAATGGACTAGCCTGAATAGCCTATCTACCCACTATGGGAGTCAGGCATGTCCGACCAAGTTCAGATATCCATCGACCGCGAAATCTACGACCGGCTGCAAATGCTCATGGTGCCACCCATCAGTGATGCCAACGCGGCAATCGAAGCCTTGTTGTTCCATGAGGGACACACCAGCAAGGCTGCCGCCGCGGTGGAAGCCAGCGAACAGCACTACACGTACGAGCAGGAACTCGAACGCGCTCAACGCGGGGTTTACGATTCTGGTGGTTGCACCTAAGACATCCCTGAACAAGTCCTCGACGAGCTTCCTTCGACAGGCTCAGGACGAACGGCAAGTGGTTGATTCCGTTCGTGGTGAGTCCTTCGGCATTGCTCAGGACACTCAGGACAGGCCTGTCGAACCACAAAGCAAACCCGCTTGTTCGGTGTCTCTCTAAGGCATCCGCCTGGATTGTTGCCGGATGTGGTTTGTGCATTGGGTGCCTGCTTCCGGTGTCTGAAGGCAATGCTTGATTGTGACTATCAAAATGGATACCGCGCGGCAGATTGCACAATTGCAGTCTGCCGCGGGCAACCCCTGCCTCCTGCGCTACTGTTCCTCAAACACGCTACGCCAGGGGGGTGCGTAGCGCAGGTGTCGTAGCGCCTCCTCACTCATTTTTTTCGCGATGGCTTTTTGCCTTGTTCGCGTTGATTCAACTGCCTGCTTCTACTACGAACTGGCCGCTCCTCCAGTGGCCTGTTTGGATTCATTGCGCAATTCGTTTGTGCGCAGGTTATTGACCATGGCTTGCCAAGCTGTCCCTTATTGCAGACAGCTTCCATTTCCAGAGGGTGTGGGTGCTAGCGTTTTCCCGCTGAGTTACGCGCCAGCTCCAGGCTTGATGCGTCTGTCTGGCTCGATTCTGCGGCTGTAGGCTGCGAGGGGAGTTCCGTAACCTTGCTCACGCGGGCGCCGGTTGTATGCATCGCCAGGTTTCCGGTAATCGAACCACCTTCCTCGACCATCAAGGCCCCATAGTGGATCGTTCCCGAGACCCTGCCGGTGGCGTACACCACCAAGCGCTTGCGGGCGGTCAGTTCACCCTCGAAGGTGCCGCGCACCTCGGCCACGTCGATCTCGGCCTTGCCCGAAAACACGCCGCCTTCAGCGATGCGGATATCGCGGCTGTTCATGGACGCCTCCACCCGGCCTTCCACCACCAGAATCTCGCAATCGGTGATTTCCGAACCTTTCAGCTTGATGTTCGGGCCCACGATGAGTTTGTTGCCATCCTCCGGGGACGCGGAGGGTATGGCGGCTGCAGCGCTTTCTGTCTTTGCGGCTTCGGCCGACCGGAGTGCGTCGTTTGACGAATGATTGAATCGGCTGGATTCGGTCCGGGTCAGGCTGGGGAGTTTGGAATCGGCTTGGGAAGGGCTGGAATGCATGAAGTTCTTGAGCATGGGAATGGATTCCTTCGATGAGCTGGGTTGCAAAACGCGATAACGCGGTTACGGCCATGGAACGGGCCGCAGCTTCCTCCCATTCGCAAGGGGCGTGCCAGCGACAGAATCTCGTTAATAAACATATAGATAGTGAATTTTTTTGGGATGAACCCAGGCGACAGCCCCAGGTATTTGTCCCCAAACTGAGACATGTAATCCGGCCAATTCGCGGGTTTTCCGGGAATTTCTCAATAAAACAGATAGATAGAGTGCGCTGCGCATGTCGTCAATGAGTGACATGCACAATGGGGGTGATCCAGGGCGGGCCGGCTGCGGCAATTGTTGACGGCAACTTCCCTTGGGGGAGCGTCTGAGTTATTCGTTGAATGACGGGTTCGGGGCGATTTTCGCAATCTGGCAATATTGCCCGCGCAGCAAGGCCGAACCGCTCACCGGGTCGCTTGCCGGTCCCATCAGACCGGCATAATTGGCCGCCATTTCCCCGGCCTCGCCGGGCACCGCCTGCCACCAGCCGTAGTGCGCCCAGACCGTGCCCGTATCCAGATTGGCATCGAACTTCGCCCGGGCGCGCATGGTTCCGTAAGGCGACTGCACGCTGACGGCCTCGCCTTCCGCGATGCCGCGTTCTGCCGCGACGTCCGGGTGCAGCATGATTAGCGGCAACCGCTCGCCGCGCCCTGCTCGATGCGCTTGCTGGTGCTGGCTGTGGCAACGATCGGGCAGTTTGGCGCAGGTCAGCAGCAAGGGAAATGCCTGCGGGGGCCGCGCATCGCAAAACGTCGGCAACGGCGGCTGGCCGATTGCCCGGAGTGCTTCGGCATAGATTTCCACTCGCCCGCTCGGCGTGGCAAAGCCCTTGTCCTGATACTTCCGGTAACGGGTGTGCAGCGGCAGGACCACGCCTTCCGGCGCAGCGTGCAGCGCTTCAGGCGTCAATCCGCTGGGCTCAAGCACATGCCGTAGCCCCGCCTGGGCATCCCCATCAAAAAATTCCGCCTGCAAACCCAGCCGGCTTGCCAGCTCAAACACCACCTCGGCATCCGGGCGCGCCTCGCCGCGCGGCGGCAACACCGCCGTGCGCAATTGCACCCGCGCCTCGGCCGCCTGGTTGATGAAAAACCCGGCCTGCAGCCCCTCGCGCTCCCATGGCATGGCGATGGGAAACAGGATGTCGGCATCGCGGCTCATGGCCGAGTGAAAGAAATCAGCGTGCGCGAAAAACTCCAGCGCCTGCAACGCCTTCCGTCCCTGTTGCGGGTCGGCGCGCGTGGCCAGCAGATTGGCGCCAAAGGACAGCAAGCCGCGCACGGCATAGGGCTGTTGCTGCAGGATCGCCTGATACAGGCTGGCTTCGGAAATCCAGCCATGGCGGGCGGGGCCAAGCGGTCGCTCCGCCACCCCCAGCGCCTTGGCTGCTTGGCCCGGTGGCAACAAGTCCCGGCCCATCACATTGCGTACCGGCGGTTTGCTGAAAAACACATTGCCGCCCGGCGCATCCAGGCAGCCGGTCAGAGCGTAGAACAAGTGCAGGGCGCGGCTGGTCTGGGTGGCCTGATCGTGCTGGTTCAGCCCGGCCCAGCCATAGAACGATACGGGGCCCTGGCTGCCGATCAGTTCTGCGGCCTCGGCAATTTGCGCGGCAGGAATGCCGGTCACCTGCGCGGCTCGCGCCAGAGGATAGTCGGCGCAGCGCTGGGCAAACAGTTCGAAAGCAGGGCGGCAGGCAACCGGGCCGTCCGGCGTGGGTGCCTCGAAACAGCCTGACAAGGCGAAGTTGCCCAGCGTCCCCGGCGGCGGAGCCGCAATGACGCTTGCGCGCGACTCGTCCCACACGGCTTTGCTGCCATCGGGCAAGAGCAGAAACTGGCCGTTGTCCTCCCGCACCAGGAAGGCGCCGGTGCTGTAGCGCAGCATGAACTCGCGGTCGTAGCGGCCGCTGCTGATCAACTGGTGCGCCAGGGCCAGCGCCAGCACACCATCGGTCCCCGGCCGGATGCGCAGCCAGACATCGGCGCGGCGCGCAAAACCGGCACTGCGCGGGTCCACCACGATCAGCCGCATGCCGCGCTGGCGCGCCTGTTCGATCTGGTCAGCCATGGCCAGCCAGGTGGCCGACGGATTGATTCCCCACAACATCAGACAGCCCGTCGCGGCAAATTCGGGCATGCCGATGTCCGACCCGAAAGTCAGCTGCGGCGCGAAATCGCGATGCCAGTTGCAGACATGCGTGGTCCATACGGTGTTCGGACTGCCAAACGCATTGGCCAGACGAAAAATCCATTGCATGCCATCCGCTACCGCTGTCCCGCTCGGCGTGGTCACGCAGAACGCCATGGCCTCGGGGCTATCCTGCCCGGCGATCCGGCGCATCGCCGTGGCGGTGGTGTGCAGCGCCTCGTCCCAGCCAATGCGCTGCCAGCCGGGATCGGCACTGCCTTTCGGGTTACTGCGTTTGAGCGGGGTGAGAATCCGGTCCGGGTGCTTCAGCAGATCAACAGCCGCATAGGCCTTGCTGCACAGGTGCTTGCCCGTGGGATGGGCGGGGTTGGGCGCAACCGCCGTCAATTTACCACCCTCCACCGTGTAGATGCAGCCACAGCGGGAAATGCACAGCGGGCAGTAGGACGATATTTGAGTCACATCAGGCTCGGTGGGAGTGATCCCCCCGCAATTTTGACCATACTAAACTGATTGACGCAACTTTCTCACGTGCGCAATGTGCGGGCTGCATATGCGCCAGCTTAAGTTCATGCGCGAGCGCATCGGAAGGACGGCGCGGCGTGGGACGTGGAAATCGCCGACTACCGCCAGGAGGCATCATGACAAAACGTCAAATTCCCCTCGCCATCCCCGGCGAAATCCTGCTGGAAGAATTCCTCAAGCCGCTGCGCGTGACCCAGTACCGGCTGGCCAAGGAAATCGGCGTGCCGCATCGCCGAAATCGTCGCCGATACCGCCGCGCGCCTGGGTGTCTACTTTGGCATGGAAGCCGAGTTCTGGCTGAACCTGCAAGCGCACGGCGATCACGCGCGAGGTGCTGGCCGAGAATCTGGCTGGCGATCCAGCCGCTGACGGCGGCAGCTTAAGTCGGGGCTGGCAAAAGGCAAGGCTTGGCCCTGTGCCTTCCCGGAGCAAGCGCGATCATGTGCGCTTCGCCATACTCGATCCGTTCATGCACCCACACCAGTATCGTAGGTTGGGCTGCCAAGCTCAACAGCCCCGATGGTTGTCACCTGTGCGGAGATGTGTGCGCTGGGCTTCATTTCATTCAGCCCAGCCTACGTAAGCTGGGCTGACTGGAAAAACAATCGTGTCGACCCTGTTTCTATTAAGGCCCTACGCCTTCAGGCGCCGCTGCCACGTCAAATAGACGGGCAGCAACCCGAACGCAAGCAGCAGGGCGGCCGAAGGCTCGGGCACGGGAGTGCCGAAGACGACCCCGTTCTGCGACGTAAGCCAGACGCCATCGGGCAGGTCGAACGACACGAGGGCGGTGTTGCGCAGATCGAGTTCGCCCTGGATCAACGTGGTGTTCACGCCATAGCCGAGTTCGAAGATGTCGCCCGACTGCACCGTCTTCGTGTACGCCGTCGAGACCTCGAAGGGCACGCTGACGTATGCGCCGATCGTGATGGCGTACTCCCACCTCGCAGTGGTCGCAGCGGGGGTCCCGTCGTAGAACGGCGTCACGCGGAACTGCTCCATGAACGGATCGGCGGTGGACGGATTGAACGTCCCGATCTCGACGGTCGCAGAGGGCCTGTACAGGTGGTACTTGCTGTCGACGCTACTCCAGATCGAGTTGGCAACCCCCTCTGCGGCCAGGCGCGCGGTGATCGCGAACGACCCGGCCGCGGCACCGTGCACCGTGTAGGTGTCGCGCATCGAGACATAAACGAAGCCGGCGTCCCAGCCGGCGAGGTAGGAGTGGACGCTGTCAGGATAGGCCTGCGCAAAGCTCGTCGTCCAGGAGGTGGCGTAGCTGTAGGTCTGCATTGGGAGCCCGCCCGAAGCGCCGAACTGGTCGCTCGTTGCGCACGGCAGCGCCGGGTGCCCAGGCACGTGGTCCCAGCAGTTATTGCTGTCGTGCACCATCCAGACGCTTGCGCCCGCCGGCATGACTGCCGCACTCGCCGGAGCGGCGTCAGCCGCCAGCGCGAGCAGCAAGGCGGTACCGAATGCAGGGGTGTTCCAGGGAAACTCACCGCGCGGGCTGGAGCGTGGGGTGTGATATGCAAGTTGGCTCATGTTCATCTCCTCGTTATCCACGGCAGCACAGGGGCTGCAGGGATGTTCGTAGCGAAAACGTCATGCAAAACCAGAAATACCGGGCCGCTTATTGCCTGCACCGATGGTGACAAACTGCTGACACCCACGCGCACCGTGGGAGGCGAATGCAAGGCTGGCGAGAAAACCCAGCCGCAAGAGTGTGTTCATGAAGGCCTCCACTACATAAAGACCCTAATGGAATTGTGGACGCACAAATCATGCCAGGCATCTTGAAATCTATTTAAAACAATTAGTTGCGAAAATCTACATTCGTCTCCGGGCGCCCTGATGTAAAGAACCCCGACACTTTTAGCCCCAGCCCAGCGAACCGGCAAGCAGCAGCAAACGATAAGGGGGGCTGTATTGCCCCCGAAAAGGCGGGGAAGGCCAGTTGCTAGGTAATGAGGTCCGGCAATGTGCGGCCCCGGGTTGACTGTAAAGAAATCCGACGCTACGCGCGGCGGCGCACTACAGTTCGGCGTTCATGCGCGAAGTGCTGGCCAATAATCTGGCCGCGATCCAGCCGCTGGCGGCGGCAGCGTAATTATGAAATGGCAAAAGGCAAGACCCTGTAACGGTGCTGCGACTTTGAGTGACCCTGTGACTTGCTCCGTCGGCTAATGGGCGCCCCATTTGTTATTTGTTCCCTACGGACTGCATGCGTTATGCCTTGCCGGAGAGTTTGCGTAGGATTTGCGAATAGCTATTTTCGAGAAAATAGGTCTCGTCATGTTGCGGTCGAGGGAATTCAGAGCGCTTCAGGTAGGCCTTGAGTTCTTCTTCCGTCTGGTAGATATAGATGCCCGCCTGGTCCTTGATGTAAGGCATGAGTCCAGTTTCCCTCGCAATGATAGGCAGGCCAAGCGTAAAGGCCTCGGCCAGTGTCCAGCCATAACTCTCATAGAAGGCGAACGAGACATAAGCCGAAGCGTTCTCATACACAAAGTAAAGCTGTTCTTGCGAAAGATTACGCAGGTGGATGACATTGGAAGTAGGGGGAAGTGCAGAGAAATCCCAGCCGCTAGAATCGTTATAACACCACACGATGGGTAAGGTACTTTCCGGGGCTGTGTTGAAAAGGACTTCCTGACCCTTCTGGGATTTTGCAAAGGGATTGAAGACGGTCAGCAGATAACGTTCCGGCAAGTCAGGCACCGGCGTTCTTTGCTTTGGAAGCGTTGGCCCAACTTCTGGGAAAGCATGAATGCACTTGTGCTCATTATTGGAGAACTTGTCCCATATATCACTTTGAATAAGCACGTAATCAAACAAGTGCTCGATATCGAAAATGCGGGCAGCATTGGTATCGATGGTGCGTGTCTTGAACTGGTATTTGTCACCAAGATAGCGTGGTTTTCCGCCGCCGCAGAAGTATAAATACACATCATACATACGGTTTTTCTTTGGCGGAAAACCGACATAGTGGTTGTACGCCTTGGGCACGAAACCATTCAGACGAATATCATCCGCCATGATAAAAAACTCACAATCCGGCATTGAATCGACGACGGCCTGCAGCAGTTTTTCGGTGCCGCCTACGCCCCCAAAAAAATGGCTTGAAAGAACTATCCTGAGAGACGGTGGTTTAAACAAGAACTTGATGTGTGTTGCCAGCGCCCTGATATTGTTTGCGCCAATCAACAGCAATAGCCGACGCATTTTCCAAGGCATTTGTCGTTTAACAAATATCGTAGTTAGTGCATTTCTAAAAGGTGCATTCATGAGGAAATAATGGGCTCGTTCCGTACTAGAACAGCGTCGAATTCGATAGCTCGCAGGCGCTTATCCCGGTTGATGGGGAAGAGTCCGTATTTCTGCAAGCACATCCAGATAATCCGGCATATCTATTACAAATAGGCAGGGCGGAGAAAACATTGGGGTCCACGATTTATTCGCCTTGATCTGCTCATACATCCACCCGGGATCCATATCCGTCCCATTGGGCCAGATCACAACGCCCAAATCGAGGCGCGCCTGATCGAAACAGGCTTTGTCCTTGATGGCTTCAAAGATTCCGCATTCCGTGGAAGTCAGAACGGCTGAAAAATCTGCGATGCCGTTTGTACCATCCATGAACGTGACTGCCAGCCGATAATCCGGTAGCACGGACAGGGCCTTAACTCGCCAGGGCGCGGCGGGGATTACTCCAGCGGTTTGATTCGTTTCGGGTGTTGTCTGGATTGACATAGGTCCCAGTCCTCCATCAATTCTTCGCGATGCTCGATCGCCCATTTTATCGTTAGGTTGAGTGCCCGCCGGGCAAGCTACCGCCGATTACTTCGAGGGTGCGGATGTCGATCAGGGCCTCGTGTTCTGCATGAATCGCATGAAAATGTTCTGGAGCGTGTTCGCGCCAGAACATTTGAATCGCGATGCCGAAGAACTGACTGATCGTAGGTGTAGTCTACCCCCGCATGGCCGTGATTATGCGCCCACACGCAGGGAGGTATAACCCCGATACCACTCCACCCACTTTCCGATCCCGTACTCCAGCGTCGTCGCTGGCTTGAAACCCGTATCGCGAACCAGCTCGTCGATATCCGCGTAAGTCGCCTGGACGTCGCCGTCCTGCATCGGCAGGAAGTTCTTTTTCGCGGTCTGGCCGAGCGCGGCTTCGATCGTGCCGATGAAGTCCATCAGCTGCACCGGTGTGTGGTTGCCGATGTTGTAGACGCGGTAGGGCGCGTGGCTGGATGCCGGGTCGGGGTTGTTGTGGTCGAAATTCGGGTTGCCCTGCGGGATGCGGTCGAGCACTTTGACGGTGCCGTCGGCGATGTCGTCGATGTAGGTGAAGTCGCGCGACATGTCGCCATTGTTGAATACATCGATGGTGCGGTTTTCCAGGATGGCGGAGGTGAACAGCCACGGCGACATGTCGGGCCGGCCCCATGGGCCGTAGACGGTGAAGTAGCGTAGCCCCGTGGTGGGCAGGCCGTAGAGGTGCGAGTAGGTGTGCGCCATCAGTTCGTTGGCCTTTTTGCTGGCGGCGTACAGGCTCACCGGGTGGTTGACCGGGTCGTGGGTAGAGAACGGAATCTTGGTGTTGGCGCCGTAGACGGAAGACGAACTGGCGTAGACGAAGTGTTTGACGCCGTGGTGGCGGCAGCCTTCGAGCAGGTTGGCGAAGCCGACGATGTTCGACTGCACGTAGGCGTGCGGATTTTTCAGCGAGTAGCGCACGCCGGCCTGCGCGGCAAGGTTGATGACGGCGTCGAAGTGACCTTTCTCGAACAGGTCTTCCATTACCATGCGATCGGAAATGTCATCCTTGATGAAGCGGAAGTTGGGGTAGGGCTTGAGCTGTTCCAGCCGCGCCAGCTTCAGTGCGGTGTCGTAGTAATCGTTGAGGTTGTCGATGCCGACGACTTCGTCGCCGCGCTTGAGCAGGATTTGGGCGACGTGCATGCCGATGAAGCCGGCCGCGCCGGTGAGCAGGATTTTCATTTATTGCCTCCAGAAGTGGCGTCGATTCTAGCACCCACCCTCGGCCTTCGGCTTGGGCGCACGCACCCGATCCAGACCTTAAGGAGCCCCTGAACAAGTCGTCACCCCGGCGAACGCCGGGGTCCAGATACTTGATTTGGCTGGATTCCGGCGTTCGCCGGAATGACGACTTGTTCAGTGTCTCCTTAGACTTGGGCGCGCGCACCGGCCCGCTTACAATCCCGCGATGCCCACGCTCCGCCTGATTCTCGACTGGACGCTCTACCGGCTGGCCCTGCTGCTGGCCGCGCCCTTGATTCCGCTGCGTTTACTGTGGCGTGGGCGGCGCGAGCACGGTTATTGGCAGCACTGGGGCGAGCGGCTGGCGTCCGCTTCGGTGCCTGCGGGCGCGTTGTGGATCCATGCGGTGTCGGTCGGCGAGATGCGTGCGGCGCAACCGCTGATCGCCGCCTTGCGCGAGACCTATCCCGTTGCGCCGGTGCTGCTCACCTGCATGACGCCGACCGGGCGCGCTACCGCTGAATCCTTGTATGGTGACTTTGCTCACATCGTCTATCTGCCGTATGACTACGCAGTTTTGACGCGCCGTTTTTTGAGTCGTGCGCGTCCGCGTGTGGGCATTCTGATGGAAACCGAGCTGTGGCCAAACCTGATCCGCGCGGCTGCCGGCGAGTCGGTGCCGATGGTGCTGGCGAACGCGCGTTTGTCCGAGCGTTCCGCGCGTGGCTATGCGCGGCTGTCTGCGCTCACGCGAGCCAGTTTGGCGCGCATTGCCCACGTGGCAGCGCAGAGCGAGGCCGATGCCGCGCGACTGGTCGCGCTGGGTGCGCGTGATGTCACGGTGGTTGGCAATCTCAAGTTCGATATCACTCCGCCGCTGGAGCAACTGGCGCGTGGTGCGGCCTGGCGTGCGCACTGGGGTCAGCGCCCGGTGCTGCTCGCCGCCAGCACGCGCGAAGGTGAAGAGGCAGCGTTGCTGCATGCCTTTGCCCAAACTGCACCGGCCGATGTGCTGCTGGTGCTGGTGCCGCGCCATCCGCAGCGTTTCAATGCGGCGGCGGCGTTGATCGAGGCGGCGGGGTTGCCGTATCAGCGGCGCAGCGTGCTGGATGGTGCGGACTTGAATTCAGGTACGCGGGTGTTGCTGGGTGACAGCCTGGGCGAGTTGTTTGCGTATTACGCGGCGTGTGATGTGGCTTTTGTCGGCGGCAGTCTGATGCCGCTGGGCGGACAGAACCTGATCGAAGCAGCGAGCGTGGGGCGGCCGGTGCTGGTGGGGCCACACACTTTCAACTTTGAAGAAGCCACGCGTTTGGCCATCGAGGCCGGTGCGGCTTTACGGGTGGCGGATGCCGACGCGTTGATGGTGAATGCGTTGAAGCTGCTGAACGATGGCCCGGCACGCACCCGCATGGGCGAAGCCGGACTGGCTTTTGCGGCGCGCCATCGCGGCGCAGCGCAGCGGGTGGCGGGGTGTTTACCCAGGCTGTGAGGCTTGCGGGAGATTATTGCGTGGCGGCGCGCAGGTGCTGATCCACCCCGGACAGATCGGCCACACCCAGGCTGCCGGCGGCGGCTTTGAGCGACAGACCGGATAGCAGATAAGCATAGCGTGCGCCTGCCAGATCGCGGCGAGCGGATAGCACTTGCTGCTCGGCGTTGAGCACGTCGAGGTTGGTGCGCACGCCCACCTGCAAACCGAGTTTGGTGGAATCGAGTTGGGCCTTGCTGGAGACGAGTGCCTGTTCCAGTGCCTGCACGCGCGCTGCGCCGCTGCTGACATTGAGCCAGGCCTGACGCGCCTGCAGGCTGGCTTCGCGGGTGGCGAACTCAAGATCCTGGCGCGCCTTTTCCTGATTGGCGACGGCTTCACGCACGCGTGAACTGGTCAGCCCGCCCTGATAGATCGGCAGGTTGAGTTCCACGCCGATGGTGGCGGTGCGGGTGTCCACTTGCGACGAGCCAAAGTTTTGGCCGTTGTTGATGGTGTAGCCCGCCACGGCATCGACCGTGGGGTAGTGGCCGGCGCGGTTGCGCTCCACTTCCTGGTCGGCAATGGCTTTGGACAGGCGCTGGACTTCGGCCTGAAGATTGCCATCGGCTGCGCGCGTTGCCCATTCGTTAATGTTGCCGATTTCGGCTTTCAACTGTTTCAGTTCAACCAGCGTGTTGAGCGAACCAGCGGGCTTGCCGATGAGTTTTTCCAGGGTGCGCAGACGGATGCTGAGACTGTTCTGCTCGGCGATTTCCTGTGCGACCGCAAGGTCGAAGCGCGCCTGCGCTTCGTGGGTGTCGGTAATGGTGGCAGTGCCCACTTCGAAGTTGCGCTTGGCGGAAGCCAGCTGTTCGGTGATGGCGGCTTTTTGCGAATTGATGAAGGCGATGTTGTCCTGCGACTGCAGCACATCGAAATAGGCTTGCGCCACACGCAGAACCAAATCCTGCTCGGCAAGCTTGAACTGTATTTCGGCGATCTTCACCTGGCTTTTGGACTGCTCGTATTGCACCCAATTCTGTTTGCGGAACAGGGGCTGGGCCGCACTGAGCGAGAGGCCATTGGAATCATAGTTGGCATCGCCGCCCGGGAGCGTGGACTCCACGCTGTTGTAGCGCACATTGCCGCCCAGGCTGACATTGGGCAGCAAGCCGGCGCGACCCTGCACCGATTTTTCCTGACCTGCCTGCAAGGCCGCGCGGGCGGCGGCATATTGTGCGTCGTAGGCCTGAGCATCGCGGAACACATCGGACAGGTTGGCGGCCTGGGCAGCGGGTGCCAGGGCCAGGGCCAGTGCAAGAAACAAAGGTTTGAGTTGCATGAGGTGTCCAATTAAAAGCAAGGTCAGTAGCGTGGCATGGCCGGGTCGACTTCGTCGGCCCACGCTGCCACGCCTCCCGACAGGTTGATGACATCATCAAACCCGGTCGTTTCCAGATAACGGGCTGCGTGGTAGCTGCGCACACCGTGATGACAGATGACTACGGTTTCGGCTGTTTTGTTCAATTCCTGCAGGCGCGTTGGCAGTTCGTTCATCGGGATCAGGACCGCGCCGGGGAGCCGGCACAGGTTCCATTCCCATGGTTCGCGCACGTCGAGCAACACCGGAGTATGTCCTGTTTGAATATAGTCGGCGAGTTCTGCGGGGCGAAATTGGCGCACTGAATCAGATCAGAAGACGAAGGCGGCAGGCTGCGGTGCGTTCAGCAGCGGCGCGACGCAGGTTTCAAACAGCACCACGCTGCGCGTGGCACCGGGCGCGGTGCAGGTGATGAGTTGTGCTTGCATCACCGGCGCCTCGCCGACGATGGCGAACAAACGCCCGCCCACTCTCAGGCTGCGGCGCAAGGCATCCGACAACAGGGGCGTCGAGCCGGCCAGCACGATGACATCAAAGCCGAAGTTGTCAGGCGCGTCGCGCGCAGCGTCCTGGGTGAGCAGGGTGACATTGTGAATGCCGTGTGCACGCAGGGTTTGCATGGCGGCAGCGGTAAACTCGGGAACGATATCCACCGATACGACGTCAGCGGCGCGGGCTGCCAGCAGCGCGGTGAGATAGCCGCTGCCGGTGCCGATTTCCAGCACGCGATCAGTCGGACGCAGGTCGAGTTCCTGGATCGCGCGCGCTTCGAGCTTGGGCGTCCACATGAACTGGCCATGGCCGAGCGGGATTTCCATGTCGACAAAGGCCAGCGCGCGGTGTTGCTCCGGCACGAAGTCTTCGCGGCGGATCTTGAACAGGAGATCGAGCACGTTCTGATTCAGCACATCCCAGGGGCGGATCTGTTGTTCCACCATGTTGTAGCGCGCTTGCTCGATGTTCATGCGGTGCCCTTGAATATCAATAAGTTAGACGGGGTCTTGCCTTGCAATTATTTCACATTTCGGCTAACTTTGGCCGCTTGCCAGGGGTCTCCAGCCGGATGGTTTGCGGATGGAGTGAGACATACCCTTTGAACCTGATGCGGTTGAAACCGCCGTAGGGAGGCGGTTCAATAGCCTCCCGGTTCAATTTGCGAGGCTGCCCCCGGCCTCCGTTTTGTATCCAGCGAGGCTGAAATTCAGCCTCCTTGTTTTAATCGAGCGAGGCTGTCACGGCCTCCGTAATCTATTCCCAGCGAGGCGTGCCCGACGCCTCCTGTTTTTCTGGAGCGCCACCATGAACGCCGCCATTCCCGCCAAAGCTGCCCCCTTTCTTGCCGTCGATGCACACGTCGATGCACTGGCTGTGCAGCCTTTGCCCAACTCGCGCAAGATTTATGTGCCGGGCAGTCAGCCCGACATCCAGGTGCCGATGCGTGAAATCTCACAGGACGATACGCCCACCAGTATGGGCGGCGAGAAAAACCCGCCGATTTTCGTTTACGACTGCTCGGGTCCGTATTCCGATCCGGCGGCGAAGATCGATATTCGCAAGGGCTTGCCTGCGTTGCGGACCCGCTGGATCGAGTCGCGCGGTGATACCGAGATCCTGTCCGACCTGAGTTCGGAGTATGGTCGCCAGCAGGCGGCCAATCCGGACCTGGCATCGATGCGTTTTCCCGACCTGCACCGCACCCCGCGTCGCGCCAGGGCGGGCGCGAATGTCACGCAGATGCATTACGCACGCCAGGGCATCATCACGCCGGAGATGGAATTCATTGCCATCCGCGAGAACAACAACCGTGTGGCCTATCTGGAAAGCCTGCACCAAACCGGCCCGATGGGCGCCAAGCTCGCCGCGATGATGAATCGCCAGCATCCGGGCCAGAACTTCGGCGCCAGCTTGCAGAACGAGATCACGCCTGAATTCGTGCGCAGCGAAATCGCGCGCGGCCGCGCCATCATCCCCAACAACATCAACCACCCGGAGTCCGAGCCGATGATCATCGGCCGCAACTTCCTGGTGAAGATCAACGCCAACATCGGCAACTCGGCGCTCGGTTCCAGCATCCAGGAAGAAGTCGAAAAGATGACCTGGGCGATCCGCTGGGGTGGCGACACCGTGATGGATTTGTCGACCGGCAAGAACATCCACGAAACGCGCGAGTGGATCATCCGCAATTCGCCGGTGCCGATCGGTACCGTGCCGATTTACCAGGCGCTGGAAAAGGTCGACGGCAAGGCCGAGGAACTGACCTGGGAAATGTTCCGCGACACCCTCATCGAGCAGGCCGAGCAGGGTGTCGATTACTTCACCATCCACGCCGGCGTCTTGCTGCGCTACGTGCCGATGACCGCCAACCGCATGACCGGCATCGTGTCGCGCGGCGGTTCGATCATGGCCAAGTGGTGTCTGGCGCACCACAAGGAAAGCTTCCTCTACACCCACTTCGAAGACATCTGCGACATCATGAAGGCCTACGACGTGGCCTTCTCGCTCGGCGACGGCCTGCGCCCCGGCTCGATCTACGATGCCAACGACGAAGCGCAGCTCGGCGAACTGAAGACGCTTGGCGAGCTGACCGACATCGCATGGAAACATGACGTGCAGACCATCATCGAAGGCCCGGGCCATGTGCCGATGCACATGATCAAGGAGAACATGGACCTGCAGCTTGAGCACTGCAAGGAAGCGCCGTTCTACACCCTCGGCCCGCTGACCACCGACATCGCCCCCGGCTACGATCACATCACCAGCGGTATCGGCGCCGCCATGATCGGTTGGTACGGTACTGCCATGCTGTGCTACGTGACGCCGAAAGAGCATCTCGGCCTGCCGAACAAGGACGACGTTAAGGAAGGCATCATCACCTACAAGCTCGCGGCGCACGCGGCCGATCTGGCCAAGGGCCATCCCGGCGTGCAGATTCGCGATAACGCCTTGTCGAAAGCGCGTTTCGAATTCCGCTGGGACGACCAGTTCAATCTCGGCCTTGATCCCGACAAGGCCAAGTCCTTCCACGACGAGACTCTGCCCAAGGAATCGGCCAAGGTCGCGCATTTCTGTTCCATGTGCGGCCCGCATTTCTGCTCGATGAAAATCACCCAGGACGTGCGCGAATACGCGGCGAAGGAAGGCCTCACCGAAGCCGCCGCGCTCGCCAAGGGCATGGAAGTGAAGGCGGTGGAATTCGTCAAGCAGGGCGCCGAGGTTTACCGCAAGGTCTGATCGTGCCACCTCGACGACCGTATCGGCAGGCGCAGCACCGCACTACTCTCTGGCTGGTGCGTTGGCTCGTCGGTGTGCTGGTTATGTTATGCGGCGCGCTGGGTAGTGCCGCACCCCTGTCGACGGCGCTGGATCGCGCATCGGCCATCGGCCTGTCCACCGGGTTTTTTCAGGAACAGGCCGGTCGACTGGAGCTGCCCGATGCCGTCGCCGCCTTGCGGGCAGGAAAATTCGCACCGGGAAAAAGCCCGGTCCTGAATTTCGGGATAGGTTCGAAGCCGGTGTGGATCCACTTTGCGGTGGGCAATTCCACTGCAGCATCGTTGCGAAAAAGGCTTTCCATCGAAACGGCCTGGCTCGACCGGGCTGATGTCTATTTCCAGTATCAGGGCAGGACGATCGAAACGTATCGCGTTGGCGACGATCAGGCTTTCAGCCAGCGCCCGCTTGCGAGCCGCTACTTCGTGTTCGACCATGCCTTCGCGGCGGGAACAAGCGATGTGTTCATACGCATCGAAACGCCTGACCCCATGGTGGTGCCCATTTATCTGACGAGCCCGGAAACTTTCCAGGTCAGGCAGACGCAGCAGGAGCTCAGCTACGGCGTCGTGTATGGCTTCCTGCTGGCCCTGATTGCCTACAACGCCATTCTTTATCTGGGCTTTCGCAGCTCGCGCTATTTGTTGTATTCAGCGTATCTGACGATGTTTGTCGTCATGAATATCGCCTACACCGGGCATGGCTACGCGTGGTTGTGGCCCGATTCGGTGCGCTGGCAGCAATGGTCCAACCCGATCCTGATGTTCCTGTATGGCGTCAGCGGCTTGCTGTTCGCCAGCCGGTTCCTGGATCTGAAGTTGTATTTTCCGCGGGTACGCAAGGCTGTGACCGTCTTCTGCGCGGGCTTCGGCGTTCTGCTGGCGGCGGCCTTCCTGCTGGACAGCCAGAAAGCCGCCCTGCTGGTTGCCTTCAGCTTTGCCATCCTGTTCAGCGGGATCATGCTGTTCCTGGGTGCCATATCGGTCCACGCGGGCCAAAAGCCGGCCAGGTATTTCCTCCTTGCTGCGATGGCGGCCATGGTGGGTGCTCTGCTGACGACCCTCTCGGTCTGGGGGTTCATCCCCCACAACAACTGGACCTTCCGCGCGGTGGAAATCGGCATGCTGATCGACGCTACGCTGCTTGCCCTGGCGCTGGCATACCAGCTTCGCGCCAGCCAGGAAAGAAGGATACGTGCCGAACGATTGGCGCAGCTGGATCCGTTGACGGGCTTGAATAACCGGCGCGCCTTTTACGACAAGACCGGCTCGCTCTGGAGCAATGCGATTCGTCACAAGCATGCCACCTCGGTCATGCTGCTCGACATCGACCGGTTCAAGCAGATCAACGATACCTATGGTCATGCCCACGGTGACGAGGTGCTGAAGGCCCTGGCAAACATCCTCAAACAGTCCATCAGGCAGGGCGATGTGCTGGCCAGGTGGGGCGGCGAGGAGTTCATCATGTTTCTGCCGGAAACCAGCCTTCAGGAAGCGGCGGCCCTGGCAGAACGATTGCGCACAGCGATTGAGGATGCACGCATTCCACGCGAACAGGGCATCACCTCGGTGACGGCAAGTTTTGGTGTGGCGCAAAAGGAGGCGTGTCATACCACGCTGGATGCGCTGATTGCCTCTGCCGATGCGCGCCAGTACCAGTCCAAGCTGCAAGGACGGAACCGGGTGACCTTTGTGACTGCCGAAATGATGTAATCCTGCCCGCGTATAATCCGCAGGCGTGCTCAACCGGCGCGCCTTTTTTTATGTCCTAAGCGCAGCCATGACCGATCCTTCCCAGCTTCTGAACGCACTCATACTCGGCATCATCGAGGGGTTGACCGAGTTTCTGCCGGTATCCAGCACCGGGCACCTGATTCTCGCCGGGCAATTACTCGGGTTTAACGATGACAAGGGCAAGGTGTTCGAAATCGCCATTCAGTTCGCGGCGATTCTTGCGGTGGTGTGGGAATACCGGGCGCGCCTGGGGCATGCGCTGGTGAGCGTGACTTCAGAACCCGCGTCGCAACGGCTGGCGATCAATCTGTTCGTGGCGTTTTTGCCTGCGGCAGTGCTGGGGTTTTTGTTTCTCAAGCAAATCAAATTTTATCTGTTCAACCCGATGGTGGTGGCGACGGCGCTGATCGTTGGCGGGGTGCTGATACTGTGGGCGGAACGGCGCAAACACGTGGTGCGCGCGGAAACCATAGACGACATGACCTGGCGTGATGCACTGAAAGTGGGGTTTGCGCAGGCGCTGGCGATGATTCCCGGCACTTCGCGTTCGGGCGCGACGATTATCGGCGGGCTGTTTTTCGGGCTGTCGCGCAAGGCGGCAACGGAGTTCTCGTTTTTCCTCGCGATTCCAACCATGTTCGCCGCTACTTCGTATGATGTTTACAAGAACTGGCACCTATTCAGTGCGGATGATATCGGCCTGTTCGCGGTGGGCGGCGCAGCGTCGTTCATCAGTGCCTTATTGGCGGTGCGCGGCTTGATCCGTTTCATCAGCCGTCACGATTTCACCGTGTTTGCGTGGTATCGCATCGTGTTTGGCGTACTGGTGCTGGCTACAGCTTATTTCGGGTGGGTGGATTGGGGCACAGGACACTGATCATCGTTGCGCTGGAACCCGATGCGAGGGGTGGCGGTTCAATTGAAATGATGAAGTGAATAAAAAACCGGCCGCAATCGCGGCCGGTTTTTTTGACGAAGCGAGATGCCTCGTGCGGGTGCAGCTCGTCGGGCTTATTTCAGATTCATGCAATTGGCGTAGTAAGTCACCGTAGCTGGCCAGTCGCTGAAAATGCCGAGTATGCCGACATCCTTAGCCAGCACGTCGAGCACGTTCATCATGTCGCCTTCGCGGGTGATCGCCGAGTCGATGGTCTGGTAGTAGTAGCCGTTGTTGCCGTCGGCCAATACGCCCGAGCGTTCCAGCGTCCAGGTGATGATGTCGAGTCCTGCGGCGCGGGCGTTATTTGCATACGCCGAGGGAACAATCTTGCCGCTGCCATCGACATCGAGCAGCGCGTACATCGGCGGCGCGACGATATTGATACCTTCAGCCTTGTAGCTGTCCAGCTCGGCGGCGCCCGGCAGTTCAGAGGGAACGTTGGCGTCGTCCAGATAAACGGCTTGTTTGCCGAAAGCGGGTTCGTTGGCGATCCAGTAGCGGATGTCGCGGATGTCGAATGACTGGGCAAACACGTTGCGTGGTTGCACGCCCGCAGCCCTGTATTCGTCGATCATCTTCTGCGCGTAGTTTTCCTGCGTGAAGTCGCCGACGCCGTCGCTGTCGCTGTCGTACGGCATGGCTACGCTGGCGCTCTTGAGCTCGGGTGTCATTTTCACGCCGAGCTTTTTGAATAGCGCGATGCTTTCCTTGTGCGTCATCAGGGTGCCGCTGCTGGGGCCCGCGTAGAGATCGGTGCGGAAGTTGGCGGTGCCGCCGAGATATTCGGCGACGGTGAGCGCACGCGGGTTCGAGGCGTCCATCTTGCCGCGCAGCGTTTTGAACTCGGCCAGGGTGATGTCGCTGGTGCGGCACTCGGCTGAGGCCGGCGTGAGCAGATTTCCGTTGGCGTCGAGGCTGGCAGGCATGAATGGCTTGGTGCACTTGGCGGCCAGCGGTGTGGCGAGGATGTTGGTGGTGGTGTGCAGGTCATTCTGTGCATGGCGGCACACCAGTTCTTTGTCCTGCGTGAAGGTCACGTCGCATTCGACGATGCCGGCGCCCATGCGTGCGGCTGCTTCGTAGGATTCCTGCGTGTGCTCGGGAAACTGCAAGGCTGCACCGCGATGACCGATCGAGAAATCGCTTTTATGGAACGGACCATTGGCGCACTGCTGCAACTTGCGTTTGAGCTTGCTGTCCTGCATGTCCTCGACGAGGAAGAAGGGGCGCGGGCCGAGCTGAACGGTTGAGGCGATGTGGACGGATTCATGTTGATCATCGCGATCCTGCCGTTCATTGGCACAGGCAGGTGCGGCGACGATCAACAATGCGACGGCAGCGGCGGCTTGCCGGGGAACAAAAATGGAAAACATGCTAACTCCTGAGAAGATTGGCGGGAAAGGCCGGTCGACGGGACCGACGCTGCCACCGTATCCCCGGAATCTGTCAGCAGAATGACATCACGCGTGAGCCGTGCGCTACGCGCGTGTCGTGAATCAGGCTTTAGCCTGTTTTGGGCGGGTTTTTGTCGAGTTTGCGTTGCAGCGTGCGGCGGTGCATTTTCAGTGCGCGCGCAGTCGCTGAAATATTGCCGTCGTGTTCGTTCAACACTTTCTGGATGTGCTCCCATTCCAGTTGTGCCACGGTCAGGGGTTCGGCGCTGACGTCGAGCGTGGCGTCTGGCTGATCGCGCATGAGCGCGGCGAGGATTTCGTCGGCGTCGGCTGGTTTGGCCAGGTAGTGCCGTGCGCCCAGCCGTACGGCCTCGACGGCGGTGGCGATGCTGGCGTAGCCGGTGAGCACGACAATGGCGGGTGGCGGCGTGCGGGCAGCGAGCATCGCCACCACGGTCAGTCCCGATTCACCAGGCAGTTTCAAATCGACCACCGCGTGGCTGGGGTCGAATGTATCCGATATCGCCTGCGCTTCAATCGCGTCGTGTGCCACCGCTACCTCGAATCCGCGCTTGCTCATGGCACGCGACAAGACTGCCGCAAAATCCGTGTCATCCTCGACGATCAATAACTTGGGTTTCATGTTGCCTGGCTCCAGGGCAGGGTGATGCGTACGCAGGTGCCTCCGCCATCGCGTTCGACGAGCGTGAGACTGCCGCCGGCCCGCTCCAGGGTGGCGTGAGTGAGTACCAGTCCCATCCCCCAGCCGTGCCCCGACTTGCCGCTGAACGCAACCCGTCCGGCCTGTGTTTTTTGCTCGGGAGAGAAACCCGGCCCACGATCGGCGATGTCGATTTGCAGGGCATCGTTGTGGCTGTTGGTGCTTAATTCAACGGCATTGGGCGACACATCGGCAGCATTGTTGAGGACGTTGAGGATGGCCTGCTCCAGGCCGTCGGGTGGCGTGAAGGTGTGGTGATCGGCCGGCAGGGTTGCGGTGATCTGCGCATTGGGGCGCAGTACCTGCCAGCGCTCGATCAGCATCGCCAGCCAGGCATCGAGTGGCTGGGCTGCAGGCGGAGTGTCCTGCGCGCGCGCGGCCAGCTGGGTGAGGATGCGTTTGCACGCCTGGGCCTGCTTTTCCAGCAGACGGCAGTCGGCGCCGATGTCGGGGTCGTTGGCGAATTCACGGGCAAGTTCGTGTGCAGTGGTCTGGATGGTGGCGAGGGGCGTGGCGAGTTCATGTGCCGCCAGTGCGGCCTGGGTGCCGAGTGCGACGATGCGTTCGTCGCGCAACTGTTTTTCGCGCAGGGTGGACAGTTCCTGATCGCGCGTGCGCAGCGCGGCGTGCATGCGGGTGACAAAGAACGCGATCAGACCGGCGCTGATCAGGAAGTTGAACCACATGCCACCGAGGTGCATGCCATAGGCGGCGATCGGGTCGGCCACTGCCAGCGGCTGGTAGTAAAACAGCAGCACTGCATAGAGGCCGCCCGCTACCGTTGCCAGCAGCCACACCCAGCGTGGGCGCAGGCTGACGGCTGCGATGACAACCGGCACCAGCATCAGCGAGGCGAAGGGATTGGTTACCCCGCCGCTAAAAAAAACCAGCACCGCAAAAGCGGTGAGATCGGCCAGCAGATGCACCAGAAACTCCATTTGCGTGGCGGGCATCTCCTGCCGCAGACGCCATGCAGTGGAAAGCGAAAACAACGCCATCAGCATCAGAACCGCCCCCATCGGCAACAGCGGCATCGGGATGTGGATGCCCCAGTGCAGCCACACGATGCCGGCTGTCCAGCCGGCGATCAGCGACACGCGAACCGCCAGTAAACGGCCTAGCAGGGCACGGGCGGGCAGGGTGGAGAGCAGCGTGGAATCCGTTACAGATGACATGGCGGCATTGTAATCCGCGCACTGCGATGTGTCGGGGCTGCGACGATATGTCACATTCCATGACGCAGCTTGAAAAGAGACAATCAAGTCTCTTTAATCGTCTCGCCAATGTTATGCAACAGTCCGTTTTTATTCCCCGTCTGCTTCCCTTGATGATTGCTATCAGCCTGGCCCCCGTTACGGCCATCGCGAATGAGCCGACGACTTTGGCGACCATTGTGGTGGAGGGCACGCCAGAAACGCTTGCGCCGGCGGGTGTTGAGGTTGCAAATTTGCCATCGCTGCGGTCTGCGACCAGTGACACGGCCAGCCTGCTTCGGGATATTCCCGGTGTGAGTCTGTACGGCGCCGGCGGCGTGTCCAGCCTGCCGTCGATCCATGGCCTGGCTGACGACCGCCTGCGCATCAAGGTCGATGGCATGGACCTGATTTCGGCATGCGGCAACCACATGAACCCCGCGCTTTCCTACATCGACCCCAGCAATGTAGACAGCATCCAGGTGTTTTCCGGCCTTGCGCCGGTGAGCTCGGGCGGCGACAGCATCGGCGGCACGATTCTGGTGGATTCGGCCGCACCGGCGTTCGCGAAGGCAGGCGAAGGCGTATTGAAGAAGGGCGAGGCTGGCGCGTTCTACCGCAGCAATGGCAATGTCGTTGGCGGCAATCTTTCGGCAACCATCGCAAGCGATAAAGTAAGCGTGACCTATAACGGATCAACTGTGAAATCCGGCAATTACACGGCGGGCGGGGATTTCAAGCCGGCCGGGCTGGCATTTACCGATGCCGCCCAGTCACTTGTGAATTCGACAAAATGGCTGCCGGGCGATGAAGTCGGCTCGTCCATGTATCAATCGACGAACCAATCGCTTGGTTTTGCGCTGCGTAATGAAAATCACCTGATTGAGCTGAAGCTGGGTGTGCAGGATATTCCCTACCAGGGTTTTCCGAACCAGCGCATGGATATGACCGGCAACGACAGCGAACAGGTCAATCTGCGCTACAAGGGTCAGTACGACTGGGGCGCGCTGGAGGCACGCGCCTATCATGAACATACGCGGCACAAGATGAATTTCCTTGAGGACAAGGTGTTCTGGTACATGGCTGCCGGCCAAACAATACCTGCGCCCGGTATGCCGATGGACACGGAAGGGAGAAATGCCGGCGCCGTGGTCAAGGCGGACATTGTGCTTTCCACACGCGACACTCTCAGGGTGGGCGGTGAATATCAGCGCTATCGTTTCGATGACTGGTGGGATCCATCCGGCGATGGCGGCATGTCCCCCGATACCTTCCTGGACATTAATAATGGCGAGAGGGACCGTTATGCCGCCTTCGCTGAATGGGAGGCGCGCTGGAATCAGCAATGGCTGAGTCAGTTAGGTATTCGTCACGAAACCGTCAAAATGGATACAGGTATGGTGCGTGGCTATAACGTCGGCTATAGCGCTGAAGCAACTGCCTTCAACCTGCGTGACCGCAGCCACACCGACAACAACTGGGACATGACTGCGCTGGCTCGCTATATGGAAAATGCCAGCAAGACGTATGAGTTCGGTTATGCCCGGAAAACGCGCTCGCCCAACCTGTATGAACGCTATACCTGGTCGACTGGCGGCATGGCCATGAACATGATCAACATGACCGGTGATGGCAATGGCTACGTGGGCAATCTGGACCTGAAGCCGGAAGTGGCCCATACGCTCAGTGTCACCGCAGACTGGCATGACGTCGGGCAGCAGAGCTGGGGGCTGAAAGTGACGCCGTACTACAGCTACGTGCAGGATTACATCAATGCACGGCGTTGCGTGGCCTCCGATAGCTTGATGGCCGGAACGAAATGCGCGGCGGCAAATCTGACGACAACGAATAATTTCGTGTTCCTCAAGTATGACAACCAGGACGCCCAGCTCTACGGCCTGGATATTTCCGGTTATTTTCCGCTGGCCAAAAACACCGGCTACGGCAGCTTCACGGCGACCGGCATGCTGAACTATGTCAGAGGGGAAACCACCAGCGGTACAGATGACAATCTCTACAACATGATGCCGCTGAACGTGAAACTGGCCATCGTGCAACGCTTGGGTAGCTGGACCAACACTGCCGAAGCGCAGATGGTGGATGCCAAGGATGACGTGTCGCAAGAACGAAACGAGCTTAAAACCGCCGGTTATGGTTTACTGAACCTGCGCAGCAGCTATGCGTGGAAACAGGCGCGACTCGATGTGGGCATCGAGAATGTCTTCGATAGACTCCATGATCTTCCTTTGGGCGGCGCGTATGTGGGTCAGGGGCTGACCATGCCTCCGACAGGTGGTTGGGCATATGGCTACGCGGTTCCCGGCATGGGCCGTTCGATCTACACTGCGCTGACATTCAAGTTCTGAACTTTTTTACTGAGGAAAAACAGATGAAAACCACACTTGCCACCGCACTGCTGATCGGGACCATCAGCCTGCCCAGTTGGGCCGTCAATATCAGCGTTACCGATGTCTGGACACGAACTACGGTGCCGGGGCAGAAGGTCAGTGGGGGCTACCTGAAGATTCAGTCAGATGAAGATGCGCAGCTGGTAGCGGTGTCCAGTTCAGCCGTGCCGCGCGTGGAAATCCATGAAATGAAGATGGATGGCAATGTGATGCGGATGCGTGAAGTCAAGGCGATCGACCTGCCGAAAGGCAAGACCGTTTCGCTCGAGCCGGGCGGGTTTCACCTCATGCTGATGAATCTGCAGAAACCGATTGCTGCGGGTGATATGGTTCCGCTCAAATTGGTAGTGGAGTCGGGCGGCAAGCAGCAGACAATTGAAGTGAAAGCCGAAGCGCGCGCTGTGGGCGGCGGCGCCATGCAACATCATCACTAAATCTGACGGGTTCCCAAGATCGCGCCGCGTGCGCGCAAGTCTTCCAGCAGTGCGCCACCGGCCTGCAGGATCAACACGGGGTCGGGGTGGCGGCTTTCCATGGCGATTTGCTCCAGTGCTGCGCGCCCGTTCAGGGTTCCCGGTTCGAGCAGAGTGAGCAGGCGCGCCGTGAAGGCATTGATCTCGGTGAATTTCACCCGGTCATGGTCATCACGAAATACCAGCAAATAAGTTTCAGCGGGCCGCACCTTGCGCCGTGGTGCGATGCGATGCACTGGCCAGTCGTAATGCAGATTGGCCAGCACCGGATTCAGCACCGGCATGCCATCGAGCAGATTGCCGGCGGCATTAATGTCGCAATCCACGCTGCGATTCGATACCGACAGCACCAACTCAATCCATTCGTAATGCGCCAGCGCCAATAGATACGGCGGGTAGCCTTCAGGTGGCCTCCATTCGTTTTGCAGAAACTGCACGAACTCGTCCGGTATCTGCCGGAAGTAGGGTGTGTGGCTGCGATGCGTACTGAAAAACCCACGCACCAGTTTTGCCCATTTGCGCACGCCAAGTACTTTCCTCAGTACTGGAAAGCACGCCAGCAAAAAACCTTCCACATTGTTGTAGAGCAGCTCGTTGTAGATGTTCATGCGCCGCGCCTCCACGCCAGCCGGACGCGGGTTCGTCTTGGGATCGCGAATATGCGCGGTGAAGGCGCGCTGGTAGCGCTGAAATTCAGGAAGCTCGGGCGAGGGTTTCATGACGGTGATGTGAAGCCTGAATGCGCGCGATGTGTTCGACCTCGTGTATCAGTTCGGCCAGTGGCGGAATATTGAAGTCACGCTCCAGCAGCGTGGGAACGACGCCGTGAATGCGATAGGTTTCATCGAGCAGCGCCCACACCGGGTCGATCACATCGGCGCCATGGGTGTCGATGATCAGATCGTCCGCCTCGTTGTAATGACCGGCCATGTGCATATACACAATGCGCTCGCCTGGCAGGGCACGAATGAATTCGAGTGGGTCATAGCGATGATTCACGCTGTTGACGTAGACGTTGTTGACGTCGAGATGCAGGTCGCAATCGGCTTCATCAAGCACGGCACGGATAAAGCGCGCCTCGTCCATGTCGGCGATGGGTGAAGCCGTATAGAACGACGCGTTTTCGATTGCGATGCGGCGTTCCAGAATGTCCTGCGTGCGACGAATGCGCGCAGCGACGTATTTCACTGCCTCTTCGGTGAAGGGAATCGGCAGCAGGTCGTACAAATGCCCATCATCCGAGCAGTACGACAGGTGTTCGGTAAACAATGCAATGCCGTGAGCATCCATCAGTTGCCTGGTCTTGTGCAGCAGCATTTCGTCGAGCGGAGAAGGGCCGCCGAGTGACAGCGACAGGCCGTGGCAGACGAAGGGATAGCGTTCAGTAAAACCGCGCAGATCGCGGCCATAGGCACCGCCCATGTCGATCCAGTTTTCCGGAGCGATTTCGAAGAACTCGATGGCATCGGGGACATGGGCTTTCAGCTCGGGCAGCAGCTCGCGCCGAAAACCCAGTCCCGCGCCGGCGGGGCGCAGGACCTTCATGACAGGCTGGTTTATTTCATGCCGCCGCATTTACCTTCCATGGGCTTTTTGGCACCGCCGCAGGCACCTTGCATCATCTTGCCCATTTCGGTTTTGTCGAGGAAACCATCCTTGTTGGTATCCATGCTGTCAAACATGGCTTCGTGCCTTTTAGTGAAGGCTTCCTTGCTGACTTTCCCGTCCTTGTCAGCATCCATCATCGGCATGCCGCACTTGGCTTCGCCGGCTTTCATGCCACCACATTTACCTTCCATGGGCTTGGCGACATGTTGGTCAGCTACCTGGTAGCCGCTTGACAGGCCGGACAAGGCGAAGGGGTTTTCTGCTGCGGACGCGATAGGGGCTGCGGCCATACTGGCAACGAAAGCGGAACCCACAGCCGTTGCGATCAGGGTTTTATTGGACATTGTTTTCTCTCCAGAAAAATAAATAAAGCGATCAAAAATACTCCCGGACTAGCCGGTTATTTGCAAAAGGCTCATGAACCGAGCTTGTTCTGCAATTCGGTTTTAATACGCTGCCGGGCGTTGGGCGTGAGTCCCGGAGTGGTGTCGTCTACTTCCGTTTCCACGCGAAACAGGCGGCGCATTTCTTGCAATTGCGAGTTGAAGCGGGCGCAGTTTTTGCACATGGCCAGGTGAAACTGCATGGCCATGTGCTCGGTAAACCGCAGGCGTTTGTCCATGGCGCGTGACGCAAGTTCCGTCGTTTCCTTACACGTTGGCATCCATTTCACGTTGCACCTGCTTTCGAAAATCCGTTCAACTCCAGGCATTGCCGCATGAACAAACGCGCCCGATGCAGCAGTACCCAGCAATTGGTCGGGGTAATGTTGAGTTCCTTACAAATTTCTTCGGTTTCCATCCCCGCCACCTCACGCAAGCTGAAAATCTGCGCCATCATGGGCTTCAGGCGGTCGGCGCATTGGTCCAGCACCTGCCGTAGCTGGCTGAGCTCGGCTTCAGCATGCGGGTTGCCCCAGGGGCGGATCGGATCGGCCCAGTGGCCATCTTCCTTGAACAGGAGATCGACGGCTTCCTCGTCGTCCGGGTCGTGCGGGAGCGCAACCTCGCGCACCTGCCGCCGGATCAGGTCGACGATCTTGTGTTTGAGAATGCCGGTGAGCCAGGTGCGCGGGCTGGCGCTGCCTGTGTAGCGGGTCTGCGCGGAGAGCGCGGCCAGCAGCGTTTCCTGTACCGCGTCTTCAGCCAGTTCGTCGGAATGGAGCTGGCGGCGCGCCACCCGGAATAAATAATCTCCGTGCTCGGTTAGCCAGGATTGCGCGTCAAGCGTGTGCATTCATGGGCCTCATTCCGATTTTGTGAAGTGGGTGCACTTTAGAGGCTGGCGTGAAAAGAAACAAACTGGCGCCAGATGGCACTGAGAAAGGGCAGGAAACCGCCAGGCAACCGATGGTGCCGCCATGCCATCACCCCGGAATAAAAAAGACGGCTTCGCGCCGCCATTTTTAATGGCGTAAAATTCGCACAGATTCAATCCGGAGACACCATGACCGCGCCCCATACCGCCGCCGACAAGGCCAATATCCTGTCCGAAGCGCTGCCCTACATCCAGCGTTTTTACGACAAGACCATCGTCATTAAATACGGCGGCAACGCCATGACCGAGCGGCATCTCATGGAAGCCTTTGCCAAGGACGTGGTGTTGTTGAAGCTGGTGGGGATGAATCCGGTGGTGGTGCATGGCGGCGGGCCGCAGATTGCCGGATTGTTGCAGCGGATTGGCAAGCAGAGTGAGTTTATTCAGGGCATGCGCGTCACCGACGAGGAAACGCTCGACGTGGTGGAAATGGTGCTTGGCATGGTTAACCAGGACATCGTCACGCTGATCAACAAGCACGGTGGCAAGGCGGTGGGGCTCACCGGCAAGGACGGCAATTTTATCCACGCCAAGAAAATGCTGGTGGCGAACAAGGACAACTCCGAAGAAATGCTCGATATCGGTCAGGTCGGCGAGATCACCAGTATCGATCCGGAAATCATCCAGGTGCTCGACGCGCGCGATTTCATTCCGGTGGTCGCGCCGCTCGGCACTGACTCGGAGGGCAACGCCTACAACATCAACGCCGATGTGGTGGCGGGCAAGATCGCCGGCGTGCTGCAGGCGGAAAAAGTCATTTTCCTGACCAACACCGCTGGCGTGCTCGACAAGCAGATGCGTTTGCTGACTGGACTTACGCCACGCGAAATCGATGAACTGATCGCGGATGGCACGATCTCCGGCGGCATGATTCCCAAGGTGGGCTATGCGGTTGACGCGGTGAACAGCGGCGTTAAAACCGCACACATTATCGATGGCCGCGTGGAACATGCCTTGTTGCTGGAAGTGCTGACACCGGAAGGCGTCGGCACGCTGATCAGGCGAAGTTGAGCATGCGTTACTGGGTCATGAAGTCCGAGCCGGGTGATGTCAGCATCGATGATCTTGCCGACATGCCCAATCAGAGTGTCGCCTGGTACGGCATCCGAAACTATCAGGCGCGCAATTTCATGCGTGACCAGATGCGGGTGGGCGACAAGGTGCTGTTCTACCATTCGTCCTGCGCTGAACCGGGCATTGCCGGGCTGGCGGAAGTCAGCGTACTGGCCTATCCCGACGCAACGCAGTTTGATCCGAAAAACAAATACTTCGACCCCAAGGCCACACCGGAAACGCCGCGCTGGATGAACGTGGACGTGAAGCTGGTGAAGAAAACCCGGCTGATACCGCTGGCCGAAATCCGCACGTATCCCGAACTCGCCAACATGCGTATTCTGCAAAAAGGCAATCGCCTCTCGATCACCCCGGTCGATCCCGCTGAGTACACCTTCATCGTCAAGCAGCTGATGTGATTGATCCGGTATTGCTTGCCGCCTATGGCGGGTTGGGGCTGGTGGTGGGTTTTGTGGCCGGCCTGCTGGGCGTGGGCGGTGGCCTCATCATTGTGCCGGTGCTGATTTTCATGTTGCATGATCAGGGCCTGGCGTTAGGCCTGGAGCCACAGCTGGCACTGGGCACCTCGCTCGCATCGATTCTGTTTACCTCATTGTCCAGCGTGCGCGCGCACCATCGCCATGGTGCCGTTGAATGGTCGCTGGTGCGACGCATCGTGCCCGGCATTGTTGTGGGGACATTGGTTGGCGCCGTGCTGGCCGCGCAGGTATCGGCTTTTGTATTGAAAGTGTTTTTTGTGGCCTTTCTGTTTTACGCGGCTATTCAGATGTGGCTGGACTTCAAGCCGGCAACGCATCGCGAACTGCCCGGCCGTGCCGGAACGCTGCTGGCAGGCGGGGTGATTGGCGCGGTGTCGAGCTGGGTGGGGATCGGCGGCGGTACGCTGTCGGTGCCGTTCATGTTGTGGCACAACGTCAGCTTGCATCGGGCGATCGCGACGTCCTCGGCGATCGGCTTTCCCATCGCGGTGGCGGGTGCGGTGGGATACGTGTTGGGCGGGTGGAATGTGAGCGGCTTGCCGGCGGGCAGTCTTGGATTTGTTTATCTGCCCGCGTTGCTTGGCATTGTGCTGGGTAGCGTGCTGACGGCGCCGCTTGGTGCGCGAACGGCACATCGGCTGCCGATTCGTCCGCTTAAACGGATATTCGCCCTGCTGCTGCTGGTATTGGCGCTGCGTATGGGCTGGACGTTCTAACATTCAGGCCGAACCCACTTGATGTTGGGTAGGGTATAAAAAACTCCACTAGATGTTGTGAGATCGATCGGGCAAGGTATTTCCTGCTTGAGTGACGGTACGGTGCACGTTAGGCTGCAAAAACATGCCACGGTGAGGCATGGTTGATTAACATCCAATCACGTGGAGAATCGCATGTCGCATTTGCAGGCCGTACCTACTTCGCTTCAACCGCAACACAATTCCTATACCCAGCTCACCACCTATTTTGACCCGCATAGCCAGGTTGCGTGGGGCTATATGCATGCCGAACCCCGGCCATGCTTCACGCCCACGGTGCTGCGTGAATTGCTGGCCTGGGGCGACAGCATGGTTGGCATGATCGATGACCCGGCCCATCCGGACGTGAAGTATTTCGTGCTGGCGTCGAACGTGCCCGATACGTTCAGCCTGGGTGGCGACCTGAGTCTTTTCATGCAGCATATCGTGGCGCGTGATCGCGATGCGTTGTATCGCTATGCACTTTCTTGTATCGATTGTTCCTATGCCGTGCATAGCCACCTGAACCGGCCGGGCGTTACCAGCATTGCCCTGGTTCAGGGGCAGGCGCTCGGCGGCGGATTTGAAAGCGCACTGGCGGCCAATGTGCTGATTGCCGAGCGCGGGGCAAAAATGGGCTTGCCGGAAATCCTGTTCAACCTGTTTCCGGGCATGGGGGCGATGACCTTTCTGGGGCGTCGCATTGGGCATCAAAAAGCCGAAAAACTGATCCTCAGCGGCAAGCTCTATCTGGCGGAAGAGCTATACGACATGGGCGTGGTGGATGTGCTGGCAGAACCGGGTGAGGGGGAAGCTGCGGTATATGACTATGTGCGGCGTGAGGAGAAGTCGCGCAACGGGATTCTGGCCTTGCGCGGCGCGCGTGAAGTCAGTCAGCCGGTCTCATACGATGAACTGGTGCGCATCACGGAGATCTGGGTGGATGCGGCCTTGCGTCTGGAGGCACGGGATTTGCGGATGATGGAGCGACTGGTTAACCGGCAAACGGGCAAAGCGGGCGGTGCCGCTGCAATCGCGCCGTCAATGGCTTTCAGCGCGTAATTTCTGGTCCAGATAGACCGTCAGTGCGGTTTGCGCGGCGACCAGCGCAAACCGCACGTCTTCCAGTTTTTGGCGCGTGCCCGGCTCGTTCATTTCGTAAGGTTTGATGCGCTCCGCTTCTGTACACAGTTGCGCCAGCAGATTGGCGCCGACATCGCTGGCGCCGCCTTTCAGCATATGGAGCTGATCGAGCCATTGACCATAGTCCTGCGCGTCCAGCGCGCGCTCGATATCTCGCAGTGAGCGTTCACTGTCTTCTTCAAAGCTGTCCAGCAGGTCCTGCACAAAGGCCGACCCGCCAAACTGGGCGAGATTGTCGAGCGCCGATTCATCCAGATTGTCCGGCGGGAGCAGGCGGACCGGGGTCGTTTCAGCTACGGGCGGTGTCTGCTGATTGGCCAGCTGCGCTATCTGGTACATCAGCTCACGGCTGTTGATGGGCTTGGTCAGATAGGCGTCGGCTCCTGCGGCCTCGCACGCAGCTTGCGCTTCAGCGCGCGCGTCGGCGGTCAGCATGACGATGGGCAAATGCCCCTTTTCCAGAAAGCGCCAGCGCTGCACGACTTCGGGCCCGGATAAAAGCGGCATGTGCATGTCGATGACGGCCAGGTTGTAGGTTAATTCGCCAGACTCCAACATGGCCAGCGCTTCTTCGCCATCGTGTGCCAGATAGACTTCGTGCCCGGCATGTTCCAGCAGGCCGCGAATGACACGCTGGTTAACTGGGTTGTCCTCCGCCACCAGAATGCGCAAACGGGTGGTTTGACCGGTTTGCGATTGAAAATGGTTGGCCAGTGATACCACGTTGTGCGGCATGTCATGGCTGATGACGGCATGAATGGCGTTGAACAGCAGCGTGGTGTTGACCGGTGTTCGCAGGACCGAGGCATAGCCTGCGCGGACCAACTGCGCATCATGCGTGGTCGCCATGCCGGCGTCGGATTCGACCAGAATAATGGGTAGCCTGGCCAGGCTCGCGTCATCGCGCAGCATGCGCAGGAACATGGCCGGCTCGCCCGGCAACAGGCTGCGTTCCATCACGATGGCCCCCAGTGGTGTGCCGCCTGACAGATAGGCGGCCAATTCCGCTGCGAGCCGGGTGGTGTTGACCACCACGGTGGTTTCTGCACCCCAATTCCGGATCATGGTCTGCAGACGACTGGCCAGTTCGGCCCCCGCCAGAATGGCGACGCGCATGGGCCGATCGAAATGTTCATCGGCCTGGGAGGGGTGGGTAGCCTGCAGGGTGAACGGCAATTCAAACCAGAACGTGCTGCCCTCACCTTCCCGGCTGTGCAGACCAATCTGGCCGCCGAGCGCACCCACCAGTTGCCGGGCGATGGTGGTGCCCAGCCCGCTGCCGCCAAACCGGCGCGTGACGCTTGGGTCGGCCTGGGTAAAGCTGTCGAAAATGCGCGCTTGCGCAGATTCAGCGATGCCGATTCCGGTATCGACAATTTCGAAACGCACGCGTTGCAGATGACCTTGTCCAATCGGGCGGACATACAGATCGACCCGGCCCTGTTCGGTGAACTTGATGGCATTGCCGGTCAGATTGATCAGGATTTGTCGCAGATGGCGCGCGTCGCCGTGCAGGTGAAAGGGCGTTTGCGGCGCGATGTGCGCCACGAGTTCCAGTCCCTTGGCATGTGCCTGGGATGCCATCATCGTATTGATGCCATTGATCAGGCGATGGAGATCGAAGTCTTCCTCGGTGGAGTCAATGCGGCCGGCTTCGATGCGCGAAATATCGAGTACGTTTTCGATCAGTTCCAGCAGGGTATGGGCCGACGCGTGAATGATCTGGGCGTATTCCTTTTGTTCCTTGTCGAGCCGGGTTTCCGCCAGAAGATCGGCCACCCCGATCACGCCATTGAGGGGGGTACGCAGTTCATGGCTCATGTTGGCCAGGAAGTTGGACTTGGCCAGGCTGGCTTCTTTTTCCCGTTTGACTGCACCATGCAATTGTTTGAGCAGGCTGGATGCATAGAGTGGCACAACGAGGATCGTCAGCCATATGCCCCACCATAGCGGCGTGTGCGAGTTCCAGAATGGATTGTATTGATAGACAACGATGAACCCGACCGCGGACGCCACCGTTGAAATGAGCAAATAGGCCTGCCCGTAGCGGAAACCGTTTCCCAGCGTGACCCATAGATAGGCCGCCACGACAGGCGCGCCCGTCTCATTCGAGATGGCCAGCATATACGTGGCCACGGTGAAATCGTGCAGCATGCCGATGCCGCGACGGGCAACCGAGGGACTCAAATCGACCAGTGAACCGAGCAACAGGGAGAGGGAAACAAACGTCAGGCCCAGTCCGAGGAAATGAACCTGCGCTGCGATGGCGGGGCTGTGTTCAAGTTTCGTGAGCGAGAAATACAGATAGAAGCCGACAACAACGCACAGGCGGATCAAGGCCTGCTGAAATTCAGTATCCGGTCTTGTTTGAATGCGCCCCTGCAGGCGTTTGATGAAAGCGGGAAGCGGCAGCCGGTTCAACATGGCCGTCGGATCAGTCGGGCGTATCGCCCAGTTCGTGCATGATGGCGGCTACGGCATCGATGCGACGCTCAAACGCATGCACGCAGGCCGGGTCAAAGTGCTTGCCGCTTTCGGTCTGGATGAAATTCAGGGCATCCTGAAAAGACCAGGCGCGTTTGTACGGGCGGTGGGAGGTGAGTGCATCGAACACGTCCGCCACGGCCACAATTCGTGCGGGCAATGGAACGTCCTCGCCCGCCAGGCCTTGCGGATATCCGCCGCCGTTGTAGTGTTCGTGGTGACCCAGGGCAATCACTGCGCCCATTTGCAGAAAGCGCGACGGGCTGTTGGCCAGAATGTTGTAGCCGATCATCGGGTGCTGCCGCATGATGACCTGCTCTTCGGGTGTGTGGCGACCGGGCTTGAGCAGTATCAGGTCGGGAATGCCGATTTTTCCGATATCGTGCATTGGGGCGGCTGATTCGATTTCGTCGCATTCCATCGCGGTCAGATTCAGTTCTTCGGCGATCAGGCGGGCATATTTCGCCATGCGGAGGATGTGGTTGCCGGTTTCCTCATCGCGATATTCCCCCGCCTTGGCCAGCTTCATCAGCGTTTCGCGTTCACGCGTGCGAACTTCCCGGGTGGCTTGCATCACCTGTTCTTCCAGCCAGTGCGCGCGGTCGGCGATCACTTTCTGGCTGCGCCGCAGCGCCAGCAGGTTTATGCAACGTGCTCGACATTCCTGGGGATCGATTGGGCGGGTGAGAAAATCGGTCGCGCCATTTTCCAGTGCCTGATAGCGAATCTGGCGGTCTTCGACTACGGTGACGATGATGATCGGTATATCGCTCAGCAGGCGCTCAGCCCGAACACGGCGTGTGAACTCGATGCCATCCATGCCGGGCATACGGTAGTCGGTGATGATGAGGTCCGGGGGCGTGTGCTGCATGCGCTCAAGCGCATCGAGCGGATCGGCAAAGCTTTCCACGATCACGCCCGGCTCGAGCGTGCGTGCCAGTCCTTCGAGCAGACTGCGTGCGGTACTGCGGTCATCGACAATCACCACCCGCGCACCACCACGCTGACGCACGGTGCGTTGCGGGAAGGATGGGGTAGAAGGGGGTACGATTCGCAGTGACTCGGCAGTCAATTTTTTCTACCTTCGACGGTTGATAAAACCATGGTTTCATTGAATTATCGGGCGAGTGAAGCGTGAACTTTAACGCGAGGGAGACTCAGAATGAAGAAAAACATGTTGTTGAAGTTGCAGACTGGTTTGGTGGTGCTGTTTTCGTTATCTGCATTGGCGGACACAGGCGGCGCAGATTACGCACGAGAAAAGAAATGGGCGGATGAAGTGGTACCCGGTCTGGTGGTGGGGGATCCGGTCTATCTCCAAACCCCGCGCGGCCATCATCAATTCCTGACGCTTTTTGTTCCGGGCAAGACCGGGCAGGCGGTCATCGTCGTTCACGGCATGGGCATCCATCCCGATTGGGGCATGGTTGGCACACTTCGAACCGAACTGGCCGATCGCGGCCTGGCCACCCTGTCGATCCAGATGCCGGTGCTGGCGGCCGATGCCAAAAGCGAGGCCTATCCGCCAACGTTTGCCGAGGCTGCCGAGCGCATGGGCGAGGCAGTCGCGTTCCTCAAGGCCAAAGGCTACACCCGGCTGGCGATTGTGTCCCACAGCATGGGGTCGCGCATGAGTCGCGTGTATCTGGCGGGCACACCCGATGCAGCCGTGAAATCGTGGGCCAGCCTGGGACTTTCGCAGGACACGTATGCAGGCCTGAAACTTCCTGTTCTGGACCTGTACGGTGAAAACGACCTGCCACCGGTGCTGGAGAAAGCCGGTAAACGCAAACAGAGCCTGTCGGCGAAGGATTCAAAACAGCGGATGATCGCCCGCGCCGATCATTTTTTCAGCGGGCGCGAGGGCGAAATGGTCGAGGCGGTGGCGGACTTTTTGAATGCGACGTTGAAATAAAACCCTTTCCGCGAAGCTCGCGAAGGAACGCCAAGAAAATCCCTGGAACCGGCAGTCGCATTCCAGGAACCCCTTCGCGCTTCTTCGCGGCCTTCGCGGATAACGCCTTTATTTAACCCAGCAGCCGCGTCATCGCCTCGCGGTATTTGGCGGCGGTCTTTTCGACGATCTCGGCAGGCAGCACCGGGCCCGGTGCCTGCTTGTTCCAGCCGCTGGCTTCCAGCCAGTCGCGTACGAATTGTTTGTCGAAGCTGGGCGGATTGCTGCCCGGCTGATACTGGTCGGCAGGCCAGAAACGTGAGGAATCCGGAGTCAGCGCTTCGTCGATCCACACCAGTTTGCCGGCTTCGTCGATGCCAAACTCAAACTTGGTGTCGGCAATGATGATGCCGCGTGTGAGCGCATACTCTGCGGCAGCCTTATACAGGGAAAGGCTTGTGTCGCGCACCTGTTGGGCCAGATCGGCGCCGATCAATCCGGCCATCGCGTCGAATGCAATGTTTTCATCGTGTGCGCCCACGGCCGCTTTGGTCGACGGGGTGAAGATCGGTTCGGGCAGACGGTCGGCCTGCTTGAGCCCGGCAGGGAGCTTGATGCCGCACACCGACTGGCTGACCTGATATTCCTTCCAGCCCGATCCCACCAGATAACCGCGCACGATGGCCTCGACCGGCAGCGCCTTGAGTTTTTTGACGACAATGGCACGGCCGGTCACCTGATCGCGTTCGTTTGCCGTGACCACCGATTCGGGTGTGATGTCGAGTGCCTGGCTGGGCACAATGCTTTTCAGCTTATTGAACCAGAAGGCCGATACCCGGGTGAGGACTTCGCCCTTGCCGGGAATCGGCGTCGGCATGACCACGTCGAACGCGGAGAGACGATCAGTGGTCACGATCAGCAATTTGTCGTCGCCGACACCATAGATGTCGCGCACTTTGCCTTTGTGGATCAGCGGCAGGGACGTGATGTGGGATTCGAGTAATGGCGCGGACATGGCAGAGTGGGCAGGGTCGAGAGAGCCGGCATTATAGCCGCCGTGATAGAAGGCGCTGGCTTCGTATGCGGCACACAATTCGCGCAGCGCCACCAGCAATATTGCTGCCAGCGGCACCGCCAGCAGCACACCGACAAAGCCGAACAACTGGCCGAATGCGGCCAGCGCGAAGATGATTGCGACTGGGTGTAACCCGACCCGTTCGCCCACCAGCCGTGGCGTGATGACATAGCTTTCCAGTACCTGCCCGATGAGGTAAATACTCGCCACCCAAGCCACTCCGATCCAGTCAGCAAACTGCAGCAGCGCCACCAGCAGTGCCAGAATCAGGCCCAGCCCAAAGCCGAGAAAGGGCACGAATGACAATACCCCGGTGAGGAGGCCGATCGGCAGGGCGTAATTCAGCCCTGCCGCCCACAGTGCCAGCGTGTAATAAGCGGACAAGGCCGCCATGACAGCCATCTGCCCGCGCAGGAATTCGCCGACGACGGCGTCCATTGCACGCGCCACCCGGTTGACGGCATCCATCCAGTCGCGCGGGGTCAAGGCGGCGATGCGTGTGATCATTACGTCCCAGTCCTTCAGCAGATAAAACATCACCACCGGGATCAACAGCAGATTGGCCAGAATGCCGACGATGGCGAGTGCACCGGTTTGCAGGGTGGGTAGCCAGTTGGCGCTATTTTGGGTGGCTTTTTCGGTGAGCCAGGTTTTAAGTGCGCCCAGGTCGGGGGCTATCGTGATGCCAACTGTATGTTGCAGCCAGGGCAGGAAGCGGGTTTGCAGCAGATCGAGCGCGGCGGGCACCCGCTGCGACAATTCGGCAAACTGCCCCTGAAACAGCGGTATCGCAATCAGCAGCAGGGAAAACAGCGCCAGTCCGGCCAGCACGATCACCAGCACGGTGCCGGTGGTGCGCGACACGCCGCGCGTTTCCAAGCGGTCGACCAGCGGGTCGAATATGTAGGCTAGCAGGGCACCGGCCAGAAAAGGCGTGAGAATCGGGCCCAGCACATAGACCAGTCCGCCGGTGACGAGCAGGGCGGCGAGGGCAAGCCAGGAGAGATTGCCTGGAAGGGATGAGGGGCGGATAGGCTGCATAGGCGGTAAAATAGCGCACTTTTTGATTCTGGAGCCGTGTGTGTCTTCCATTTCCTACAAAGATGCCGGTGTCGACATTGACGCCGGCGATGCGCTGGTCGAGCGCATCAAGCCGCTGGCCAGGCGCACCATGCGCCCCGAGGTGCTTACGGGCATTGGCGGATTTGGCGCGCTGGTCGAGATTTCCAAGAAATTCAAGGAGCCGGTACTGGTCTCCGGTACCGATGGCGTGGGCACCAAGCTGAAGCTGGCGTTCGAACTCAATCGCCATGACACCGTGGGTATCGATCTGGTGGCGATGAGTGTCAACGATATTCTGGTGCAGGGTGCCGAGCCGCTGTTCTTTCTCGACTACTTCGCCTGCGGCAAGCTCACGCTGGATACCGCCGAAGCGGTCATCGCCGGCATTGCCACCGGCTGCGAACAGGCCGGCTGTGCGCTGATCGGCGGCGAAACCGCCGAGATGCCCGGCATGTACCCCGAAGGCGAATACGATCTGGCCGGCTTTGCCGTCGGCGTGGTCGAAAAATCCAGGGTCATTGGCGGCCAGACCATTGCGGCGGGCGATGTGGTATTGGGGTTGGCCTCCAGCGGCGCGCATTCCAACGGCTATTCGCTGGTTCGTAAGCTGATCGATGTGTCCGGCGTCGGCCTGAAATCGGATTTTCACGGCAAGCCCTTTGCCGACGTGGTGATGGCGCCGACCCGTATTTATGTGAAGCCATTGCTGGCTTTGATGGAAAAACTCAACGTCAAAGGCATGGCGCATATCACCGGCGGCGGCATCACCGGCAACTTGCCGCGTTGTTTGCCGGAAAGCGTCGCTGCGCGCGTCGATGCGGCTTCGTGGACACGCCCCCCGTTGTTCGACTGGCTGCAGCAGGCCGGCAATGTCGAAGCGGACGAAATGCTGCGTACCTTTAACTGCGGTATCGGCATGTGTGTCGTGGTGGCGGCAGCGGATGCCGCGGCAGCGATGGCGCATCTGCAGGCGAGTGGTGAAACCGTGTGGCAGATCGGCGTAATCGTCGTGCGTCCAGACGGCGCGGAGCAGGTGATTTATTCGTGAGTTGCCGCGTCGTCGTGCTGCTGTCCGGGCGCGGCAGCAATTTTCGCGCGATCGCCGAAGCGAATCTGCCGATCGAGGTGGTGGCGGTCATCAGCAACCGGCCGCAGGCAGCAGGGCTGGTATACGCACGTGAGCATGGTCTCACTGCCATTGCGCTTGATCACACCGCACAGCCCGACCGCGAAATCTTCGATGCGCAACTGGCCGACGAAATTGACCGGCATCAGCCGGACCTGGTGGTGCTGGCAGGGTACATGCGCATCCTCAGCCCGGCGTTCATCGCCCGCTTCGAGGGCCGCCTGCTGAACATTCACCCCTCCCTGCTCCCTGCTTTTCCCGGCCTGAAAACGCACGAGCGTGCGCTGGCCGAAGGGGTGAAAATTCACGGCTGCACCGTGCATTTCGTCACCGCGCAGCTCGACCATGGCCCTATCATCATTCAGGCGGCAGTTCCGGTGTTGGCAGACGATACGGCCGACAGCCTCGCCGCGCGCGTGCTGGCGCAGGAGCATCGCATCTACCCGCAGGCGGTCCGCTGGTTTGCCGAAGACCGTTTGGTAAACAATCATGGCCGCGTAAACTTGAAGGGCGATTTGGCGTCACAGTCAGTGTTATCCACTGGAGCGTGAGCGTGATCAAAATCCTGTTACTGGCCGTCAGCCTGTTTGCCGCCCCGGCCCAGGCGGCCGCCCTAAAGGACTCCGATCCACTACGGGCTAAAGCCCGTGTGGAATCGTATGGTCCGTCGCAACTGAACGTGGTGTATGACCTGTATCGCAACGGCCTCAAACTCGGCCAGGTGACCGATACGTTCAGTCGTAGCGGTACACGCTATACGCTGGTGAGCGAAACGCGTGCAACCGGTGCTCTGAAAATGCTGTGGCCGGGCAATATCCGGCTCGAAAGCACCGGCGTGGTGACACCGCAAGGCCTGCGTCCAATCCAATTCCAGCACGCGCGCAGCGATGCGCCCAATAAACTGGCCACGGCTCGCCTCGACTGGAAGCAGCGCAGCATTGCTTATCAATACAAGGGTGAATCGTGGCAGGTGAATGGTCTGCAAAACGGGGCGCAGGATCAGCTGTCGCAGGTCTATCAGTTCATGTTCGCGCCCAGCGTGCCGGCCGATTACAGTCTGCAGGTGGTGAGCGGGCGCAACCTCAATGACTATCGCTATGCGCGCAGCAATGGCGGCGATATCCAGACACCACTTGGCACGCTGGCGACTCAGCAATATCAGCGCGTCATGCAAAAGTTGGATGAAAAGGCCATCACCGTATGGGTCGTGCCCGCACGCAACAATCTGCCGGTGCAAATTCGTGTGGAAGAGGATGGTGTCACGCTTGAACAGCGCCTGGTGCGTGCCAGCGTAAAGGGTTAGACAGGTGGGGCGTAGCCTTCGCCCATGGTGGTTGGCTCTGGGTGTGTCGCTGTTGCTGCATGTCAGCTTGTTTGGGGGGCTGGATTGGGTGATCCCGCAATGGAAGCCGCCTTCACCTTCCTTGCCTCTGGACGTCCATCTGGCTTCTGTGTCGAAGCCCGCGACCGCACCTGTCCCCGCCACGCAACCCCGTCCTCTTGTGGAACATCCGGCGCTGCCGTTGCGGCTGAAGCCTGAGACGACTGAATTTTCTGAGCCGCTTGAGCCGTCTGTAGCCGCCGCCACGCTTGAAACTGGCGAGAATGTGGCTGCGGCACGCGTTGAGGAGGGGCCGGCCGTCGTTCCGGCACTCGCCGATGTCGTGCCGCCCTTAAACGTCTTGCCAGCACGTCTCAATCTGCGTTTTCAGGTGCACTACGGTCTGGCATCGGGCGAGCAGACCTTGCAATGGGTGAACGAGGGTGAGCGCTATACACTGATTAGTGTGGCCGAGGCGACGGGTCTGGCCGGCGTGTTCTATCGTGGTCATTTCGTGCAGACCAGTCGTGGTCGCATTACGCCGAGCGGTCTGCAGCCGGAAGAGTTTTGGGATCAGCGTGGGGATAAGCATAGCCGCGCCCATTTCAATCCCGAGCAGGGCCAGCTGACGTTCATGCCGGCAAAGGGGGTACCGCGTCACTTTGCGTATCAGGGTGAGGTGCAGGATGCGCTCAGCCTGTTTTTTCAATTGGCGCTGACCGCACCGCCAACGGCTGGCCCACTCAGTTATCGCGTATTCAATGGCAAAAAGCTGCGCGACTATACCTACGAAGTGCGCGGAGAACCGATTCTGGAAACGGCGCTGGGAGAATTGCGCACGCTACATCTGGCACGGGTGGCTGATAACGATGGTCGCTTTGAAATCTGGCTGGCAATCGATCGTTTTTATCTGCCGGTGCGCGTGCTGCGAAGCGATGACAACGGCAACGAAGTGGAACTCAAACTGCAATCCATCACGCCCTGATTGTGCGCTACCGGGGCAGGCCGGTGATCTGGTTGCCCGGCACAATGCCGCGATTCTGGAACCCGCCTTGCGACACTTCCAGCGCGTAGCGTGCGTCGGCACTGGCGCAATGGAAGGTGTCGCTAAGCGGCTGCATGTCGGCGAGCTTGATGATGCGGCCATCAATGCCGACAAAGGCTATCGACAGGAGCAGGGGGGTATTGCGCATCCAGAAGCAGTGCCGCCCCGGTTGTTCGAACACAAACAACATGCCACCATTGGCCGGGAGCGCATCGCGTTGCATCAGGCCGCGTTCACGTTGCTGTGGGGTGGCGGCGACTTCGACCTCGAAGACATGCTGCCCGATGTGCAAAAGGATCTGCTTGGGACTGTCTGCCGCACAGGCGCTACAGAAAGCGGCAATCAGTGCGAGTACGCCGAAGCGGCTGGATTTTTTAAATGCGCTACAGCGCATTGCGCATTCGCTCGGCCAGCTGTAGTGCCGTTTCCACATCTGCATCCAGTACGTTGAAATGCCCCATCTTGCGCCCAGGCCGGGCAGCCTGTTTGCCATACAGGTGCAGCTTGATGTTGGCATGTGCCAGCAGCATGTCCCAGTGCGGTCCGTCATCGTGCCAGCGGTCGCCCAGGATGTTGACCATCGCCACCGGCGACAGCAGGCGTGGATCGCCCAGCGGTAAACCGCACAGCGCGCGCACCTGTTGTTCAAACTGGTCGGTGATGCAGGCATCCAGCGTGTAGTGCCCTGAGTTGTGCGGGCGCGGGGCAATTTCATTGATCATGAGCCGGCCATCCGCGACGAAAAATTCGACCGCCATGACGCCGACATAGCCAAGCTTGTCTGCCACCGCACGGGCTGTGTCGCGTGCCTGCTGCGCGAGGCTGTCGGATATGCGGGCGGGGACGATGGTGACATCGAGAATGCCGTTTTCATGGCGATTTTCGGCCACAGGAAACAGGGCGCACTGCCCGGCATCGTCACGTGCCAGCACCACCGATACTTCGCATTCAAGTCTGACGAAGCCTTCCATCACGCAAGGCTGATGACCAAAGGCCAGGAAAGCCGCGCGTGCTTCATCGAGCGACTCGACGCGTGCTTGTCCTTTGCCGTCGTACCCCAGGCGCGACACTTTCAGGAGCGCGGGCGTGCCAGCCACGGTCAGCGCGGCTTCGAGGTCGGCCTCGCTGTTGACCAGCGCAAACGGTGCCGTGGCAAAACCGTTGCCCGCCAGCCAGGATTTTTCATGGCTGCGGTCCTGCACGATGGCCACGGCTTCGGCGCCGGGGGCTACGCGACAATAGCGTGCGAGTTCGATCAGGCTGGCCGCGGGGACGTTTTCGAATTCGGTGGTGACGGCGGCGCAGTTTCCGCCAAGTTTTTTCAGTGCCACGAGATCGGAATAATCCGCTTGCATATGTACGTCGGCCATCTGACCGGCCGGACTGGTAGCGTCCGGGTCAAGCACTATCACCTTGTAGCCCATGGTGCGTGCGGCGAGGGTGAACATGCGGCCGAGCTGACCGCCGCCAAGCATGCCCAGCGTTGCCCCCGGCAAAATGGGCAGCGTGGCCCTAAAGGACTCCGGTCCACTACGGGCTCTTGTGCCATTCAGGGTAGAAGCCTGTGTGGAATCGTATGCACCGGGCAGGATGGGAAGCGGCTTATTCGACATCTGGCAATTCCATCCCCATTACGGAATCGGCCTGGTTTTTACGGAACTCGCTGAGCTGCGTGGCCAGCGCGCTGTCGTAACGTGCGATCAGCGCCGCCGCAAACAGCGCCGCGTTGGCCGCGCCAGCTTCACCAATGGCAAACGTGGCCACCGGTATGCCCTTGGGCATTTGCACGATCGACAGCAGCGAATCCATGCCCTTGAGATATTTCGATGGCACCGGCACGCCGAGCACCGGCACTATGGTCTTGGAGGCAAGCATGCCGGGCAGATGGGCGGCACCGCCGGCACCCGCGATGATGGCCTTGAGGCCGCGTGCTTCAGCGCTGGCAGCGTATTCATAGAGCAGGTCCGGCGTGCGGTGCGCAGACACCACCTGGGTCTCGAAGTGGATGCCCAACTGCTTCAGCAATATCGCCGCGTGTTTCATCACCTCCCAGTCGCTGGAAGACCCCATTACCACTCCCACCTGAGGTGCGCTCATCATGCCGATCCTTGCAATGCGAAAGGCGGCATTTTAGCAGGCTGTTCGTATGCGGATTCTTTACAATGGCCCGCATTCGATTTTGAATGTTCATCATGCCCGCCTCTTTGCAGACCCTGGTTTTACTCACGCTTTCCAATATCTTCATGACCTTCGCGTGGTATGCACACCTGAAGGACATGAATAATCAGCCGTGGGTGATTGCGGCCCTGGTCAGTTGGGGAATCGCCTTGTTCGAATATTTGCTGCAGGTGCCGGCCAATCGTATCGGGTTCACCGTGATGAGTTTGCCGCAGTTGAAGATCATGCAGGAGGTCATCGCGTTGACGGTGTTTGTGCCGTTTGCGGTGCTGTACATGAAGGTAGAACTGAAATGGGATTTTTTGTGGGCGGCGCTGTGTCTGGTGGGTGCGGTGTACTTCATGTTTCGTAACCCTGTTTGACGCGCAGGCGAAAAAAAGCCCCGGCAAGCGGGGGGTTTTAGCAAAGCGGGTTGGTTTACCTGCAAGGGGTAGGCCGTGGTTGTAAATCCAACAAGTTGGCAACAACCACGCACTAAAGACGCTGAAGCCTAAAAGGACTCCGATCCGCTACGCGCTGACGCGCGTGAGGAGCCGACTGCGTCAACCCCCACGCTTACACGCAACCGGTCGGCTTCGGGGTGCCAGCGTAACGACCAGCCTGCTTGGCGGGGCCAAACGGGAACAGGTCGAACAGGAATTTCTTGTCGCCCCATTCGTCACCATATTCTTCTTTCAGGCCTTTTTGCAGGAAACGCAGGTTGGGTGCCGTTCCGTTCTGGGCGAACTGGTCACGCATGTGGCGAATAATTTTCCAGTGGTTTTCACCCAGTTCCAGGTTGTCATCCTTGGCTAGCACGACGGCCAGCTCTTCGGACCAGTCATCCAGGTTGACCAGATAGCCTTCGGGGTCGGTCTCGACCATTTTGCCGTTGATTTCACGTTCCATGATGTAGTCCTTGCACTCAATTAAAGATAACTAGGACGAACCATATAATAACCAAGTAAATTAGTCAACTATTCAGGATGAAAGGGTCCTTTTTTATTATTCAGTGCAATCCATTCATTGTTTGCGAAGCGCGTAATTGGTCGGGTGTGGGCAATACAGTCAATTTTCGGGCGATCGGGTGTTACACAGTTTATTTTGTCACGAGCTTGCCGCCGGCTGCTTTCCAGGCCTCGATGCCGCCCTCAATGTAGCGGGCTTTCACGCCTTCGGCCTGCAGGCGCTCCACCACGCTGTTCGATACGCTACCGCCACGCACACAGTAGATCACCACATCCATGGTGCGCGGCAGAGCGCCGATCCAGATATCAATTTTTTCCGGGTTTTTCCACATGGCGCCGGGGATGATTTCCCTGGACGCGGCGTAGTCGGCCTCGCGCCGCACATCGAACACCAGCACGGTGTCGGGGTTCAGCTTGCTGGGTTTGATGGTGCGTGCCAGATCCGCGCATTTGTCGGTGGGATTGTTGCAGCCGCAGCGTTTCAGGGGTTGAGGTGTCGGTTCCATGTTTTTTTGCTGTTAGTTCAAATGTCAGGTGGGCGCGTTGCAGAATTGGATAAGAGGGCTTCAGGGTGAATAGGTCAATGCTGGCGTAATGGCAACAGGACTGCCATCGGTGCCATATACCTGTGCGCTAAGGATGTTGAAGGCCGGCGATCCAGCCAACCCTGATGGATGTACGACATAGAATTGCAGAAAACGTGAATAAATACCCTGAGGGGCAATGATATCGACATAAAGCTTCTGCCCGTCCTGATGCCAGTAGACCATGCGCTGGGTCGTTCCAAACGCACCGGGGCCAGAATAATCACCCCGCACGGTTGATTCCGGAACATATACGTTTATGTCGCTGGGATTGACAATGGCTTCATCAAAATCGAGTACCAGCGATGCGGCTCCGATTGCAGTTGCGCTTGAGCTGAATGAAATCTTTGCATTTGGCGCCGTTTCCAGACGACTAAAATCAACGGGCACAGGTCCGGATGATGACTTGCGGCTAATTGGATCAGGCGTGCCACTACCTGGAATGATATCCAGTTTGATATTAAAAGGACCATTTGCAAATCCAGAACTGTTATCGCTTACCCCCACCAGGCTTACAGTTAGGTTCGCTAGCCCAGGCGCAACGTTGGCAGGTAAATCGGTGACCATAACCGTTTGAAGCGGTTCATGTCCAAACGACCAGGAGATGTAGCTTTCCAGATAATCTGAATAATGCATGCCAGAGGCTCGCCCATCCGGCCGCAAATTGAAAACAGAGCGCACTAATCCCAAGGCTTGCAAATCGAAGACCTGATTGCTTGCATCGGTCAGTTGAACCGTAACATTGTGTTTTTTGGTTTGCGCAGACCCCGCCACCATGAACGAAACCGTGTCGCCGGGCCGCGCGATGCTGGGGAAGGTGTTGACGCTGGTGCATGCCGATAAAAACAACCCGCCACACAATGCAGCAAGGCCAAGGAAGTTGATGTTGTTTTTCATGATCGCCTCAATATCCCAACTGCTGCCGCAGTTGCAAAATATCCCGCACATCCAGAACGCTGTCGTTGTTGATGTCGCCAAGCGCGCTTTCCTGCGGGGACGGCGCATCCAGTTGTCCGACAAATCGCGTCAGGATCAACAGGTCCGCCACATTCACCACGCCATCGGGCTGGCCTTTGGGTGCCAGATCGCCCTTGTTGGACTGATTGGGGTTGGTGGCATAGACCAGAACCTCTTCGCCATCGCTTAATCCGTCGCTGTCCGAATCAGCCAGCGTCGGCGACGTGGCGTAGAGCTGAATTTCCTGGCTATCTGTCAATCCGTCCCCGTCCGTGTCAGCCAGGATGGGTGAGGTGCCATACGAGAGTTCCGCGTCACGGTTAAGCCCATCCCCATCGGCATCCAGGCTGATGCGTCCGGCGCCGGTCCGGTAATCAAAACCGGTCGTGTTCACGTCCTTGACTGCAGCCGGCAATGCCACACGTAATTGTGCCGGGGTCATGCCTGGGTTAGCTGCCAACAGGAGTGCGGCCGCACCGGTGGCGTGGGGCGAGGCTGCCGAAGTGCCCCAGAACGCGCTGCTCAGAGAGGTTTGCACGCCGTTGGGCGCGGCTATTTCCGGTTTGGGCCGCCCGTCCGTCGTCGGTCCTTCGGAACTGAAGGAGCCCGCATTGTCGTTCAGGTCCACTGCGCCGACTCCAATCACCTTGGCGCAATCGGCGGGTTGAAGAATGCTGCTGGCCGTGGTTCGGGTAACGAGGTCGGGGCCGGTGGAGAACAGGGTCAAGGGCAGATTGGTCTGCGAGGAGCTGACCTTCTTGACAACAATGTAGAACGTCCCGCTGCTGGTTGGCGTGTAATCAATTGCCTCATAAGGGTAGGGGTATGCTCTAGTGGATTGGCGGTTAAGCGAGGAAGCCACCACGACGCCACCGCTATCCGGATTGCCGTTATACAGATACAGATCGTAGTCAATCCTCGTGGTCGGATAGGCCTGCCAGTTGAGGATCAACGACACGGCGCTGCCCGAAGTCAGGTTGATGGTGTTGTAGTCCTGCCCGGTTGCAAACTCGTGGCGCAGGTCTGCGTTGTTGTCGGCAAAGGTTCCAAGATAATGCTTGAGGCGACTGTTGCCCATGGCATTGATCCATTGGGCGCCTTGCGTGTCCGCGCTGTTGGCGATATCGCAGATGGATCCGGATCCATCATAAAAAGCCGCTCCATACCAGGCGACGGAATGGTTGATCACCTTGACGCCAGCAGCGGTCATGGCATCGAGCGCCTGGCCCAGCTGAACTTCGTTCGCTATCTTGGCAAGGTAAAGCGACGCGCCTGGCGCCATGTCGTGCACGATCTCGGCTACATTGGTGCCGTGGTTGGTGCCCCCTGTGCCCGTGCCGGTGTAATCGGTGATGCTCAGGTTCGGGCCGGTCGGCGGCAGGTCACCCGACGCCTGGGCGGTGGACAGGCTGGCAAAACCCAGGTCGATTACGCCAATTTTGATGCCCGCTGCGTTGTTGCCCAGCGTTTGCATGTCGGCGGCACCCGTTATCGCCACGCCTTGGCCCGTGACCGCCACGGCCTGGTGAGGATAAGGGAGCCGCGCCAGGACGCCGGACGGCAAGGCATTCAGCAACGCCGTGACTTTGTTGGCCGGGATGGAGACTTCATGAAGCCGCCCGCGACGGTGGCGAATCAGGCCTTCATGGGGGCTGACTTCACCTTGTGACAGCGCATCGGCCTCGAGTATGAGCGTGACGCGCTCGCGGGTGCGTGCCGGTTCCCAGCTTAGACGGTCAACGTGCTGGCGCAGGCGATCCTCGGCCTGTGCCCCCTGTTCTGGCGGCGCAGCAAACGTCAAATTGACCGTCGTAGCGGCCAATAAAACAGCTGTCAGAGTCCTGGACAAGTGATACAACGACGCTCTCCTGGTTGAAGATTTATAGTGTCGTGCTAATTCAACCCCTGCCGGATGTTAGCAGGGATTACGGCAACATCCCGTTTACCCGACAAGTGGTTACCTGACCCGTGTTAAAGCTGAAATACCTAGCAAATTCAATGCCAGAAATGCCTTGATTGTCCAATTAAGGGGGTGGCCTGAACAATTTAGTCCGATATCTTGTCGTGACACGTGGCAATGAATACCGCACTCAGGGGGCTGCAACGTTCAGTAAATTGGGCTCCACGTTGCCGGTTGCGCCTGTCCCAGCACGAATTCCTTGAACGCTTGCGCCAGCGGGGAAAGCCGCTTGTCGGTGCGGTGAACGATGTACCAGTGGCGCATGATGGGAAAGCCCTCGACCTTGAGCACCGCAAGCCGCTTGAGCGCCAATTCCTGTTCCAGCGTCTGCAAGGACAGAATGCCCAGGCCCAGCCTGGCCTGTACCGCCTGCTTGATGGCCTCGTTGCTGCTCATTTCCATGCTGGTACGGATTTCCAGGCCTTTATCGGCAAAAAAGCGTTCCATGGCGCCGCGGGTGCCGGAGCCGGCTTCCCGCACCAGAAAGGGCTCGGAGGCGAGGTGATCGATGGACACTTTTTTCTTGCGGGCAAGCGCATGGTCGGGCGGTGCGATCACTACCAGCGGATTGTCCATAAAGCGAATGGCTTCCAGGTCCAGCCCTTCCGGCACCTGCCCCATGATGGCCAGATCAATATGGTTGGCAGCCAGCTGCCCCAGCACCGACTCGCGGTTGGATACATCCAGATGAACCGAGACCTTGGGATGCTTGCCGCGAAAACTGGCCAGAATGTTGGTGGCGACTGCACTCACGGTGGTCGTTACGGCAATGTTGAGCAGGCCGCTATCCATGCCGCGTAGTTGCGCCAGATTGGCCTGCAGATCGTCCAGGCGCGCGGTAATGCTCCGGCTGGCGTACAGCACTTCGCGCCCGGCTTCGGTCAGAAATATTTTCTTGCCCAATTGTTCGGTGAGCGGCAGGCCCAGAATTTTTTCGATGCCGCGAACCTGCATGGAGACGGCCGGTTGCGAAAGATGCAATTCCTCGGCCGCCCGGGTAAATGAAAGATGGCGGGCAACGGCTTCAAAAATTCTGAATTGGCGAAGTGTCAGGCGGCGCATATTTATAAGTAAAACGATATGGTTATTATCATAACAATTTAATTTTATTTATATCAATCCGTCCGTATAGTCCGTCCCTGTCGTGATCAGGGGGATTGGCTCCTGACGCTTTGTTTATCTACCGCAGGAGTCATGCAATGGATCAATCCGCACGTTACGCCGACCTTAGTCTGAAAGAAGATGACCTGATCAAGGGCGACAAGCACATTCTCGTCGCCTATCACATGCAGCCCGCCACGGGCTATGGCTACCTGGAAGTGGCCGCGCACATCGCCGCCGAGTCCTCCACCGGCACCAACGTCGAAGTCTCCACCACCGACGACTTCACCAAGGGTGTGGACGCGCTGGTGTACTTCATCGACGAAGCCAAGGGCATCATGAAGGTCGCCTACCCGAACGACCTGTTCGACCGCAACGTCATCGACGGCCGCGCCATGCTGGTGTCCTTCCTGACCCTGGCGATTGGTAACAACCAGGGCATGGGCGACGTGAAACATCTGCAAATGCAGGATTTCTATGTGCCCTGGTCGATGCTGCGCCAGTTCGACGGCCCGGCCAAGGACATCACCGACCTGTGGGACATCCTCGGTCGTCCGCGCGTCGATGGCGGTTACATCGCCGGCACCATCATCAAGCCCAAGCTGGGCCTGCGTCCCGAGCCGTTCGCCAAGGCGGCCTACCAGTTCTGGCTGGGCGGCGACTTCATCAAGAACGACGAACCCCAGGGCAACCAGGTGTTCTGCCCGATCAAGAAAGTGCTGCCACTGGTGTATGACTCCATGAAGCGCGCGATGGACGAAACCGGCCAGGCCAAGTTGTTCTCCATGAACATCACCGCCGACGACCATTACGAAATGCTCGCCCGCGCCGATTTCGCGCTGGAAACCTTTGGCGTAGATGCCAACAAGGTTGCCTTCCTGGTGGACGGCTACGTCGGCGGCCCTGGCATGATCACTACCGCCCGTCGTCAATACCCGCAACAGTACCTGCACTACCACCGTGCCGGACACGGCGCGATCACCTCGCCGTCCGCAGTACGTGGTTACACCGCGTTCGTGCTGGCCAAGATGTCCCGTCTGCAAGGCGCTTCCGGCATCCACGTCGGCACTATGGGCTACGGCAAGATGGAAGGCGGCAAGGATGACAAAGGTATTGCCTACATGATCGAACGCGATTCCGCCGATGGTCCTTACTACCACCAGGAATGGCACGGCATGAAGCCCACCACCCCGATCATTTCCGGCGGCATGAACGCGCTGCGTCTGCCGGGCTTCTTCGAGAACCTGGGCCACGGCAACGTGATCAACACCGCCGGCGGCGGC
>JASJPE010000010.1:0-270006 GCA_031426895.1 Thiobacillus sp. | reverse complement strand
TCGATCAACATCATGCGCGGCTGCTTCGGCGGCTGCACCTTCTGCTCGATCACCGAACACGAAGGCCGCATCATCCAGAGCCGTTCAGAAGATTCGGTGATCCGTGAAATCGAGGCCATCCGCGACAAAACGCCGGGCTTCACCGGCATCATTTCCGACCTTGGCGGACCCACCGCCAACATGTATCGCATGGCGTGCAACTCGAAAAAAATAGAGACCGCCTGCCGCCGTCCAAGCTGCGTGTTTCCGGACGTCTGCGACAACCTCAATACCGACCACACACCACTGATCCACATGTATCGCCGCGCACGCGCAGTGCCGGGTGTGAAGAAAATCCTGATCAGTTCGGGGCTGCGCTACGACCTCGCCGTGCGTTCACCCGAGTACGTGAAGGAGCTGGTGCAGCACCATGTCGGCGGCTATCTGAAAATCGCCCCCGAGCACACTGAACCCGGGCCGCTATCCAAGATGATGAAGCCCGGCATAGGTGCCTACGACCGCTTCAAGGACATGTTCGAAGCCGCGTCCAAAGCTGTCGGCAAGAAGCAGTATCTGATTCCCTACTTCATCGCCGCCCACCCCGGCACCACCGATGAGGACATGATGAACCTGGCGCTGTGGCTGAAGAAAAACGACTTCCGCCTCGATCAGGTGCAAACCTTTTTGCCCACGCCAATGGCGCTGGCGACGACCATGTATCACACTGAAAAAAACCCGCTGAAGAAAGTACTCGGCGGCAAGGGCGAATCGGTGCCGGTGGTGCGTCAAGGCCGTACGCGGCGCCTGCACAAAGCTTTTTTGCGCTATCACGACGCGGACAACTGGCCGCTGCTGCGCGAAGCGCTCAAGGAAATGGGCCGCGAAGACCTCATCGGCAACAGCAAGAAGCATCTCATCCCGTTGTACCAGCCTGCCGGCACCGGCAAGCAGCCGGAAGGCGCGCGCCCCCCACGTTCTGGCGGCGCACGCGGGAAGCCGGGGCAGGGAAAACCCGGGCAGCCCGGATCAGGGCAGGACCGATCTGCCCCGTCTAAATCCGGCGCCGAAAAATCGGCCCCGAGCAAAGCGGGTTCAGGCAAACCGACAGCCGGCAAGCCCACACCGCCGACTCGCGGACGCCCGCCCCGCAAGGGGACTCCGACTTCCAGCGGACTAAAGCCCGGGGAAGATCGTATGCCGCAAGTCCCCAAACACCCCTTAAGCCAACGCCGTGGCGGCGGCAAGACCCGCTGACCTTCGCAACGCCCTCCTTGAAACTTGCATCTTGTAACGTGCACCTGACATGACCAGCGATCTCCTCCGCGCCAAGCTCAATCTCGAAACCGCCCAACTGCAATGGCCTGAACTGGAACGCCATTTCGCACGCGGCGACGTCATCAAGGTCGCCATGGGCATGGATCTGGTTGAAGCTGCCCTGCACATTGCCGAGAACAACGCCGCTACCGTGCAGACCTGGCTGGCCGAGGGTCGCATTGCTCGCGCCGACATGAGTGATGCTGAAGACTGGCATGCGCGCCAACCGATGTTCTGGGCGGTGGTCGTCGCACCCTGGGTGTTGGTGCAGGAAGTGGTGAAACAGCTGGATTCGTAGCCTTTCTGATACGCATACAAAAAATGCCCGCAACAGCGGGCATTTTTCCGGGTGCGAAACCGCTCAGGCAGTCAGGCTGTCCTTCACCCGCAGCAGGCGGGCTCGCGCTTCGGTCGCCACGCCATGCACCGCAGTGTTGCTCACCAGCTTGACCATGATGCCGGGGTCGAGGAAGGACACGGTCACGTTGCCATCCTCTTCTTCGCGCACCACCACATTACAGGGCAACAACATGCCAACATCGGGTTCGGCCGTGATGGCCTGATGCGCCAGCGGCGGGTTGCAGGCGCCAAGAATGCGGTAGGGGCGCAGATCAACGTCGAGCTTGGCCTTCATGGTGGCTTTCACGTCGATGTCGGTCAGCACGCCGAAACCTTCGGTTTTAAGGGCGGCGGTGACCTTGTCCACAGCGGCGTCAAAGGGGCCGCTGATCTTGGCGTCGAATCCGTATTCACTCATGGCTGTACTCCTGATTAGATGATTGCAATGGCGGTATTTTACCCGCCCCGGCAAGTCAGACGGCAGACCCGCCGGCAAGTTTCATCCGCCCAGTGATTACTGCTCCATTTTCAATCAGAGCTGGCACGCCCTCCCTGATCGGATGTCGGCCATTGTGCTCATTGAGGTCGATCGGGAAAACCCGGGATGCCTTAATATGGCTCTGTTAAGACAAAGGGTCAAAATATGCATCTACCGGAATCCGGCTTGGCGATCACCGCATGGGTGATACTGGTTTGCGCCGTTATTGGCGGCGCTTTGACTGCGTACGTGCGTCTCGCTGAAAAAAACACTCCATTTGATATCGGGCTGTTGCATGGCCGCGCAGGTGCTGCCGCAACTCTCCTGTTGCTTGCCGCCATCCTGACAGGCAATGAAACCAGTCAGAATTCAAAGTATGCAGCTGGATTGTTAATGTTAACGATCCTGGGGGGAACGGCCCTGTATTTCCTGATCAGACGAAAAGGAATCCTGCCCAAAAGCATCATTTTTCTGCACGGTGCATTTGCTGTTGGTGCTGTTTATACCTTGATATTCGGACTGCCATTTTGAACCGTACAGAAGGTTTTAGCCCGGCACTCTAAACTCAAATTCCAGGGAACCGCAGTACATCGCCTGCAATGCATACGTCATGCAAAACTGATCCCGTTGCGTGACCATTGACCCCGTATGGCGGGCCCACCACAGGTGTAGTTCCCACTTGCGCCAATCCGGGTTTCAGATGTGAAAACGCCACCTTGACGGTGGCGTTTTCACATGAGCCCCTCAACACTCAATGCTGGGGCTTTGTAGGCTTGGCAGCTTTGGATGGGGGAATGATCGATCCCATCGGAACCACAACCTGTTTCTCTTTCTTGGGTTTCTTTGTTTCCTTGTTACTGCGCAACTGGCCTTTTGCCATGATCATGCTCCTTGCAGTGGCTTTAGAAAGCTGGGTTTGCCAACACGCGAACACAGCACAGACTGATCATAGACCGTTACACGAAAAGGGGTGGCTTTATATCTGGAAGATCAGACTTGAATCCGCCCACAGGTCAAGATTGGGCTTCTATACATTTAGCGCAAGAAGCCATTAGCCACACACGCCCGCGCTAAACCCGGCTCGCCGTCTGCCGCATCACATCCGCCGCCCGCCGCATTGCCCATTTCACCGGCTGCGGCAACGGCGCGCCGCCGTGATCGACTGCGGTCTGAGCGTGGCGCGCTTCATCGGTTTTCATTTGTTCGACCACCGCGCGGCTTTTGGCGTCGGCTTCCGGCAACTGTTGCAGGTGGCTGTCGAGGTGCGCTTCGACCTGGCGTTCGGTTTCGGCGAGAAAGCCAAGGTTCCACTTGTCGCCCAGCAAGCCTGCCACCACCCCCAAACCGAACGCACCGCCAAACCACAGCGGATTAAGCAGGCTCTTGCGGCCGCCGAGTTCGTTGATGCGCGTTTCGCACCAGGCGAGGTGGTCGGTTTCTTCTTTGGCGGCCTGTTCGAGCTCGGCACGCACAGCCTGATTTTTTGCCGTCAGCGACTGCCCGGCATACAGCGCCTGCGCGCAGACTTCACCGACATGGTTGACGCGCATCAGCGCGGCGGCGTGGGCACGTTCGGCTTCGCTCAATTCCGCTTCCGGTCCGGTGCCGGGATAGGGGCGTCCGGCGTGCGGGCTGGCGAAGACGGTACGCAGGCCGAGATCGAAGGTGGTGATGAGTTGATCGAGTCGGTTCATGTCTATTTCACGTAATAGTTGAAATTCGCATACGCCGCCTCGTTAACCTTAAACCACTGGAACTCGGTGTCGCGGAACTGCTTCCACGGGCGGTAGATGGCGGCGAAGTCGGGATTGGTTTTCGCTTCTTCCTCGTACAACTGAAAGGTGGCACGTCGCGCGGCGAGCATCACGTCCTTGGGATAGGGGTGCAACTGAACACCCTGCCCCACCAGGCGCAGCAGCGCGGGCGGATTCTTGGCGTCGTATTGCGCGAGCATCAGCTGGTTGGCTTCGGCGGTGGCCACTTCAAAGGCCTGGCGAAACTGCTCGGGCAGGGCTTTCCAGCTGGCCTGGTTGACGTAAAAACTCAACTGCGGACCGCCTTCCCACCAACCGGGATAGTAGTAATGCTTGGCGATTTTGTGAAAGCCGAGTTTCTCATCATCGTACGGCCCCACCCATTCGGCGGCATCGAGTGCGCCGCGTTCGAGCGCGGGATAGATGTCGCCACCGGGCAGGGTTTGCGGCACGGCGCCAAGCTTGGCCATGATCTGGCCGCCGATACCGGGGATGCGCATTTTCAGGCCTTTGAGATCGGCCAGCGATTTGATCTCACGGCGAAACCAACCGCCCATCTGGGTGCCGGTGTTGCCGCCGGGGAACTGCAATACGTTGTATTTGGCGTAGAGCGTGCGCAGGGCTTCGATGCCGCCGCCGGCGTACATCCAGGCATTCTGCTGGCGCGCGGTGAGCCCAAAGGGCACAGCGGTATCGAAGGCCAGCGCGAGATTTTTCCCGACGTAGTAATAGCCGGCCGAATGGCCGCATTCGGCGGTGCCGTTACCGACCGCGTCGAGCACCTGCAGGCCGGGCACCAGTTCGCCACCGGCAAACACGCGGATCTGGAACTTGCCGCCGGTGAGGGCAGCCACTCGTTTGCTCAGGGTTTCTGCCGCGCCGTAAATGGTGTCGAGGTTTTTAGGAAAGCTCGATGCCAGCCGCCAGCGGATAACAGGCAACTGACTGGATTCAACAGGTGCTGCATGAACCAAACCCAGCGGCAGAAAGGCGGCGGCGCCCGTCAAAAAATCACGGCGATTGAAATGCATGAACACTCCGGTTAACAAGGAATGGAAAACAACAGGCTAGAATTGCAAGGATACCTGCCCGAGCTGCTTGATTCACGCTTATGTCATTCAATATCCGACTTGCCATGGGAATGGGCGGCGTGCCACCCCACGACAGTCATCGCGCCTACCTCTGGGAAAATCGCCTGCACTGGCCGATGCTGGTCATGACCCTGCTGGCCATCCCGGCTTTTTATCTGGGCGAACTGTCGACCGAACCGCACCTGAAAACGCTCGGACGAATACTGGACTTGGTGGTGCTGCTGGCTTTTTCGACTGAACTGCTGTTGATGCTGCGGGTGTCCACGCAGAGAAAACGGTACCTGGCCCACAACTGGCTGTCGCTGGCCATCATCACCGCCACCGCGCTGTCGTTGCTGCTTGCACATATGCCTGGCGAGCTGTCCGCCCTACTGCGCCTGCTGCGACTCGCCATCGCAGGTTTGCTGATCGCGCGGCTGGCGCATCAGCTCCGTTCGCTCACGCCGGGCTCGACGCCTTATATCCTGCTGCTCGGTTTTGTCCTGATGCTGGTGTCGGGCGCAGGCTTCTACTGGCTGGAGCCCACAGTGCACAGCTATCCTAATGGCGTCTGGTTAGCCTTTACCAGCGGCCTGACCGTCGGTTACGGCGACATCGTCCCCACCACCCATTCCGCGCGAATGTTCGCCACTGTGGTCATCGTGCTGACCTATGGCGTGGTATCCCTGGTCACCGCCTCAATCGCCGCCTTTTTCATCGGCAAAGAAGACAAACGCATGCGTCTGGAAATGCACCACGACCTGAAGTCGTTACGCCAGGACATCGCCGAGCTGCGTGAATTGTTGAGCGATACGCACGAAAAAATAGCCAGCAATCAAAAGCGTGACGCTTAAATAATGCCGCCTCCAACATCGGCAATTGGCAGCGCGGGCACTTCCATGCCGCCGCCAGGAAACGACTGATTCTGTTGAAAAACACTTTGGAGAGGGTGTTCTACAAAATTTTGAGGGCCGGCGAACCATCAACCGCTCGCATTTTTCTGACTGACAATCCGCTTCAACGCCCGATTCAGGATATTCAAAGCAGAACGAGCGCTCTCGCCGCGCTTTGGTAAAATGCTTTTTTTCGCATTTCGGGCTCTCCCATGTTTGCTCCTATTCCCCTCTCCCAAACCGACCCCGATCTGTGGGCGGCGATTCAACAAGAAGACCGCCGCCAGGAAGATCACATCGAGCTGATCGCGTCGGAAAACTACACCAGCCCGGCGGTGATGGAAGCGCAGGGCTCGCAGCTCACCAACAAGTACGCGGAAGGCTACCCCGGCAAGCGCTACTACGGCGGCTGCGAATACGTCGACATCGTCGAGCAGCTGGCGATCGACCGCGTCAAGGCGCTGTTCGGCGCCGAAGCCGCCAACGTGCAGCCGAACTCCGGTTCGCAGGCCAACCAGGCGGTGTTCATGGCCTTCCTCAAGCCCGGCGACACCATCATGGGCATGAGCCTGGCCGAAGGCGGCCACCTCACCCACGGCATGAAGCTGAACATGTCAGGCAAGTGGTTCAACGTGGTGGCCTACGGCCTTGATGAAAAAGAAGAAATCGATTACGACAAGATGGAAGCGCTGGCGCGTGAGCACAAGCCCAAGCTGATCATTGCCGGCGCCTCGGCCTATGCGCTGCGCATCGACTTTGAGCGCTTCGCCAAAATTGCCAAGGAAATCGGTGCGATTTTCATGGTCGACATGGCGCACTACGCCGGCCTGATCGCCGCAGGCGTGTACCCGAACCCGGTGCCGCATGCCGACGTGGTGACCTCGACCACCCACAAGACCCTGCGCGGTCCGCGCGGCGGCATCATCCTGATGAAGGCCGAGCACGAGAAGGCCATCAACTCGGCAATCTTCCCGGGACTGCAGGGCGGCCCGCTGATGCACGTCATCGCCGGCAAGGCAGTGGCGTTCAAGGAAGCCTCGACCAAGGATTTCAAACACTATCAGGAACAGGTGATCGCCAATGCGCTGGTGATGTGCAAGGTGCTGGTCGAACGCGGCCTCGCCATCATCTCCGGCCGCACCGAAAGCCACGTGTTCCTGGTCGACCTGCGCGCCAAGAACCTCACCGGCAAGGAAGCCGAAGCCCTGCTCGGCCGCGCCCACATCACGGTCAACAAGAACTCCATCCCCAATGACCCGCAGAAACCCTTCGTCACCAGCGGCATCCGCCTCGGCACCCCGGCGATAACCACACGCGGCTTCAAGGAACTCGAAGCCGAACAGTTGGCCAATCTGGTCGCCGACGTGCTCGAAGCGCCGAATGATGAAGCCGTGATCGAACGCGTGAAGGGCGAAGTAGCTAAGCTGACGGCAAAGTTTCCGGTTTACGGTTGAGTTGGTCGAGCCGGATGAAATCCCCTGGAAACCGTAGCGAGCGCAGCCAGGTTGGACGCGGCCAGCGCACAGGAACCGGAATGTACATAGAAGTACATGAGGATTCCGAGCACTGCCCGCGTTCAAGATGGCAAGCGCAGTAGGTTTACAGGGGGTTTCATGAAATGTCCTTTTTGCGGTTCTCTCGATACCCAGGTCATTGACTCCCGCGTCAATGAGGCGGGCGACGCGATTCGCCGCCGCCGCCGTTGTGCGTCGTGCGACAAGCGCTTCACCACGTGGGAAACCGCCGAGCTGCGGCCACCGCAAATCGTCAAGACCAACGGAACGCGCGAGGACTTTTCCGAAGCCAAGCTGCGCGAGAGCTTTCGCCGTGCGCTGCACAAGCGCCCGGTTTCGACCGAACTGGTCGATGCCGCCGTCAACCGGATCCGCCAGCATCTGCTGACCCTGGGCGAACGCGAAGTGCCAGCACGCGAGATCGGGGAAATGGTGATGATCGAATTGAAAAAGCTCGACAAGATTGCCTACATCCGTTTTGCCTCGGTGTATCGCAGCTTCCAGGATGTCGACGACTTCCGCGACGTCATCCGCGACATCGACCAACCCTGACATGTTGGCCGAAAATCGTTTCAGCGCTGCCGACCACACCCACATGGCGCGCACGCTGCAGCTCGCGGCGCAGGGTCTTTACACCACCACCCCCAATCCACGCGTCGGCTGCGTCATCGTCAAGGATGGCCACGTCATTGGCGAGGGCTGGCATCAACGTGCAGGCACGCCGCACGCTGAAATCCATGCACTGAAAGCAGCCGGTGATGCAGCACGCGGCGCGACGGTGTACGTCACACTCGAGCCCTGCTCGCACCACGGCCGCACGCCACCCTGCGCCGAGGCGCTGGTTCAGGCCGGTGTGACGCGCGTGGTGGCGGCGATGAGCGACCCGAATCCTTTGGTCGCAGGCGGCGGCATCTCCATGCTGACCCTGGCGGGCATCCAGGCTGAAGTCGGGCTGATGGAAAACGAGGCACGTGCGCTCAACCCCGGTTTTATTTCACGCATGACCCGGCAGCGTCCGTGGGTGCGTCTGAAAACAGCCTCCACACTGGACGGCAAAACCGCACTTGCCAACGGCCAGTCGCAGTGGATCACCGGCGAGGCGGCGCGCGCCGACGTGCAAAAACTGCGTGCCCGTGCCTGCGCCATTCTCACTGGCAGCGGCACGATACTGGCCGATAATCCGCGCATGAACGTGCGCGACGTCGATATCGGCCGGCAGCCGCTCAGGGTCATTGTCGATTCCGCCTTGCGAACCCCTGTGGATGCCGCGACTCTGCCCGCGCTCATCGCCTGCCACCACGCAGCCCCTGCCGCGCGCGCAGCACTCGAACAGGCCGGCGCCGAGGTGATCGAATTACCCGGAATGGAGGGGCGCGTTGATCTGGCTACATTGCTCACGCGGCTCTCACAACGCGGCATCAACGAACTGCACGTCGAAGCCGGCGCCGCGCTGAACGGTGCCCTGCTCGCTGCCGGACTGGTTGATGAGTGGGTGGCTTATATGGCGCCGATGACGGCAGGGAACGATGCACGCGGGCTGTTCTCGCAACCGGCACTTACCACGCTGGCTGATGCCATGCGATTCCGCGTATCTGACGTGCGCCAGATTGGCGACGACCTGCGCCTGACCCTGTTACCCAGATAAGCAACTTCAAACAGTTCGGCTCAGCGACAGGATGCCGCCAAGAATCTAGTACGACAACCCATCAGTTTGCGTACATGCCGAGACGCGCATCCGCGCGCCGAGTGCGCGAAGCGAACCGCAGCCATAGTCGTTCTATGGCGAGGATGAGCGACAAAGCAATCGGCGATGCGGGGCGCGTCGAACATAGCGAAACTTATGGGTTGTCGTACTAGGCTCGTACCGTGAACGCCTCGAACAACGCGGACAGTTCGTTCCCCACATCCTGCAAGGGCCGTTCACGCACAGCACTTTGGCGCAGACCATCATCCCCGCATCCCTGACTGCGAAAAGCCTGTATCGCGTAGCGCTTGACACCACGCCCGGCCAGATCGCGGCCAACCTCAACAAGGTCTGAATCGGACAACAAGCCAGGATGCACGGTGGTGCGGATTTCGTGGTCAATTCCGGATGCGATCACGTGCTGCAGGCCTTCGAGCGCACGCTCGCCACTGCCTGCGACGCTGGTGGTGAGCACGTAATCGGCAAACGGGGCTTTTACGTCCATTCCCACCCAGTCGACCAAAGGCAACACCTCTGCCAGACGTTTCGTAACCATGCCGCCGGTATGCAGGCCGATCTTGAAACCGAGCGCGCGCACTTCGCGCATCGCGTCAGCCAACCCCGCCTGCAGCGTCGGTTCGCCGCCGGAAAACACCACGCCATCGAGCAGGCCCTGGCGACGACGCAAAAACGCCATCACCTCTTCCCAGGGGATTTCATGTTCGCTGCGGGGCGGAATCAAGCCGGGGTTATGGCAATAACCACAGCGCCAGGGGCAGCCCTGACAAAACACCACCGCAGCCAGCATGCCTGGCCAGTCGGTGGTGGAAAGCGGTGTCAGGCCGCCAATATGCAACATGATTATTCCTGGCGGGGCATGCTGGTTCAGCCTAGCGCGCAGCGCCCTTCGACAAAGAACTGCCGCTCGCGATGCTCGCTCTGCTTGCCCTTGTTGAAGCTGGTGGTCGGACGGTGGTAGCCCATCACGCGGGTCCACACTTCGCAGCGGGTGCGCTCTTCGTCCTTCAATGCGATGCTCTGGATCTGGGTGGAAACACTCATGTCATTCATATCAATCTCCTTGGGTTGGGTCAGGCTGCAACAGCGCGCTTGCGGGACAGGGCTTCTTCATCGCAGGTGGGGCAGAACTCGTGTTCACCGGCGAGGTAACCATGTTTGGGACAGATGGAAAAAGTCGGCGTGATCGTGATGTAGGGCAGGCGGAAACGCTCCAGCGAACGGCGTACCAGATTGCGGCAGGCATTGATCGAGGAAATGTTCTCCGACATATACAGATGCAGCACGGTGCCGCCGGTGTACTTGCGCTGCAGGTCGTCCTGCCGTTCCAGTGCCTCGAAGGCATCGTCGGTAAAGCCAACCGGCAGTTGCGACGAATTGGTGTAGTACGGCGCATCCTCCGTGCCCGCCTGCAGGATCATCGGGTAACGCTTGCGGTCTTCCTTGGCGAAGCGATAAGTGGTGCCTTCGGCCGGCGTCGCTTCCAGGTTGTACATATGGCCGGTCTCTTCCTGGAATGCAGCGATGCGCCCCCGGATGTGGTCGAGCAAACGCACTGCGAAATCGTGGCCCCACTCGCTGGTGATGTCGTGCTCATCATTGGTGAAGTTGCGAATCATCTCGTTGACGCCATTGACGCCGATGGTCGAGAAGTGATTGCGCAAGGTACCGAGATAGCGCTTGGTGTAGGGGAACAGGCCGTTGTCCATCAAGCGCTGGATCTCCTTGCGCTTGACTTCCAGACCGTTGCGCGACATGTCGAGCAGGGCATCAAGGCGACGCAGCAAACCGGCCTCGTCGTCCTGGTACTCATGCCCCAAGCGAGCGCAGTTGATCGTCACCACGCCTACCGAGCCGGTCTGCTCGGCCGAGCCGAAGAGGCCGTTGCCGCGCTTCAGCAACTCGCGCAGGTCCAGCTGCAGGCGGCAGCACATCGAGCGGATGTGGTTCGGTTTCATCTCGGAATTGATGAAATTCTGGAAGTACGGCAAGCCATAGCGCGCGGTCATGGCGAACAGGCGGTCGGCGTTTTCCGATTCCCACGGGAAATCCGGCGTCATGTTGTAGGTAGGGATGGGGAAGGTGAACACCCGGCCCTTGGCATCACCGGCGGTCATGACCTCGATGTAGGCGCGGTTGATCATGTCCATCTCGACCTGCAAATCACCGTAGGTGAAATCCATTTCCTTGCCGGCAATCACCGGCACCTGCTCGCGCAAATCCTCGGGACAGGTCCAGTCGAAGGTCAGGTTGGTGAACGGTGTCTGCGTGCCCCAGCGTGATGGCACATTAAGGTTGTAAATCAGTTCCTGGATGCACTGGCGTACTTCCTTGTACGCCATCCCGTCCTGGCGAATGAAGGGCGCCATGTAGGTATCGAACGAAGAAAACGCCTGCGCGCCCGCCCATTCGTTTTGCAGCGTACCAAGGAAGTTGACGATCTGGCCGACCGCGGAGGACATGTGCTTGGGTGGACCGGCCTCGACCTTGCCCGGCACGCCGTTGAGGCCTTCGTGCAGCAAGGTGCGCAATGACCAGCCAGCGCAATAGCCTGCCAGCATGTCGAGATCATGAACGTGGAGCGATCCATCGCGGTGGGCTTCGCCAAGTTCAGGCGAATAGACGTGGTTGAGCCAGTAGTTGGCCACCACCTTGCCCGAGACGTTGAGAATCAGGCCGCCCAGTGAATAGCCCTGGTTGGCATTGGCATTGACCCGCCAGTCCTGGCGCGAGAGGTACTCGTTGATCGACGATTCCACGTCCACCACCGTCTTGCGGTCCTGACGCAGTTTTTTGTGGGTCTCACGATAAACGATGTAGGCACGTGCGGTTTGCACGTGGTTGGCCGCGATCAGGCTCTGCTCGACCACGTCCTGGATCCGTTCGATGTCCGGCGGTTCGCCACGGAAGCGGTGAATCAGCACCTTCAACACCTGGGCAGTCAGCAAGTCCGCCTCGGCTTCGCCATATTCGCCCGACGCCTGGCCTGCGCGCAACAAGGCCGAGCGAATTTTCCCGGAATCGAACCCAACCTGCCGCCCGTCGCGCTTGACCACTTCACGCAACGCCATCGTCACCACCGTATCCACAGCACCCATTGTCTTGCCTCCTTGTTGATCTATATTTTGTGCCTACCGCATACAAACCATACAACATGTTGATAAAAGTTCAAGAAGAATTTGGGGTTGATTTGTCCTGTTAAACTTAACTTTCTGTAAAAACGAGAGAAATCAATGGCAACCATTCTGGAATTTTTGGGTGGCGACCACCATGCCTGCGACGATTTATTCGCTTCTGCCGAAGAATCCGTGGTGCAAAAAAACTGGGGCGGTGCACGTGCGCTATTCGACCGGTTTCATGCCTCAGTGTTGCATCATCTGGCAATGGAAGAAAACGTGCTGTTTCCCGCATTCGAAGCCCGTACCGGCAGCACTGAAGGGCCCACCCAGGTCATGCGCATGGAGCATGAGCAGATGCGCGAACTCATGCAGGACATGACACACGCCATGATCAAAACCGATTACGAGGGCTATCTTGGCCTGTCCGAAACCCTCAACATGCTGATGCAGCAGCACAACATGAAGGAAGAAAACATCCTCTACCCCATGACCGACCAGGTATTGGCAGGCGAGCGCGACCGTCTGATCCGCTCCATGGAAGCCATTACGCCTTGAAGATCCGGATGACCCTGTCCGCCCTCGAAGTCCTCGTTGAGGCGACGCTGGACAAGGGTCGATAAGGCGCGCACCACACCATGAACCCGCAAGCCGGCCTCTCTTTCGAACAGGCACCTCCGTTCGCGCTTCCGCTGCGGTTCTTCCTCACGGCACCGTTGTTCCTGCTTGCTGCAGGCATGCTGATCGCACTCGCGCCCGACGCTCTGGCTTCGCGCTGGACGCCGCAGGCGCTTGCGCTCACGCATGTGCTCACTCTGGGATTTCTGGCGATGGCCATGATGGGGGCATTGATGCAGATGCTACCGGTGGTGGCCGGCTCAACCCTGCCCATGCCCCGGTTCGTGGCATGGTTCAGCCATGTGCCCATCACGCTGGGAACCCTCGCCCTGATCGCCGGCTTTCTGACGGCCGCACCCCTTGCCTTCCAAATGGGCTTCGTCTTGCTCGGCATCGGATTCACGGTTTTCCTCGCAGCAGCGGCAATCAGCCTCATGCGCGCCGTGACCAACGTCACGGTCACCGGCATACGATTTGCCGTGGCGTGCCTGGGAATCACCTTCGTGCTCGGGCTGGTGCTGGTACTGGTTCAATTACGCCCCGGCGGGTGGGCGTCCGCCGCCGTCGAGGCCGCCATCGCAGCCCATGCTGCCTTTGGCCTGCTTGGCTGGGTGGGATTGCTGGTAATCAGCGTCGCCTATCAGGTCGTGCCGATGTTCCAGATCACGCCGCCTTACCCGCCGACTCTAAGCCGCTGGCTGATAGGCGTGATGTTTGCCCTGCTCCTGCTTCACGCTATCGCACCCTGGTTGGCCCCGGTGGCCGGCCACCTCATCGATACCGGTCTCGCCAGCGGCATCCTGCTGTTCGCTCTCGCCACTCTGCGCCTGCAATCCAGACGGCGCAGAAAACTGCCAGACGTCACCCTCGATTACTGGCGCCTCGGCATGGCCAGCCTGATGATCTGCGTGCCCATCTGGCTCGCCGCCCAATTGTCGCCAGCTTGGGCTGGCAGCGACGTCTACCCACTGCTGCTGGGTGTGCTGTTCATCGGCGGTTTCGCGGTCAGCGTGGTGTGCGGCATGCTTTACAAGATCGTGCCCTTCCTCGCCTGGTTTCATCTGCAGGCACAGTTACAGGCTCGGGCGGGCAGTATTCCCACGATGAAGAACATGATTGCGGAACGCTGGATGCGCAGGCAGTTTCATCTCCACCTCGTCGCCTGCGTCTTACTCATGGCCGCAGTGTGGCACCCACAACTGGCCGGGGCAGCAGGCGGCATGCTGGCGCTGTCGGCGACCTTGTTGTGGATCAATCTGCTATCGGCCGCGCGGCGCTTTTCCGGTTACGGCGGGCGCTTTTTCTAGACGCACCCGTCAATCAGGATTAAAACATTCTGACATTCCGGAGTGGCGGAAAACGGATTGACGCTTCTAAATCCGCCAAATCCGCACCGAGACAATCGCTCCTGTGCAAAACATCCGAATGCAACAGAAACAGTCAGTTGGCGGTAGGCGGTAACAAGTCAGCCAGGGTATAGCGATCCAGGCTGGTCAGGAAGGCACGGCCTGCTTCTGCCAGGACCGGCTTGAGTGCGCAGGCAGGCAACAGGCGGCAGGCACTTTCGCCCAGACTGAAGCACTCGGCCAGATCGAAACCGGTTTCCGTATCGCGGACGACATCTCCAATACGGATCTGGTCGGGCCGGCGAGCCAGTCGGGAGCCCCCCCCTTTTCCGCGCAGCGTTTCGATATAGCCCTTGATGCCGAGTTGATGCACCACGCGCGTGAGATGGTGACGCGAAATGCCATGCTCATCGGCAAGCGCTGCCACGGTAGCCTGGGCATCGGGGTGCGTCCCCAGATAAATCAGCACCCTCAAGGAATAATCGGTGAAACGCGTGAGCTGCATGAATTGAATGTGTACCTTAAAGTCGAATTATAAGCGTGTAAATGCATATCAAGTGTTTATAATGTGTATTCTATTTACATCTATAGGACGCCCTCCATGAATGCCCATCTCCATCTGCAGCAGGATCAGATTTACCCGTTCGACGCACGCGGAATCGCCAAGCGTTTTCGCCATGCCGCCATTTTCGGTGCACTGGACGCGCTGAACCCGGGTGAGCGCATGCGTTTCGTCAACGATCACGACCCGCTGCCGCTCCTTGACCAGTTACGCACCCGTTATGGCGACGCCATTGCAATCCAGTACCTGCAGCGCGAAATGGGAGAAATCGTGATCGATTTCATCCGCAACTAAGCGGCAGTCGATGTTGCCGGCGCTGGTTTTTCTCGCTCTGGTCGCATTTGCCGCGGCCTTGCTGGGATCGCCCCAAGCCGGGCGCGCCGCCACCGTACACTTGATGCTGGCGGTGGGCGCCATGCCGCTGATCTTCGGCGCCATGACTCATTTCATCCCGGTGCTCACCCGCACCCGCGTAGCTGCCGCTGGCATGCTGGGCATACCCGTGCTGGCGTTGATTAGCGGCATGCTGGCGGCAGGCTCATTCATTTTTCCCGGCATGATGTGGGGAAAAGTGGCCGGTGCGCTGCTGGCAGTGCTCGCAAGCAGTAGCTTATTTGTCTGGAGCCGACGCCGGCGCGCCGGGATGCTGGGCCAGCCCCACCCCTGTCTGGCCTGGTACGAAACCGCGCTGGCTTGTCTCGGGTTGGCCCTGCTCGCCATACTCGTCAGCACAATCTGGCCGCAGCAAGCGATCGCCTTGCGCCGCTTCCACCTCCATCTCAACACCCTCGGTTTCATTGGACTCACCGCCTTGAGCACCCTCTCCGTGCTGCTACCGACTGCCACCGGCAGGCCCGATCCGGAAGTTGGCCCACGGCTGCGCCGCGATCTGCCCTGGGCGGCAGCCGGTACGCTACTGATCGCCACCGGAGCGGCATGGTTCACCCCGCTTGCCTGGGTCGGCGCCATATTGTGGGTGATCCCGCCGGGACGGCTGGCGGCAAGCTGGCTACGGCTTTACCGTGCTGAAATCCTTGCGCTTCACGGCGCCGCGCCGCTACTTGCCGCAGCGCTGACCGGACTCGTCCTCAGCCTGATCCTCGGCGCCCTGAACGCGCTTCACGCCACCGAACCCACGTGGGCCTTCGTCACCGGATTCATGCTGCCTCTGGTATCCGGCGCGGCCAGCCAGCTTCTTCCGGTATGGCTGCGCCCCGGCGTGCAAAGTGACTGGCATACGGAACTGCGTCGCAGCCTGGGGCGCTATGGTGGCCTCCGGGCAGCACTGTTCTGTGGTGCGGGCGTCGTGGCAGGGATGGGCTGGCAATGGGGTCTGCTGCTGGGTGCGGCCACACTGATCTGGTTTCTGCTACAGACCTGCGCAGTACTGGTACGGACCTTGATTTTTCAGAAAATGAATCTGCCATGAGCTGCCTGGCTTTTTTCGATCACGTCGCGCGTATCTCCCGGCAAAGGAAAAAAAAATAGCGTAAACGTATCCTGGTCGATCTTGGCAACCATCCGGCGCGAGCCGAGTGCCGGGATGATCCCCTGCCAGACTTCGCCCAGGCAGCCAGTGCGCAACCAACAACCTCAAACCCTGGGTGCCCAGCCCTCGATCAGGGTGGCAATGACCGCATCGGCCTGATCGGCCAGTTCGAAGCGATGGTCAGAAAGTATCCAGCGGAATGCCAGACCCTGCACAGCAGCGATCAGGATGCAGGCATTCTGCTGCGGCACAATGTCTGAACGGATTTCTCCTTGTTCCTGCGCGGCCACAATCAGTCCGGCGATGAAATTCAAAAAAAACAACACCAGTTCATTCATCCGGTCGCGGAAAATGGGGTCGCCACTTTGCAAGGCCTCGGAAAACAGCAGACGGGGAATACCTGGTTGTTTCTGGATGAAATTCAAATGCGCGCGAATGACGGCCTTCAGGCGTTCCAGCGGTGTCAGTTGCGCCAGGCCGAGTCCGGCCATTTCTTTCTGCAATCGCTCCTGAATGGTATCCACCAGTGCAACCAGTACATGGCTTTTATTGCCGAAGTGGAGAAACAGGGTGGGTTGCGCAATGCCGACCGCCTTGGATAGCGAACGGGTGGTGAGCTTGGCCACGCCTTCGTGGCGAATGATTTCCATAGCCGCCTCGATGATGTCATGACGGCGGACTTCGGCGGATTTTCTTCTTTTTACGGTCACTGTATTTTTGTGCCCACAGTCCTAACTATATGCAAACGCGTTATGCGCCTTCCAACCCAGGCCAGCAGGGCCGCGCCGGAAAAAGAAACGGCGGCGGCGCGACTGGCCGCTGCCGAAAGCTGCTACATCAGATTGTTTTCAGGAACAGCAACTGCCTTCCTTGATACCTGCTTTTTTAAGCATAAACGCCAGCGGACAAAAACCAGTCACGCCACTTTGCGCCAGACTGATGCCAACAAAAGCCGTGAGCCAGAGCCAGTCCGGGCTGGAATAGTGGGCCAGTGTAACGCTGAGCAACACCATCAGACCCGTCATCAGATGCACGGTGCGATCTACAGTCATGAGAAACTCCAATTAATTGATCGTCTCAATGAGACAGAAAATGCCAGAAACCCGGTCGCTCGACCGGGCGCCCCGATCAGAACTTGTACGAGACACTCATGTTGTACTGGTTTTGCTCAATCTCGATGGTGTTGGTATTCGTGCTGGAATTCATCTGGTTGTTGAAGGCATGGGTGTAAGCAAAACTGCCGCTTACCTTGTCGCTGAACTTGCGCGTGATGCCAAACGACAGATGATGCTCAACAATCGCTGTAGAGCCAAGGTTGGCAGCAACGTCTTCGGCACCGATAGGCGACTTGCCATAATTGTAACCAACGCTGATTGCCATCGGCCCCATGTCCTTCTTCACGCCGATGGAGTAAACGGTCTGATCATCCCAGCCGAATGCCAAAGTGCCTGGGTAAGGTGCACCGGGACCGGTGACGGTGATGCTGCCCATCACATCATTAAAGTAAATGCGCTTGATGTCGGCCTCCACCAGCAGACCCGGCATCGGCTTGAACGCCAGGCCGAAAGCAACCGAGGCTGGCATATCCATGTCGAAGCTGACCAAGCCGGCGGTGGTGTTGTATTCCATCTCGGCAATATCGGTCTTGCTCGTCCACACCAGGCCCGCCTGCAGCTTGGGGTTGATTTTGTAGGTCGCACCCAGCGTTGCGCCAAAACCGAACTGCTGGTTTTGCGGCAGCGAGAAGTTTGCATTGGCCATGGCCAGACTCTGGTTGGCGATGTTCAGCGAAGCGCCCAGGGTAAGCGCATCGTTGACCTTGAACGCGGCAGCCGGCGTGAAGCGAAACACCTGTTTGGTCGTCACCATCGGCGGGGTGCCAGCTGTGACGCCATTAATATCGGCCACGTTCACCCCCATACCTGCCACACCGCCCAGCGCCATGCCGAGAAACAACCGGTCGTTGACGTTGAATGCTGCGCCGCCGCTTGGCATCATGTACCAATCCGAATCGCTATCCTGGCCATTGACCTTGCGTGGCGGGTTCAGCAGGCCAAAGCCCAGGTCCATGCGCACGTCCTTTATGCCAAGATCGGCCATGCCAGCCGGATTAACCAGTATGGTCAGGGCATCCTGGGCCTGGGCGACAGTCGCGCCCCCCATCCCGGCCTGTGCGGCCGACATCGCGATCATCTGGTCGCCGTTGGTAGCGTGGGCGCTGTGTGCCAATACCAGCAGGGCAGCCGATACAGCCGCCGATAAAATTTGCTTTTTCATTATTCAGATCTCCTCTAGGTCAGGGTTGGGAATTACTTGGACAGGGGGGTCATCAGGTTGGCCGAAATGCCGGGCACGCCACGGAACTTCGCATGACAGGCCACGCAGCCCGTCATGATGTCGCTCATGTAGGAAGCCGCTTTCGGCATATCGCCCGCATCGGCTGCCTCTGCCAGTTTGAGCGCGCTACCCTCGACGATGGTATTCATTGCCGGCAGCACTGACATGTCATTGTCGTTGACCTTGTTCAGCGGGAAATAAGCCAGCAACCCACCCTTGGGAATGCGATGGCTGGCCAGACGGCGAGCCGCCTCGGCCGCCTGTTCGGCGTTGTCGGTTGCCAGAGCAGAAGCGATGCTCTGATATTCGGACAGGATTTCATGCATGATCTGACGCAGATTCGTTTCCTTGGCGCGCCGGGGGTGACCCGCATGCAGTTTCTGGATCGTGCCTTTGAGCTCGGGTGACAGCGCCATCACCTTCTGGCGCAGTTCTGGCGAATACGTCTTCATCATGTTCTGCATTTCGGCCGGCATGGGTGCGGCGCCTTGAGGGGCGTCAGCCGCCATGAGGCCAGACGATGCAAGGGCTGCGGCCAGCACCAACGGGGTGAACAGCATTTTTTTCATGGTATCTCCAGAATTTGAGGTGGCGTTGAACAAAACATGATCAATCGATCATGTGTTCATACGATTATATAAGTGAATATTTTTGGAATGCAAGCGGATCTTGAAATCTACTTAAAAAATCGTGGGCGATTACGGCGTCTTCCCGGAATCATTCCGGTGCCATTCATGCGGTGTACGGATACAATTTCGTCATTCGGGCGACAAATCAAGGCCAAACCAGACGCTGAGCAAGCTCACAGCGACCGTGTTCAGAGGCAACCCGTCGGCCAGAACCCATACAGGGCGTGGCGTCGGGCATGCTAGCTCCGGCCAGGCCTGTTAACAAAAATCAAAGGATCAGAATGAAACGCGTGGATGATTTCCGCCTGCATTTCGGCAAGCAGGAACTGGTGCCAATCATCATCGGTGGCATGGGCGTGGACATCTCGACCGCCGAACTGGCGCTCGAAGTGGCGCGCCTGGGCGGGATTGGCCATATTTCAGACGCCCTGGTACAGGCTGTGTCCGACCACCGATACCACACCAAATTCGTCAGCCAGAAGCTCAAGCAGTACAAGGCCAACGTCGCCAGCAGCGACAAATCCGGCGTGCACTTCAATCTTGGCGTGCTGGAAGAAGCCACCCGCAACCATGTCGGAAAAACCATGGAAGCCAAGCAAGGCCCCGGCATGATCTTCGTCAACTGCATGGAAAAGCTCACCATGAATTCGCCGCGCGAAACCCTGCGCGTGCGCCTGTCCGCCGCACTCGACGCCGGCGTCGACGGCATCACCCTCTCCGCCGGCCTGCATCTCGGCTCGTTCGCGCTGATCGAAGATCATCCGCGTTTTCGTGATGCCAAGCTCGGCATCATCGTCTCTTCGGCACGCGCGCTGGCGTTGTTTCTGCGCAAGAATGCCAGGCTCAACCGCCTGCCCGACTTTGTCGTGGTGGAAGGGCCGCTCGCCGGTGGTCACCTTGGCTTCGGCATGGACTGGGCGCAATACGACCTCGCCACCATCATGGCCGACGTACTGGCCTTCCTTAAAACCGAGCAACTCGATATTCCGGTGATCGCCGCCGGCGGCATCTTCACCGGCAGCGACGCCACCGGCTTCCTCGAACAAGGCGCAGCTGCCGTGCAGGTGGCCACCCGCTTCACCGTCACTCGCGAGTGCGGCCTGCCGGACAAGATCAAACAGGAATATTTCAAGGCCAGCGAAGACGACATCGAGGTCAACACCATCTCGCCGACCGGCTACCCGATGCGCATGCTCCGTGGCAGCCCGGGTATCGGCGACGGCATCCGCCCCAACTGCGAAGCCTACGGCTACCTGCTCGACGCCAAGGGCAACTGTGCCTACATCGACGCCTACAACCGCGAAGTCGCGTTGCACCCGGGCGTGAAAAAGCTTTCGGTCAAGGACAAAACCTGCCTGTGCACCCACATGCGCAACTTCGAGATATGGACCTGCGGCCAGACCACCAACCGCCTCAAGGACACCACCCGAAAACTACCCGATGGCAGCTATCAGATACTCAACGCGGAGCAGGTGTTTAACGACTACCAATTCAGCACTGATCACAAGATCGCGCTGCCGGATTGAATTGCTTGAGATTCATGACATCCGCACCCACTCTGGGTGCGGATGTCATGAAGGAGCAACTTATTGACGGCCTTCTGTTGGCCATCATGCCTAGTACGACAATCAGGTGGCGCCCGGCGCTGCCTGTTGCTGCCTGTTGGCCACCAGGAGTGCGCCCATTTCCTCCGCAGGCACGGGACGGCTGAACAGGAAACCCTGCATCTCGTCGCACCCGTTTGCGTGCAGGAAAATACGCTGCGCTTCGGTTTCCACCCCCTCGGCGATGACTTTCAGATTCAGGCCGTGTGACAACTCGATCACCGCGTTGGTAATGGCGGCATCATCCGGATCAGTGGTGACATTGCGCACGAAAGACTGGTCAATCTTGAGCTTGTGGATGGGGAAACGCTTGAGGTAATTGAGCGAGGAATAACCGGTGCCGAAATCGTCCATGGCAAAATGGATGCCGTGCTTTTGCAGTTCGTCCAGCACCATGATGGCACCTTCCGGATCGTGCATCAGCATGCTCTCGGTAATTTCCATTTCGAGGAAGCGCGCCTCCAGCCTGGTCTCGACCAGCACACCCAAAATGGTCTGCACCAGGCCGGGCGCGCGGAACTGGCGCGCGGACAGGTTGACTGACATGCTGATCTCCGGCATGCCGGCATCGCGCCACGCCTGTGCCTGACGACAGGCTTCCTGCAACACCCATTTGCCCAGCGGCACGATCAGCCCGGTTTCCTCAGCAAGCGGAATGAATTCGCCGGGGGGGACAATACCCCGCTCCGGTTGCCGCCAGCGCACCAGCGCCTCGACACCAATAATCGCGCCGCTGGCAAAATTAACCTGGGGCTGGTAATGAAGCAGGAACTCGCCATTTTCCAGTGCCTGCCGCAAATCCCTCTCCAGATCGAGGCGCGCCAGCAAGCGTTGATTCATGTCCGCCGCATAAAACTGGAAGGTGTTGCGTCCCGCTTCCTTGGCGCGGTAGAGCGCGGTATCGGCATTGCGTAACAGCGTCGCCTGGTCTTCACCATCACGCGGGTAGATTGCCACACCAAGGCTGACCGTGACGATGATGTCGCGCCCGTCAATGTTGAAGGGGGCCGTCATCTCCGCCATCAGTTTGCGGGTGATATCCGCCACATTTTTTTCCTGCACCATGTCGTCCAGCACGACGACGAATTCGTCGCCGCCGTAACGCGCCACGGTGTCGCCCTCACGTACTGCAGACACGAGGCGTTCGCTGACCGCCTTGATGATCTGGTCGCCAACTTCGTGACCGAGGCTGTCGTTGATCACCTTGAAATTATCGAGGTCGAGGAACACCACCCCCACCAGGCTGTCATGCCGCTGCACACGGTTGATCACCTGATTGATCCGGTCGGCAAGCAGATTGCGATTGGGCAGCCCAGTGAGTGCGTCGTGCTGCGCCTGGTATTCGAGCTGGGACTCGTACTGCTTGCGCTCCTCGATGTCGTGGCAGGTGCCCAGATAACCGGCAAATTCCCCGTCCAGATCGGTAAAGGGCGCGCCGTGGTCGAACAGCCAATGGTAGCTGCCGTCGCGATGGCGCAGGCGGTATTCCATGGTGAATAGCTCGTGCCGGTTGAAGGCGGAAAGAAAGGTGCCGAGACAATATTCGCGGTCTTCCGGGTGTACGCCGTCAGCCCAGCCGTCGCCCAGTTCCTGCTCCAGGGTGCGGCCGGTGAATTCCAGCCAGGCGCGGTTGAAGTAATTGCACTTGCCGTCCTTGCCGGCGCGCCAGATCGGATTGGGGAACTCCTGCATCAGTTTGAGATGGAAATCGAGCGAGGATTGCAGGCGTTGCTCCAGCGCCTTGAAATGCGTGGTGTCGCGCATGATGCTGGAGTAGTAATCCACCGTGCCATCCACCGTTCTGTGGGCAAGGGTCACTTGCGACACGGGAATCTGCTGTCCATCACTCGAGCGCAGGATGCTCTCCCCGGCCCACGCCCCATCCTGGGCCGCGGCGGGGAGCGCGGTATGGAGCATCAGATCAGCCATCTCGGGCGGGTAGAAATTGGCAATGGTATGGCCACTCAGGCTTTCATCCTCGGCAAGCCCCATGATCCTGCGCCCGGCGCGATTGATATACAGACAATGCCCTTCCGGGGAGGCCGTGCCGACAAAGTCGGAAGTGGATTCGAGAATGGCCGCCAGCATGGCGTTTTCCCGTGCACGACGATCGAGCTCATCAACCAGTGCGGCGACCTGCTTCGCAGTGCTATTAAATGTCAGCACCAGTTCACCGATCTCGTCATGCGAGTGGAAGTCCATCCTCACGCCATGCTCGCCGGCGGCGAAACGCCGGCTGAACTCGGTCAGATTGATGATGGGCAGAGTGATCCGCGAGCGCACAAAGAAGAAGGCCCCGAGCATGAGCAGGACTTCCAGCGCCTGTACCAAGTAAATAATGAAACCCACTCGCTGACGGGCGGAGTGGGCGGCTTTTTCCAGCGCGCCCACCAAAGCATCGGTCTGGCCCAGCAGCAACACCGCATCGGTCGCCACCTCACTCTGGGCGGCCCGGCGCGCCGTCAACTCCGACTCGGCCCGCACACGCGCCAGTACGGCACGCTGGTGCTGCCGGGTTTGATCGATCTGCTCCAAATACGCTTCAAGACCGTCACCGGCACTACGCATCAGCGGGTGAAGCTGTTCAATCTCGTGTGCCAGACCGGCATAACGTATTGCAAATTCGGTTTCCGTCTCCAGCCCCACCTGCTTGGCCGCTTCACTCGGCTCCAGTACAAAGCTGGCCGAATTGAAAGCGATCTTCTGGGAGAGATAGCGCAGCCGCCCGCTCTGGTTGATGATGGCGGCAATATTTGCAATGCTGTCGTGCATCACATTGGAAAAATACAGGTTGCCACTGGCGATCATCGCCAGCAACAGAAATACGGCGCCCAGCTTGATGCTCACCGACATACGGCGAGGGGGCGCAATGGCTTGGGATGGGGTGCTCATGATCTTTTTATCTTTTTAGCTGCCCTGATTTTCAGCACTGTAGGGGATTCCCGTCCTTGTGTAAATCGGGCAGGGGTCAACACCCAGGCAAGCTGCCCTCGAACGGGGTCGCCAACCGGTTCAGCGTCAACGCTGCACGAGGTCCGGTCTGACGTGTCCAGCGTCTCTCAATCCTTGTGCGCAACTTGTTTGTTGATGGCGAAACGCCGAAGAAAACCAGTCAGATTGATGATGGGCCGGGTGATCCGCGAGTGCACGAAGAAGAAGGCCCCAAGCATGAGCAGGACTTCCAGTGCCAGCACCAGGTAAATGATGACATTCACTCGCTGGCGGGCGGAGCGTTCAGCTTCTTCCAGCGCGCCCACCAAACCATCGGTCTGACCCAGCAACTGCAGCGCATGGATGGCCACCTCGTGCTGGGCCGACAACCGGCCCGTCAGCACCGGCTCCGCACGCACGCGCGCCAGGGCCCCGCGCTGGCGCTGCCAGGTTTGATCAATCTGTTGCAGATACAGGTCCAGAGGGTCCCCGGCACCGCGCATCAGCGGATGCAGGTGTCCAATCTCGTTTGCCACACTGGCATAGCGCATTTCAAATTCGGCTTCCACCTCCAATCCCACCGCTCTGGCAGCCATGCTCGGCTCCAGCGCAAAACTGGCCGAATTGAAGGCGATTTTCTGGGAGTGATAGCGTAGTTGCCCGCTCTGGTTGATGAGGCCGGCGATGTTCTCGATGCGGCCGTGCAGCACATTGGAAAAAACCAGATTGCCCGTGGTGAGGGTCGCCAGCACCAGGAATATTCCGCCCAGCTTGATGCTCACCGATAAACGGCGAGGCAGCGCAAGGGATAGGGGTGAATTGGGCATGGCTCGATGGACTGTAGAGTATCCCGAGCCTTGTGTAAATCAGGCTGGGTTAATCGAGTGGCTTCACAGTGAACCTGTCCCTGGCAGGCTGCTATCCGCTACGCCGCCATCATGCGTTGTGCCGCACGCGCGAGCGGTAACGGCAGACGATGCAGTATCGCTTCGGGATCGAGGGCGTCGAGCAGGTTCTTGACGGTGAGGCCTAGTTCGGTATCCCCTTCGCTCACCAGGCGACGGCTGAAGAACAGGGTGTCGGGGTCTTCGCGGCGGCTGAGCAACAGCAGGAAATCCCGGGCGGTGGCGCTGACGGTGAGATCCGGAACGCCGCTGTCCGGCGCGAATCCGCGCTGGCTGACGGTGAAGCGCAGGCTGAGTCCGAGGTCTTTGACACGAATGGCGTAACACCGACCGACCAGCGGTTGCCAGTCGAGGGTTTTCAGCGCGGGCCACAGCAGGTGGTTGGCCACCACTGAAAACGCCAGACTGGGGGGGGTGACCGGAAGCCGGGTGACCAGATTGGCTAACGACGGTGGGAAGGCAAGATTCAACATGATGGCTTCATTCTGAAAATCGGGCCGGCTCTTTAACGCACTGCGTCAGCCCAGTTGTTGGGAGTTTCGTATAAGCGTACCCGTTGCAGCCGCAGATGGTTGCCGTAGGTATCGAGATAGGCGGCATCGAGGATGCGGAAGGCTTCAGCAGCAAGATTTTCCGCGGTGGGCACCACCGGCAGCACCACCGTCTTGTGCTCGGGCAGCGATGCCAGAAATTCGACCACGACATGATCTCCCTGGTACACCAGGAACGCATGATCCCACTGGTTGACCAGCACCGCATTGGCGATATTTTTGACATCGGAAAAGTCCATCACCATGCCCTGTTCAGCCGCGCCCTCGGTGCGGATGATGTCGCCTGACAGGGTGATTTCGATCGCGTAGCGATGGCCATGCAAATGCCGGCACTGGCTGGCGTGCTGGGGGATGCGGTGGCCGGCATCGAATTCCAGTCTGCGCGTAATCAACATTGGGGACATCTCAACATATCAGGCGGGCTGCTCCGTACCCTGTTTGCTATTGACGTGATCCAGCCCGGCGCGACCATGCCAATACCCATCAACCGCCGGGCCGGGCATGATGCGCGCCAGGCCGTCGGCGGCCGACGGCTCCCCCGCCAGTGCGGCCTGGAAAACTTCGACCACGCGCCCCATGTGACGCGACTGCGGCGACAGGCGCAGGCTGGCCACTTTGAGTTCACGCAGAGCAGGCAATTCGCCGATCAGATTGTATACACCGGCAGACTGCGTCTGGATGCCATTGAGCGTAAGGAAGGGCTCACCCTCACGGGTGGACAACTGCATTCCGTCGGGATGATCAAGACAGCGGAACTGGCAATCGTCCTTGGGCAGGTTGTAATGGCGAGCGGTGAAGCAGCGCGCGGAATACGCCAGCGGCAAGCGGCCATAGGCAAAGATTTCGGTTTCGATCCCGGCCGGCGCCCCTGCAAGAATCGACATCAGTGCGACGCGCGACATTTCCACCGGCGGCAGCCAGCGTTGTGCGCCCAGCCCGGCCAGCACATCGAGCGTTTCCGGATTGTAGATGTTGAGCGTATGTCCGGCGACGAAAGGCACGCCCGCTTCGGACAACAGGCGTACCGCGCCCCATTCGTTGGCCTCGACCAGGAAACGGCCATCTCCAATCATCCGGCGCAAGGCCTTGAGATCGGATTCCGACTCAATCAACGTCTGACTGGAAAGCACCACATCCTTGCCCGCAGCGGCAAGCTGCTCCGCCAGCGCGAGCCAGTCGGGCAGGCGCAGCAGGTGACGACGTGAGCACACGCTCTCGCCCAGATACACGCGTGCCACTGGCCAGTTCGCCGCTTCGGCGTAAAAGGCGAGTGTGTCCTCGCGCGACCAGTAGTACAGCAGGGGGCCCAGACTCAGGTTCATATCAGGTACAAGTTTCAAGTTTCAAGAAAAAGCAGCGGGCGTATCACCACTCACTTCCACGGACGATGGTAAGCGCCGAGCGTATGGCTCTGCCCTTCCGACAGTTTGTTGAGTTCGGCCTGCCAGGCGGGTGTGGGCTTGAAATCTTCGGCGTTCTTCTTCACAGCATCGATGGCGGCACGCCACACTTTTGTCACCTGCGTCACATAGGCCGGGCTGCGCTGACGGCCTTCGATCTTGATGGCGGCAATGCCCATCTTCAGCATCTCGGGCAACAGGTCGAGGGTGTTGAGACTGGTGGGTTCCTCGAGCGCGTAATAGGTTTCGCCGCTGACTTCAAAGCGCCCCTTGCACAGCGTTGGGTAACCCGCTTTTTCATCCTTGCCGTAACGGTCGAGCAACACGCCGTTGAGACGCGATTCCAGTCCAACCGGCGTGTCGGTCCAGCGCACCGCTTTCGGTGGCGAGCACACGCCCGCCGAGTTGGGGGATTCACCGGTGCAATACGACGACAACAGACAGCGGCCTTCCACCATCACACACAAGCCGCCAAAGCCAAACAGCTCGATCTCGACGTCGGTGTGTTTCACCACGTTTTCCACCTGCGGCAGCGACAGCACGCGCGGCAGCACGGCACGCTGGATGCCAAAGTGTTCGCGGTAGAAATTCACCGCCTCGTAGCTGGTGGCCGAACCCTGCACCGACAGATGCAGTCGCAGAGTCGGATGCTGTTTGACCGCGTAGCGCATCAGCCCGGCGTCGGCCAGAATCACCGCATCCATGCCGAGTTTTGCGGCACGGTCAATTGCGCCCGTCCAGCGAGCCCAGGTATCGGCCTGCGGGTACGTGTTGAGCGCGAGCAGCACGCGGCGGCCGCGGTCATGCGCATAGCGCAGCCCCTCGGCGGCCTGCGCCTCGTCGAAATTGAGACCGGGGAAAGCGCGCGCGTTGGTGTTGTCGCGAAAACCCATGTAAACCGCATCAGCACCATTGTCGATGGCGGCTTTCAACGACATCAGACTGCCCGCCGGACAAACCAGATCAAGCGGCATGTAATTCTCCCTTCCATGGCTGGCCCGCGCGCGTGCCCTGCCGGCTGCCACGCCGTTCCAGCTCGTTTGCGATGCCGTTCAACACATCCCATTTCTTCGCGCACCAGGCGGGCGCCAGCAGAATGTCGGGCGATGCGGTGCCGGTGACACGATGAAACACCACGTCCCACGGCGTGCGCTCGATCAGGTCGGCCGCGATGCGCGCATATTCCACTTCGGTAAGCGGTTCATATTCACCGCGCTTCCATTCGATGGCCAGTTTGGTGTGCTTCACTACATGCAGCGGGTGCAACTTGAGGCCATCGACGCCCACCTTGAGCACACGATCGAGGCTGGTGTGACTATGGGACTCGTCCTCACCCGGCAGGCCGACGATCAGGTGGCAACATACCGGGATGCCACGCGCACGCGCCGCGCGGGTCGCCGTTTCGTATTCGGCAAAACCATGGCCACGGTTCACGCGCGCCAGCGTGTCGTCAAACGACGACTGCAGCCCCAGTTCCAGCCACACTTCGTGACCGCGCTCGCGGTATTCAGCCAGCAGATCCAGCACCGGCGGCGGCACGCAGTCGGGGCGGGTACCGATCGACAAGCCCATCACGTCGGGCGCTGCCAGCGCATCGTCATACAGCGCGCGCAGTTCATCGACATGGGCATAGGTGTTGGTATACGCCTGAAAATAGGCGATGAAGCGACGCGCGCCGGTGCCTTGCGCAATGCGTCCGCGTGCACGGTCAAACTGCGCAGCGAGCGACACCGAGTCGCGCGTGCCCGGCGCAAACGATTTGTTGTTGCAGAAGGTGCAGCCACCGATGCCCTTGCTGCCATCCCGATTGGGGCAGGTGAAGCCGGCGTCAAGCGCGATCTTGTGTACCCGCTCGCCATGCCGCTCCAGCATGGCGCGGCCAAAGGTGTGGACACGGTCGGCGAGTGCGCTCACGCCGCTACCCCGGACAGCCCGGGCTTCACCCCGGTAAGCAGGTAGTCGATCAGCTCCTGCACTGAGCGGATCGCGCTGCCGAATGGCAGGCTCTCGCTGCCGCGGAAGAACAGCCCCTTGCTGATCTCGCCCTTGAGTGCCGCAACCAGCTGCGAATCAATGCAGAACTGCCCGGCCTTTGCGATGCCGTCACGCAAGCCGCATTGCGTCAGGCAATGCAGGCCAATGGCGCAGCGCTTGGGATCGGCTTTGGCCACCGCCTGCAGCTTGGCTTCGCGCTTCATGTAATTGGCCAGCCACGGCGTATTCACCGCACGCGCCGGCAAGCCGGCCACACTCATGAAGGTGACGATATCCTCGGGCTTGGCGTCGGCCAGTACATGCTTGAAATTAGGATGGGCATCGCCCTCTTCGGTGACAGCGAACGGTGTGCCAACCTGCACGGCACTCGCCCCCAGCGCCAGCGTATCCAGTAACTTTTCGTGCGTGTTGATGCCGCCGCCGACAATGATAGGAATCTGCTCGCGCGCAAGCCCCATGTCGTCGAACACCTTGAAGATACCGGGCAGCACTTCGGCGAAGTTGAAGCGCTGGTTGGCCAGTTCAGCCGGATTGGGCGCGCCGAGGTGGCCGCCCGCGTACAAAGGATGTTCGATCACGATAGCATCCGGCAGACACCCCTTGCGCGACCATTTCTTGAGCACGATAGCGACGCCGCGCGAATCAGACAGAATCGGAATCAGCGCCACATCGGGATAGCCTTCGGTCATTTCAGGCAGATCAAGCGGCAACCCCGCCCCCATCACAATGGCCTGTGCCCCTGAGGCGCAGGCCTGCCGTACCAGCGCCGGATGCTCGGTGACCGCTTTCATCACGTTAACCGCCACCAGCCCGTTACCCGCCGCAAGTTCGAGTGCCGCCTTGACTTCGCGGTCGAGTCCGATGAGATTGAGCCGGTTGAGCTCGTCCTTGTCACGGCAATGCCTGGCCTGCTCCGACAGATCGTCATGGTGGTGGCGCAGGTCGATACTCGCAATCGTGCCAACTGCGCCGGCATGCGCCACGGTTCCCGCCAACCGATGCGCGGAAATACCCACGCCCATGCCGCCCTGCACAATGGGCAACAGGCTCCGGCCTCGAATGGCAAATGATCTGGGCGTCGTCATACCGCTATTTCTATCCTCATAGCTTTTTATTGTATCAAATTAAGGACCTGCTTATCTTCATATTGACGCTAGTCAGTCTGTACTTGCCGACCCGCCGAGGGAGCGCGGTTTTGTCGCGTTGATGTCTTGCAAACACGGTCTAATCCTTGCGGGTGGTTCTCCCTCCGGGCCTAAACGCCTACAATGGCGGGTCTTACTAGCAGCCCTCACCACCCATGTTCACCGGCATCATTCAATCCATCGGTCGCATCCACGAATACGACGCGCGCGGCGCGGACGCACGCATGGCCATCAGCGGCGGCGGACTGGACTTCTCGGACGTCGCGCTGGGCGACAGCATCGCGGTCAACGGCGTGTGTCTGACTGCCGTGGCGCTGACATCCGACAGCTTTACCGTTGATGTTTCCGCCGAAACCCTGCGCGTCACCGAAGGCTTCGCGCCGGGCGCCGAGGTCAATCTGGAAAAGGCATTACGCTTAGCGGATCGACTGGGCGGGCATCTGGTGTCAGGGCATGTTGATGGCGTCGGCACGGTGCACCGTTTTGTCCCGGTGGGCGAATCGCACCTGCTGGAAATCGACGCGCCACATGAACTTGCGCGCTACATCATCCGCAAGGGCTCGATCACGGTGAACGGCGTATCGCTGACGGTCAACCAGGTGGAGGGCGCACGCTTTGCGCTGAACCTGATTCCGCACACGCTGGACCAAACCACCCTCAAGCATCTGCAAGCCGGCGCCCGCGTCAATCTGGAAGTCGACATGATCGCGCGCTATGTTGAACGCATGACGCAATTCACCCACGCCACGGACAAAGATTAAACAGGACCAAGACTGATGAGCCTCGCTTCCACCACCGAAATTATTGAAGAACTCAAGGCCGGCCGCATGGTCGTGCTGGTCGACGAGGAAGACCGCGAAAACGAGGGCGACCTAGTGATGGCCGCCGAGCACGTCACGCCGGACGCGATCAATTTCATGGCCAAGTACGGACGCGGCCTGATCTGCCTGACCCTGACCGATGACCGGTGTCGCCAGTTGGGTTTGAAGCAGATGGTGGACAACAACCAGGCGCAGCACAGCACCGCGTTTACCGCCTCGATCGAAGCGGCCGAAGGGGTGACCACCGGCATTTCTGCCGGCGACCGTGCCGTTACCATTCTGGCTGCAGTGAAAAAAGCCGCGCTGCCTACCGACATCGTTCAACCTGGCCACATTTTCCCGCTGCGCGCCCAGCCCGGCGGCGTACTGATGCGCGCAGGGCACACCGAAGCCGGTTGTGATCTGGCCGGACTGGCCGGGCTGGAACCCGCGTCGGTGATCTGCGAAATCCTCAAGGACGACGGTTCCATGGCGCGACTGCCCGACCTGATTCCGTTCGCGCAGGAACACGGACTGAAAATCGGTGCCATTGCCGACCTGATCCATTACCGCAACCAGACCGAGAGCCTGGTCGAACGTGTCGCCGACCGGCTGATCCAGACGGTATACGGCGCATTCCGTCTGGTGGCCTACCGCGACACCTGCGCCAGGGAAACCCATCTGGCGCTGGTCAAGGGCGAAATCCTGGCCGACAGGGAAACCCTGGTGCGCGTGCACGAACCCCTCTCGGTGATGGACTTTCTCGATGTCACCGGCGGCGGACATTCCTGGCCGATCCTGGGCGCGATGGAGCGCATCGCCGAATCGCAGTGCGGCATCATCGTATTGCTGCATCGTCCGGAAACTGCGGACGCATTGCTGCAACGCATCAACCCGGCACCCGTAGCCAGCCAGAAATATGACCTGCGCGACTACGGCATCGGCGCACAAATCCTGCGCGACCTCGGCGTCGGCAAAATGAAGCTGCTGGCCAGCCCGCGCAAGATGCCCGCCATGGATGGTTTCGGGCTGGAAGTCACCGGCTATTCTGAAAAAGCCTAACCAATTTTGAGGTAAGCATCATGGGAACCAGCAGCACCATTTCTGAACTCGACCCGGTCTATCAGGGCGCGGGGCTCAAAATCGGCATCGTCATGAGCCGCTTCAACAAGGACATTTGCGAAGGCCTGCTGTCCGCCTGCGAAATCGAACTGGCTCGCCTCGGTGTGGCCAAGGACGATGTGCTGCTGGTTGACGTGCCTGGCGCACTGGAGCATCCGCTGGTGCTGCAGAAAATGGCGCAGTCCGGCAAGTTTGATGCGCTGGTCGCACTCGGCGCCGTGGTGCGCGGCGACACTTATCACTTTGAAGTGGTGTCGAATGAATCGTCGCGCGGCATTCTCGATGTGCAACTGGAAACCGGCATGCCGATCGCCAACGCCATCCTGACGGTCGATACCGAAGAGCAGGCCCATGCGCGCATGGCCGAAAAGGGTCGCGATGCTGCACGCGTGGCGGTGGAAATGGCCAATCTGTTGAAGCGTCTCTAACTGTCATGACGAGCACCCCACCCTTAATGATGAAACTCACCATGACAGTTTCCCCCACCCCGCCCTCCCCCAGAGGGAGAGGGGGATTTAGTCTCGCTACGCGAGGTTTACGCTAAATGGCCGGTTCCCGCAAAGTCGCCCGCGAATTCACCCTGCAAGGCGTCTATGCCTGGCTGGTGGGAGGTGCGGACATCACGCTGATTGCCGCCAACCTCAAGGAGGACGAACAGTTCAAGCGTGTCGACGAAGCTTATTTCCGCACGCTGCTGTATGGCGTGATCAAGGACGTGGACCTGTTGAGCACCCGTCTGGCGCCCTGCCTTGATCGCCCCGTGGCCGAACTCTCGCCCATCGAACGCGGCATTCTGCTCATCGGCACCTATGAGTTGGTGAGTTGCCCCGACGTGCCCTGGCGCGTCGCCATCAACGAGGGCGTTGAACTGGCGAAAAAGTTCGGCGGCACCGACGGCCACAAATACATCAATGGCGTGCTCGACAAGCTGGCGCAGGACGTGCGTGCAGTCGAAATTGCGCATGCCAAACAGGTCAAGGACCAGGCCGTCAAGTAAGGCGTTTGTGCGTTGGCACACCCATCGCCTGGCTACCTGAACCTTGCACACCATGGAATTCGATCTCATCGCCAAACACTTCACCCGCGAAACACCAGGTGCGGTACTGGGTGTGGGCGATGACTGCGCGCTGCTGGCGCCCACGCCCGGCATGCAACTCGCGGTCTCCAGCGACATGCTGCTCGAAGGCCGCCACTTTTCGCCGCAGGATAGTCCCGCCAGCATCGGTCACAAATCGCTGGCGGTCAATTTATCGGACCTCGCCGCGATGGGCGCCACGCCCCGCTGGGCAACTTTATCAATTGCGCTGCCCGAAGCCGACGACGCCTGGCTCACCGCGTTTGCACGCGGCTTTTTTCGCATGGCCGACCTGCATGGCATTGAACTGGTGGGCGGCGACACCACCCGTGGCGCCCTCACCATCAGCATCACGGTAATGGGCGAAGTGCCGCCCGGCCAGGCACTGCGTCGCGACGGCGCGCAGGCTGGCGATGATGTCTGGGTATCGGGTGTGCTCGGTTCAGCGGCCATGGCGCTGGCGTATCGTCAGGGACGCTTGTTCATGGAACAGGTCGATGCGGCCAGGGTTTTACCCGCACTTTACCTGCCGATGCCGCGAGTAGAGCTTGGCATTGCGTTGCGCGGCATCGCCCACAGTGCCATCGATATTTCAGACGGCCTGCTGGGCGATCTCGGGCATATTCTGGAACGCTCCAGCGTGGGCGCAACCCTCGAATTTGCCACCCTGCCGACGCTGCCGGTGGTGCAGAAATACCTGCATGAAGCCGTGGCACGCAACGGTGTACTGGCAGGCGGCGATGATTACGAACTGTGCTTTACCGCACCACAGTCCAAACGGGACGCTGTGTTGGCTGCGGCTGCAGATGCTGACGTGGCCGTCACCTGCATCGGCCGCATCAGCGCCGAATCCGGCCTCACCGTGCTGGATATAAACGGTCAGGCGCTCTCGATCGACCAAACAGGGTATGACCACTTTGCAGCCCAGTCTTAAATTCCTGTTCGCGCATCCTGCGCACCTGATCGCCTTTGGGTTCGGTAGCGGCTTGGCGCCCAAAGCGCCCGGTACGGTCGGTACACTGCTGGGGCTGCCACTGTTCTGGCTGATCGTCGCCATCGCATCCGATCTGCCCAACCAGATCATTCTGCTGATAGCCACCTTCCTGCTCGGCGTGTGGGCCTGTGGCCGCACCGGTCGCGCGCTGGGCGTGGCCGATCACGGCGGCATGGTGTGGGATGAAATAGTCGCGTTTGCGCTGGTGTTGCTGTTTACGCCAGCAGACTGGCTATGGATCGCGCTGGCATTTGGCTTGTTTCGCCTGTTTGATATCCTGAAACCCTGGCCGATCCGCATCGCCGATGCCCGGATGAAGAACGGCTTCGGCGTCATGTTCGACGATCTTCTGGCGGCTGCGTATGCCATCGCCATCATCAAGGGACTGCAATGGCTCGTGTAAGCGACGAAGAACTGAACCAACTGGCAACCGTACTAGGTGACAGACTGAAAGCCCGTGGCTGGATGCTGGCCACCGCCGAATCCTGCACCGGCGGCTGGGTCGGGCAACTGGTCACTGCACAGCCAGGTAGTTCAAGTTGGTACGAGCGCGGCTTCATCACCTATGCCAACGACGCCAAGATCGAAATGCTCGACGTGTCCGCCGAAACAATCGAAGCGCACGGCGCAGTCTCGGAAGAAACCGCCAGCGCCATGGCCGCGGGCGCGCTGGCCCATAGCCACGCACAAGCCGCGCTTGCCATTTCCGGCATTGCCGGCCCCAGCGGCGGTACCCCGCAAAAGCCGGTTGGCCTGGTCTGCTACGGCTGGGCACTGACAGACGGCACGCTGATGTCATCCACCTGCCGCCTCGGCGGCGACCGCGATGAAATCCGCTCGCGTGCGGTGGCCGCGGCCTTGCGCGGCTTGATCGACCTGTTGGCTTAGTTACAAGATTCAAGTTGCAAGTTAATAAGGAACCGCCTGGGCCTCCCTCCCCTTGTAACTTGAATCTTGTAACTTGCAGCTTAAAAAATCTAATTGAACGCCCAGGTTGCAAACGGCTCGATTTCGTCCCGATTCAGCAACATCAACTGGTAGGCATTCGGGTTCATCGAGTGATCCAGCGTGGTGTCCACGCTCAAGCGTTGCAACACATAGCCCAGCAAAGCGCGCCGCACATTGACTTCTATCACTTCCCCCGTCGCGCCATAATCCAGCAGCAGACTTTCGCGTTTGAGCGCGTCCAGGCCGCGGTGCGGGGCTAATTCCAGGCACACGCTTTCCACCCAGTCATCGTCGTATTGCACACTGGATTCAGCCGATGCTTCCAGGCATTCGGCCTCGGTAATCCGCGACAACACAAAATCACGGAAGTCGCAGCTGTCTTCGCTGTAGGCGCGAACATGCCAGCGGATACCGGTATTGACCAGACTATGTGGCTCGAGGATACGCTCGGCCTGCTTGTCCGGGTCCGACAGGGAACGGTAAGTCACACGCAGCTTGCGGTGACCATAAATGGCACGCGTGATCTGCGCCAAGGTCTGTTGGCTGGGCAACCGAACTGGCAGCGGCAAAGCCGCAGTCGGCAGACCATAAATCAGTTCCGTACCGTAGGGGCCGCTCGCCACCGCCAGGTTGGCCGCGATGACGGGCAGCACGGCTGCCGGCGTGAGATCGGCAAAGATCGCGCAAAACCCGCTGCCCGGCACAAAACCAAACACACTGTGGTTATAAACCAGATTGCCGGGCGCCAGATCGCTGTAAAGCTTGAGGTCCTTGGTCGCCGCTGGGTCAGACAACCCAAAGGCCCGCGCCACATCGCTCCGCGTCACGACGCCGGTATACCAGGCCATCACCTCGATGTAGTGCAACCGTTGCTGCGTCGCCCATTTCACATCCAGGCGCATTTTCTCTTTTGTAATCATCTCCCCGCTCCGAGTGGACTCTTATCACTGGAAATTATAGGGGGATGCCGGCCCGATACAAACAATTACTTAATATTTACTATGTAGGTGATATTTTGTATTGACACATTCAAATGTATGGCCTAAATTGCGTCCATGGTGAGCCGCCGCGCTTGCCCGCAAACGAAACACCCAACCAACACAGGAGAGAGACACCATGGCATCCCCCACCCTATTGGCAGAAGACAAGATGAAGGCCCTGAGCGCCGCGCTGGGTCAGATTGAAAAGCAGTTCGGCAAGGGCTCGGTCATGCGTCTGGGCGATCACGATGTCTCGCGCGACATTCAATCCATCTCCACCGGCTCGCTGGGGCTCGACATCGCGCTGGGCATCGGCGGCCTGCCGCGCGGCCGGGTCGTTGAAATCTACGGCCCGGAATCCTCCGGCAAAACCACCCTCACCCTACAAGTCATCGCCGAGATGCAGAAAATCGGCGGCACTGCCGCGTTCATCGACGCTGAACACGCACTCGACCCGTCCTACGCCAAGAAACTCGGCGTCGACGTCGACAACCTGCTGGTCTCGCAGCCCGACACCGGCGAGCAGGCACTGGAAATCGCCGACATGCTGGTGCGCTCAGGGTCGGTCGATGTGGTCGTCATCGACTCCGTCGCCGCCCTCACCCCCAAGGCCGAAATCGAAGGCGAAATGGGCGACTCGCACATGGGCCTGCAAGCCCGTCTGATGAGTCAGGCGTTGCGCAAGCTCACTGCCAACATCAAGCGCACCAACACCCTGGTCATCTTCATCAACCAGATCCGCATGAAAATCGGTGTCATGTTCGGCAGCCCCGAAACCACCACCGGCGGCAACGCGCTCAAGTTCTACGCCTCCGTCCGCCTCGACATCCGCCGCATCGGCGCGATCAAGAAAGGCGACGAAATCATCGGCAACGAAACCAAGGTCAAAGTCGTCAAAAACAAGGTCTCGCCCCCATTCAAGGAAGCCTTCTTCGATATTTTGTACGGCCAGGGCATTTCACGCGAAGGTGAAATCATCGAACTCGGCGTCCTCCACAAGCTCGTCGACAAATCCGGTGCCTGGTACGCCTACAACGGCGAAAAGATCGGCCAGGGTAAAGACAACGCGCGCGAATACCTGAAAGAGCATCCGGAAATTGCCAGGGAAATCGAAGCCAAAGTCCGCGCCGCCGTCGGCGTCAACCCCTCCAGCAGTGCCGAAAGTGAAGCCGACGCCTGATCCAGCAGACCTGCGTGAACGCGCCCTGCGCCTGTTGGCGCGGCGCGAACACAGCCGCGCCGAACTCACGCGCAAGCTCGAGACAGCCGGGTTTGCCCGCGAAGAGATTGCCATATTGCTGGATGCGTTTGAAGCAAAAAACTGGCTTTCCGACCAGCGATTTGCTGAAAGCTACGTTGCAGATCACCGCGCACGGGCGGGCAGCATCAAGCTTGCCTATGACTTGAGGCAACGCGGCGTAAGCGACAGCATCATCGAATCGGTATTGAGCGACAACCACGACAGCGAACTCGATCGCGCGCGCGCAGTGTGGCAGAAGAAATTCGGCGCGGCACCAGCCGATGCTGCCGAGAAAGCCAGGCAGATGCGCTTTCTGCAAAGCAGGGGCTTTGCCCATGAAACAATACAAAAGACCTTAAAAGCGACCGAATAACAAAAGCGGCAAAAACGGAGAAATGCGCGGGAAATGGGGTCACACCATTTTCCTCCTATTTTTCGGCGAGTGTCTGACCCAAATGGCATTTACGCTATACTTGTATAGCCGCACTTTTTAAGGAACACACCATGTTAGCGATTCGCTTGCCGGAAGACATCGAAGCCAGGCTGGATAATCTTGCAAAGCGTACGGGACGCAGCAAGACCTTTTATGCCCGTGAAGCCATTCTGGAATACCTGGAAGACATGGAAGACCTCTACCTCGCTGAACAGATCGTACGTCGCCTGGACAGCGGCGAGGAGCGCACCCACCCCCTAGAGGAAGTGGAGGCACGACTTGGCCTGGCAGATTGAGCTTTCCGAAACTGCTGAAAAACACCTCGCCAAACTGGACAAGCCTGTCGCCAAGCGATTGCTCAGCTTTATGCACGAGCGCCTGGCCTCCCTGGACGATCCCAGAAGCATCGGGCAGGCGTTGAGGGGTAGCGAACTGGGGGAGTTCTGGAAATATCGTGTAGGCGATTGGCGCCTCGTCTGCCAGATCAAAGACGCAAAAATACTGATCACCGTGGTACGTCTCGGTAACCGGCGCGAGGTTTATCGCTGACCGGGTCAAAATGGTCAAAATGGGGTCAAAGGTCAAAATGGTGTCTGACCCCATTTTGTTTGACCCCATTTTGTTTTGGAAAATGGGGAAATGGGGTCAGGGAAATGGGGTAACAGGGAAATGGGGTCAGACACCATTTTCCTCCCGCTTCCTCGGTCTCCCAACCCCCTTCGACACCGCCCGCCTCTGCCCCAACGCTTCAATCGCATCTCTGAAACGCTCGCTGCCCAACGCCCAGCCCTTATGCGTACAGTCACGGATTTCCGCCAGATCCCCCTGATCGATCGCCGAAACGAATAGCACCCGATAAGCCTCTTGCCTGGCCAAGTCATCCAGCCCCAATCGTGTGTATTCCTCGTGCGGCGTCAGCCAGTCCGCATTCGGCCCATTCTCGCCCAGCGCATTGCGCCGATAACTCGACCATGGATAATCCTGCGGCGCGGCCACCATGCCGGCCCGCAACGGATTCAACTCGATATAGCGCATCAGGGTCAGCAGATAACGCTCACTGTCCACCACCGTTGCCCGGTAGCGCCCCTCCCACAGCGTCCCGCTGCGCTTATAGGTGTAATTGAAATACTGCACATAACGCCGCCCCACCGACTGGAACGTCTTGCCGATGCTATCTTCGAACTCAGGCGTCGCCAACAAGTGAATGTGATTCGTCATCCACACATAGGCATGAATCGCCAGCCCGTATTTGGCCGCAGCCTCCACCAGCGCATCACGAAAGAACTGGTAATCCGCCTCGGCCGCAAATATCGTCTGCCGATTGTTGCCGCGCTGAATGATGTGCTGCGGCTGGCCTGGAATAACGTAACGGGGAAGTCGCGCCATGGTTGCTCACCGGAAAGGATCGGAAACAATCTCAATATAGGACAAATATCGTGTCTGACCCCATTTATGGCACAATATAGGACAAATATCGTGTCTGACCCCATTTATGGCATATGTTTTTATGCCTCCCCATTTATGACCTAAAAAAAGCCCCTCCGAGGAGGGGCTTGGGTGGCTAATTAGGGTCTGACCCCTAATTAATTACGCTACTCTATCAGACACCAGTTTTGGACTTGGTGCAGCCTGTACCTGAAGTGACCGGGGCCCACACAATCTTGTTCGGATCCGTCACATCAGGCGTAAAGGTTACAACGCAAGAACTCACTGCACTTGTACCTGTGACGACAACGGCTGCCGTGCCAGATGTGATTGTGACAGAAGCCAGGTTCCCAGAAGCTGTCGGTAGTGCCGCATAACCCGTATTAGTCGTCAATTCAGCTAGCGTGTCGCAGCTTGCAATTGTTGAACTCTGGTTCTGCAAACACTCAGCAATAGCCAGCTTGACAGGCGCAATAGAGGAAAAGTTTCCAGCCCACTTGGATCGAGTCACATAATCTTGATACTGCGGAATCGCAATCGCAGCCAAAATACCAATAATCGCCACAACGATCATCAGTTCGATCAAAGTAAAACCTTGTTGTACTTTACGCATTTTAAATCTCCTTTGGTTGGGCAAATTTGGAACACGAGCCTCCCGTGTCTGGCACATTAACGTGCAGGGGCTGTGCCAACTTTAGAGCCTGACACCCAAATTATTCAGAAATCGACTGAAAACACGCGCCAATGCTTACTCCTGGCAAATGTAAATTTCAATTTTTGACGCGGTCTTACACGTCCTGCCGGGATGAATGCTTGATCCCGCCGCCGTTTATGGACGGGTTGTGACGTTTTTTGTCACCCAAGGCATGGAGCACGACCTTCGCCTCACAGCGGTGGGAGGTCGGCTAGATGATTCTCAGACACCATATCCGGCACAAGAAGAGGTCAAGCACTATCACTATGAAGACATGAAGACAGCAGGCCTTGCCTTTTGCCTTGGGATTGACTTCACTTGTTTGATGGTTATTATAACCACCATGAATAGTAAGCAAATCATCAAGCAACTGGAAGCGGAAGGCTGGTTTTTGGCGCGGGTTAAGGGTTCGCACCATCAATTCAAGCATTTGAGCAAACCTTGGTGACGGTCAAGCATCCTGACAGCGACATTCCCGCCGGAACGCTGCACAGCATTCGTAAACAGGCGGGTTGGAAATAGGAGAGCATCATGCGTTTCCCCGTGGTTTTGCATTCTGATGATGGCGTTCGCTACGGCGTAACAGTGCCTGATTTGCCCGGCTGCTTTTCGTCCGGCGATACCTTCGACGCGGCACTGGATTCCGTGTTGGAGGCGATTGATCTGCATCTGGAAGGCCTGGTTGAAGAGGGGATGGATATTCCGGTTGCCCATGCCATTGCCGAGCATCGCGCCAATGCAGATTTTGCCGATGGCGTGTGGGCGGCAGTGGAGGTTGATCTTGCACGTTTTGAGGGGCGCGCAGAGAAGGTCAATATTACGCTGCCCGCCCGTTTGCTGGTTAAAATTGATTCCTACGCGAAGGCGCATGGGGCTTCCCGCTCCGGCTTTCTGGCCGATGCGGCGCGAGCGGCCATGCGCTAGCGACTGGAACAACGGCAGACAAACAGCAGACAAACAGACGATATTTAGCGCTGCGCTACATCGAGATAAATCCGGCGCGGGCAGATAGTGCTCCTGAGAGTATTTTACGCATATACAAATAATCATTGACGTTATAAATTAACGCATCTACAGTTATCCGATGGGGACACGACTGATTTGGGACGAAGGCAAGCGGCTGGCGAATATTGCTAAACATGGTCTTGATTTTGCGGATGCCGGAGAGGTAATCGATTCGCGCTTCCGCCTGGACGTCCCGGTTTTACGCGGCGATGAAGCCCGGGTTCAGTCAATTTCCTATGCGCTTGGTGTTCTGGCTGTGCTGACGGTAATTCATGCCGAGCGTGACAGCGCAGTCCGCATCATCAGTTTCCGTCATGCAAGTGACAACGAAAGAGAGGTTTACGATGGCTGGCTCGAAAACGAATGTAATGAGCCGTAAGGAAGTTCTCGCGGCAGTGCGTGCTGTTCCGCCAGAGAAAAGTTTTGTCTGGAATGGCCAGGATGAGGACGACCGCCCGGCTACGGAAGAGGAGCTACGCGCAGGGGTTGATGCCTATCGCAAGCAGCGCGGGCGCCCAGCGGGCAGTGGCAACAAGGAGCAGGTCGCTATCCGCTTCGACAATGATGTGCTGGCGGCCTTCCGCGCAGCCGGTCCAGGTTGGCAAACGCGTATGAATGCGGCGCTGCGCGACTGGCTTAAAGATCATTCCGCAGCGTAAAAACAAAAGGGTAAATGGTGGGAGAAAAATGCCGATTAAATAGGACCTACCATCGAATCTGTGGATGACGCCCGTCGGTTGGAAGGATTAATGAGACCACGATATTCCCCATCGCTATTGCCGCAACAATGAAAAAAGCCACGGAAACCGTGGCTTTTTTCATTGTTGGTGGGTCGGGCGAGATTCGAACTCGCGACCAATGGATTAAAAGTCCACTGCTCTACCGGCTGAGCTACCGACCCGTGGAGCAGGCCGAAACCGAATCCACGAAAGCGCAAGATTATAGCCGATGCCGCATGCCGGGGTAAAGTGCTATGTTGGCTTTTTGGCGTGGCGCGGAGGGTTTTTTACACCCACACTGCAAAACACATTGCCCAAATATCAATTTCAACATTCTGTTCAGCAACAAAAAAGGCGGAAACCCGCCTTTCTCGTTAACGGCCATCATATGGCATGCCGATGAAGATCAAGATTCGCCATCGGCACATCGATCGGCTCGATGCCAGGGGAGTCCTCAGGCTTCGCGCATCATCAGGTAAAGTTGAATTTTCATGGTGATGGCGGCTCCGGCAATGATGGAGACCAGAACGATGGCCGATGACACGGCAAGGGTTGACATGCCGGTCACCCCCTGTCCGATGGTACAGCCCATCCCGGTGACGCCGCCAAAACCCATCAGGGTGGCGCCGATAATGTGGCGAAACATGTCCTGCGGGGAGTTGAACGATTCCCAGCGGAAGGTTTTGTGCACGACACCGTAGACAAAAGCACCGATAACCACACCAAACACACTGCCTATGCCAAAGGTGACGATGGTTGAATTGTCGGTCCAGTAGGCCCACAGGTTCATGGTGTAACCCAACGGCGCAACAAAGGTCATGGATTCGGCCAGGTGCGAGTTGGTGCCCAGGTAGACATCTTCCAGCGTATCGGGGTCCATGCCGAAACCAAAGCGACCGGTGACGTACCAGCCCGCCACCACGATCAGGCCGATCACCACACCGGCCAGGATGTTATCGAAGCTGCCCCGGAATTCCTTGTTCATGAAAACAAACACCAGCAATGCCGCACCCACGGCCATTCCGATCATCAGGATGCCCTGGGGCGTGGCCATACCCAGCAGGGCAGGCAGTGTCTGCATGCCCTCCAGATGTATGGTTACGGCACTTGCCTGCAGGACGTCGACACGGAATGCACCAAAAATACCGGACAAGGTCACCAGGGCCGCATAGCCCAGGAACAGGAACACGACGACGGATTTGAGATTGCCGCCACCCAGACGCACCAGCGTGCGCTGACCACAGCCCCCGGCCAGCGTCATGCCGACACCGAAAGTCAGGCCACCGACCAGTGCGGCCAGCCAGTAGAAGTTGGACCCGGTGTAAATCGTCTTGGATGCGTCGAAATCACCGGTATAGGCCAGCAGGCTGGTTCCCATGGTGGCGATGGCGATGGCCAGAAGCCAGGCGCGCATGCGGTCCCAGTGGCTCATGTTGACGATGTCGGACACGGCGCCCATGGTGCAGAACTGGGTTTTGTTGCCCACGTAGCCAAAAATAAAGGCCAGGATGAATCCCATCCACGCGACAGTGCGTGTTTTGACGTTGGCGTCGCTAGCGTCCCAGCCCATGGCCGTTAATGCCTGGCTGATTAAATCGATTCCTTCCATGTGAATCTCTCCTGAATTGACTATTATTTGGTTGCTGCTATTGGGTTACTGCTTTGCATCCGGACCGGCGATTATTCCCCAAGCATGGGCTGAATCAAATAGGCAAAAACTACATTCTGTTTTTCTTATATACCGTGATGTCCGCCACCCCTGCCTGCTCAAACCCTTGCGCGCGCAGGCGGCAGGCATCACACACGCCGCATGCTCGACCCTCGACATCAGCTTGGTAGCAACTGACGGTCTGGGCATAGTCAACGCCAAGCGCCATCCCATGCTGAATGATCTGTGCCTTGGACCAATGCTGGAGTGGCGCATGTATCCGCAGTCTTTTGCCTTCAACCCCGGCACGGGTGGCCAGATTGGCCATCTGCTCAAAAGCAGCGATGAATTCAGGCCGGCAGTCAGGATAACCCGAATAATCGACGGCATTGACGCCGATGAATAGGTCACGCGCACCTAGCACCTCGGCCCAGGCAAGCGCCAGCGACAACATGACGGTATTGCGCGCCGGAACATAGGTTACGGGGATGCCTTCGGCTGGGGCTTCCGGCACCGCAATCGATGAATCAGTCAAAGCCGACCCACCGAAATCCCCCAAACCCAGCTTGATCACCCGATGCTCCACCGCACCCAGGCTTTGCGCGACGCGCGCGGCGGCGGCCAGTTCGGCATTGTGCCGCTGGCCATAATCCAGGCTCAGTGCGTGGCAGGCATACCCGGCTTTGCGCGCAATGGCCAGAACCGTGGCGGAGTCCAGACCACCCGACAGGAGAATGATGGCGACCTGGTTCATTTTCCCGGCGCATTGCCCCACAGAATTTTGTGCAATTGCACCTGCATGCGCACCGGCAGCCTGTCGGCGATCACCCACTCGGCCAGTTGCGACGGTGGCAATTCACCCTGTACTGGTGAAAACAGGACAGGGCACGCCTGAGACAACTTTTGCGCGTTCATCACCTCTCGTGCCCAATCGTAATCAGCGCGACTGGCCAGCACAAACTTGATTTCGTCATGTGGCGTGAGGTGGGCGATGTTTTCCCAGCGGTTGCGCGCTTCTTCACCCGATCCGGGCGGTTTAATATCGATGACGCGCGATACCCGCGCATCGACCTGACTCACATCCAGTGCCCCGCTGGTTTCGAGTGAAACCGAGTAACCGGCATCACACAACGCAGCCAGAAACGGCAGGCAATTCTTTTGCGCCAGCGGCTCGCCACCGGTCACACATACAGTTGGCACGCCATACTCGGCGACCCGGGCCAGCAAGGCCGTCAAAGTGACGGCCTCTCCACCCTGAAAACTGTAGGTGGTATCGCACCAGCGGCAACGCAACGGACAGCCCGTCAATCGAACAAACACGGTGGGCAACCCCGCCCGACTGGTTTCCCCCTGCAAAGACAGGAAAACTTCCGTCAGACGGAGCGTGGTTGTTGGCGCATACGACTCCGCACGTGCTTCAGCACGTAGTGGATCGGAGTCCTTTAGGGCTTCAGTGTCTTTACAACCACGGCCTGCCCCTTGCGGGTGGAGCGTGGTTGTTGACACATACGACTCCGCACGTGCTTCAGCACGTAGTGGATCGGAGTCCTTTAGGGCTTCAGCGTCTTGACTACCACAGCCTGCCCCCTGTGGGTGGAGCGTTGAAGACTCAACCACGAAGCTTACTTCAGTGCGGAAAGACGACGGGCAGCCAGGGTCGCTGCATTGGTGTCGGGGTACTTGGCCACCAACTCCTCGAGGGTCTTGCGTGCATCCACGAGGTTATCCATAGCAATCTGGTTGGTCGCGATATTGAGCAGCGAGTCCGGCACTTTGTTGCTGGTGGGATACATTGCTATCAGCTTTTGCTGGTGTGCCAGCGCAGTTTTATAGTCCTTCAGTGCGTAATAGGAATAACCGATCCAGTACTGCGCATTGGATGCAAGCTCACCGTCCGGATAAGCCTTGAGGAATCCCCTGAAGCTGGCGATGGCGCCTGCGTAATTGGCATCCCGAAACAGGCTGAGCGCAGCTTCATACGCGCGCGATTCCTCCGAGAGATCAGGTTTCGGCGCAGTGACCGGACCAGACGCCACATCTGGCTTGGGTGTGGCTGAAGTGGACGTAGCGGGCTGACTGGTGGCAGGAACAGGCTCGATAACCCCGGCCGGCTTTCCAGATTTACCAAAATCCGTGATGCGTTGATCAAGATCGATGTACAAGTCGTTTTGGCGTTTGCCCAATGTGTCCAACTGATGCACCTGAACCTCGGCTTGCCCACGCAACTTCGCCACTTCCGATTTAAGCGTCTCGACTTCCTGAAGCAAACCCAGCAGCTGCTGATTCTGCTGAGTCGAACTTTCCAGTTTGCCAAGCCGGGCATTGATCGAATCAACAAGCTGCTGTAGCGCCTCCACCTTGCGGGTGAGTTCGTTCGTGCTGGGCCATATCGACTGGCCCCACGCCTGCGCCGAAGGAATCAGCGCAAGCGCAACGACCAGAGATAAAACATTACGCCGCATCAAACGCATTACTCGTCGCCGTACACTACATCCGTGCGGCGATTCTGGGCGTAAGCCTCTTCGGTATCGCCTTCATTACGCGGTTTTTCTTCGCCAAAACTCACGGCTTCCATTTGCGCATCGCTCACGCCCAGCACGGCCAAAGCCTTGCGGACAGCCTCGGCACGCTTTTGACCCAGCGCCAGGTTGTATTCACGGCTACCGCGTTCATCGGCATTGCCCTGCAGGATCACGCGAGAATCGCGCTTCGCCATCAGATAGCCTGCATGGGCTTCGAGCACAGGGCGGTATTCAGGCTTCACCACAAAGCTGTCGAAGTCGAAAAATATGCTGCGAGTTGACAGGGGACTGGCCGGGTTTTTGCGTGGATCGCCCGTGTAACTGCCTTGCTTGCCTTCCGCCGAAGTGCCTGACACCCCTGCGTTGCCCAGGCCCGTTGTTTCAGTGCCCGTGGCAGAGGTGCCGGTCGTGCCACCGGTGCGATCTTCAACCGTAGCCTGCGTGCCGGTTGTCGTACCACATGCCGAAAGAATCAGGGTTAACAGGACGGGCAGAAAAATTTTGTTCATCTATATCTCCTTTTAGTCATTCTACGAATAAGCGTTCAGCTCGGGTGACACAGGTATCTACGGACATTCAAGTAAGGGACGTCCACAGGATTCAGAAAACCAGCATTCAGTCCCCACATGCCCGCAATCAGGCAAACATAGGGACAACTCGTTTTTTTATTCTACTTGTTGGGCTCTAAAACCCAACTTTATTTCATGGCCCCCAGGCGGGTTCACGGGCATCGACGCCCGATTCGGACAAGCGCGCGCGCGTTTTCCCATCCAGGCTCACCGTACCCAAGATCCCTCGACCACCCTGCACTGTAGCGTACAGCACCGACTGGCCATTAGGCGCGAAACTGGGCGATTCATCACGTGCTGTATCAGTCAACACACGGGTCTGGCCCGTTGCAAGTTCGTGCAACATCACGCGGAAACGCCCCTCCTCGCGGCCGATATAAGCCAGCAGGCGGCCATCCGGACTGAGAGTCGGGGACACGTTGTAGCTCCCGCTGAACGTCACCCGTTTGGGCTCGCCACCACTCGCCGCCACCCGATAAATCTGTGGGCTGCCGCCACGATCCGACGTGAAATACACGGTTTGCCCGTCAGGCGAAAACACGGGCTCGGTATCGATACTGCCGCTCCGGGTCAAACGATTGACCCCGCTTCCGTCGACGTTAATCATATAAATTTGTGATGCCTCGTCACGTGTCAGCACCACCGCCAGGCGCTGCCCATCGGGTGTCCAGGCTGGGGCCGAGTTGGAGCCTTTGAACGCGGCGGTTTTGTGCCGGCTGCCATCCTGCAACGACTGCACGTAAACCACTGGCTTTTTGTCCTCGAACGACACATACGCCAGGCGCGCGCCATCAGGCGAAAACATCGGTGAAATCACCGGCTCATTTGAACGCACCACCGTGCGGGGATTCTGTCCGTCGGCATCGGCCACGCGCAGCTCAAAGCGCTTGCCCTGCTTCTGCACGTAAGCAATCCGGCTGCTGAACGCACCCGGCGTGCCGGTCAATTTTTCATACACGATGTCGGCGATCTGGTGCGCCGTCGCACGCCACTGCGCTGCTGAAATGTTGTAGCCGAAACCTGCCAGCTGCGTCTGTTTGATGACATCCAGCAAACGGAAACGCACATCGAAACGACCGCCTGGCAGTGCAATCACCTGTCCAATCACCATGGCCTCGGCACCCTGCGCGCGCCAGGTACTGTAATTGACCTGCGCGGCTTCGACTGGCTTCTGCGAACCACTGACATCGACCAATTTGATTTGGCCACTGCGACTCAGGTCGTCACCAACTATCTGGGTCAGTAATGGACCAGGCTGGCCTGCGGCCACCTGAAATGGCACCATCGCCACCGCAATCTTGTTTGCCGCTCCACCAATCACCTGGATTTCCATGGCTGCGTGCACAGAAAAAGAGGCGCCCAGCAAGCTCAGACAGAAAAGGGGAAACAGCAAAACAGCACGCAACATAAGGATGAGAATCTCGATCAAAAGTGCTTGATTGGAAGGCGAGTCTAGCATAGCCAGCCAACGGGTCAGATGACCCTGGCGCGCCCTGCCAACCTGTTTCGGGCTCAACAACATCGAGGCAAACCCAAGATGTCAAAACACCCGGGCTGCAACAGCCGGACTCACTCTTTGGGGCGATGAACGAAAGAAAGTTCCGGAACAAATGCCGCACGCGCGGCACGATCAGCAGGCAGGGGGAGCGGTGACGACAGTTCGATCGCGCGCACCACGGCCTCGTCGTACGCTGCATTTCCGCTCGGTTGTGTCACCCGGACGCTAAGGACCTCTCCCGTAGGCAGCAGTCTCACCAGGCAGCGAACCTCGGGGTTGCCTTTCAGATTGTCTGGGAGTCGTGTGTTGCCACGCACCGTGGTGCTGATCAGGTCGCGATACTGCCCCACTGCACGGGTCAGTTCAGTCTGTCGTCTGCCGGCTGCTGCTTGCGCCTCTGCCAACCTGGCCGCACGGTCTGCGTTGGCTGCCGCCTCGTCTGTGATTCGCTGTGACAACGCGTCTGCTTCCATCTGCCGCAGCAATTCCCGCTTTTTCTGATCGGCGACCTGCTTTTCGTGTGCTTTCTTAATCGTCTCCGCTTGAATACGTGCGGCTTCAGCCATGGATTTTTCCTCCGCCACGCGCCTGGCTTCGGCTTTCTTTTTTTCCAGCGCGATGTCTGGTGCCTTTGGAGCCGGCGGCTCTTTTACAACGGGCGGACGTGAAGGAACGGGCTCCGCCATGCGTTTGACCGGTTCCATGACCGGCTCCACCTTTCTGGGCGGCGGCGGCCGTTTTGAGGAAGCCGGCTCGGCAGGCAACGCCTCCCACAAGTCGACCATCACGGGCGCTGGATGCTGGGTCTGCCACGACACACCAAACACCAGCAACAAGAGGAACACCCCATGCACACCCAGTGCCAGAACACCCGCCATGAGATTCGAGGCGGGCCGGGAAACAAAAGGTACGTCAGCCAGAATCACGGTGCCGGGCGGGCGAGCAGGCCGATGCGCGTGATCTGTGCGTGCTGAAGCAAAGTCATGGTGTCCATCACTTCTTCATAGCGCACATTCTTGTCCGCTGCGATGACCACGGGCTGATCCGGCAGCGCACGGTGCAGTTCGGCAATCGCAGCCGCCAATTCCGATTTAGCCACCACCTGCTCTTCGCCTTTTGTCGCGCGATTGCGCAACAGGTACTCACCCGATTCCTTGATGATGACTTCCAGTGGCTGGGCGGGCGATTGCGAGGTTTTGCCCACGCTCGGCAGTTCAACCTGCGAGGGATTGATGAAAGGAGCCGTCACCATGAAGATGACCAGCAACACCAGCATCACGTCGATCATTGGTACGACGTTGATCTGGGCAACCAGTTTACGGGTGCGTGCCACGCCTTAAACTGCCTTGCTGGACTGACGCTGCAGAATATTGGAAAACTCTTCCATGAAACTTTCCATGCGGTTGGCCAGGCGATCGATGTCATGGGTGTAGCGGTTATAGGCCACCACGGCAGGAATGGCAGAAAACAGGCCCATCGCCGTAGCAATCAAGGCTTCGGCAATGCCAGGCGCAACCTGTGCCAAGGTAGCCTGCGCCACGGTAGCCAGCCCCTGGAACGCCAGCATGATGCCCCACACGGTGCCGAACAACCCCACGTAGGGCGATACCGAACCAACGGTTGCGAGGAAGGAGAGGTGTGACTCCAGGCCATCCAGTTCACGCTGGTAGGTTGCACGCATCGCACGACGGGTGCCATCAATGATGACGTTACCTGGCAGCCCGGCTTGACGACGCAGCTTTGTGAACTCCCGGAAGCCGGCTTCGAACACACGCTCCATTTCACCTGCATTTTCGCGCTCGGCCGACACCCGCTGATACATGACCTGGAGGTCGCCGCCCGCCCAGAATTCACGTTCGAAATCATCAGTCACCTTCAGGGCACGCTTCAAGGCGAACATCTTGATAAAGATGTACCACCATGACATCAGCGACGCACCCAGCAATATCAGCATCACGAATTGCACGGGCAACGAGGCGTTGATAATAAGGTGAAGCAGGGAGAGGTCTTGACCGAGTTCAGGGTTCACGTTTCTTGGGCCAGTACTTGAAGAATGGGCGCGGGTATTTTAACGGGTTTGAAACGCGTCGCATCGACGCAGGCCAGCGTAACCTGTGCTGCAACCAGCCGGGCATCGCCTCGGCTCAGCGACTGTGTCAAGACAAGACTGGCCCGGCCGAGTTCCATCAGAGTGACCGACACATCAAGTTGATCGTTGAAGCGGGCTGGCGACAAATAGTCCACTTCCACCCGCCGCACCACGAATACGACCCCGGCTTCATCGCGCAAAATATCTTGTTCAAAACCGGATGCGCGCAGCCATTCAGAGCGCGCGCGCTCCATGAATTTGAGATAGTTGGCGTAATACACCACGCCCCCTGCATCGGTGTCTTCCCAGTACACCCGCACGGGCCAGTGGAACACCGTTTTCAAATCAGGGCCGGCACTCAAATCGGACTCGGCACTTGAATTGAACTTGGCGCTCAAAACAGGTCCGCGCCGGATTCGCCGGCGGGTGCGGCGATGCCAAGATGTCGATACGTCAGCGGCGTGGCAATCCGGCCGCGCGGCGTACGCTGCAGGTAGCCCTGCTGAATCAAAAAGGGTTCGAGCACATCCTCGATGGTGTCGCGCTCTTCACCGATGGCCGCAGCGAGGTTGTCCAGTCCGACCGGACCGCCCATGAATTTTTCGACGATCGCCAGCAGCAGTTTCCTGTCCATCACGTCGAGCCCGGCACGATCAACGTCGAGCATCACCAGTGCCGCATCCGCCACCGCGCCGGTGGCGTGTCCCTCCGCTTTCACCTCGGCGTAATCGCGCACCCGGCGCAGCAGACGATTGGCAATACGTGGCGTGCCACGCGAGCGTTTGGCGATCTCCAGCGCCCCGGCTTCTTCCAGATTCATCTGCAACAGTCCGGCTGAGCGATGCACGATGAAGCCCAACTCTTCCGCCGTATAAAACTCCAGTCGCGCAACGATGCCGAAGCGATCGCGCAGCGGGTTGGTGAGCATACCGGCGCGCGTGGTGGCACCGACCAGCGTGAACGGTGGCAGGTCGAGCTTGACCGAGCGCGCGGCCGGTCCTTCGCCTATCATGATGTCGATCTGGAAATCTTCCAGCGCCGGGTAAAGCACCTCTTCCACCACCGGGCTCAGGCGATGGATTTCGTCGATGAACAGCACATCGTGCGGCTCGAGATTGGTCAGCAGCGCAGCCAGATCGCCTGCACGTTCCAGCACCGGGCCAGAAGTCTGGCGCAGGTTGACGCCCATTTCGCGCGCGATGATGTGGGCCAGCGTGGTCTTGCCCAGTCCCGGCGGGCCAAACAGCAGCACATGATCCAGCGCTTCGCTGCGTTTTTTGGCGGCGTGAATAAAAATCTCAAGCTGCTCGCGCGCTTTGACCTGGCCAACGTACTCGGCCAGCGTGCGCGGACGCAACGCACGTTCCACCTGCTCTTCCTGCGGGCTGATGGTGGCTTGAGCAATAAGACGGTCGGTTTCGATCATGGTGCCAGACGGATGACTGCGAACAGCTGCCGATTCTACCCTGCGTCCTTTTCACCCAATGCAGCAGCGAATACCAACTGGCCACGTCCACGCTCCTTGGCCTGATACAGCGCGCGGTCCGCACGCGCCAGCGCTTGGCCGATGTTGTCGGATTCCACGCCCTGCAACCAGGTCTGGCCTGCGCTGATCGTGTTGCCGATATTCAAACCCGCAGCACGAAGCTCGCTTTTGAAGTGATCCGCCATACGCTGATACCAGGCCAACATTCCCTGATTGTCCAACCCGGACAGCAACACGACAAATTCATCCCCGGCCAGGCGGGCTGCCATATCCGAACTCCGCGTCAGCGCCTTGAGCGTGCTGGCCAGCGCAATCAAGGCCTGATCTCCTGCAGCATGACCCAACTGATCGTTGATGGTTTTGAAGAGGTCGAGATCCAGCAACACCAGCGCCGTGGGGCGGCCACGTTCTGCCAGGCCCAGCATGTGCGGAAAACGGGTTTCAAATGCCCGTCGATTGGGCAGTCCGGTCAATGAATCCGTGTGACTCAGGCGGTCCAGTTGTTCCCGCTGATCATGCAGATGCAGCGCAATCCGGTTAATGGCCGCGGCCGCATGGGAAAACTCCGTGTAACGGGTAACGATGGGTGGAGGGGATTCATCACGCGTCAAACAGGCAAGTGCATCCAGCGCCGAATCGATATCCTGAAGCACGGGTTGACGCAATCTAAGCACGACCACCACTAGCAAAGCCAGCACGCCGGCGAGTGTCAGCATTCCCGCCAGAATGTGCCGCCCACCGATCTCATCGAAGTGATGAATGGGCGATTGCACGACCAGACGCCACCCCAGTATCTGGAAAGGCAGGCCGATTTCACGCGTGCCTTCCTTCAATTCGCCACGACTGGCCACGGGTTGGCCGGCCGCGTCGAAGATCGTAATGGCGTGCCCGGACTGAACCGAATCATGAACAATTTTCTGGAATTCCGTGAGCCGCACACTCACAAACACCTTGCCCAATTCGTCTCCATCCGGCCCACGCACCACCGCAACCAGATCGATATGTTCCAATCCCGGCATATCGCGATGCACCGCCGGCTGGTTTTTTCGCATGCCGCTCAAGCGCAAGTCGCGCTGGCAACTGGGCCCCACGCGCAGCATCCTGGCATCACCGAACACATCACCTCGTGGATTGACCAGCGCCAATCCTGTAATGCCTGGCAGCATGTGTTGGCGGGACAACGCCCAAGCCTGCATGTCCTCTGGCGAACCCATCCGCATCAAATTCATCACTTCTGGATCGAGCGCCAGTTTATCCACCAGCGCCCGGTAATCCCCCCAGCGCATGGCCACGTTGGACAAGACCTGTTTGGCCTCCAGTTGCAACAACCGTATCTCGGCGTCTTCATTGGATTGCAGGCTGAATTTCAGGCTCAAGGCCATGCCCGCCGCAAACAAGCCAATCACTCCGATCAGCAGCCACAAAAAGTGGCGTCGCAACGACACAAGTTTAGGGCTGGGTGCGTGCGGCGTAATCCTCATGGCCTTAGGGTCGCGACAAGCTCCGCAACGCAAATCGGATGGCCTCGCCGACAGAAAGCTCAGCGGGAAGCTGTCGCAATGCTTCGCTTGTCTCGCGCTCGTTGTAACCCAGTGCCAGTAGCGCTTGTCGCACATCATCCGATACGCCTTCGGGCGCGGTGCTGGCGATGGCGCCTGCGAATACCGGCTTGCCCTTGAGTTCGAGCAGCAAACGTTCAGCGGTCTTTTTTCCGATTCCCGGGACTTTCACGATGCGACCGATTTCCTGCCCTGCAATGGCGACCGACAGATCGTTGACCGACAAACCGGACAGCACGGACAAGGCGGTCTTGGCGCCAATCCCGGAGACCTTCAGCAACTCGCGAAACGCCACGCGTTCGATATCGCTGCCAAATCCATAGAGCAGATGCGCATCTTCACGAATCGCCAGATGGGTCAGCAGGCTGACCTTTTCACCGATGGCCGGGAGGTTGTAGAACGTGCTCATGGGCACGTCGATTTCGTAGCCGATTCCGCTCACATCCACCAGAACCTGCGGCGGTTGCTTGGCGGCGAGCACGCCGGTAATCCGTCCAATCATTGGGTGCGTCCGATCATGGTGTGCGGCCGATTCAAAAATGCTTCATATAGTAAAAGGATACGCGCTGAAGGTTCAATTGACGGCCGGAACCTCATACCAGACGCCCGCCCTTGACGCGATATCCCGCTGTGGAATGTGCCCCCAGGCGACTGCCGTGCGCATGGGTGATAGCGCAGGCGAGCGCGTCCGCAGCATCCGCCGTCGGTGCAACAGGCAGGCCCAGCAGGCGCTTGACCATCTCCTGCACCTGTTCCTTGGCCGCCTTGCCCTGGCCCACCACGGATTGCTTGATCTGCAGCGCCGTATATTCGGCAACCAGCAGTTCGTTTGACACCGCCGCGCAAATCGCTGCGCCACGCGCCTGCCCGAGCAGCAGTGTCGATTGCGGATTGACGTTGACGAAGACAATTTCGACCGAGCAGGTGTCGGGCTGATACGTGGCAATCACCTCGTTCAACCCCGCAAACAGCACCCCCAGTCGTTGCGGCAAGCTGCCCTCTCCGCTCTTGATCACGCCGCTGGCGACATAGGCCAGTTTCTGGCCGGTCTGCTCGATCACGCCAAAGCCGGTAAGCCGCAGACCAGGATCAATGCCGAGGATGCGCAATGGAAGGCTTACTCCGGCAACACGGCGTTGGTGTAGACATCCTGCACGTCGTCGAGTACATCGAGCGCATCCAGTATTTTCTGCATCTTCACCGCATCGTCGCCCGCCAGCTCGGTTTCAGCTTCGGCGCGCATGGTGATCTCGGCAACCGCCGGCTTGAACCCGGCTTTTTCCAACGCCTCCCTCACTGCTTCGAACGTGTTGGGATCAGGCGAGGTCAGCACCTCGATCGAGCCATCCTCATTCGGAATGATGTCATCGGCACCCGCATCCAGCGCGGCCTCCATCACCGCTTCTTCGCTCGCACCCGGCTCCAGGATGATCTGGCCGCAGTGCTTGAACTGGAACGCCACACACCCGTCAGTGCCCATATTGCCGCCGTGTTTGACGAAGGCGTGGCGCACATCGGCAACCGTGCGCACCTTGTTGTCGGTGAGACAATCGACGATGACCGCGACGCCGCCGATGCCGTAACCTTCATAGCGCGCCTCCTCGTAGTTCACCCCGTCGAGCTGGCCGCTGCCGCGCTTGACGGCGTTTTCAATATTGTCCTTCGGCATCGATTCGGCCTTGGCCTTCTCGATGGCCAGCCGCAAACGCGGGTTCATGCCGACATCGCCGCCGCCCATTTTGGCAGCCACGGTGATTTCCTTGATAAGCTTGGTAAAGACCTTGCCCCGCTTGGCATCCTGGCGCCCCTTGCGGTGCTGGATGTTGGCCCATTTTGAATGTCCTGCCATATTGATTCCAACGCAATTTAGATAGCCGGAGATTTTACACCTTGGCTCCCACTCTACGATTCGGCATTGACCTCGGCGGTACCAAAATCGAGCTGATCGCGCTCGACGCAGGCGGGCAGGAAGTCCTGCGCCGCCGTATGCCCACCCCGCAAAATGATTACCCCGCCACCGTTGCGGCCATTGCGACGCTGGTTCGACAGGCTGAAACCGAACTTGCCGCCAGCGGCTCCGTCGGCGTCGGCACCCCCGGCGCCATTTCTCCAGCCACGGGCCGGATAAAAAATGCCAACTCCACCTGCCTCAACAGCCAGATGCTGCAGCAGGACCTTGAACGCGCACTCAATCGCCCAATCCGGCTGGCCAACGATGCCAACTGCCTGGCGCTGTCCGAGGCTACCGATGGCGCCGCCGCAGGTGCCGCAACGGTCTTTGGCGTCATTCTGGGAACCGGCGTCGGCGGCGGCATCGTCGTCAATGGCCAGGTACTCCCTGGCGCGAATGCAATTGCCGGTGAATGGGGGCATACCCCACTACCCTACTTCCAGTTCGCGCACACCCAGGCCGACCGCGCCTCCACCGGAATACACCCCGCCACCGGCGAAGCCCTGCTGCATCCCTGGCCCAGCCCGCGCGAACTCGACGCCGCACCGGCCTGCTACTGCGGTAAAAAAGGCTGCATCGAAACCTGGCTCTCCGGTCGCGCGCTGGCAGCGGACCACGTCCGCTACGGTGGCGAAGATTTGCCCACGCACGAAATCGTGCAACTGGCGAATGCCGGCTACGGCCCCTGCAGCGCCACGCTGGCACGCTACGAAGAAAGGCTGGCGCGCGCACTGGCCGGCGTGATCAACCTGCTCGACCCCGATGTCATCGTGCTCGGCGGTGGCGTTTCCAACATCAGTCGACTGTATGACACCGTACCCCGACTGTGGCCGCGCTATGTGTTTTCCGACCGTATCGACACCCAACTCGTGCCGCCGAAATTTGGCGACTCCAGCGGGGTGCGCGGCGCTGCGTGGTTGTGGGGTGACTAATGTGTTCAACGTAATCTGTACTCAACACCACCTGTTGATTGCGCATGATGCACCGCGACATTGACGGTCGCCTCTAAACATTGCTTAACACTTGTCCCGCCTGAACTCGTTAAAATTCATGCTTGCCTAAAATGGGGTGGATTTTTCATGGGATGAGCCCACGAACGATTGAACGCCCCACATTCAGGAACCGTCATGACCGAACCCCTGCTCATCGCAAAAAATTCCACCACAGACATTCACCTGCTGCCGCAGATGGCCAACCGCCACGGCCTGATTACCGGCGCCACCGGCACCGGCAAAACCGTCACCCTGCAAACGCTGGCCGAGCACTTTTCCAGCATCGGTGTGCCGTGCTTCATGTCGGATGTAAAAGGCGATCTGTCGGGTGTATCGCAAGCCGGCGGTGGCAATGCCAAGGTGACCGAACGGGTCGGGATGTTGAAGCTGGAAAACTTTGTCCATCAAGGCTATCCCGTCACCCTGTGGGACCCATTCGGCACCAGCGGCCATCCGGTTCGTGCCACCGCATCCGACATGGGCCCATTGCTGCTGGGACGCATGCTGGACCTGAACGAAACCCAGAGCGGCGTGTTGAATCTGGTGTTCAAGGTCGCGGACGACAACGGCATGCTGTTGCTGGACCTGAAAGACCTGCGTGCGATGCTCGCCTTCGTCGGTGAACACGCCAAAGAATTCACCACCGATTACGGCAACGTCTCGCCGGCCTCGATCGGTGCCATTCAGCGCGGCCTGCTATCGCTGGAATCACAAGGCGGCGAACAGATTTTCGGCGAACCCATGCTGAACATCGCCGACCTGATCCAGACCGACCGTGGACGTGGCGTGATCAACATCCTGTCGGCCGACTCGCTGATGCAGGCACCCAAAATGTACGCCACGCTGCTGCTATGGCTGCTGGCCGAACTATTTGAAAATCTGCCCGAAGCCGGCGACCTCGACAAGCCCAAGCTGGTGTTCTTCTTCGACGAAGCACATCTGCTATTCAACGATGCACCCGATGCGCTGGTAGAAAAAATCGAGCAGGTGGTGCGACTGATCCGTTCCAAAGGCGTGGGCGTGTATTTCGTCACCCAGAATCCGGCCGACGTGCCAGACAAAATCCTGTCGCAACTGGGTAACCGTGTGCAGCACGCCTTGCGCGCATTTTCCCCGCGCGACCAGAAAGCGGTCAAGGCTGCCGCCGAAACCATGCGCGACAATGATGCGCTGGACGAGGCCACCATCATCACCGAACTGGGCGTGGGCGAGGCGCTGGTGTCCTTCCTCGATGTGAAAGGCCGCCCCAGCGTGGTCGAGCGTGCGTTCATCGTGCCGCCGCAAGGCCAGATCGGCCCCATCACCGCCGCGCAACGCCAGCAGTTGATGCAGACCTCGCTGGTGGCCGGTGCCTACGAGAAAACCATTGACCGCGAATCCGCGTACGAATCCCTCAAGGCGCGTGCGACCGTCGCCGCCGAAGCCGCGGCCACCCAGGCCCAGGCGGCACAGGAAGCCAAGGCCGCAGCGCAGCCCGCAGCGAGCGGCGGTGGCCTGGGTGGCATTCTGGGTGGCGTGCTGGGTGGAATCGGTCGCCGCGAAGGTGCCGCCGAGGCGTTGGCCAAATCGGCTGCGCGTGCGATTGGCAGTCAGGTTGGGCGGTCGATTATTCGGGGGGTGTTGGGGAGTTTGTTTGGGGGCAAGCGGTAGGCGGATGATTTGAGGATCGCCATAGATCGATGGCAACTCACCACCGTTCGCCCTGAGCTTGTCGAAGGGCTGCCAATTGTAGTGAAGGTGTTCGCTGGACTGCTGACCGTTGGCCGGGGGTAGCCCTAAAGGACTCCGATCCACTACGCACTAAAGCGCGTGTGGAATCGTATGCCCGGCAGCTAGTCACTTTATTTTGTCTCGCCAAAAGAAAGTAACCCAAGAAAAAGCGACCCCGCTCATCCCCGAAACCCCGAAAATCGAGCCTGCCAGGTGGGCGGCGAAGAACTCGCCCCGCTTTTGTAGAGTTGATTTAATTTTGTGAGCGGGGCTCAAACACCTTTGCCGCTGATCCACCAGACAGCCTCGATTTTCGGCGCAACTGAGAGGGAGAGAAAGTCAAAACCAGGTCGGTGGTGACGGGGCGTTTGAGATTGCTATATATAGCTTACATATTCGGTGCTTTACGTCTGCGGCTAGTGCGCTCTGCGCGAACTGAGTTACGTTAACTTGTTGGAGATATTCGTGCGCATAAGAATAATTGCAGTAACAGCGACAGTACTTCTTGCCACATCGGGTTGTAGTTCAGTTCCTGGGGACGCAGCTATACGAAGTGGGCATCCTGAGCAAGCTGCGGACTTGTTCCGTCTTGGTGCCGAACAAGGTGATGCTTCTGCCGCATTGAACTTGGGACTACTTCTCGACAAGGGGCAAGTAAGTGTCTCGAAATATGGGACAGCGGGCGATTGGTTCAAAAAATCTTGCGCCTTAGATAATTTGACAGCTTGTCATAACGTCGGAGTGGCTTATGAATACGGAAAGAATGGTCTGCCAAAAGACTATGTTCAAGCGCGCAACTTCTATTTCAAAGCAGCAGATCAAGGGTACATGCAATCTCAATACAACCTGGCGAGCCTCTATTCCAACAATTACGTTACTCCTCCTGACGATGTCGAAGGCTTGAAATGGATGCTTGTGGCTCAATTGACTGCGGAAAAGTGCAAGCAGCAGAATCTTTGCCAATGGGTGCTAGAGGATCCTCCAGGGCATAAACGGCGATTAGAGAGCCGCCTCTCGATAAGGCAGCAGCAGGAGGCTCGTGCCCTTGCCACTCAGGGAAAAACGAAGTAACCCGAGTAGGGCGCAATAACCGAAGGGTATTGCGCCGAACGTGCGCCGTATTACAAAAGCGCAAACCAACCCGTCACCACAGCCATGGTTTTGACTTTCCTCCCCTCTCAGTCCCGCCGAAAATTGAGCCTGACGGGTGGATCAGTGGCAAAGGTGTCTGAAGCCCCGCTCACAAAAATCAATCAGCATTACAAAAGCGGGGCGAGTTCTTTGCCGCCCACCTGGCAGGCTCGATTTTCGGGGTTTCGGGGATGAGCGGGGTCGCCTTTTCTTTGGTCACTTTCTTTTGGCGAAGCAAAAGAAAGTGACTTGCCGCCGGCAACCCCGGCCAACGAATCCTAGCCTGGCGAAAAACGCAGCCATCATCAAACCACTAGGCGGAAAACACCCGCGCCAGTTCCGCCCCCGGATCATCCGCTCGCATGAACGCCTCCCCCACCAGAAAACTGTTGACCTGATGGTTGCGCATCCGCGCCACGTCTTCTGGCGTCACGATGCCGGACTCGGTAATCACGATGCGGTCATTTCCAATCCGCGGCAACAGTTCGAGCGTGGTATCCAGGCTCACCTCAAATGTTCGCAGGTTGCGGTTATTGATACCTTGCAAGGGCGTTTTCAGTTGCAGCGCAGCGTCGAGTTCTTCGGCGTTGTGCGACTCCACCAGCACGGCCATGCCTAACTCGTGCGCCAACGCTTCCAGTGCCTGCATCTGAGGCAATTTCAGCGCAGCAACGATCAACAAGATGCAATCCGCACCCATCGCGCGCGCTTCATAGACCTGATACGGATCGATGATGAAATCCTTGCGCAGCACCGGCAACGCGCAGGCGTCGCGCGCCTGAATCAGAAAATGCGGGCTGCCCTGAAAGTAGTCGCGGTCGGTGAGGACTGACAAGCACGTCGCCCCTCCCGCTTCGTAGCTTGCCGCAATGTCGGCCGGATGAAAGTCAGGCCGGATCACGCCTTTGGATGGGCTGGCTTTTTTGATTTCGGCGATGACCGCAGGCAAGCCCGCATGAAGCCTGGCACGCATGGCGCCGACGAAATCACGTGGTGGCGAAGCCGCCGCGGCACGCGCACGCATCTCACCCAAGGGCACGGCCGTCTGGCCATCGCTGATTTCAGCATGCTTGGTGACAAGGATTTTTTCGAGGATATCGCTCATGGCTGGCTGTCGGTTATTGCTGGCTGAACTGGCGGTAGCGTTCAAGCATGTCGCGTGCAGCGCCGCTGGAAAGGGCACGCTGAGCCTGTTCCACCCCATCCATCAGGCTGGCGGCGCGTCCGGCTACATAAATTGCTGCGCCCGCGTTGAGCGCCACGATGGCAGCAGCGCCCGCATGGCGATTTTCCAGTGCGGCCAGCAGCATGGCAACGGCTTCGTCCTTGCCGTTCACCACCAGTTTGCTCGCTGCCACTTGCGGCAACCCGAACAGGCCGGGCTCGAGTTCATATTCGGACACATGACCGTCTTTCAGTTCGGCCACCGCTGTGGGCGACGCCAGGCTGATTTCATCCAGCCCCTCTTCAGCATGGACGACCAGCACATGCCGGCTGCCCAGCGCGTGCAAAACCTTTGCCAGCGTACCGGTGAGTTCGCGATTGAATACGCCCATCACCTGATTCGGCGCACCTGCCGGATTGGTCAAAGGGCCCAGCATATTGAATAGCGTGCGCACGCCAAGTTCGCGCCGCACCGGCGCCGCATGTTTCATCGCGCTGTGGTGATTGGGCGCAAACATGAAACCAACGCCGATGGATTTCACTGCCTCGGCTACCCGTTCGGGCGCCAGGTTGACATTCACCCCCAGCGCTTCCAGCACGTCGGCACTGCCCGAGGTGGACGATACCGAGCGGCCGCCATGCTTGGCGACGCGCGCGCCGCACGCCGCAGCCACAAACGCGGCGGCTGTAGAAATATTGAAGGTATGCGCGCCGTCACCGCCGGTGCCACAGGTGTCGACCAGATGCTCGACACCCGCGAGCGGCACCTTGGTCGACAACTCGCGCATAACCGCCGCCGCCGCCGCAATTTCGGTTACCGATTCGCCTTTCATGCGCAATGCAATCAGGAATCCAGCGATCTGGGGGGGCGTGTATTCACCGCCCATCAACGCACGCATCGCGACAAGCATGGTGTCTCGCGGCAAATCGTGACGATCAAGCAGCAGCGTCAGCAAGTCCTTGTATTGCATCACCCCTGCCCTTTTAAAAAGTTGGCGAGCATGGCGTGACCATGTTCGGTCAGGATGGATTCGGGATGAAACTGCACGCCTTCCACTGCCAGCGTTTTGTGGCGAATCCCCATGATTTCACCGTCGTCGGTCCACGCAGTGATTTCCAGGCATTCCGGCAGGGTTTCACGCTCGATCACCAGCGAATGGTAGCGCGTGGCACGGAAGGGGTTGGGCAGCCCCCTGAACACGCCGGCGTCGGTGTGATGGATCATCGACGTCTTGCCGTGCATCAGTTCCTTGGCGCGAATGATCTTGCCGCCAAAAGCCTGGCCGATGCTCTGGTGACCAAGACACACACCCAGGATGGGAATCCTGCCGGAAAACTCCCTGATCAACGGCACCGACACGCCCGCCTCATTGGGTGTGCAGGGACCAGGGGACACAACGATGTGATCGGGTTTCAGTGCGGCGATGCCAGGTAGATCGATTTCATCATTTCGAATGACCTTGACGTCTTCGCCCAACTCGCCGAAGTACTGCACGAGGTTGTAGGTGAAGCTGTCATAGTTGTCGATCATTAGAAGCATGGATGGGTCCTTCGGCGTCATGGCGCCGTGGCAAAGTGATAGCTTGTGCAAAGAACGGAGAATTATAGCCGCGCGACACGCTTCGCCGGCCAAAAAAAGAGCGCCCGAAGGCGCTTAAGGCAGGAGCCTCGAGGAGAGATTATTTAAGTTTCTTGACGCCCATCAAGCCAAGCACATATTTTTCATACAGCGGTTCAGTCGTGCCTTTTTTCATTTTTCGCATGAAGTATTTTTCGAACCCGACCTTGGCCAGGTGCACCCACTTGCCTTCCTTGAACCAGTTGACGTTGCGCGGTGGAATCTGCGGCAGTGCCACGAAAGCAGCCCCGGTATCGCCGAAATCGGCCAGACAGATGGCATTCCAGGTGGCCTTTTCGGTCGGCTCCCGGCCGTCAAGTGCCGCGCGGATATTGTGCGCGGTAGCGGTCACCATGGACTCGATCATGTAGCCCGTCTTGGGCGTACCGGTCGGCACCGGCGTAACTTCGACCGGCGGAATGGCAACGCATACGCCGACCGAATAAATATTCTGGAATTTGGCGTTGCGCTGGAAGGCATCGATGGTGATAAAGCCACGCGGGTTGGTAAGTCCCTCGATCCCGAATACCGCATCGATACCCTTGAATGCGGGCAGCATCATCGAGTAGGCAAACGACAGTTCGTGCTCCTTGATCACCTCGCCCTTGTCGTTATGCTCGGCGACGAACATCTTGCCGGCTTCAACCTTGGTGACTTTTGCATTGCAGATCCACTTGATGTGGCGATCACGCATCACGGATTCGAGCATGCCTTTCGAATCGCCAACCCCGCCCAGGCCCAGGTGGCCAACGTAGGGTTCGGCGGTCACAAAGGTCATCGGTACCCGGTCACGAATTTTACGTCGCCGCAGATCGGTATCCATGATCATGGCGAACTCGTAGGCGGGACCATAGCAGGACGCGCCCTGCACCGCGCCCACCACGATCGGACCCGGGCTTTCCACAAAGCTGTCCCACACGCGGCCAGCGGCTTCGGCATGTTCAACCTGGCAAATCGACTGGGTGTGGCCTTCCGGCCCCAGTCCGGGTACTTCGTCAAACGCCAGTTTGGGTCCGGTCGCAATGACGAGAAAGTCGTAGTCCACGATCCGGCCATCGGTCAGTTCAACCTGATTACGCTCCGGGTGCACACGTGCCGCGCCTACCCCAATGAAATCGATGTTTTTCTTGTTCAGATACGTTGCAGCCGGAATGGTGATGTCATCGCGCTTGCGCCAGTTGACCGCCACCCAGGGGTTGGAAGGGGTGAACTGGAAATAGGGCAGATTTGAAATCACGGTAACCTTGTCTTCGGCCCGCGCCTGCTCGCGCATTTCATACGCCATGTTCATGCCGCCGATACCGGCGCCCAAAATCACAATGTGTGCCATTAGTTGTCGCTCCTTGTGCTGTGTCAGTTGGTGCTGTGTCGGTGGGGTGGGGTGATCACCACTGAAAGATGCGGGCCATGGCGTCCAGGCCATCTTCCACGATCTGCCGCAGATCCTCAGGGCAGTCCTCCCGCTCAATGGCGAAGGTGGTGTAGGCGGACAGGCTCTTCAGGGCACAGGCGATCTTGGCTACCTCATCGACCACCTCCGGGGTGAGGTTCACGCCGGGTTGCAGCTTCCAGTTCTTTTTTTCGAGCATATTTCTCTCCATCCTGTTGCGGGCTGATATGACAAGGCCTAATGCAACAGTCATGCCAACCGGGCAATTCTCGTAATCATTGGGTGCCAGGCCATTTGACAGGAGCACCCCAGCGCCGACATGGCGCTATTGTCATGTCACTGCTACCATTCGTCATGACAACAGCGGAGGCCATCATGCCGTCTATCGAACTGCAGGACCTTATCGACGCGAACGACCAGCCTTTTGTGGTGATCGATCGCGATTACCGCATCGTGGCGGCCAACCAGCGTTATTGCGCAACCTATGGGATCACGTCTGCTGCCATCGTCGGCCAGCACTGTTATGCCGTGTCACATCACGCATCGCGCCCCTGCCACGAAAACGGCGAACAATGTCCACACCGTTCACTGTTCGAACACGGCGAGGCAGTCGAAGTGCTGCACACGCATTTTCATGCCGACAACCAACCCGAGCGCACCCGCATACGTGGACACGCGTTGCGCGGCGTGGATGGCGAGCGCTATCTGGGCGAACAGCTTTTTCCGCTGGAAGCTGATGTCGGCACGGATTGCGATGCCATGCAGATGGTGGGGCAATCCCCTGCATTTCTGAGTTGTGTGGATAACCTCGCGCGCGTGGCTGAAAGCGAAGCATCCATCCTGCTTTATGGTGAAAGCGGTGTCGGCAAGGAACTCGCCGCCCGTTTTATCCACGCTCGCTCGATGCGTTCCGGTGGCGCCTTCATCGTGATCAACTGTGCCGCCGTGCCGGAAACCCTGTTCGAAAGCGAGTTGTTCGGCCACGAACGCGGGGCTTTTTCGGGTAGCAGCGGCTTGAAGAAAGGCCTGTTTGAACTGGCCGACGGCGGCACACTGTTTCTGGACGAGGTCGCCGAAATTCCGCTGGGTTTGCAGGCCAAGCTGCTGCGCGTTCTGGAATCCGGTGAATTCCGGCGCGTGGGTGGCACACACACCCTGATGGCTGACGTGCGGTTGGTGTCCGCCACCAATCGCAGGCTGCTGGACGAAGTGGACGAGAAACGCTTCCGGCTTGACCTGTATTACCGCCTGGCAGGAATCGACGTGGTGCTGCCTACACTGCGCGAGCGGCGCGATGATATCCCTGCACTATCAGCGCTCATGCTTAAACGTCTGGCCGGCAACCGGCGCGCCTGCCGGCTGGATGCGACCGCACTGGCCACGCTGCAGGCCTATGAATTCCCGGGTAATGTACGCGAGCTGCGTAATGTGTTGCAGCGTGCGGTGCTGACCTGTCGCGACGGCGTGATCCGCGCCGCCGATCTGCATCTGCCCACTGTGATGACGCCGATTTTACCGAGCGCTCAACCGCTGGCTGATGTCGAACGGTCACACATCCGCACCCTGCTCGACACACACGACGGCCATCGCAGCCGGGTAGCCACTGCGCTCGGCATCACCGAGCGCACGCTGTATCGCAAGCTCAAGCGATATGGTCTGAGTTAAGGCGGGTTAACGCACCCGGGTCACTCGGTCAGAGTGGAGAACCGGGCCTGCGCCAGTTCGGCGGCGCGAATCACCGCCCGTGCCTTGTTGAGCGTTTCCATCCATTCGTTGTCGGGCACGGAATCGGCAACGATGCCGGCACCGGCCTGCGCATACAGCATGCCGTTCTTGATCACGGCGGTACGGATGGCGATCGCCAGGTCCATGTCGCCATTGAAGCCGAGATAACCCACCGCACCGGCGTATATGCCGCGCTTGCTCGGTTCGAGTTCGTCGATGATTTCCATCGCCCGCACCTTGGGTGCGCCGGATACGGTTCCGGCAGGGAAACTGGCGCGCAACACATCGAGCGCACTCAATCCCGGCTTCAGCTTGCCTTCGACGTTGGACACGATGTGCATGACATGCGAATAGCGCTCAATCTGCATATTCTCGGTGACTTTGACGCTGCCGGTAACAGCCACGCGCCCGGTGTCGTTGCGCCCCAGGTCCAGCAGTTGCAGATGCTCGGCACACTCCTTGGGGTCGGCCATCAATTCATCGGACAGCCGCTGGTCATCCTCGCGCGTGAGTCCGCGCGGACGCGTGCCCGCAATGGGGCGCAAGGTGACGGTATCGCCTTCCAGCCGCACCAGGATTTCGGGCGACGAACCCACGATATGAAATCCTCCCATATCGTAATAAAACATATACGGCGAAGGATTGAGACTACGCAACGCGCGATACAAGGACATGGGTGAGGCCGCAAAGGGGCGAGCCATGCGCTGGGAAATCACCACCTGCATCACGTCGCCCGCAGCGATGTAGTCCTTGGCCTTTTGCACCGCCGCCTTGAATTCAGCTTCTCCAAACTCAGAGGCCGGTTCCGCGGTATCCGTAACCGGCTCAACCGGCAGCGCCACAGGCACACGCAATTGCTCGGCCAGGGCCTGCAAGCGCAGATGCCCCTGAGCGTAGGCATCCTGCTGCATCGGATCAGCGTGGGTGATGAGATAGAGCTTGCCGGCAAGATTGTCGAACACCGCCAGTTCTTCGGTCAGCATCAGCAGGATGTCCGGCGTGTGCAGCACGTCATCCTTACGCTTGTCAGCCAGGCGTTTTTCAATATAGCGGATGGTGTCATAGCCAAAATAACCGGCCAGCCCACCGGTAAAGCGCGGTAGCCCGGCCGCCGGCGACGCCTTGAAGCGCGCCTGAAATTCGGCAATGAACATCAGCGGGTCAGGCAGGCTATGTTCCTCCACCACCTGGCCGTCGGTTTCTACCGTCAGCAGGTGCGCGCGCACCCGCAACACGGTTCGTGCCGGCAAACCGATAAAGGAATAGCGTCCAAAGCGCTCGCCACCCACCACTGATTCCAGCAGGTAGGTATAAGGCGCATTGGCCAGCTTGAGGTAAACCGACAGTGGCGTTTCCAGATCCCCGGGCAGCTCGCGCACCATGGGAATCCGGTTAAAGCCCTGTCGGGCGAGGTCAAAAAAGTCTTGTTCTGTCATGGCAGGTCCGTGAAAAAGTGAAAGGCGAAAGGTGAAACGTGAGACACGCGTTTCACTCACACCATCGCTTGTTGTTCACGATCGCCTCCATGCTCAGTTCGCTTTACAGACGAGTTTGCTCGCCTCGAGCAGACTTGGCACCACCGCATCCAGATCGAGTTCGCTCACCGGGCGCCCGCGGTTGTAGCCATAGGGCACGCAGAAAACCGGCGAGCCCGCAGCACGTGCCGCCTGGGTATCGTTAAGCGAATCGCCAATCAACAGCAGTTCGGCCGGTTGCACCTTGAATACCTCACAGGCATGCAAGAGCGGCAGCGGATCAGGCTTGCGCCTGGGCAACGAATCACCGGACAGGATCAGTTCGAAATAATCGAACAGGCCGGTGTCCTTCAGCAGTGGATGCGTGAAGGCTTCCGCCTTGTTGGTGATGCAGGCCACATGCAGCCCCATCGCCTTGAATGCGTCCAGGCCTTCGACCACGCCATCGAACGGACGCGAATGCAGCGACACATGTTCGCCGTAATGCTTCTGGTACGAGGCAATGGCCTGTTCAAACAAGGCCGCATCCGGCTCGGCATCCATTTCGCCGGTCAGCACCCGCTTGACCAGGCGTGACACGCCATTGCCGATATAGGAGGAAATGGTTTCCAGCGAGGGGCAAGGCTTGCCCAGGTCGGCCATCATCAGTTCGGCGGCGTGCGCCAGATCCGGCGCGGTGTCGAGCAGGGTGCCGTCGAGATCAATGACGACGGCCTTGATCGGGAGTGGGAAGTTTTTCATATTGGTTTTATCCGCGAAGGACGCGAAGGGTCGCGAAGAAAAACTTTACTTCGCGTTTCTTCGCGTCCTTCGCGGAGGAAAAAATCAGACCTTGGCAAGTTCTGCGCGCATGGCGGCGAGAACGCTGTTATAACGCTGTGGATCGCTGTCCTTGGCGGCGCCAAAGATGGCTGAGCCTGCAACAAAGGTATCCACGCCGGCACGTGCCACTTCGGCGATGTTGGCAGGACCCACGCCGCCGTCGATCTCGATGTTCACCTTGAGACCACGGTCATCGATCATCTTGCGCACGGCGCGCGCCTTGTCGAGCACGTAGGGAATGAATTTCTGGCCACCAAAGCCGGGGTTGACCGACATCAGCAACACCATGTCGAGTTTGTCCAGCGTGTATTCCAGTACGTCCAGCGGGGTGGCCGGATTGAATACCAGACCTGCCTTACAGCCGTTTTCCTTGATCAGGCCAATGGTACGATCGACGTGCTCGGACGCTTCCGGATGAAAGGTAATGTAGGTCGCGCCTGCCTTGGCAAAGTCGGGAATGATGCGGTCAACCGGTTTCACCATCAGGTGTACGTCAATTGGTGCGGTCACACCATGCTTGCGCAGGGCTTCGCACACCAGCGGACCGATGGTGAGGTTGGGCACGTAATGGTTATCCATCACGTCGAAATGAACGATGTCGGCGCCAGAGGCAAGAACCAGATCGACCTCCTCACCCAGTTTGGCGAAGTTGGCGGACAGGATGGAAGGGGCGATGCGGTAGGTCATGAAAGCTCCGGGATTTTGGGGAAACCCTGCCATTTTAGCAGCCCGCCACGTCATTGCGTTACACTCGACACATTCCATCCCATCGAGCAATCCCGTGGCAGAAGGCACCAAATATCACATCAGCATCAACGTCGACACGACGTATCTCGCCGACCAGAGCGACCCCTCGGCCGATCGTTACGTGTTTTCCTACTCCGTCAGCATCGCCAACACCGGCACGGTGGCGGCGCAATTGATCTCTCGTCACTGGATTATCACTGACGCAGAAAACGTGGTTCAGGAAGTCAAAGGCCTGGGCGTGGTCGGTGAGCAGCCGCTGTTGCAACCGGGCGAAAGCTTCGAATACACCAGTGGCACCGCGCTGGCAACGCCGGTCGGCACCATGCACGGCACGTATCAGATGGTCGCAGAAGACGGCAACAAATTTGATGCGGAAATTCCCTCGTTCACCCTGTCGATGCCCCGGGTTCTGCATTAAACATCCGGCCTGATACCCGCAATCAGTTCGCCGGCAGGGCAATGCCCCCTGAAAAGGGCAGCTCGAGCCAGCCTCCAGCCATTGAACGCCCTTAAGGCGTATCCCCCGTTGTTATACTCAACGCCTCTTTTTGATGTGAGCCGTCTTCACTCGTGATGCTGTTACGTGCAAGCCCGTGGTTGTTTGCCCTGTTGTTGTCCGCCTGCGCGGTGCAGCCCCCTGCCCCGCTTCCCACGCCTGCGCCTGTTCCACCTCCCGGCCAGCCCCCTGCGCTGATTCCCACCCCGGCGGTGGCCTATCCCACACTCAAACCGGTGGACTGGCCGGCCGTGGCCTTCTGGCAAGAAGATGCCGTGAGCGAAGCCTGGGCTGCGTTCATGCGCAGCTGTTCAACGCTCGTCAAACGCACGGCATGGCAGGCTGTCTGTGCCGAAGCCGCCGGCATGAGTGCCCCCAGCGATGCGGCTGTGCGCACATTTTTCGAGCAGCGTTTTCGGCCCTATCAGTCAACCCAGGAAGACGGCAGCAGCGAAGGGCTGGTCACCGGCTACTACGAACCCTTGCTGAAAGGTGATCGGGGTCGCACAACGCGTGCGCGCTTCCCGATTTATGCCGCACCCGATGACCTCATCACGGTGGATCTGGCGAGCATTTATCCCGAGCTGAAAAATCTGCGCCTGCGTGGACGGCTGGCTGGCAACAAAGTCGTGCCCTATCTCACCCGCAAGGAAATCGAATCCCCCTCTACCAACGGCAACGGCAATGGCTTCAAGGGCACTCCCATTGCCTGGGCAGAAGATCCAGTGGATTTATTTTTCCTGCAGATCCAGGGGTCGGGGCGCATCGAATTGCCGGATGGTTCGCACCTGCGCGTGGGCTACGCAGACCAGAATGGCCACCCCTATCAATCCATAGGAAAACTGCTGGTTGAGCGCGGCGAACTCAAACTCGAACAGGCTTCAATGCAGGGCATCAAGGACTGGGGGGCAAAGAACCCCGACAAACTGCCTGATTTGCTCGCCAGCAATCCCAGCTTCGTGTTCTTCCGTGAATTGCCCAACGGGCTGACCGGCCCACTAGGCGCGCTGGGCGTGCCGCTGACCGGTGGCCGCTCGATTGCGGTCGACCCGCGATTTCTGCCACTCGGTGCGCCGGTTTTTCTTGCCACTACCCAGCCCAACTCAGCGCAACCTCTGAACAAACTGGTGATGGCGCAGGATACCGGCGGCGCGATTCGCGGCGGCGTACGGGCCGATTTTTTCTGGGGCTTCGGCAACGAGGCCGGCGAACTGGCTGGCCGCATGAAACAGCGCGGCCGCATGTGGGTATTGCTGCCCAGGGACTACCCGCTGCCCAACGCCGCGCGCTGAACTGACACAGGCACGGCAAGGTCTATGGTGCAATCATCCGCACCCAACCAGGAAACACGATGAACGCCCCCAACGCTTCACCCCTTGCAGTCGGCATCCAGGGCATGACCTGCGCCAGTTGTTCGGCGCGCGTGGAAAAAGTGCTCAGTCAGCTACCTGGTGTCACCGAGGCCACCGTCAATCTGGCGACCGAGACCGCGACCATTTCGGGCGAGGCCGATGTGGCCTCCATTCAACGTGCCATCGAAAAAGCCGGCTTCAGCATGCCGACCGAATCCTTCACCTTCGACATCACCGGCATGACCTGCGCCAGTTGCTCGGCGCGCGTGGAAAAGGCGCTCGGCAAGGTGACGGGCGTGCTGGACGCCAGCGTCAACCTAGCGACCGAGCAGGCCACGATCAACGTGGCGCAGGGCGTTACGGCAGCCACCCTCATTGCCGCAGTCGAGCGCGCCGGGTATGGCGCGCAACTGCCTCACGCTGCGAGTGAACCCCTTGCCCCCCCAAAACGAACCCTACCGAGTTGGTGGCCGGTAGCACTGGCGATCCTGCTGTCATTACCACTGGCAGCGCCCATGCTCGGCAGCCTGTTCGGCGCGCACTGGATGCTGCCCGGCTGGTTGCAGATGGCCCTGGCCACGCCGGTGCAATTCTGGCTCGGCGCGCGCTTTTATCGCGCCGGCTGGAAAGCGCTGCGCGCAGGCAGCGGCAACATGGATCTGCTGGTGGCGGTGGGCACCAGCGCGGCCTATGGCTTGAGCGTGTATCTGCTGCTCACCCGTGCCGACAGCATGCATCTGTATTTCGAGGCATCGGCGGTGGTGATCAGCCTGGTGCTGCTCGGCAAGTGGCTGGAGGCGCGCGCCAAACGCCAGACCACTGAAGCAATCCGCGCCCTGCAATCCCTGCGGCCCGCCACCGCGCGGGTGCGCCGCGACGGGATCGATAGCGATGTGTCGATCGACGCCATACGGGTGGGGGATCTCGTGGTCATCCGCCCCGGCGAACGAGTGCCCGTAGATGGCGAGATCGTGGAAGGCAACAGTCAGATCGATGAATCCATGCTCACCGGCGAATCCCTGCCGGCCGACAAGCAACCCGGCGACAGCGTGACCGGCGGCGCGATCAACGCCCACGGCATGCTGATCGCGCGCACCACGGCGGTGGGTGCCGAAACCACGCTGGCGCGCATCATCCGGCTGGTGGAAAACGCACAAGCCGCCAAGGCACCGATTCAACGGCTGGTCGACAAGGTGAGCGCGGTATTCGTGCCGGTGGTAATGGGGATCGCACTGGTGACATTCATTGGCTGGTGGGCGCTGGCTGGCGATGCCGAACAGTCCATCCTCAATGCGGTGGCGGTGCTGGTGATCGCCTGTCCATGCGCGCTCGGTCTCGCCACCCCGACAGCGATCATGGCGGGCACCGGCGTCGCCGCGCGTCACGGCATCCTGATCAAGGACGCCGAAGCGCTGGAACTGGCGCACAAAATCAGCACCGTGGTATTCGACAAAACCGGCACGCTCACCGACGGCACGCCTCACGTGGCCGCATGCGTGGCTGCAGAAGGCAGCGACCGCAACGAAGTGTTGTCCATCGCTGCCGGCCTGCAGGCCGGCAGCGAGCATCCTTTGGCGCGCGCCGTGTTGACTGAAGCGGCCACGGCGTCTCTTTCGGCCATGCCGGCACGGGCGCAACAGGCATTGCCCGGTCGCGGCATCGCGGGCGAGGTCAACGGCGCCCTGTATTGGCTGGGCAACCGCCGGCTGATGCTGGACAAGCATATAGCCACCGCCGCGCTGGAAACCACGGCAGACAAACTGGAAGCGGAAGGGCGCACGGTGTCATGGCTGGCACGCGCCAGCGACAACCATGCCCTTGGACTGCTGGCTTTTGGCGACGCCATCAAGCCCAGTGCGGTGAGCGCCGTGGCCAAGCTCAAGGCGCTCGGCATTGCCACCGTCATGCTCACAGGCGACAACCAGGGTGCGGCACAGGCAGCGGCAACGGCACTGGGTATCGACTCGGTCATGGCCGAAGTGCTGCCCGCAGACAAGGCCTGGCAAGTCAGTCAGCTGAAAACTCACGGGCAAACCGTGGCCATGGTCGGCGACGGCATCAACGACGCGCCTGCGCTCGCTGCGGCTGATGTCGGCATCGCCATGTCAAGCGGCAGCGACGTTGCCATGCACACCGCCGGCATCACCCTGATGCGCGGCGACCCCGCACTGGTGGCCGACGCCATCGATATCTCGAAACGCACCTACACCAAGATCCGCCAGAATCTGTTCTGGGCATTCGTCTATAACATCGTGGGGATTCCGCTCGCTGCAGCGGGCCTGCTGAACCCGGTGATCGCCGGCGCAGCGATGGCGTTTTCCAGCGTCAGCGTGGTCAGCAACGCGCTGCTGCTGCGCCGCTGGCGGCCGGCACGGGGCTCACGATAGCCTGAACCTTCACTCCGATCCTCCCGCCCCCACAGACTGTGGGGGCCGTCCGGCCCAGTCATATTGCACCTCGATCATGACCAGCGCGCGCACCGGCCGGCCAGCTTTTTGTGCCGGCTCAAAACGCGCATTGCGAAACGCCTGAATGGACGACTCGTCAAACGCGCCCGGCGGGGTCGAGCCCATCACTTCCACGTCGCTGACACGGCCGTCAGCCTCCACCTTCAACTGCAAACGGACTGTTCCGGACTGCTTGTTGCGATCCGCTTCTGCCGGATAGTCCGGTTCGATTGCCCGTAGTGCGCGTGGATGCACATCGACTTCGCGCGCACGGTAGTAAGTCAAATCGACCGAACTGGTTATCGTCACGGGTGATGTGGGGGCAGCTGGCGCCTCAACTGCCGCGGATGGAACTTGCGGCATCGAGGGTGTGCCGGGCAATGCTTTGGCAGGCGACGGTGCAACGGGCTGAACCACCGGCACAGCCTCAGCCGAATCGGTTGGTGCGAGCAAGGGAACATCCCCCAACGCCTGATCGGACGTATCGACTTCGGGCGTCATGGCATGAGTCGGCACCAGGCGTGCTTCAATCACCGGGCCATCCGGGTTCGTTGCCGCAGGCGGTGCCACCTGTATCAGCGCGATCAACGCGACATGCAGGCCCAGCGAAATCCACGTTGCCGCCAGCGGCCGCTGCAGCCGGAGTGGAATCGTCGGTTCGTCGAAAGAGGCGTTCACTGCAATGGGTACTCAGCAGGGTATGTTTGGACAGGACGGGAAACCGGACTTGCCAGCCTAGAATAAGCGCCACAAGCACATCCGGAGAAGACCATGAAAAGACGCATCATTGCGAGCGCCATCTTAGCATCGGCGTGGGCTGCAACGGCCTGTGCCAACACCGCCGATCTGGTCAAAACCACCATCAAGGCTGCCGACGGTTCCGAAGTGCCCGTTGAAATTGCCACCCCGTCCGGTAAAGGCCCCTTCCCGCCCGTGTTGTTCATCCACGCCAAGCGCGGTTACGAGGGCGATGAACGCGCCCACGTACGCGAACTCGCCGCACAGGGATTTCTGGTCGTCGCCCCCGACTGGCAAAGCGGCCGTTTCATCGAACGCTGGCCTGCCGCGCACAATCCCGACACCGAAATGGATGTAGAGGCCGGGCTGGATTATCTAAAGTCGCTACCCAATGCCTGCAAGCAGCCGGTCGGCATTGTTGGCCTGTCGCGCGGCCCGTATTACGCCATCCGTCTCGCCGCCAAACGCGGCCCGGACATCGCCGCCATCGTCAGTTACTACGGCCACATGCAGAACCCCAACGCGCCCGAACCGGATCAACTGTTCCGCATCGCACCCGAGATCATGCAGATCACCACCCCGCTGCTGTATCTGATTGGCGATGCCGATTACGAGTTGCGCCGCATGAACGGCGGACGCGCATTCTATGCATTGTGGGAACGCGGCGTGCCGGTGGAATGGCAGGAATACCCGATGGCGCGACGCGCGTTCGACTTCCGCCCCGACCAGACGCCGGAAGAAAAGATTGCCGCACGCCATGCGCGTGAGCGGGCGAAGAACTGGCTGATCAAGTGGATGAAGCTGACGCCGGAGATGCGCTGCCAGTGAGCGCACTGCCAACACCGAACACATTGATGCCCAAAAGTTTTCAGGCCCCGGAGGGGCAGTAAAACTGCGCTCCGTTTTGGTACCTTGCGCACCACAAACGTTCAGCACGCACCGATTTCCCACCCGCTTATGTTCCTCAAGCCGTTGATCAACAAGCGATCCACCATCTGGCACGCCATCTGCTATGTCACTACCTGAGTAACCGTGCCGCAAGGCCAGGTTGTTTCGCCCGCAAGGGGTGGCAGTCTCCTCCGATCTTGCGGCCTCTCTGGAAGCCGCCTTTTTTTGGCGCGTTCAGGTACTAAAACATGCGTGTCTTGATTGTTGAAAACCAGCCCGAACGGCTGGCGATGTTGGTGCCGGCACTAGAGGCGACGGGGTGCGTGATCACGGCCGTCCTGAATTCTGCACGCAGTCTGGATGGACAAATTCAGATGCTGCGCCCGGACGTGGTGATCATCGCGCAGGATTCACCCGACCGCGACACGCTGGAGCATATCTGTGTGGCGAACCAGGACTGTCCGCGCCCGATCGTGATGTTCACCGGCGACGGCAGTTCCGAGGCGATCCGCGCGGCGACGCAGGCGGGGGTGACGTCGTACGTGGTGGACGGCCTTGATCCGGTGCGCATCCGTCCGATTCTCGACGTGGCAGTGTCGCGCTTCGAGGCGTTTCAGGCGCTGCACGACCAGCTCGAGCAGACGCGCCTCGAATTGTCGGAACGCAAGCTGATAGACCAGGCCAAGGCCTTGCTCATCAAGCAGACCGGTGCGTCGGAATCCGAGGTCTACCGCGAGATGCGCAAGACTGCAATGGATCGCGGCATGAAGCTGGCGGACATTGCGCGGCAGATTCTGCAAAGGCCGCTCGTTTGAATGGTGCATGACGCTATCAATCTGCACCGCATGGGTGCACAACCCAACTTTCTGGTTTGCTTGAATCAAATCGGTTTCACCAGAAACCCAATAAATACAACTTGTTAAGACACCTGGCACAGCCATTGCTAAACCAAAACTGAACAGCTGCAATGACGTAGCTTTCAGAATCACTGATCCATCATTACATCAACGGACAAAGGCGTCCGCCCGCATGGGGCGACGCCTTTTTTATTTGGAGAATCACTGTGAGCGACATCGAGAAAAAAGTGCTGGTACAAGACCCGGGCAAGCGAGACTTCATGAAAAAAACCACCGGGCTTTCCGTTGCCGCCGCCCTCATGGCGCTGGTGCCGCCGGGCGTGCGTCAGGGTGCGTGGGCCGCCGGTTCCGACGCGCCGGAAAAACCCAACCTCAACATCGGCTTCATTCCGCTGACCGACTGCGCCTCGGTGGTGATGGCTTCGGTGAAGGGCTTCGACAAGAAATACGGCCTCACCATCACGCCGTCGAAAGAAGCCTCGTGGGCAGGGGTGCGCGACAAGCTGGTGAACGGCGAACTCGACGCCGCGCACGTGCTGTACGGCCTGATCTACGGTGTGCAACTGGGCATCGGCGGGCCGAAGAAGGACATGGCGGTGCTGGCCACGCTCAACCACAACGGTCAGGCGATCACACTGTCGAACCAGCTCAAGGCCAAAGGCGTGACCGACGGCGCATCGCTCGCCAAACTGATCGCGGCCGAGCCCAAGGAATACACCTTCGCGCAGACCTTCCCCACCGGCACCCACGCGATGTGGCTGTATTACTGGCTGGCGACCTACGGTATCAACCCCTTCACCCAGGCCAAGGTGATCACCGTGCCACCGCCGCAGATGATCGCCAACATGCGCGTCGACAACATGGACGGCTTCTGTGTGGGCGAGCCGTGGAACGCGCGCGCAATCCGCGACAACATCGGTTTCACTGCCGTCACGTCGCAAGAAATCTGGAAAGACCATCCGGAAAAGGTGCTGGGCACCACCGCCGACTTCGTCGCGCAATATCCCAACACCGCGCGCGCCATGGTGGCGGCGATTCTCGACGCATCGAAGTACATCGACACCATGAGTAATCGTTCCGAAGTGGCCAAGGTCATCTCAGCCAAGTCCTACGTCAACACCGACTTCGACTCGATCGAGGACCGCATGCTCGGCCAGTACGACAACGGCATCGGCAAGAAGTGGAAGGACCCCAACTACATGAAGTTCTACAACGGCGGCACGGTGGGCTTCCCCTATCTGTCGGACGGCATGTGGTTCCTCACCCAGCACAAGCGCTGGGGTCTGCTGAAAGAGCATCCCGACTATCTGGCCGTGGCGAAGAAGGTCAACCGCATCGACGTCTACAAAGCCGCAGCCGCGATGACAGGCACGCCGCTGCCGAAGTCCGACATGCGCAGCAGCAAGCTGATCGACGGCGTGGTGTGGGATGGCAAGAACCCGACCAAATACGCCGACAGCTTCAAGATCAAGGCCTAGTACGGCAACCCATAAGTTTGCGTACATGCCGAGACGCGCATCTGCGCGCCGAGTGCGCGAAGCGAACCGCAGCCATAGTCGTTCTATGGCGAGGATGAGCGACAAAGCAATCGGTGATGCGGGGCGCGTCGAACATAGCGAAATTTATGGGTTGTCGTACTAGTCATCACCTGACCTAATCACCACACGCACCCCGGTCATGCCGGGGTGCAAGGAGGAACACCATGAATGCAGTGACACTGAATGAGCGAAGTTTGTCCGAAGTGATGGGTGCGCCGGAAACCACCGCGCTCCCCAGCACAACAGCGCGCCCCCGCCCGACCCCCTATTTTGAAACCGAATCGGGCAAGCGCCTGATCGAAAACACATGGAATCTGTTCAGGAATGCCATCCCGCCCATCCTCGGCATGGTGCTGTTCGTCGCCCTGTGGGCGCTGATTGCCAACACCAACAAGTCCATTCCCGGCCCCTCCGAAACCTGGGATGCCGCCGTGGTGCTGTTTTCTGATCCGTTTTATGACAACGGCCCTAACGACAAGGGTATCGGCTGGAACATCCTCAATTCGCTCTACCGCGTCGGCATCGGCTTCGGTGCCGCTGCGGTGGTGGGAATTCCGCTCGGCTTCCTGATCGGTCGTTTCCAGTTTCTGAATCAAATGCTGTCGCCGATCATCAGCATCCTGCGTCCGGTGTCGCCGCTGGCCTGGCTGCCGATCGGCCTGCTGGTGCTGCAAAGAGCCGAACCGGCGTCGATCTGGGTAATTTTCATCTCCAGCATCTGGCCGATGGTGCTGAACACCGCCGCCGGCGTGCAGCGTATTCCACAGGACTACATGAACGTCGCCCGCGTGCTCAACCTGTCGGAGTTCAAGGTCTTCAGCAAGATCCTGTTCCCGGCGGTGTTGCCCTATGTGCTGACGGGTGTGCGTCTGGCGATTGGTGTGGCCTGGCTGGTGATCGTCGCCGCTGAAATGCTCACGGGCGGTGTCGGCATCGGCTTCTGGGTATGGGACGAATGGAACAACCTCAACGTCGCTCACATCATCATCGCCATCTTCGTTGTCGGCATTGTCGGCCTGCTGCTCGAGCAGGCGCTGATGCTGATCGCGAAACGGTTTAGTTACGACTGACAGAGCGACCACGTAGGTTGGGCTGACAAGCCCAACAGCAGCCACGTTGGGCTTCGCAAGCTCAACCCAACCTACGCCCGCTGCTCACCTCACACGGAGAATTCAAGATGCAAAGCTATGTCCATATCGAAAACGCTTCGATGGTGTTCAACACCAAAAAAGGCAAATTCATCGCGCTCACTGACATCAGTCTCATGGTGCAGCAGGGCGAGTTCATCACCCTGATCGGCCACTCCGGCTGCGGTAAGTCGACCCTGCTGAATCTGGTGGCCGGGCTGCTCGATGCCACCGATGGCGTGCTGCTGCTCGCCAACAAAGAGATCAAAGGACCCGGCCCCGAGCGCGGGGTGGTGTTCCAGAACCATTCGCTGCTGCCCTGGCTTACTGCATTCGAAAACGTCTACCTCGCGGTGGAAAAAGTGTTCGGCGGCAGCGAAACCAAAGCGCAACTGAAGGCGCGCACCAGCGCCGCGCTGGAACTGGTGGGACTGACCCACGCTGCCAGCAAGCTGCCGGGCGAGATTTCGGGGGGCATGAAGCAGCGTGTCGGCATTGCGCGCGCGCTGGCGATGGAGCCGAAAGTGTTGTTGATGGACGAGCCCTTTGGCGCGCTCGATGCGCTGACCCGCGCCCACCTGCAGGACGAGCTGATGAAGATCGTCGCGTCAACGAAAAGCACAGTCATCATGGTGACGCATGACGTCGACGAGGCGGTATTACTGAGCGACCGCATCGTGATGATGACCAACGGCCCGGCCGCCACCATCGGCGAAATCCTCAGTGTCGATCTGGCGCGTTCGCGCGACCGCCTGCAGTTGGCGCATGATCCGCACTACCACGCGTTGCGCAGCCAGGTGCTGGAGTTCCTCTACAGCCGCCAGATGCGGCCCAGGGAAGCCGCCTGATCTGCAACCGTTAGAAAGACGTGCTCACCCACAAGGGTGAGCACGCGCTCGACAAGTGCCCGGATGAAGTCTCCGGCGGAATGAAGCAGCGTGTCGGCATTACACGCGCGCTGGCGATGGAACCCAAGGTACTGCTGATGGAAATCCATGCCGATCTCGGCAAAACACCATCATCATGACCACGCATGATGTCGATGAAGCCGTGCTGCTGTCCGACCGTATCGTCATGATGACCAACGGCCCTTCGCCACGAAGTACTGGCCTTCCTCTATGAGCGTCAACGCAAGGTCGAGAAAATCGAGACCCAGCAAGCAAGCCTCAAGGCACAACAAAAGGCTGCATAAGACGACTGCTCGTCCCGGGTCCAGAACGCTGAAAACGCACCGGAAATTGACCTGTTTCAGGGACTTTTATCTGTCAGAAAGAACGTCTTGGGAAACTGGGAGAGCAGGCATACAACGATCCGGCCTGGTTTGCCGCTCAGTCTTTAAGGAGACACTGAACAAGTCCTTCGACGAGCTTCCTTCGACAGGCGAACAGATCGAAGTTAAGTGAACAGTATTGGGTCGGGTCCAGGTAGATAGCGGTCGTAGGTCCCCCCGTAGGAGCGGGCTTGCCCGCGAATGCCTGCGCCGCAGGGTGCAGGAGCCAGCTTGCTGGCAGTGGGGTGGTGGTTCGCCGCAGTGCGTTTCGCGGGCAAGCCCGCTCCTACGATTTCATTCCCTTGCGGCCCGTCCCCATACTGTTCGGTTAGGCCGTTCGTGGTGAGCCCTTCGACGTTGCTCAGGACAGGCTCGTCGAACCACACAGCAAATCAACTTGTTCAGCGTCTCCTTAACAACGGACAGATGCAGGCCTGATTCTCAGGCAGTCACATAAGCCGCATCCTTCATCACCTGCGCCAACGTGCCGTAGGCCGTCGCCCACGCAGTTTTCACATCCTCGGTAAATTTCGAACCCAGGCCCTGTTCCAGCGTCCAGAGCAGCGCTGCGCCGACCGTATCGTAATGCTTGGCCTCAACGCCATACCCGACATGCTTGACCGCCATTTCCTGTGCCACGGGTATCAGCTCGTCAAGCCGGGTCAGGCTGTTCACGATCAACCCCAGCATTTTCATGAGCTTTTTTCCCTGTTCCTGCATGTCGCCCTTGAACATGGGTCTGACGGACGGATCGAGTGAGAACAGGCGTTGATAAAACAGGCCCGCAGCGGTGTCCTGAATGGGTACGACTTCAGCCCATGAGTTCTGGACGAGTGTGATTTGCTGTGGTGTCATGATGTTCCCTTTCTAAAGTGAATAACAGGTGGCGTCCAGGGTTGTAATGAAGGCATCAACCGTCGTCAGTCTTCAACGTCGAACAATTCGTATTAAGCAGGGGCTATGCCAACAACCCAGACCGAGCCAAATCGCCGCTAACAGCAGAAAACACGGCACAAGTTCAGGCAGCCATGTTTTTACATAGGGCGTGCATGCACCGAAGACGTGCATGTGCAGTGCGATGCAGCGCGTTAATTTGTTTTTGATGTGTTTTTTCGTTTGATCAGGAGAGCAGTGTGCAGGCACTTTTTGTTCACGGCATGGGCCGCTCACCGATATCGGGGTGGCGGCTGCTGTCACGTCTCCGCGCACAGGGCATACACACCCATACACTTGGCTACGCCGCCACGTTCCAAAGCTTTGCGTCCATCCGCAAACGGCTTGTCGCCAGGATCAATGCGCTGTCAGCCCATGGCGATTACGTGCTGATTGGACATTCGCTGGGCGGCGTGCTGCTGCGAGCGGCCGTGGCTTCACTGCCACCGGGCACCCGCTTGCCGCGCCAGATTTTTTTGCTCGGCTCGCCGATCCAGCCTTCATGCCTGGCGCAGAAGCTGCGTCGCAACTGGTTCTATCGTGCCTTGGCGGGAGACTGCGGACAGCTGCTGGCGTCCTCCACCCGAATGGCAACAATCGGGCCGGGTAAAGTGCCCACCGTCAGCATGGTGGGCGTATCAGGCTGGACGGGCTGGCTGAGCCCGTTTAAAGGCGAGATAAACGATGGCCTCGTGTCGGTTGCCGAGGCGAGTGCAGCATGGGTTGCCGAAGAAATCCACCTCCCGGCATGGCATACGTATTTGCCTTCGAACAAGCAGATCGCAGAGTTGATCCTGGAAAGAATAGCTCAGCCATCCCCGCCCGGCAGCCTTTTGAACAAGGCGGTGCAAGCATCAATTCCTTGCGATTAACGCGCCCGCATCTTCGCAAGTCTGGCTTTCAGCTCCGGCATGATGGCCGCAGCTGCCTTCTCACCTTCCAGAATGGCCAGGTGCCGGTCCTCGAAATCGGTGCTGCTCACCTCGGCCGTTCGCGGACGAATCACCACATCGGCGTCTTCCAGCTCATGCATACTGATGGCATGGCCCATGATGGCAAAGGTCTGCAGCATCACATCCATGGTCCCGGTGAGTTTGTCGCGGCGACCCACATTGGAAATATCCACCGCAATCACAAAATCCGCGCCCATGGTGCGCGCAGCCTGGACCGGCACCGGCGAGGTGAGACCACCATCCACATAATCCCGGCCGTTGATTTCGACCGGCTGGAATACCCCCGGCAGGGTACTGGAAGCGCGAACCGCCATACCCGTATTGCCCTGGCGAAACAGCACCATTTTGCCACTTTGCAGATCGGTCGCCACAACGCCCAGCGGTTTGGGCAGTTTCTGAATGGACTGGTTTTTAAGCCTCAGGTTGATGAACGCCTGCAGTGCCTCGCCCTTCAACACGCCCCGATTGGGCAGCACCCAGTCCAGCACCATGCCCTCTTCCATCTGCAGTGCCAGCTTCTGCATTTCGAAACCGCTCATCCCCCCCGCATAGAGCGCACCCACCACCGAGCCCGCGCTGGTGCCCACCACGATATCCGGAACGATGCCCTGCGCCTCCAGCGATTTGATCACGCCAATGTGGGCAAAACCGCGTGCCGCGCCGCCTCCCAGCACCAACGCCACCTTGACTGGCGGCTTGGGAGTCACCACGGGGGGTGGCGGCGGCGGGGTCGCGCAGGCGGAAAGCAGAACGGCGAGCAACAGGCTAGGCAGGTGGCGCATGAACAAATCGGTCTTGGGCTGGAGCATGAATTATGGGGGGCGGCGAGTAAACCGGCTATAGGCTCGTCACAACGATTACAGGGAGGCACTGAAGCAGCAGACAATAGCGCCATGACAGCGAACACCATTCCAGCATTTCAAGCATTGACGGGGATTTATGAGCCCTCCGCGATCCAGCAACTTCCCGACGGGCGTTTTCTGGTGGTCGAAGATGAAATGCAGCATCCATTCAGCCTCGTCACCCTCCACCTCGATGGACGCATCAGCAGCACGCCGCTGGGCACACAGGCGCAAGACGACAGCGATGGCTTCCGCAAGCTGGATGATCTTGAAGGCATGGCGCTCGACCGGCTGGGGACGATTTATGCCATCACCTCGCATTCGCGCGATGGCGATGGCGACGAGAAAAAATCCCGCAGCAAGCTGGTGCGATTCGGAATCGTGGATGACCACATCACCAAACCTCAAGTCATCAACGGGCTAAAACCTGCTTTGCTGGCAGCACACCCGACGCTGGCGGCAGCTGCAGAAATACGTGGCGTCAAAGACGATGGCGGGCTCAATATCGAGGCACTGGAAATCAGTCCCGACCAGCAACGCCTGTTGATCTGTTTTCGCAGTCCGCTACTCGACAACCGGGCCATCATCGCGAGTGTGGAGAATCACACTGCGATGTTTGAGGACGGTGACGCTCCTCAAATATCAAACACGCTGATCACCCTGAATCTGGGCGGACACGGAATTCGAGGGTTGTGCCACGTTCCCGCACTCAACGGATACCTCGTTATCAGCGGGCCCGCCTCAAGCGAACCGGTTCAGTTCCAACTCTGGTTCTGGAACGGCCATCCCAATGAACCGGCGCGCCGTGCAAGCGTTCCCGGCCTGCCCGGTTTCGAGCATGCCGAAGGGGTATGCCCCGCCATCATTGATGGTCAACAGCGTATCCTCATCGTCAGCGATGACGGCAACCGGAAAGCAGAACGCTTTGCGCGTTTTTTGCTGCTTGATCCCGAGCAACTACACATAGAATTTTAAGCGCGCCCTATAACCTGGTGCGTAAGTGGTTCAAGCCGGCCAGAAGCGGTCCTTCGGACTTACTCACCTATCCGTCTGGAGTTTGGCCATTGCCGCCGCTGGCCTGGTGACCACTCATTGGCCGATGCCATCCAAAACCAGACATTGGATACTCGGCGTCCCGAATGGCCGCTTTTATCTTTGCGAGTGCGTGCTCCCGACCCGAAGCGGCTTGATGCATTTTTTGAAAAAAGCGGGAATATCGTTTCCGGCCCATACCCGCCATATCCGACTACCGAAATAGCCCATTGTTACGAGATCAATGCCGATGCCGGTGATGAATATCGGGGAAATGCGGGTGGCTGTGCGTGAGCGGTTCGTGCTGATGCGGATGGCTATGCGGCTCTTTGCCATCCCACGGAAAGTCATGGCTATGCTGGTGGTGTGCATCGTGGCTGTGTCCATGTGCATGCGACATCAGCACATGGCTATGCGCATGCGCGTGCGTCTCCGTCAGATGCAGCCATATGCCGGCGCCCATCAGTGCTGCCGCCACCCAGAACACCGGGTCCGGCGTTTCGCCCAGCATCACTAGCGCAATGGCGGCGCCGGCAAAGGGTGCGACCGAAAAGTAGGCGCCGGTCCGGGCGGTGCCGAGATGGCGCAGCGCCAACACGAACAACACCAGACTAAGACCGTATCCGCTAAAGCCGACCACGCCGGCGATCAACGCCGTGCTCGCTTCAGGCCACGGCAAGCCCAGCGCCAGTGCAATCGACAAGTTGACCGAGCCCGCCACCAGTCCCTTGATTCCCGCGATTTGTACCGCATCGCTGGCCGATACCTTGCGGGTGAGATTGTTGTCGATGGCCCAGCACAGACACGCCGCGACAATGGCAAGCGCTCCCCATGGCACGCCGAGCGCGGGACGTTGCTGCCACGACAAGAGGACGCCGGCAGCCACGATCAAGACCATGCCCAGAAAAATACGCCGGTCGAAGTTCTCCTTGAAGACGAACCAGGCCAATAGCGCCGTCAACACGCCTTCCATATTCAGCAGCAGCGAGGCGGACGATGCCGGGGTCAGCGTTAAGCCGAACATCAGCAGCACCGGCCCTGCGATGCCTCCGGTCAGAATGGCGCCGCCCAGCCACGGCAGATCCTGCCGGGTCAGGCGGGCGTTCGTCGGCTGCTGGCCGCGGGCTGCCAGCGCACGCAGCGTGTACCAAACCAGCAAGCCGAGGCCGCTGCCCAGGTAGAGCAAGCCGGCGAGCATGACCGGGGCCGCTTGCCCAATCAGCGCTTTGGCAAACGGCGTGCTGGCGCCAAAAAGCGCGGCGGCCAGCAAGGCATAGATCACCCCTTTATGCATGGATATTCACACGGATTCATTTGAATGAGCCACTCGCCTCTGGGAGAAAATGCCGCACCTGGTTTTTGAGCGCGCCACCCCGGAGAAGCACGGCTACATCCTCATTCATGGCTGTGCCCGTGGCCGGCCTGGCCGCCACTTTCCTTGGGTCCGGATTGTTCGCATCCAGCGAGCGTAGCCGCGAAACAGACTATCAAAAAAGTGCTGGCGAGCGTTTTGAGCGTTTTCATTTGGATATTCTTTCAGGAGGTTTAGCTGATCGAGTGAGTGAAGGGCGCTGCGATACGCATCGCACCGCCTTTCATTCACAGCATTTTTTTGATTTCGCTGTAGTCACCGCGGGTGCGCAGGATGACCGTCACGCTTGACTGGCCACGGTTGCGCCAGTACCAGCCATGATTACCCGTGAACGCTGCCTCCAGCACGCCTGCATCGGAAGAAACCGCGCGGCCCTTTTCGTAGCTGATCGATTTGCCTGGTGCATCACCATGGGTATCGAAGTTGACCGCACCGCCCTCGACCACCCAGGCGAATTGAGCCTTTGCGCCTTGAGCCATTTTCAACTTGATTTCCGTCCCTTCGCCCGGAGTCAGGGTGAGCGGTATCTCGTCGCGCCATTCAATCTTGGGGGCAGCAGCTTGAGTCGGCCCCTTCGGAGCTGCGGCCACAGCAGCCATCACCGGCAGTTCTGCCGCACTGGCTGTAGCCATGCCAGCCGCTCCGGTTACGGGCGACAGCGCTGCCGGCGCGGCGACAGCAACATCGGCCGCGGCCTCTGCCGCCAGCTGTTGCTTGATGTCACCCATTTCAGTCAGACGCAAGGCCCGACCGGCCCCGGTGGGATCGATGCCGTATTCAGCCGGAAGAACGACGACAACCAGGAGGACCAGCGCCGAAATGGCGGCCAGGATGGTGGAGCGCAAGAGCTGCCTGGAAGAGGGCAATTCGGCGCGCAGGGGGGTATCGCTGTTGTACATGTTGAATATTCCTATGGTTGTTCGTTCAGGCCACGAAATAGCCGGTCAGTTGGAGGCCCACCAGCACAAAGCCGGCGGACATCATCGCGACGTTGGCGGTGTAGGCGTTGCGGACAAAGCTGGCCGTTCGCCGCCAGTAGCTCATGCCGATCAGGATGACGGCCAATGCCAGCAGCTGGCCGATCTCCACGCCCACGTTGAAGGCGAGCAGGTTGGGTACCAGGCCGGTGGGCGAGATCTCATATTCAAGAACCTTGGTCGCCAGGCCAAAGCCGTGGAACAGGCCAAACACCAGGGTTGCAATCTTGGTGTTTGGCTGGAAGCCCAGCCAGCGCTGGAAGGCGCCGAGGTTGTCCAGCGCCTTGTACACAACCGACAGGCCAATGATCGCGTCGATCAGGTAACTGTTGATCCCGACATTGAAGTAGACGCCCAGAATCATCGTGGTGGAGTGACCCAGCGCGAACAGGCTGACATAGAGACCGATGTGTGAGGGTCGGTAGAGGAAGAAGATCACACCGAAGAGAAACAGGATGTGGTCGTAACCCGTCATCATGTGTTTGGCGCCCAGGTACATGAAGGGCAGCAGGTTGACGCCCGAAATTTCCTGGATGTAGCCCTTGTCACCCGCGGTGACTGCGTGAGCGAACGCGCTGCTCGCGATCAAGCTGAGCAACAAAATGCAGATGAAAGCCAGCCAGCGGGAACGCAACGCGCCCCCGATCCATTGCTGCGTAAAAGTCATTGCAAATGTTTTAGTCATGATCCAACTCCCAAATCAGGTGCGCGTCGATGAGCAGGCCGTAATAAGCCTGAAGGGCGGCGCCCTGCGCTTGCAGCGCATTGTTAATCGCTGCGGTCGCCTGACGACGCGCCAACAGCAGATCCTGCAATTCCGCTTCGCCAAGCGCATAGGCCCGCTGCATCAGCGCGGCGTTCTCCTGCATGGCCGCCGCGCCTTCATGGGTGATTTGCAGGCTGTCGTAGGCACCCCGCGCAGTTGCGACCGCACCCGCGATCGCTGTTTCAAGTTCACGCTGTTTGAATTCGACCTCCCGGCGCGAAACCTCCACCGCTGCAATCGCCTTGGCATTGCGCGCGTCACGCGCACCCCCAGGGATCGGAACGCTGAGCATGACGCCATAAATACGTTCGTTTCCACCGACCTCCGAGGCCGTATAGCCGCCTAGCGTCGGATCGGGGATCTTGTCCGCACGCGCGCGTTCTGCATGCGCCTGAGCCATCTGCATGTGCGCCTGGATGACCTTCAATTCATCGCTTTGAGCCAGGATGCGGTCGCGCCATGCCGCTGCATCCTCTCCGATCAGCAATGGTGCTGGCAATGCCATGACCTGACGTTGCACCCCGGGAAAGCGCGTGGATAGGCGCGCCCAGGCCGTGGTGGCCTGCGTCTTGGCATCGTTGTCCAGGCGTCTTTGCTCGGCCAGTTCAGCGCGGGCGATGCTCATCTCCAGCTTCGAGGCGTCGCCTGCGCGGACACGCTTGTCGACCGTGTCCAAACTGGCTCGCATTGACTGCACACTGCTCTCAGCCAACTCGCGGGCACGTTCTGCCGCCAGCCAGTCCACCCACAAGGCCATCAGTTCACGTGCCGATTCATGCAGTGCTTCGCCATAGCGCGCCTGCGACGCTTCGACAGTTGCCTTGCCGAGTTTGCGATCGGCCGCAGCCTTGCCGGAAAGCCGGATGGCCCGCTCGATGCCCACGTTCCATTCGTTGTAACGGGGGCCGTTGTCCAATCTGCGCTGTTGTCCCGATGCACGTGCAGTCCATTCATAGGGGGATTTATCCAGGATGCCCGCCTCTTGCAGCGCGACGTCCAGGCCAGCGCGCGCGGCGGCGACGCCGGGGTCCTGTTCTAGCAGCGGGCGGGCTATTTCGGTTGGCAAGAGCCCCGGCGGACTCACCGGTTCCATCGCCTGTGCGGTGGCAGAGATCGTCAGCAGGCCGGCCAATAGGAGTCGAGTCATCATGCGATCTCTCCCGTTTCGGCGACCGTCGTCACCCAATAGCGCAACCCTGCGCCGGAGAATTGCTGGCGAATGGCGTCAAGTAGCGCCGCTTTGTCGGTTGCGGCAAAAATCACCTGAATCTTGGTGGCGCGTGCGCGACCCAGCACCTGCTCCGTTTGATCCAGACCCTCGTGAGCCATGCCGTGCGCGGCCGTGGCCGTGCTGGTGAAAAACGTCACGTTGGGTGACAGGAGCAGCAGATCGAGCATTTTTTCCTCGACCGCTGGCGGGCAAATCAGTGTTAAGCAAAGTTCAGACATGGGAAGCCTCTCGTTTCGGGAAAGCGAAGCGTAAATACAGGATGGGAAGCAACATCAGCGTCAGCACCGTGGCGGTGATCAGGCCACCAATCACGACGATGGCCAGCGGCCGCTGGATTTCCGAGCCGGGGCCTGTCGCAAACAGCAGCGGAATCAGTCCGAACGCCGTAATGGAGGCGGTCATCAGTACCGGCCGCAAGCGCCGTTTGGCCCCTTCCACCACCACTTCGCTCAGTTTCATCCCCTCGCTTTTCAGTTGATTGAAATAGCTGACCAGCACCACCCCGTTCAGGACGGCAATACCGAGCAGCGCAATGAAGCCCACCGACGCAGGAACCGACAGGTATTCTCCTGTCACCCACAAGGCGACGATGCCGCCGACCAGTGCGAATGGGATGTTGCTCAGAATCAGCAAAGCCTGGCGCACCGAGCGGAAGGTCGAGAACAGGAGGACGAAGACCAGTCCGAGTGCGACCGGCACCACCACCGTCAAACGCGCGGCCGCGCGCTGCTGGTTCTCGAACTGTCCTCCCCAGCTGATGCGGTAGCCGGTGGGCAAGGGCAATTTCTGCATGACCAGCACCCTGGCCTCTTCGACGAAACCAACCAGGTCACGACCGCCGACGTTGGCGATCACCACGCTATAGCGGCTGCCCATTTCCCGATCGATCTTGACCGGCCCCTCGGCGCGTTCCAGCGTGGCGACACTGGTCAATGGCACCGTGCTGCCGTCCTGGGTCGTGATCCGCATGGCGCCAAATTCGGCCGGCGACATGCGAACCGCCTCGGTGCCGCGCAATACGATCGGCGTGCGGCGGTTGCCCTCGATCACGACGCCGGCCCGCTGTCCCTCGATCTGCGTGCGCAGCGCGTCCTGGATCTCTTCGACGCTCAAGCCGAGCCGACCGGCCTGCAAGCGGTCGACTGCGACCCGCAGGTACTGCACGCCGTCGTTCTGGACGGTGTACACGTCCTGATTGCCGGGGACCGTCTTGAGAAGCGCTTCGACCTGGCTCGCATACGCATTGAGCTTGTCGAGGTCGGGACCGAAAATCTTCACCGCCAGATCGCCGCGTACGCCGATGATCATTTCCGACACCCGCATTTCAATCGGCTGCGTGAAGCTGTATTCGATGCCGGGCATCGGGTCGAGCACCTTGCGCACTTCGTCCATCAGCGCTTCCTTGCTCTTCATCCGCCACTCGTCGCGCGGCTTTAACTGCAGGTACGTATCGGTCTGGTTAAGCCCCATCGGATCGAGGCCGATTTCGTCGGAACCGGCGCGTGCAACGATGCCGGTCACTTCCGGAATGGCTTTCATGAGGGCCTGGTGAATTTTCAGATCGAGCGCGGCGCTTTGCTCCAGGCTGACCGAGGGCAGTTTCTCGATGCCGACGATCAGATCGCCTTCGTCCATCGTCGGCATGAAGGTCTTGCCAACCTGGGTGTAGACCACGCCCGCCCCCACCAACATCGCCACCGCCACGCCTGCGACGACACGCTGTCGGCGTAGGCCCCAGGCAAGCGCCGGCTCATAAAGCGCCAGCAGCTTGCGCGGCAGCCACGGGTCTTCGTGTTTGACCTCGCGTAGCAGGTAGGACGCCAGCACCGGGATGACGGTCAGCGACAACAGCAGGGAGCCGGCCAGGGCGAACACGATGGTGAGCGCCACCGGCACGAAAAACTTGCCCTCGAGATCCTGCAAGGTGAGCAATGGCAGGAACACCGTGATGATGATCAGGATCCCGGAGGTGACCGGCACCGCGACCTCGCGCACCGCGCGATAGACCGTATGCAGCCGCGGCAGCTTGCCGGCGGTGGGGTCGGTCGCCAGGCGCTGCACGATGTTTTCGACCACCACCACGGCTGCGTCGAGCAGCATGCCGATCGCAATCGCCAGACCGCCCAGACTCATCAGGTTGGCCGACATGCCGAAGCCGCGCATCAGGATGAAGGTGATCAGCGCTGCCAAGGGCAGCACCAGCGCCACGGTCACGGCCGCCCGAACATTGCCCAGGAACAGCCCCAGCAACACGATGACCAGGACAGTCGCTTCGAGCAGCGCGGTCGAAACCGCACCGACCGCCTTGCTGACGAGGGAGGCGCGATCGTAGAAAACGTCGAGCTTCACGCCTTTCGGCAACGTCGGTTGCAGTTCCTCCAGTTTTTTGCGTACGCCTTCAACGACTTGTCGCGCATTGGCACCCGCCAGTCCGAGCACCAAACCCTGGACGGCCTCGCCCTTGCCGTCTTGCGTCACCACCCCATAACGTGTGACGGTGCCAATCTTGACCTCGGCCAGATTACCGACGCGGACCGGAGCACCATCCTTCATCGTCACCACGATCGCACGCAGATCATCCAGATTCGTAATGCTTCCCTCGCTGCGCACCAGCAACACTTCGTCGCCTTCGCCGAGCCGGCCGGCGCCGTCGTTGCGGTTGTTGGCGTCAATCGCCTCCCTGAGCTGCGTCATGGTCACGCCGCTGGCGGCCATTTTGAGCTGATCGGGCACCACCTCGAAGGCGCGAACAACCCCCCCTAGAGCATTCACGTCGGCCACGCCAGGCACCGTGCGCAGCGCCGGCCGGATAACCCAGTCGAGCAGGCTGCGTCGTTCGGCCAGCGATAGTCCCTCGCCTTCGACGGTAAACATATACATTTCCCCGAGCGGGGTGGTGATCGGCGCCATACCGCCCGAGATGCCCGCGGGCAGGCTTTCGCTCAGGCCGCCCAGACGTTCGCTGACCTGCTGGCGCGCCCAATAGCGGTCGGTGCCGTCCTCGAAGTCGATGGTGACATCGACCAGGCCGTACTTGGTGACCGAACGCAGGATTTTGGTTTTCGGGATGCCGAGCATTTCCACTTCGATCGGCACCGCGATACGGCTTTCGACTTCCTCCGGCGTCATGCCGGGGGCTTTCATGATGATTTTGACCTGGGTGCTCGACACATCGGGGAATGCGTCAATCGGCAACCCGAGATAAGCCATCCATCCTGCACCAGCGACAATCAGTGTCGCCAGCAGGATGAACAGGCGCTGCGACAGGGAGAACTGAACGAGGCGGGCTAGCATTACTGGCTCTCCTTCGCATCGAGCCAGGCGCCCTTGAGCGCCACCACGCCTGAAACGGCGATCTGTTCGCCGGCCTTGAGCGGGCCTTGCACGCGCACGCGCTGCCCGGCGCTGGCCGTGACCTTCACCGGCCTGGCTTCAAAGCCGACGGGGGTGCGGACGAACACATTCGCCTGCTTGCCGTCGTGGGCCACGGCGGACAGCGGCACGTCCCAGCTGCCTTGAGCAGCCGCCTGAGTGGTTGTGATAGGTAGCTCGACCGTCACGAACTCGCCAGGCCGAACCAGGCCGGTCTTGCCCTCGACCGCCGCCCGCAGCACCACCGTCTGACTGCCGGACGACACGGTCGGGCTGGTGCTCAAGATGCGCGCCGTGACGTCCCGTCCCTGCACCTTGACCTTCGTTCCAACCGGCCAATTCGCGCCCTCTGACACCGGAAGCTGAATATCCAGCCACAGGGAATCGATTTGGGCCACATGCAGCAATGCGGTCGCGGCTTCGATCCGCTGACCAGGCTTGACCGCAATCTCGGTCACGATTCCGGCCTGCGTCGCGGCCAGCGTGATGCTGTCCTGCGGCTTGCCGGAAGCCGCAATGCGCGCGATCGTCGCGGCTGACATGCCGCTTAGACGCAGCGCCGCCTTGGCCTGGTTAAGTGTCGCCTCGGCGTCACTCAAGCCAGCCTGTGCTTCCTGCACCCGGCGTTGCGGGATGATGCCCTCATCGAACAAAGCCTGTTCGCGCCGCGCCGCCTGCCGTGCGAGCGTGGCGCGGGCGCTGGCTTGCAGCAACTGCAATTGCAACTGGCCAAGTTCCGGGCTGGCGATGCGCACCAGCGGCGTGCCTGAACGCACGACCTGATTCTGCTGAACCAGCAATTGGGTTACCAGGCCGGCCACCGGCGAGCTGACCACCTGTTCCGCTGTTGGCGGAACGACGACCTGCGCAGGGAAACTTGCCTTGACCGCGCCTGCTTGGCTCTGTAATGGCAAGGTTTGAATGCCCAGCGCCTGAATCTGACTGTTGGGAACGGCAAACCGGACTGACTGATCAGCTGCCTGAGCGGTGGACGCGAGAAGACACAGCGTCGTCACTGCCCATGCACTGAGCGGGATGCGGGAGTGTGTGTTTTTCATAGTTAACCTCGACTGACGCCTGACGGCGCAATAAACGTGAGTACATCGCTCAAGACGACGCGGAAAAAGTTTGCTGAACTACCGTGCGCTATGGGGAGTTGCCCCCAGGCAGACGGCATTGGTCTTGATAAAGCGGTTTGGGTGCATGCGCCTTCGCTGCCAGGGGCAGCGCAAGCAAGAACGCGGAAGCGTGATCGCCTGGTTTTCCCCGTGACGAAGAACACCAGCGTGCGACAGGAGAACACGGCCTAAAGCCGCGTTAGAGCAAGCGCTCGCCGGTTCAGGCGCGCGCTAGAGGGGGACGGTCGAGAAGCGGGGGGGTGTGGGACAAGAAGGACGCAGGCGGATACAGAATCGGCCCGCCGGACAAGGCTATATCCAGCGTGAGGCCGGATTCCATCAGGATGGAGGAGAAAACAGGATGGTAATGGCCATGATGTCCGTCCTCGTTGTGATCCTGATTATTCGTGCCGCCAGAAGGGTCGTGATCTGGGTCAGCACTTTCATGATGATCATGATCATGGGTATGAAAGCCCGAGGTGGCCACGTCCTTCTCCACGTCCTTCTCCACGTCCCCATGCAGCCCCGCCGCCGCCGCCCAGGCGAACTGGAGCGGGACGATGAGCATGATGATCAGGGCGATGAGGCGACGCATGGCGTGCATTCTACAGAAATCACCGTATCCACCAAGGGTTCGTTCATACCGTCGACACGCTTATGGGCAGACACTCGGTTGGCGAGGTCTACAGGTACTTGCAGGGCAGACGGATGCAAAAGTAGCTGCTATCCGCTGAGGAACGGACGTACGGTGATCAAGACATGAACGGCAAACGGGTCGCAAGCAGTCCTTGTGCCCCTCAACTCGCCAGCAACAAAAACATCAACAGCAAATTCAGCGCAATTGACGCCACCGCAATCAGTGGCCAGGCACCGGCTTGCGAACGTTCGATGAGCGGCGTGCGGCGACGCAGGAGCGGGCTGGCTTCGCCGCGTTGCAGGGCGAGGAGCATTTCTTCGGCGGTTTCAAACCGGTCTGCTGGTTCACGGGCCACGGCTTTCAGCAACACGGTTTCGAGCCAGGGTGGCAGATCAGGGCGGGTGCGCGCGGGGGGCACGGGCTCGCCGAACTTGGGATGCTGGAACGGTTCGATTTCGCCGTAGGGATATTTACGCGTGAGCAGGTGATAGAGGGTGGCGCCGACAGCATAGAGATCGGTTTGCACGCTGGCATCGGCATTGCTGAACAGTTCGGGCGCCATGAAGCTGGGGGTGCCGGGCTGGGCGTAGTCTTCGCGCGTATCAAGCGTTGGGCAGCGCGCCACGCCCAGGTCGAGGATGCGCAATTTGCCTTCGGTGTCGAGGTGCAGGTTGGCGGGCTTGAGGTCACGGTGGACGATGTCGAGCCGGTGCAGCGCAGCAATCCCCCTGAGGATACGAATACCGAGCGTGACGACTTCAACCGGCGAGAAATGCTGGCCGCGATCGAGCTTGCCCTGTAGCGTCGCGCCATCAAAATACCGCACGGCAAAGTACAGAAAATTCCGCCCGGGCAGGGGCAGCACATCGGGAAAATAATGCGAGTGCACCCGCTTTAGAAACCACTCTTCGGCGAGCAGCCGGCACGCAGCATCGGCGTCGCCCTGCAACACGGGCTGCAGGGTTTTGAGTGCCCAGCGCTGGCCGCTCTGCGCATGACGTGCGCGAAATATCAGGGTGTCGCGCGCGCTGTGAATTTCTTCTTCGATGATGAAATCATCCAGCCGTGCGCCGGGTTGCAGCTTGCCCGGCAGCGGCAATTCGTTCGCGTCGATCATCGGCGTCGAGGCATCGCCCACTTCCACCACGCGCACCACCAGGGCGCTGGCGTTGTCCTGCCCACCTTTGGCATGGGCAGCTTCCACCAGCGCATCGGCGGCGCGCTGCGGTGCGTCGTGCAGCTTTAATAGCTTGTGTAATTCCAGCTGGCCGAGCGGCTCCCATACTCCATCACATACCAGCAGGAAGACATCGCCTGCGGCCAGATCGCCTTCACCAAAATCGGGCAGCACATGGGTATCGAGTCCCATCGCGCGCTTCAGCACATGCGACATGCCGGGAGTTTCCCAGACGTGATCGGTGGTCAGCGCATCCAGCGTTTCGCCGCGCAGGCGATACAGGCGGCTGTCGCCTACGTGGGCATAGTGATAACGACGGCCGCGCAATACCAGCGCGGTGAGCGTGGTGGCCATGCCGCCAGGGTCGGTGCGCGAGGCGATTTGTCCATGCAACCAGCGGTTGATTGCCGTGAGCACGGTACCAAGCGCGTGGGGAATTTCCCAGGTGTCGGGTGTGGCGTAGTAATCGGCAAGCAGATTGCGCACCGAGGACTCGGCCGCCTCGCGACCATGGGTGCCGCCGGATACGCCATCGGCCACCACCGCGAGCATGCCCTTGGTGGCGGCCAGTTGCGGGTCTGCGGGCTCGACAAAGCCGCCATAGTCCTCGTTCCGCTCGCGCGGGCCAGTGGCAGTGGCATAGCCAAATTCAAGGGTAAGGGGCATGGAGATCAGTCTGGCTGCGGTCTGGCGATTATAGGGGCGCAAATCCGGCGCGATGTTTCTGCGCCAGGTTTGCGCCCCGATGCGTACCGCTGTCCGGCCTAGATGCGCGCGCCGGAAATGGCGGCCGCACCCCAAGTGGTACGCCAGCGCTTTTTCACCATGGACAGTCCGGCAAGGGCAACAAAACACAAGCCCGCAAAGATCAGCAGGCCAATCTGGTAATCACCCGTTTGACCCTTGATATAGCCCAGGCTGGCGGCCAGATAGAAGCCGCCGATGCCGCCGGCCATGCCGACCATGCCGGTCATCACGCCGATTTCCTTGCGGAAGCGCTGTGGCACCAACTGGAACACCGCGCCATTTCCCACGCCAAGACTGCTCATGGCCAGCATGAATCCCGCGAGCGCGATAAACGCATTGGGCGAACCAAAGCTGACGATGATGAGAAAAATTCCCGCCAGCAAGTACATGATCAACAGGGCGCGAATGCCGCCGATGCGATCGGCCAGCATGCCGCCCATGGGACGCACCAGCGAACCGGCAAACACGCAGGCGGCGGTGAAATAGCCCGCCTCGACAGGTGGCATGCCGTACTGGTCGTTAAAGTAGATGGTGAGACTGGATGCCAGCCCAACGAAGCCGCCAAACGTAACGAAATAGAAGAACATGAACCACCAGGCATCACGGTCTTTCAGCACGTTCAGATACTGATGCAAGGATTTGGGTGGTGGGCAGTCGGGCGCATCTTTGGCAAAGAACAGGTACACCAAAAACGCCGTCCCCACCGGGATCAATGCCAGACCGAACACATTGCCCCAGCCATAAGCCACGGCCAGTGCAGGCGCGAACAGGGCCGCGATCACAGTGCCGGAATTGCCCGCCCCCGCGATGCCCAGTGCGGTGCCCTGGTGCTGCGGCGGATACCAGCGTGACGCCAGCGGCAGTGCCACGGCAAAGGCCGCACCGGCAAAACCCAGCGCCACCCCCATGACGAGGACTTCACGGTAGCTGTGAATGCCGAACAGCCAGGCCCAGGCCAGCGCAGTCATCACCACCAGCTGGCCAATCAGGCCGGCTTTTTTGGGCTTGAGATGATCGACCAGCACGCCCATGACGATGCGCAACACCGCGCCTGCCAGAACCGGGATGGCTACCATCATGCCCTTTTGTGCGGCGGTCAGACCCAGCGTGGCGGCGATCTGCACGCCCAGCGGGCCCAGCATCACCCACACCATGAAGGCGATATCGAAATACAAGAATGCCGACAGCAGCGTAGGCGTATGCCCCGACTTCCAGAAGTCGCGTGTCATGAAAAACTCCGTTCAGTAATTATTGTGTTGTCAGGCAGGGCGACTGCCCTGCCCTTGGTTCTCCGCACCAGGCGGAGGGTCATCCGGTCAGGCCGACGTGGCCTCGGCAGCGGCCAGATCCAGCCACACCCGGCCGTCTTCGACCTTGACCGGGAATTCGCGCGCGCAGCCGTTATCCGGCGCCGACGCACAGCCGGTATCGAGTTCGATATTCCAGCCATGCATCGGGCAGGTCACCTTTTTGCCGTGCACGATGCCCTGCGACAACTGCCCACCCTTGTGCGGGCAGCGGTCCTCCAGCGCAAAGATTTCATCGTCGGCACTACGGAACACAGCGATGTCGAGCGTGCCGTGGCGCACCACGCGCGCGCCGAGTTTGGGGATGTCGTTGACGCTGACGACAGCGGTCCACGGGTTCAGATCAGTTTGGCTCATGGCGTTTTCCTTTAGACCACAACAGTTTCGAATTCATGCTGGAGCTTGCCTTCCTTGGCACGCTCGACCCATGGATCGCGTTCGACCGACAACGCGAACACCATGCGCTCGTACAACGCACGCCGCCCTTCTGCATCGTCGAGGATTTTCTTCTTCACGTAGTCAAGGCCCACGCGCTCGATGTAGTGCACGGTGCGATCGAGGTAACGTGCTTCTTCGCGATAGAGTTGCAGGAAGGCGCCCGAATACTCCATCACTTCCAGATCGGTTTTCACCTTGACCAGGAACTGCGCAACCTCGGTCTTGATGCCGCCGTTACCGCCCACATAAATTTCCCAGCCGGAATCGACACCGATGATGCCGATGTCCTTGATCGCGACTTCGGCGCAGTTGCGCGGGCAACCAGACACGGCGAGCTTGACCTTGTGCGGCGCCCACATCTTGAAGAACGCCTTTTCCAGGTCGATGCCCATCTGGGTCGAATTCTGCGTACCAAAGCGACACCATTCCGAGCCGACGCAGGTCTTCACCGTACGCAGCGCCTTGCCGTAAGCATGACCAGAAGGCATGTCGAGATCGGCCCACACCTTGGGCAGGTCTTCCTTCTTGATCCCCAGCAGGTCAATCCGCTGGCCGCCGGTGACATGCACCGCCGGAACATTGTATTTATCCGCAACATCGGCGATGCGTCGCAACTCGGCCGGCGTCGTGTTGCCGCCCCACATGCGCGGAATGACCGAATAGGTGCCGTCTTTCTGAATGTTGGCGTGGGCGCGTTCGTTGATGAAGCGCGACTGCGGATCATCCTCGGCCTCGCCCGGCCAGGTGGAGATGAGGTAATAGTTGAGCGCCGGGCGGCAGCTGGCACAACCGTTTGGCGTACGCCATTCCATGAAAGTCATCACCTGGGGAATCGTCAGCAGCTTGTTCTGCCGGATCGCCGCGCGGGCTTCTTCGTGGGTGTAGTCGGTACAACCGCACATCGACTTGGCCTTGGTGGCGGGAGAGTAATCGCCACCCACGGTGACCGCCAGAATCTGCTCGACCAGACCGGTACATGAGCCGCACGAGGCAGAAGCCTTGGTGTGCTTGCGTACATCTTCCAGCGTGAACAGGCCCTTCTCGCGAATCGCCTTGACGATGTCGCCCTTGCACACGCCGTTGCAGCCGCACACTTCCATGTCGTCGGTCATCGTGGCGGCCTTGTTGACGCCGCCGTGACCGAGGTTGCCGCAATGGTCCTGACCGAACATCAGGTGATCACGCAGTTCGCTGACGCTCTTGCCGTCGCGCAGCAGCGAGAAATACCAGGAACCGTCGACGGTGTCGCCGTACATCACGCCGCCAACCAGCTTGTCATCCTTGATGACAAGCTTCTTGTAGACACCGCCGAGAGGATCGGAATAAAGAATCGACTCGGTGCCTTCCCCGCCAATAAAGTCGCCCGCGGAGAACAGGTCGATACCGGTGACCTTGAGCTTGGTCGAGGTCACCGAACCCTGGTAGCGGCCGATGCCGTAATGCGCCAGGTGGTTGGCACACACCTTGGCCTGTTCGAACAACGGCGCGACCAGGCCGTAGGCGATCCCGCGATGCGCCGCGCATTCGCCGACGGAATAAATGCGCGGATCAAAGGTCTGCATGGTGTCGTTGACAACCACGCCACGGTTGCAATGCAGGCCGGCGGATTCGGCAAGCTCGGTGTTGGGGCGGATACCGACGGCCATGATGACCAGGTCGGCGGGAATCTCCTCGCCGCCCTTGAAGCGGATCGCCGCGACGCGGCCCCTCTCCCCAGCTCCTCTCCCGCTTGCGGGGGATGAGCTGGAAACCAGTTCGGCCGTCTGCTTTTGCAGCAGGAATTTCATGCCCTTTTCTTCCAGGCTTTTCTGCAACAGGCGCGCGGCGGGCTCGTCGAGCTGGCGCTCCATCAGCCACGGGCCGAGGTGCACCACGGTCACGTCCATGCCGCGCTTCATCAGACCATTGGCGGCTTCCAGTCCGAGCAGGCCGCCGCCGATGATGACGGCATGCCGGTACTGGCTGGCAGCCTGCACCATGGCATCGACGTCGGCAATATCGCGAAAGCTGATCACGCCCGGCAGATCGGCGCCCGGCACCGGCAGCATGAAAGGATTGGAACCGGTGGCGATCAGCAGGCGGTCGTATTCAGCGCGGGTGCCGTCTTCTGCTTCGACCGCACGTGCGCGGCGGTCGATCTTCACCACCTTCTTGCCCATGTGCAGGGTGATCTTGTTGTCGCTGTACCAGTCGAGCGGGTTCAGCACGATGTCATTCATCGTCTGCTCGCCCGCGAGCACCGGCGACAACAGAATGCGGTTGTAGTTGGGATGCGGTTCGGCACCGAACACGGTGATGTCGTAGAGTTCGGGGGCCAGCTTCAGCAGCTCTTCCAGTGTGCGCACACCGGCCATGCCATTGCCGACCATCACCAGTTTCATCCTGGGACCCTTGTCCATGGGGCTACTCATATCCATCCCGCTACTCCAAACATAAATGCTTAAAAATGATGACCAGAAAAACCTTAAGCCTGTACATAGCAACGGCTATGCCAGGTTTTCAGGAACACGTATCAGTTTGTTTTTAAAGCGATTCGAGGTTTGGCGCGATGGCAGGGCTGCCCAGCGTGCACCATCCGGGTGCCATCATGAATGGCGTGCACCGAATTCACGCGGCCGCCCGGCCAAAGCCGTTGATCGCGGTAATCGCACGCGCCTGATTGAGGTCTTCGGTGTATCCGGCGGCATACAGGCACACCGCCAGCTGGTTGCGAATGGGTAAGGGCAAAAACAGGTGATCGCGCATGACATTGCTGATCCATGTACCGGTTGCCCGGGCATCCAGCGCGGGCAAATTGCCCTGGGAAGGTGAGTGCGCCTGCGCTTCGTACACGTGCTGCGATTGCCCATCCTGCACCAGCACCATATCCGGCCGCTGCTGCGGATCGGCAAAGGCTTCGCCTTCGCAGCCTTGCAGCATCAAGGCATGTCCCCCCAGAGCTTCGAGCACCACTTGCGTCGTCGCCAACTCGCGCGCCAACGCCACGGGTGTCACGCGTATTGAGTGTTCGCCCAGCACATCGGCCAGCGCTACCAAACGGGTGACCCAGCCATCGATACCCAGCCGCGAACGCAAGGCCAGCAAGGACGCCAAACCGGGATTCAGGAGCGCCACCGGCGCAAACGCCAGCCCTTCATCGCGCAAACCTGCATTGACCTGTGCCGCCGTGCTGCACGGCATGATGCCCAACTCGCGCAACACATACGCTGCAGCGACGCCGCCCCCGCCTTCGAGCACACCATGAATCAATACCGGAATGCCAAAGCTTTTCAACAGCAGGGCCAACAGCGGGGTGAGGTGCGGATGTGACCGTATGCCGTGATAGGCAGGCAACACTACCGTACGATACGGGCCGGGCGGCGCGACCAAGCCGGGCAGGCGCTCGGCCAATGCCATGTGCAGGCCAAGCCACCCATCCAGCCCGGGGTCGTGCTGATTGAGCGCCACCAGAAAAGCCGCGGTTTCCAGTTCCGGCACGCCGCCGTCGAGCAGGGCCGCCCCCAGCGCGTGTGCCTCGGCATAGGACAGGATTTCGCCCGACTCGATCTGACGGATCAGTGTGGCGTAACTCATGTGTTTTTATCCGCGAAGGACGCGAAGAAACGCGAAGAGAACCCTAGAAGAGAAAACCTTGCCTCGCCCATAAAGAAACTGCCTTTACTTCGCGCCTCTTCGCGTCCTTCGCGGATGAAACCGGTTTTTGAATTCATGCTGCCATCCGTTTGCTGGCGACCAGCCTTTTCAGTTCCGGCACGCACGAGCCGCACTCGGTCCCGCACTTGAGACGGGCCTGCAACGCAGTCAGATCCGCGCCCGCCGCGACAGCCGCGACGATGTCATCGCTGGCCACATTCAGGCAATTGCACACGATCCGTCCGCGCCCCGCCTTGCCTTCCGGAGCCTGCTCGACCGGCGCCAGCAGCCAGCTGCGTACTTCCATGGCCGAAGCGCCTTCGGCAATCAGACCCTTGATCCAGTCGCGCGCGGCCGTTTCGCCGGAGAGCCGGGCACCGGTAATCACGCCCTCGTCCACGCGCACCTTTTTCCAGATGCCACGACGCGCGTCCTGGTAGTTCATGGTCAGCAGCGGATCATCCAGGCCGAATGCCACATCCATTGTCTGCACCAGCAACTCGGGCAGCGGGCCTTCGCTCGCCGTCTCAAACACCAGCACGGTGTTGTCGCGCCCGGTGAGGCTGACGGCCGCGTAGCTGAACTGCCCGGTAAATGACTGCGCCAGTTGCAGCAAGCTTGCGCCATCGCCCCGCCGCATGATCGTCCGCCGATAAGGCAGCACGGCCTTCTCCACCTGCACGGCGGCATGCTTGAGTTCGGGTTGCCGGGAAACCGGGTCAAAGCTGTCGAGCGTCAGGGTGTTCACCCCATGCCCTGCCATAAAACGGCCGCCCCAGTGCATGGGAATAAACAGCTGGCTTGCACGCAGCTCCTCACTCGCCTGCACTTTGATGACGAGACTGCCGCGCCGGCTTTTGACCCGCACCAGATCGCCATCCTGAAACTGGCGGCGTTCCATGTCCTGCCGGTTCATCGACAGCAAGGGTGCTTCGACGTGGGCATACAGACGGGCCACCAGCCCGGTCCGGCTCATGCCATGCCACTGATCGCGCAACCGGCCGGTGTTCAGATGCAGGGGATAGCGCGCGTCGATCGGCTCGGCTACCGGGCGGTACGGCGCAGCATGAAAGCGTGCACGCCCACTGTCGGTCGGATAAACCCCATCGGTATATAAACGAGCGCTGCCCGTCGTCGCGCCTTCCGGAAACGGCCATTGCCGCGGCGCGTTGTCCAGCAGCGCATAGCTCAGGCCGGTGATATCGAGATCGCGCCCGCGCGTGGATTCCCGGTGTTCATTGAACACGGATTCCGGATTGTCGTAGGCAAACAGTCGCGCGGCTTTTCCGGGCATCAGGCGCCGTGCAAATTCGGTGGCGATTTCCCAGTCCGCACGCGCTTCACCGGGGGCCGGCACGGCAGCACGCACGCGCGAAATACAACGTTCTGAATTGGTCACCGTGCCGTCGTTTTCACCCCAGGTGGAAGCAGGCAACAGCACATCGGCATACTGCGCCGTCTCAGTGTTGGCAAACGCTTCCTGCAGCACCACGCATTCCGCCATCTGCAGCGCCTCATGCACCAGTGTCTGGTTGGGCATCGACTGCGCGGGGTTGGTGCCGGCAATCCAGATCGCCTTGATCTCGCCGCGCGTCACTGCTTCAAATAGCTCGATGGCCGTCTTGCCCGGGGTGGCCGGGACCTCATCCACCCCCCACAGACGCGCCACTTCGGCGCGATGCTCGGGGTTGGCAAGATCACGGTGCGCCGACATTAAATTAGCCAGCCCGCCCACCTCGCGCCCGCCCATGGCATTGGGCTGCCCCGTCAGCGACAGCGGCGCCGCTCCCGGCTTGCCGATCTGCCCGGTGGCCAGATGCAGATTGATCAGTGCGGCATTCTTGTCGACGCCACAGCTGGACTGGTTCAATCCCTGGCAATACAACGACAGCGTGGGGCCAGCCACAAACCAGCGCGCCGCCTGCACGATGTCGGCCGCCGCCACGCCACAAATCGGCGCGACTTTTTCCGGCGTGTATTCACGCACCCTCTCGCGCAGCGCGGCCCAGTTTTCGGTATGCGCGGCGATGCTGTCGCGGTCGATCAGTTCTTCCCACATCATCACATTGAGCATGGCGTGAAACAGCGCCACATCGGTTCCAGGCAGAATGGCCAGGTGAAGGTCCGCCTCGTTGGCGGTATCGGTGCGGCGCGGGTCCACCACAATCAGTTTGAGTTCGGGATTGGCCTTGCGCGCTGCCTCGATGCGGCGAAACACGATCGGATGGGCATAGGCGGCATTCGATCCGGCAATAAAAATTGTTCCGGCGTAGTCGATATCCTCATAGCAGCCCGGCGGTGCATCGGCGCCCAGCGTGGCCTTGTAGCCTGCCACCGCAGACGACATGCACAAACGCGAATTGGTGTCGATGTTATTGGTGCCGATCAGGCCCTTGGCCAGTTTGTTGAAAACGTAATACGCCTCGGTCGTAAGCTGGCCGGAGACATAGAACGCAACCGCATCCGGCCCATGTTCACGAATGATCGCGCCAAACTTCCCGGCAGCGTGATCAAGCGCGGCATCCCAACTCACCCGCTGACGCGGCGAAGCCTTGTCAGCCCGCAGTTCAGGAAAGTGCGCACGGCCACCCGCCTGTGCAGACAGTGCCAGGGTCGATCCCTTGGTACACAGCTTGCCTTGATTGGCTGGGTGCGCGGGATCGCCACGCACGCCGGTAATCTTCCCGGCATTGGATTCGATCAGCACCCCGCACCCGGTGCCACAGTAACAACAGACAGATGAAACAACAGACATGGCCACTCCTTGTCCCTGTCTGCGAGCAGAGTCTGTGCCAGAACGCGGCAAGCTAATGGATTCAGTGAGTTAGCGGTATATTGACGTGCGTGAAGCACGCTGCGCGCTCATCCGCAGTGCGCGAACCGGATGGCGTGCTGCAAATTGGTGCGCCCGGTCAGGGTGGCATGTTCAAGTCTGTATCCAGACAGCCGATATATTACGTTCAGCCGGGTAACCGATTGGCTGGGCCAGGCCGGCATACCGATACTCACCGCCATGGATTCAATGCTGCATGGCTGGCAATACAAGCATCACGGTTTTGTATTTGAATGGTAAATATGTACCATGTTTTTTCTTGGGCATAACCGTTGCACCCGATCAACCATCTGGATAAAACCTATAGGGGAGGCGTCGCTTGAGCATTCGTGGGTTTGTTGCAAAGCACCGAACCATCTATTTACGCATCACCCCCTTGGGGATCGCGTTGGTATTGGCGTTTGCAACGACACAAATGTCGTTCCTGTACCCGGAACATATCCCCTTCCATTATTTCATCCTCCCGACGCTGCTCGGAACCATTATCGGCCTGCTGTTCTCCACCCTCGCCGCCCTCCGCGCGGAGGTGATGGATGGACAGCGCATGTTCCGCGCGGTGGCGGACATGGCCCAGGAATTCATCTATGTTCGCCGCGTCGATGGCAGTTACGAGTACGTCTCGCCCTCCTGCGAGCAAATAACCGGCTATCCTGCGGAAGATTTCTACGCCCAGCCGAGCTTCATGAATGGTCTGATCCATACTGAAGACCGGCCCGTCTGGGACCGGCATGTGCACCAGATGGATCATCACGGCATGGCGGAAAAGCTGGTGATCCGCATTCACACGCGCACTGGTGAGCTACGCTGGATCGAGCATCTGTGCACCGATGTGCGCGACATTCAGGGCAACATCCTTGGCGTGCGCTCTGCCAACCTCGACATTACCGAACGCATCGAGCATGAGCAGGCTTTGTCTGTCGCCGCTGTCGCCTTCGAGACCCACGAGGCCATCGTCATCACCGACCGCCATTCCCGCATCCTCCGGGTGAACCGTGCATTCAGTGATATCACCGGCTATGCGGCCGACGAAGTCATCGGCCTCACACCCGCACTGCTCAGTTCGGGGCTCCAGGAGCAGGCGTTTTATACCGAGATGTGGGCAACCCTGAACACGCTGGGGCGGTGGTCGGGCGAGCTTTTTGATCGTCGCAAGAATGGTGAGGTTTATCCGAAATACCTGACCATTACGGCCGTGCCCGACACATCCGGCGAGGTCGCCTATTACGTCGGCACCTTCAGCGACATCACTGAACGCAAACAAGCCGAGGCAAAAATCGACCGCCTCGCCTATTACGACCCGGTGACGAATCTACCCAATCGCCGCCTGCTGCTTGACCGGCTCGCACAAGCCACAGCGACCAGCCAACGCCATGGCCACCACGGTGCAGTGCTGTTCATCGATGTCGATCACTTCAAGAACCTCAACGATACCCGTGGCCACGATGAGGGCGATCAATTACTGGTCGAAGTGGCTGAGAGCCTGATGGCCTGCGTACGCGCAGAAGATACGGTGGCGCGACTCGGGGGCGACGAGTTCGTGGTCCTGCTCGAGGATCTGGGCAAGGCCGGTCCGGTCGCCGCAGCCCAGGTGGAAGCCACCGCCGAGAAGATTCTCCGCGCCATCAACCGGCCCTACCAGTTGAAAGGCAAGCCGTATCACTGCACCTCCAGCATTGGTGTAACGATGTTCAAGGGTCAGGACGAAAACATCGACGAACTGCTCAAACACGCCGACGTTGCGCTTTACCGCGCCAAGGACGCGGGGCGAGCCCGGTTACGATTCTTTGATCCGGCCATGCAGGCCGCGCAGGATGCCCGGGCGGATATGGAAGCCAATCTGCGGGAAGCAATCACCCATCAGCATTTCACCCTCCACTATCAGGCACAGGTGGATTTTGCTGGCAATATTCTGGGCGCCGAGGCCTTGCTGCGCTGGAAGCATCATGAACGGGGAGACATATCACCCGCGGAGTTCATTCCGTTTGCGGAAGAGTGTGGCCTGATTATCCCCATTGGTCGCTGGGTTCTGCAGGCTGCCTGCGCCCAGATCAAGGCCTGGGAAAATCATCCGGTTGCCAGCCAGCTTCAGCTGGCGGTGAATGTCAGCGCCCGTCAGTTCATGCAGGCAGACTTTGTCGAGGATGTCGTCCTGCAACTACAGGCCAGCGGCGCCGATCCTGGCCGACTCAAGTTTGAACTGACTGAAAGCGCACTGCTCGATGGCATCGACGAAGTGATCGACAAAATGCGGCTGCTGAAAGCGGTCGGCATTCATTTCTCGCTGGACGATTTTGGCACCGGCTATTCTTCGCTGTCCTACCTGCGGCGTTTGCCGCTCGACCAACTCAAGATCGATCGATCTTTCGTCACGGACATCACCACCAACAACAGCGATGCTGTGATTGCCCAGACGATCATCGGCATGGCGCGTAACCTCCGGCTGGACGTGATTGCCGAGGGGGTCGAAACCAAGGAACAGCTTGAGCTTCTTGAACGGCAGGGGTGTCTTGGCTTCCAGGGATTTCTGTTTAGCCGGGCGGTGCCGCTGGATGAGTTTGAGCAGCTTATATCGCGGCCCAAGCAACCGATTTTCTGACGGTTAATTTATTCAGTGCGTTTGGCATCCCCCCAAGGGGCGGCTGCGCGCCATCAGCAACCGGCTCAGCGCACCAGGTCCAACTGCTCACGCAAACTATCCAGAGCCCCCTGTTCGACGCGCACGCTGAAATACGCTCCATCTTCCTCAGCGCGCTCCTCCAGTACCTCGCAGCGCGCGAAGATTTCCCCGCGCAGTTGCTGGGCCGACCAGGGCAGAAACAACTCAGCCTCGACCAGATCCTGCTGAAAAAACGCAACAATCGCCTGGTGCAGCATCGCGACGTCGTCCGCGTTGCGCGCACTCATCACGATGCAACCGGGGTACCCGGCGCGCAATGCGGCTTCACGTTCGGCTTGTGCTGCGGCATCGCCGACGTGATCAATCTTGTTGAAAATACGCAGGCGCGGCACGTCCTGCGCTTCGATCTCGTTCAGCACGTGTTCAGTGGCTTCGATCTGTCGTTCAAAGCCGGGATCGCTGGCATCGATAACATGGAGCAGCAGCGACGCATCCAGCGCCTCTTCCAGCGTGGATTTGAATGACGCGACCAGCCCGTGCGGCAAATTCTTGATGAAGCCAACCGTATCACTGACCAGCACGCGCGGGATGCTCTCGGGGTGCAGGGTGCGCACGGTGGTGTCGAGCGTCGCGAAGAGTTTGTTGGCGACCAGCACCTCGCTGCCCGTGAGCGCACGCATCAGGGTGGACTTGCCCGCGTTGGTGTAGCCCACGAGCGCCACGCTGGCGAGTCCCTGATGCGCTTGTCGCCGTGCGCGCTGCGTCTTGCGATCCGCATCCATCGCGGTAATTTCCTTCTGCAGTTCAGCGATGCGGTCACGGATCTTGCGCTTGTCCAGCTCGGTGTGCGATTCGCCGGCGCCGCGCCCGCCCACGCCGCTGCGCTGCCGCCCCTGCGGCCCCGCGAGTTTCGCCGCCTCGCGCAGGCGCGGCGCCAGGTAGCCCAGACGCGCGATCTCCACCTGCGCGCGTGCAGCAGGCGAGCGCGCGTTGCGGTGGAAAATTTCGAGAATGACCATGGTGCGATCCATCACCTGGCAGCCGACTTCGTTTTCGAGGTGGCGCGCCTGCGACGGGGAAATTTCGTGGTCCACAAAGATGACATCGATCGGAACCGCCGAAACCCGGTCGGCCTCGTCGTCCATCCCCTCGACGACGGTGGATAGGCGGTATAAAGGGTTCAACGGCTCGTGGTCGGGCTCGATTTCATCGCCCGATTCGCCCTTAACAAAATGGCGGATTTCCTGCCGCTTGCCCACGCCCAGATACGCCGTCGATTCAAAACCGGAGCGTTTTTGCGTGAACGTGCGGACCACCGTAAACCCCAGCGTCTTCGCCAGCTCGCGCAGCTCGGTCAGTGACGCCTCAAACTCAACGTCGCTCACCCCCGGCAATTGAACCGACGCCACAATGGCGTATTGAGGTTTTTCTTTGACTTCTTTTTGCATGCGGGGGAGTGCTTCTGTTGAATGGGCGAAGCCGGGCATTATCCGCCAATGTGATTGGCGCCGGTATTGCGTTATGAACAGGCCTCCAGACCCAAAACTGGGGCGGGGCGCCTGCTGATCCCTTTAGCCTCTGTATGACGAGCGGTCATCTGAGGGAAACGCTGATTTATTCGTCTCACCGGCGAAAGCCGGTGTCCAGTTGCTTGATTTCACTGGATTCCGGCTTTCGCCGGAATGACGAAAGTGGAATAAATCAGCGTCTCCCTGAGGATTTCTCCCACAGCAGACATTCGGTCGGATTATCACTCCATATACGGTCAGCCCAACCTCAACGAACCGACCTTGAATCAATCGGTTACGGCACATCAGCTTGTTCCGCGAATTTTGATAACGCAAACCGGCCGGCCTGATGGATAACTGTTGGACCTCTTGTAGCGTTCGCATAGTCACTTGACAATACGTACGTGTTTGCGTACCGTTTAGGCTTCTTTGAAGGAGCGCGAAATGAACACCCTTACCGCCAGCGAAGCTCGCGCCAATCTGTACCGGCTTATTGACCAAACGGTGGAATCACACGAGCCGATCATCATTTCCGGAAAACGCAACAGTGCCGTTCTTCTCTCCGTGGAAGATTGGAGTGCCATTCAAGAAACCTTGTACCTATTGGCCGTGCCTGGCATGCGCGAATCCATCAAGGCGGGGATGGCCGAGCCCCTCGCAAAAAGCTCGAAGGAGCTTAAGTGGTGAGTTGGGCACTTGTTTATGCCAAGCAAGCAACGAAGGATGCAAAGAAGCTCGCTGCAAGTGGTCTTAAATCAAAAGCGCAAGAACTGCTCGCGGTTCTTGCCAATGACCCCTTTCAGAATCCACCACCCTTCGAGAAGTTGGTCGGTGATCTAGCCGGCGCATACTCTCGCCGCATCAATATTCAGCACCGCATCGTGTACGAGGTCTTTACCAAAGAAAAAACGGTTCGCGTCTTGCGTATGTGGACTCACTATGAGTGAGCAGAGGCCCACCCCATCCATCAACACGGACGCGGGCGATGAAGCCGCCCGCGCCGGTTATGCAATCACCAGATTGGCGGCCCGCTCGGAAATACATTCGTATTCCCCCATCTCGAATTCACGGCACACCCATGGCCGGTTTTCATAAATTGTGCATTTCAGGGTGTGTCGGTCCAGGGCCGCACACCAGCCGTCTTCCAGGCGCGCCATGGTCTGGCTGCCCCACTTGTCCAGCTCGATAAAATGATCGGGCACACCGGTATCGGTAATCAGCATCACCTCCAACCGGCAACAGCAGGCCTTGCAGTTGGCGCAGGTCACCTCGGGTTCAGGCAAGGGTGTCGCTTCGATTGTCATCAGTCATCTTCAATTCGCTTATGGGCATCACGCTTCACCTGGTTCGTTACGCAACACAACATGAAGCACGCGATGGTTTTCGACCTCTCCTGAAGCGCACCCCAAGGGCGCAGCTTCGGATTGTGCTGAATCAGGGTATCAGCAGCCACCCTTGCGCAACGGAAAAACGGTTGCCTTCTGTAAACTATTGATCCGGCCAGATTTATTCGCGAGTTCGTTCGTGCTGAGCCTGTCGAAGCACAGCCCTTCGATCGTTCGGCAGGCTCACGATCAGGGCGAACGGCAGTCATGTTTAATTCGTGCCGGATCAATAGTCAACGTCTGGCTGCCCATGCATCAGCAGCCAGCCTGCCAACCCATAACGCCCTCTATCCATTACAGGTTCAACTGAATGCTTGATTACGCGCAGTACATCAAAATGTTCATCGGCCTGCTGGCGATCCTGAACCCGCTTGGGGTGATTCCGCTGTTTATCAGCATGACAGCCGACGAGAGCACCAGGCAGCGCAGCAAGACGATTGATATGGTGGCCATTGGGGTGACGATCATTCTGCTGGTGGCGCTGTTTCTGGGCGAGCATCTGCTGAGCTTTTTTGGCATCACGATCGACTCGTTTCGGGTGGGGGGCGGCATCCTGGTGTTGCTGATGGCGATTGCGATGCTGCATGCCAAAACAAGCCCGATCAAGCAGACGGACTCCGAGGCTGACGAATCGATCGAGAAAGAGTCTGTCGCTATCGTGCCGCTGGCGATGCCGCTGCTTGCCGGGCCAGGTGCGATCAGCACGGTGATTCTGGCGGCACACAAGGGACACGGCGTTGTCCACTACCTGATGATCGCGCTGATCATTGTGCTGTTGAGCGTGGTGGTGTGGGCGGTGCTGCGTATGTCGCCCTGGATCGAGCGCCGCATCGGTTCCACCGGGATCAATGTGTTTACCCGGATCATGGGCTTGATCCTGACGGCGATTGCGATCGAGTTTATTGCCGCGGGGATCAAGGGGATGTTTCCGGTGCTGGCGGGCACGTAGCCTGAATAGGCAGGCTGCATGACCGCGTCCAACACCCGGCAGTCAAACAAAACAAACAGAAAACCCCCACTTAACACTTAAAAGACAATAAGGTCTTGTTTTCAGTTAAAATTTCGTAGTAAAGCTGCCGACGAACTTGAGGTAATAGCGGTACGCTCTGGATGTCCTCAAGGAAAGTCACATTAATTATTGATTACATGCTCTCCCTGCCCATGCTCGCCCGCCTGCCCCGAATCAACCAGATCGTCTTCCTGACGGGTTTGCTGGGCATCATCGTCGGCACCGCCGGAATCGGGCTGTCATCCGATCCATCCTGGATCAAGTTCTTCGATAACGTGCACTGGACGTCCGGAACAGCCGCGGCCGCCATCCTTGCCTGGCTGGGCTTGGCGAAAAACGGCCCCCAGGAAAGCCGTGGCTCCGCAAGGTGGTTTGCTGTCGGGTTGGGCGGCTATGCACTTGGGCAACTCGTCTGGGACGTGCAAGCCGCCCTGGAATACAGCAACTTTCCTTCGCCCTCCGATTTCTTTTATCTCTGGCTGGGGCCTTGCCTGACGATCGGGCTGATTCTGGAAATTCGCCGCAACTTGCGCAAGATGGATAGGTTCGCGGCGCTGCTGGATATGCTGTCACTGTCGATCGCGTCGCTGACGCTGGTACTGGTGACCTATCTACCCAAACAGGGCGACCTCGATCTGCTTGCCATGGCCGTGCTCGTGAGCTATCCGGTCAGCCTGCTTATACCCACCTGCATCGGCCTGATCATGATCCCCGCGATGCGCCTGCGCATCCTGTCCGGGTTCACGCTGTTCCTGATTGCGATTGCAGTGACAGCATGGAGCTGGATGCACTGGAATACGCTGGCCCTGAATGGCATCGTCATCAACGGGGCCTGGTTCAACGTTTCTTTTTCAATCGCCATTCTGCTGGCCGGACTGGCTGTTTCGGTCTGGCAGCTTGCGTATACGAGCTCACCCCGATGTGAGAGGACCTATGAAACCATCCTGCGCATGCTGCCCATTGTCAGCGTCATCATGGCCAGCGCTGCCATTGTCGCTGCAGCTTCAATGCCAAAATCGCAAATCCTTGTTTCAGCCCTGACGTATCCCGGAGCGGTGCTGGTCATCATTCTGGCCATCGCCCGGCAAGGCCAACAACTCAAAGACCGCGACCTGCTGCTGGCCGTACAAACCGAGGCGCTCAAGACAGGGGAATTGCTTCAGACCATTATTGAATGCGCACCCATCCGTGTGTTCTGGAAAGATCGTGAATCACATTTTCTCGGCTGTAATTCGCTCTTCGCACAGGATGCAGGTTATACGCAACCAGCCCAGCTGATAGGCAAAAATGACTTCGAGATGGTCTGGAAAGATCTGGCCGGGCTTTATCGTGCCGATGACCGCAAGGTGATGGCGTCAGGCATAGCCCAGCTCAACTATGAGGAGCCACAAAACACACCGGACGGACGCGTGCTCTGGCTACGCACATCGAAGGTCCCGCTCAGCGACACCAAAACCGGCGAAATTATCGGCGTGCTGGGTCTCTATGAAGACATCACCGAAAGCAAGGCCGCTGAAGAAGAGCAACGTATCGCCGCGACCACGTTCCAGACCCAGGAAGCCATCCTGATCACCAATGCTGATGCAACGATCCTGCGCGTCAATCATGCCTTTGAAGAGGTTACCGGCTACAGCGCAAAAGAGGTCATCGGAAAAAATCCGCGCATCCTGCAATCAGGCCGGCACGATGCGGATTTCTACCAGGCCATGTGGTCATCGCTGCACGACACGGGCAAGTGGTCCGGAGAAGTCTGGGATAGACGCAAAAATGGCGAGATCTACCCAAAATTCATCACGATTACCGCGGTTTACGATGACCGGCAACAGATCTCCAACTATGTGGCCATGTTTACCGACATCAGTCAGCGCAAGCAGTCGGAACAGGAGATCCATAAGCTGGCCTTCTACGACACCCTGACCCAACTACCGAACCGCCGCCTGTTAATGGATCGTTTGCATCAGGCAATGGCGGTCAGCCTGCGTAGTGGCGAGCATGGCGCATTGCTGTTTCTGGATCTGGATCACTTCAAGACGATCAACGACACACTGGGTCATGCCATGGGTGACCTGCTGCTTATCGAGGTGACGCGTCGGCTGAAATTCACCCTGCGCGAGGGTGATACCGTAGCCCGGCTGGGCGGCGATGAGTTTGTCGTGGTGTTTGAAGGGCTGAGCGGCCAACAGGATGAAGCAGCCGCCCAGGCCGAACAGGCCGCGGAAAAAATCTGCTACGAATTGAGTCGGCCTTACAAGCTGGAAAATCATGAGCACCACACCACGGCAAGTATCGGCATCTGTCTGTTCCATGGCCATCTGGAAAATGTGGAAGAACTGCTCAAGCATGCTGACGTTGCCATGTATCAGGCCAAGGCAGCAGGGCGCAATGCCATCCGCTTTTATGACCCGGCAACGCAAGCGGCTCTGGAAAAGCGCACCGCAATAGCGGCGGATTTGCGCCATGCCCTCAGCAAGCAGCAATTCCGGTTGCACTACCAGATTCAGGTGGACACGCAGCGCCGCCCGCTGGGTGCGGAGGTGCTGTTGCGCTGGGAACACCCCACACGAGGGTTTATTTTCCCTGATCAATTCATTCCAATGGCCGAGGAAACCGGGCTGATCGTGCCGATCGGTTTGTGGGTGCTGGAAACCGCCTGTGCTCAACTCAAGGCATGGCAACTCGACCCACGCATGCGCGATCTGACGCTGGCGGTGAACGTAAGCGCCAGGCAATTCCGCCAAGCTGATTTCGTGCCCCAGGTACAGCGCGTGCTACTTGAATGCGGCGCCCGCTCTTCGAAACTCAAGCTGGAATTAACCGAAAGCATCGTGCTGGAAAATGTCGAGGACACCATCAGCAAAATGCAGGAACTGAAATTGCTGGGCGTGGAATTCTCGATGGATGACTTCGGCACCGGGTATTCATCACTGTCCTATTTGAAGCGCCTTCCCCTGGATCAGATCAAGATCGACCAGAGCTTTGTCCGCGACATCGCCGCCGATCCAAACGATGCCGCCATTGTGAACACCATCATCGCGATGACCCAATCCCTGGGCTTGAATGTGATCGCGGAAGGGGTGGAAACCGAGGCGCAGCGCGAATTCCTCGACAGCCATGGTTGCCATGCTTTTCAAGGCTACTTGTTCGGCAGGCCCGTTCCGCTCGATCAATTTGAAGCCAATCTGAAGCACCCCGAATAATAAAAAACAAGCTTCCGTTATTATTGAACCGGCCAAATGAAGTTTGGTCATCCCGGCGCTTTCCTCCTTCGGGGGCAAGCACCGGGATGACCAAAATGTGACTGTATAGAAGTGCCCTTATGCTATGCAACACGGTCATCGCGCGATCATTTCCGAACCCGGCAAGCACATGCACAACACCCTTCCCCTCCTTCAGGCAACAGACTTCCCCGCGCTGCACCGTGACCGGCTCGCCACGCTGCAGGTCAATCTGGGTTATCGCTGCAACCAGAGCTGCCTGCATTGCCACGTCAATGCAGGCCCGAATCGCACCGAGGAAATGTCGGACGCAACGGTTGAACTGATCCCGCGCGTGCTGGCGGCGCGCGGCCTCTCCACGCTGGACCTGACCGGCGGCGCGCCGGAACTGCATCCGCGTTTTCGCTGGCTGGTCGAAGCGGCCCGGCGTCTGGGGGTGAAGGTCATCGACCGCTGCAATCTCACCATCCTGTCGGAGCCGGGGCAGGAAGACCTGGCCGACTTCCTCGCCGCGCAAGGCGTCGAAATCGTGGCCTCGCTGCCGTGTTATCTCGAGGAAAACGTCGACGGGCAACGCGGCAAGGGCGTGTTCGAGCGCAGCATCGCCGGCCTCAGGCAACTCAATGCTTTGGGCTATGGACAAGCGGGCAGCGGCCTGGATCTGCATCTGGTCTACAACCCGCTCGGCCCCAGCCTGCCCCCGCCCCAGGCCGGCCTGGAAGCGGCCTATAAAAAGGAACTGAACGCCCGCTACGGCATCGTTTTCAACCGGCTCTACAGCCTGGCCAACATGCCCATCCTGCGCTTCGGCAGCACGCTGGTTTCACGGGGACAGTTCGCCGACTACATGCAGCTGCTGAAGGCCAGCCACAACCCTGGCAACCTGGAGCAGGTCATGTGCCGGGAACTGGTCAGCGTGGACTGGCGCGGACGGCTGTACGACTGCGACTTTAACCAGATGCTGGGGCTGCCTCTGCAAGGACTGGCGACGCTCGCCGATCTGTTGGGTCGCGATGCCGCCGGACGGTCCATCCAGATCGCCGACCACTGCTACGGCTGCACCGCCGGCCAGGGCAGCAGTTGCGGCGGCGCGCTGGACGAAGCGGGATCGGCGCCTTGAGCGACTGGAAGAAACCGCGACGTTTCGAGCGCAACCTGGTGGTGATCGGCGGCGGTGCTGCTGGATTGGTGACGGCCTACATCGCCGCTGCGGTGAAGGCCAAAGTCACGCTGATCGAAAAGCACCGGATGGGCGGCGACTGCCTCAACACCGGCTGTGTGCCCTCGAAGGCGCTGATCCGCTCGGCGAAATTTCTGTCGCAGCTGGCACGGGCGAAGGAATTCGGCATCCGCGAAGCGCGTGCCGAATTCGATTTCGCCGAGGTGATGGAACGCGTGCAGCGCGTGGTGCAGGCAGTCGAGCCGCACGACTCGGTCGAGCGCTATACCGGCCTCGGTGTCGAAGTGATCGAAGGCGCGGCGAAGATCGTTTCGCCCTGGGAAGTGGAAGTCGTCCGCCACGACGGCAGCACGCAGCGGCTGACGACGCGCAGCATCGTCATCGCGGCGGGTGGGCGTCCCTTCGTGCCGCCGGTTCCCGGCCTCGACGCGGTGGGCTATCTGACCTCCGACACCGTCTGGGAATTGCGCGAGTTGCCACGACGTCTGGTGGTGCTGGGCGGCGGGCCGATCGGCTCGGAACTGGCCCAGGCCTTCGCCCGTTTCGGCGCCCGGGTGACCCAGATTCAGCAGGGGCCGCGCATCCTCAACCGCGAAGACCCCGAGGTGTCCGAACTCGTTGCCGCGCGCTTCCGCGCCGAAGGCATTGACGTACGCACCGGTCACAAGGCGAAACAGTTCGTCGTCGAGAACGGCGAGAAAATTCTGATCGCCGAGCACGCGGACGGCGACGTGCGCATCCCCTTCGATGCGGTGCTGCTCGCCGTCGGCCGCGTCGCCAATCTGCAGGGCTACGGGCTGGAGGATCTGGGGGTGAAGACCTCCCGCACGATCGAGACCAACGCCTTCCTGCAGACCAACTACCCCAACATCTACGCCGCGGGCGATGTCGCCGGGCCGTTCCAGTTCACCCATACGGCCGCGCATCAAGCCTGGTACGCGGCGGTCAACGCCCTGTTCGACCCGTTCAAGAAGTTCAGGGTGGATTACTCGGTGATTCCGTGGGCGACCTTCGTCGATCCGGAGGTGGCGCGCGTCGGCCTCAACGAACAGGAGGCGAAGGAACAGGGCATTCGCTACGAGGTAAGCCGCTACGACCTCGATGATCTCGACCGCGCGATCGTCGACGGCGAGACGCACGGCTTCGTCAAGGTGCTGACCGTGCCGGGCCGCGACACAATCCTCGGCGTGACCCTCGTCGGCGAGCACGCCGGCGACCTCATCGCCGAGTTCGTGCTGGCGATGAAGCACGGCATCGGGCTCAACAAGATCCTCGGCACCCTGCACATCTACCCGACGCTGGCGGAAGCCAACAAATATGCGGCCGGCGTCTGGAAGAAGGCGCACGCGCCGCAAGCACTGCTGCGCTGGGTCGAGCGCTTCCATGCCTGGCGGCTGCGATAGATTTGTCCGCAAAAAGAATTCCGAACGCACTCCAGGAAAGAAAGATAGACATGCAATTCATCGACCGCATCCCGCTGCCCCTGCTCGTGCTGCTGACACTTTTCATGCTGGGCGCGCCCTTCGTTCCGGAGCCGCATCTGGTAGAAAAAATGCGCATGTTGTCCCAAGGCACCCTGACACGCGCCATCGACATTTTCGACGTGCTCTGGCACCTGCTTCCGGCCGCCCTGTTGGGCGTGCGGATCGCCAGAAAGCGAAAACAGGCATAACCCTGGAAACCCCGCATGCGCCTTTCCATCATCGTTCCCGTCCTCAACGAAGCACAGGGTATTGCCGCTTTCCTGGCGCCCTTGCAGGCGCTTCGCGAGCTGGGACATGAGGTAATCGTGGTGGACGGCGACAGCAGCGACAGCACGGCGGACGCTGCGCGTACGCTGGCCGATCACGTTGTTACCAGCCCACGCGGGCGCGCGATCCAGATGAACTGTGGCGCGCGCATCGGGAGCGGCGACGCGCTCATCTTCCTGCACGCCGATACGCAGTTGCCCGACCATGCGCCGGGTCTCATCGAAAAGGCTTTGATGCATCACGCCTGGGGCCGCTTCGACGTGAAGATAGCGGGCCACTCGGGCTGGCTGCCGGTCATCGCGGCCATGATGAATCTGCGCTCGCGGCTCACCGGCATCGCCACCGGCGACCAGGCGATCTTCGTCAGCCGCGCCGCCTTTGACGCCGTGGGCGGCTACGCGGACCAGCCATTGATGGAGGACATCGAGTTGTCGAAACGCCTGAAACGCATCGGCCCGCCGGCCTGTTTGCGCGCACGGGTCGTGACCTCGGGGCGGCGCTGGGAACGGCACGGCGCCTGGCGCACCATCCTGCTGATGTGGCGGCTGCGGCTCGATTACTGGCGCGGCGTGCCGGCAGAGCAGCTGGCGGCGCGGTATCACCCTGGCGCGTGAGGCTGGCGCCTCGGTTGCGCGTGTTGTTGGGGAGACGCTGATTTATTCCACTTTCGTCATTCCGGCGAAAGCCGGAATCCAGTGAAATCAAGTAACTGGACACCGGCTTTCGCCGGTGAGACGAATAAACCAGCGTTTCCTTGGGGGGATGGGGGGCGGGATTATTGAACGCTTTCCGCACGAATCCGGCATGCACCAAACATCGACTATCCATGCGGACATTTTCAAGCGACCGCGCATTGTAATAGCTATATTATTGTATATAAATAACTATAATTGCTTACTGTAGACAATATATTATCTGTTATTGTGCATTGGAGATTACATGCTGGACTTTGCGTTTGCGACCCCACCAGAGATCTGCCGGGAATTGGGGACCCGGCTTCGGCGGCAACGGCTTGCGCAGGACATGTCCCAGCTGGAACTGGCGGAGCGAGCCGGCGTTGCCGTAGGCACGATCAAACGAATTGAGCAGGACGGCCAGTCCACACTAGAGTCCTGGGTTAAAGCGCTTATGGCGCTGGGCGCCGTCGATGCCTTGCAGCCTGTACTTCTGGCCTCCAAACCAAAGTCCATCGCTCAGATGGAACGCGAAGCCCAACCCGAACGGACCCGCGCTTCCAGGCGGAGAATGCGATGAAGAAGCTCGCGGTGTATTACGCGGGCTGGGGGGAGCGATGGCTGCTTGGCACCCTGGCGGATAACGGAGAAGACATCCTGTTCGAATATTCAGCGGCTGCGCTGTCGCAAGACCTTGAACTGTCGCCGAGGCATCTCAAGCTCCGCGTCCAAGCCTACTCAGGGTTTCCTGGACACCAACTCCGGCTTCCAGGGATCATTGCGGACGCCCTTCCTGACGGGTGGGGATTGCTGTTGATGGACAAGCTGTTCCGCAAGCGCGGACGATCAACTGCCGAGGTATCTCCGCTTGATCGGCTAGCCTTTATCGGGGACCGGGCCATGGGTGCTCTGACATTTGAGCCATCAGAACCCTTAAGCCTTACACGAGACGACATCACCCTGCTGGAACTGGCGGACGAAGCCCAGGCCGTGCAGCGAGATGGCGAGGACGAGGCCATGCTGCGCGAGCTTGCCTGCCTTGGTGGTTCGCCGCACGGTGCCCGGCCCAAAGTGTTAATACATTTCTCTCCCCAATCCCGGCGAGTCAGCACCTTGCCGTTCGAAGGCGGAGAGCCTTGGCTCGTCAAGTTTCAAGCCCGCAGCGAGCATAAAGAGGTGTGCGCGCTCGAGCATATCTATGCGGGTCTGGCCAACGCCTGTGGCCTGGATATGCCGGAAACGCATTACTTCGACTTGTCCCCTAACCTCTCAGGCTTCGGGGTCAGGCGCTTCGACCGCGAGGGAGGCGTTCGGGTGCCGGTGCACACGTTGGCCGGCCTGTTGCATGCCGATTTCCGGGTACCGGGCAGTCTCGACTACACAACCTGTCTGCGGGCAACCCGATTTCTGACGCAGGACGCCCGGGAGGTGCACAAGGCGTATGAGCGAGCGGTATTCAACGTGTTGTTCCACAACCGAGACGACCATGCCAAGAATTTTGCATTCCTGCTCGACAGGGGTCGGAAGTGGCGGCTGGCTCCGTGTTATGACCTGACATTTAGCGCGGGCCCTGGCGGCGAGCACCAGATGGACGTGTGCGGGGAAGGCCGCAACGTAACCCGTCAGAACCTGTTAACCCTTGCTCAACAAGCGGACCTGGATACCGGGTGGGCCGAAACCGTCATCGACCGAATGCTCGACCAGGCTCATCAATTTGAAACGCTGAGGAAGGGGTTTGCCCTACGCAAGTCGACGGTCGCTGCAGTGGTGGAGGCGATCGAAGGTAATGCAAGGAATCTGGCGCGCTGACAGCACATGTCAGCTCGTGCTTTTATTTACCCGGAGTTTCTTGTTGAACTTCCGCTTCTGGCCGGTTGTGTGAATTCGACGTGGTGCCCGTAAGCCGACCATGGCAATTTCACTGGATGGCTCAATGGCTGCTTTCGGGCGCCTAACTGAAGGCACGGAAGCCCCGTTCCTGCTCTACGTTGGCGATGACGAGAAAGTCCATGTCCGCGTGCTCATTCACGCCGAAACTCTCTGGCTGCCCCAGCGCCTTATGACGGAGCTGTTCCAGACCACTCCGGACAACATCGGTCTTCACATCAGGAACATCTACGCATAGGGCGTAGTTGGCGGAAAAAGCAACTGCCGAGGATTTCTCGGTAGTTCAAAACGAAGGTGGCCGGGCCGTCCGGCGGACCCTTAAGCACTACAGCCTCGAGCCATGTCGAGCCATGAGCGAAACAACTCAAATAAAATCAATTTCATGAAATGCCATTCGACAAGCACAGGGTGAACGAGTCATGACCCCCGTTCGCATCGTGATCTTCGCCAAGGCGCCCGTGCCGGGCCGGGTCAAGACTCGGCTGATCCCGGCGCTGGGCGAAGCGGGCGCGGCGCGGCTGGCGGCGCGCATGCTCGACCTGGCGCTGGAACAGGCGCGCATTGCCGCCGTTGGCCCGGTTGAACTGTGCATGAGCCCCGCGCCGGATTCTGCCGACTGGGCAGGCACCCCGCTCCCTGCGGACATCGAGACCAGCGATCAGGGCGAAGGCGATCTGGGCGCGCGCATGGCCCGCACCGCGCAACGCGCGATTGCGCGGGGCGAGGCGGTGCTGCTGACCGGCACGGATTGTCCGCAACTGACCGCCGCACGCTTAAGGGAAGCCGCCGCGCGGCTGATCGACCATGACGCGGTGTTGCATCGCGCCGAGGACGGCGGCTATCCGTTGCTGGGTTTGCGTGCCTTTGATGCGAGCCTGTTCACCGATATTCCGTGGAGTACCGCGACGGTGGCCGATCTCACACTGCAACGTCTCGCCGCGCTGGATTGGCGGGTGTGGGTGGGCGAGACGCTCCGGGACATCGACCGGCCCGAGGATCTGGCGTGCCTGCCCTGGGCGCGTAATTGATTTGATTCGGGCGGGGCATGGGTTGACAGTCACGCTAGAAACTCATATTAATGAGAAACATTCTCATGTGAGACGTCGCTAATAATGACCCCGCCCGCGCATACCTTTCCCCTCCACGGCCCAGGATTGCGCGGCGCAAAGCGGCCTCGCGTGGCCATCGTCGGCCGCGCCGGTAGCGGCAAGCACAGCATCTTCCGCGCAGCCGCCGCTACTTCCACCCGCCACGAGCGCCTGGCCGGAATCGGACCGTCGTACGAGGAATGCCTGGTCGAAGTGGGCATCGACCAGATTTCCCTGGTCGCCCTGCCCGCCATAGACGGCTTTCACCATCTGGACGATGACTCGCGTGTGACGCTGAAGTACCTGCTGTGGGGCGACCGCTGGCCGGCCATCGCCCGGCACGAGGCGCATCAGCCGGCAAGCGCCTTCGCCGCCCCCGACGTGCTGCTGATGGTGATGGACGCCACTGCGCTGGAACGCGATCTCGAACTCGCCCTGGAACTGATGCAGCTGGGCAGACCGATGGTGTTTGCACTCAACCGCATGGACGAGGCGCGCACCAGGCGGCGCTTTCTCAATGTGCGCGCCCTGTCAGCCAAACTGGGCGCACCGGTGGTGCCCACTGTGGCGCACATGGGCATCGGCCTGGCCGATCTGTTCACTACCGCCGTGCGTGTTGCGCGCGAGGGGGCGGCCCACTCGATGCGCCCCATCCGCTCGCCCAGCCCGCACATCGAGGCGCAATTGCGGCCCATTGCCGATATCGCCCGGCAGCCGGACATCGCGGCGGCGTTCGCGGTGCCCGACGCCTTGTTGACCTTGCAGCTCGCGGAAAACGACGACTATTTCGCGCAGGAATTGCAGGCGCATTTTCCCGGCCAGTACGCCGCGCTACTGGCCGCGCGCGCCGCTGCCGACGCCGCGCTGCCGCGTCCGCTGGCGGAGGAAATCCACGCCGACCGCCATCATCACGCCGCGCTCTGCTACGAGGACGTGACCCGCCCCGGCCAGGAAGGCGAGCAGCCGCGCTGGCAACGCTGGGCGGACGACCTGTTCCTGCATCCGCGCTGGGGCTTTGCCGGCACGCTGGCGGTGTTCGCCCTGGTGCTGTTCTTCGTGTTCGAGGTGAGCGCGTTTCTCGACGGGCTGACCGTCGCGCGCCTGATCGAGTGGGCCGCGCCGTGGCAACCGGCCGACCTCATGGGGGTGCTCGCCCGCGCGGTGCTCGACGGCTTCATCGGCCTGGCCGGCATTGTCATTCCTTACATGATCCCGCTGGTGCTGCTGCTGGTGTGGCTGGAAGAGTCGGGAATCATGCACCGCGTGGCTTTCGTGGTGGACCGCGGCTTCCATCGCCTGGGACTGCACGGCGGCGTCGCCCTGCCGTTTCTGATGGGGCTGGGCTGCAACGTGCCGGCGCTGGCCGCCACCGCCGCCGTCACCCACGGCCGCGACCGCACGGTGGCCTCGCTGCTGATCACTTTCCTGCCATGCTCGGCGCGCTCGGCCATCATTCTGGCGGTGGGCGGCAAATACCTTGGCGGCTTCGGCGTGTTCGCGCTGTTCATGCTCGCCCCGATCGTCGTCAGCCTGGTCGGCAAGCTCTTGAAGCGCCGCTATCCCGAGACCACGCCCGGCATGATCCAGGAGATTCCCGCCTACGCCGTGCCCACCCTGCGCGCCGTGCTGGCCAATACGTGGGAACGCAGCCGCGACATCGTCACCATCGTGCTGCCGCTGCTGGTGGCGGGCAGCGTGGTGCTGGCGCTGCTCAGCCATGTCGGCGCCGATGCCTGGATCAATCTCGCGCTCACGCCGGTGACGGGGTGGTGGCTGGGGCTGCCGGTGGTGCTGGGGGTGCCGATCCTGTTCGGCGTGCTGCGCAAGGAACTGTCGCTGCTAATGGTGTTCCAGGCGCTCGGCACGCAGGAACTGGCCAGCGTGCTCGACACCACGCAGATTGCCACCTTCCTGGTGTTCCTGACCTTTTATGTGCCCTGCGTGTCCACCTTCGCCATGATGCTGAAGTTGCTCGGCCGGCGCGACGCGCTCTATTCGGTGACGCTCTCCATCGGCGTGGCGCTCGCCGTGGCGGCTGCGGTGCGCTGGCTGATGGAACTGGCCGGGTGGGCGCTTTAGGGAAACGCTGGACAAGTCCTTCGACGGGCTTCCTTCGACAGGCTCAGGATGAACGGCAAGTAATTGATTTCGTTCGTGGTGAGCTAGTCAAACCACACAGCAAACCAACTTGTTCAGTATCTCCTTAGGGAGACGCTGATTTATTCCACTTTCGTCATTCCGGCGAAAGCCGGAATCCAGTGAAATCAAGCAACTGGACACCGGCTTTCGCCGGTGAGACGAATAAATCAGCGTTTCCTTAGCGCAGGGATTTCAGCAACACGCCGACCCCGCGCCTACCTTGTCCTCGCCGAACGGCAGCCCGCCGCCGCAGCCGGCGAAGATGCCGTAATGCCGCGAGAAGTCGCCGATAAAATCGAAATACGGCGCGAAGCGGGTGTCGTGCAGCATGCGCCAGGTGTTGCCACACACCGGGAAAACGCGGCCGGCTTCGATGACGTGATGCTTGTCGAGGACGAAACGCTGTTCCTGGCTAGCCACGCCGCCACGATAGACCACGGCCTGGCCGTAGTCCTCGCACTCGGGTTCCAGGCCGTCCAGCTTGAACAGCCGATACGTCGCCGAGAAGAAGCGCAGGTTGCCCACCCGCGCCGCCATCGCCGGGTCGGTGAGGGCGATGGGGCGGTCTTCCACCAGGCGCGGGTCGGCGAAGCCGCAGCGGCGCGCCAGATGCTGGAAGTCGTTCCAGTACAGCGCGCCGCCCAGGCATTCGCCGTACAGCACCGGATCGTTGCGCAGCTCGGACGGCACGCGGCGGTCGGCGTAGATGTCGGAGAAATACAGTTCGCCGCCCGGCTTGAGCAGACGGTGGACCTGGCGCAGCACGGCGGCCTTGTCGGGGGACAGGTTGACCACGCAATTGGATACCACTACGTCGAAGCTGGCGTCCGCGAATCCCAGTTCATCCAGCCGCTCGATGTAGCCGAGGCGGAATTCGACGTTGTCGCGGGCGTAGCCGAAGGCCTGGCGATGATGTTCACGGTGGGCTTCGGCGACGGCCAATTGTTCCTCGGTCATGTCGACGCCGACCACCCGGCCGTGCTCGCCGACCAGCTGCGCCAGGGCGTAGACGTCGCGCCCGGAGCCGCAGCCCAGGTCCAGCACCTTCAGGCCGTCGAGCCGGGTCGGGCAGACCAGGCCGCAGCCGTAGTAACGCGCCGTCACTTCGGGGTGGAGGCGCGCCAGCAGCGGCTTCATCCAGCCCGGCATCTGGCTGGCGTCGCAGCAGGCGGAGGTGCGCAGGTCGGCGCTGCCTTTCAGTTGATTACCGTAATAGTCCTTGACCAGTTCATGCATGTTCAAACCTCGTTCGTGCTGTGCAATTCATTACTTTGACTTCGCCGCGCGCCCACGAAGCAGATCGTCGTACGCCCCCTTGAGGCGCAGCAGGTCGCCGTCCAGCGCCGGATGACCGTGCCACCACTGGTAGTCGGGCGACTGGTGGGCGACGCCGAGGCGCAGGTTGCGCAGGTGTTGCAACAGGTGCCGGTAATGGGTCTCCATGTCGCGCAAGGCCGCGGCGGAGAACTCGGCGCGGGCGCGGGTGAGGAGCTGCAGCGCCTCGCGCTGCTTCATGTTGCCGACTTCGATCATGCGCACACCATTAGCGCGCAGGGTCGCGACGTAGCGCGGCGAGTGGCAGCGGCCGCAGGTTTGGTCCATGCGCGCGGCGTCGGCGGCTTGATGGGCGTTCGGGGTGTGGCAGCCAACACAGCCCGGCGCGCGGCCGGGCGTGCTGATCCGCACCAGCACGCCGTGCTTGGACAGGCGCCAGCCGTGCACTTCCGCGCTTTCCGGGCCGTGGCAGGTGATGCACTGGGCGTCGGTGAATTTTCCTGCGGGGGGTTGCGCATAGGCCATGCCGAACGACAGCAGCCAGATGGCAATCAACTGTAGGAGCCAGCTTGCTGGCGATGGGGTGGTGGTTCGCGGCGGTGCGTCATCGCGGGCAAGCCCGTTCCTACGGAAGGGGGACTGGATGTGCCGGGCCATCAGTTGTGGTCCTTGTTGTGGCCGGTGTATTCGCCCTCGACCCACCAGGGTCCGGCGGCGGGTGGCTTGCCTTGCTGGCGCAGGGTCTGTGCTTTCTTCCGGATGTTTTCCAGCGCCGTGTCCATCTTTTCATGGCCGCGCGCGACGGCGTCCGGCGCGCCGTGGGCGGCGCCCTTGTAGGCGCCGAGATTGTCGAAGTACCACATCTCGAAATAGTCGCGCTCGATCGGCGAGACGTTGAAGAAGGCGGAGGACTGTCCCTCGAAGAAGCCGATGCGCTCGCGGGCGAACAGTGCGCCCGGCTTGTCCAGCGGATAGGGCGGGCGCTCGTCGGCGGTGGGATGCAGCAGACCGTCGCCGCGCAGCCCCTTCAATTCCCGCTCGGCGGCGTAGAGCTTGGGCCAGGCGCGCTTGCGCTCGGCATCCATGCCGGCCAGCTGCTTGCGCGACCATTCGGCATCGTGGCAGTCGCTGCACACCTCCACCCACTGCTTGCGCCGCACCTGGTTGCCGGAGGTGAGCGGGTTCACCTCCTGCAGGCCGAATTTCCAGATGGTCTTGTCGGCCACCTGGTGCTTGCCGTTGCGCATGTGGCAATAGGCACAGGAGGGGGACTTGTAGTTGCCCTTGGTGAGCGGCTTGGACCAGTCCCACTGGTCGCCCTCGGCCAGGTAGCGTTTGCCGTGGGCGGAGGCGAAGAAGGTCTCGTCGTCCGGATGCGGCGGGCCCGAATGGCAGGTGATGCAGGCCTCGGGGCGGCGCGCCTCGGCGGCGCTGAAGCGGTGGCGGGTGTGGCAGGAGTCGCACTTGGACGCCACCGAATGGCACTGCAGGCAGGCAGTCACCTCGGCCTTGGGCTTGTCGACGAAATGGGGCGCATCGACCGCCCGCTCGGTGGCCAGCGCGTGGCTGGGAAAGCCGAAGCGGCGCTCGTCCTGAAACTGCGCGTGGCGCTCGGCGTGGCAGCCGCCGCACACGGTGGGATCGGGCAGATGCAGGTTGGCGTGGTCGTTGCCATGGCAGCTGTCGCAGTACACCGGCTTGCCGCCTTTCGGCGCGGCGTGTCCGCTGGCGCGCCAGTCGGCGACGATGCCGGGGGTGAGCGCCTGGTGGCACTCGACGCATTGCGGGCCTTCATAACGTCCGGTCATGGGACCGTCGTAGCCGTAGAAGCGCACCGGATGCCAGTAGCCGAACACCTTGTCAGGCTGCCACAGTCGCGAATACAGGCCGTCGCCGGGGCCGCCCTTGCTCCAGGCCACCCAGCCGTAGCCGGCGGCGATGGCCAGCACGGTGACAAGCAGCACGGCCCAAGCATAGCGGGCCATCCTGGGTCGGGATGGCGTGCTCATGCCCGCCCCCGCCGCCAGCGCCACACACCCACGGCGGCGAGGCCAAAAAATGCCGCGAGACTCGCCAGGCGGCCCAGCGGATCGGCGGCCGCAGCGTCGGTTTCCGGCAGGGGCAGGGCCACGCCCTGATGGCCGGAACCCGCCACCGCCGGGCCACCCTGCGCCCGGCCGCTGAAGCGTTCCACCGCGGTGCGTTGCGCGCCTGTCATGAGAGGTCGGCCCATGGTCGCGCGGTGGTCGTCCATGCGCGCCAGCAGCGCCGGCCACGCCGCCGCCGGATAGGCACGCGGATCGGGGGCGGCATGGCAGTCGCCGCAGGCTTCACGGTACAGGCGCTCGGCGCCATCGGTGGGCTGGCCGGCCGCGCGCGGTGGCAGCGGATGCAAGGCGTGATCTTGCAGATAGGCCTGCAGCGCCGCCCGCTCCCCCGCATCCGGCATGGTCACCGGCCCGAGCAGGCCGCGGTAGAAGCTGGACACCCGCATCAGAGTCTCCATGCGGGTGAGCGTCGCCAGCCATTCCTCGCGCGTATGGCGGCCGGGGCCGGGCAGGTTGTGGCACTGGGTGCAGGTGCGCTGCAACACCTGCGCACCCTTTGATGCGGGCTCCGGCAGCAGGGCGGGATCGATGCCCGGCGGCACGATGTCCTTGCGCGCCTCGCAGATGTCCACCCCGCCCCAGGGATGGCCGCCAAAAGCCGGGGCGGCGAACGCCAGTAGGAGCGGGCTTGCCCGCGACAGGGTGCGGAAAATCGCGGGCAAGCCCGCTCCTACGCGGCTATTGATCGCGGTGCTCATCCTGCCACCAACGATTGTTGGGCGCCGTGGCGCGGCAGCAGAAGACCTGCCTTTTCCCGGATCCGGCCGCGCAGGCTGAAGGCGTCGAGCATGCCCTCGGCGGCAAGGCGTCCGTCCGCCATGGCGGTGACCACCAGGTGTGGGCCGCGCGTGTTGTCGCCGCCGGCATACAGCTTCGGGTGGGCGGTGCGGCCCTGGCCGTCGACGACGATGTGGTCGGCCTCGTCCAGCATCACGCCGTGCGCAGCCAGCCAGGCCGGCGGGGCCGGCACCTGGCCGAGGGCGAGGATGACGCGGTCGGTCAGCAGGTCGTGCGCCGTTGCGGAAACCTCGAAACGAACGCCCTCGACCGCCCCGCTTCCCAGCAGCGACTGCGGCACGTGCTGCGCCAGCAGTTCCACGCCTTCCTCGCGCGCGGCCTCGATTTCCTTGGGCGAGGCACGGAAGTCGCCACGCGTTGCCACGGCAACGGCGGCGCCCAGGCGGCGAGCGCTGCGCGCGCAGTCCATGGCGCTGTCGCCGCCGCCCAGCACCAGCACCCTTTGGCCTTCCATCGCTGCCACCGTGCCGGCGTTGACCGCGGCGAGAAAATCGAGGGCGTCGAGCACGCCGGGCAGATCCCACCCCGGCAGGCTTGCCGGCCGCGAACGCTGGGCGCCGGTGCCGAGGAATACCGCGTCGTGCGCGTCGAGCAACTGGCCGAAACGGTCGGCCTCCACCGTCACGCCCAGTTCGAAGCGCACCCCCATCCCCTCCAGGCGGGCGATGCGGCGGGCGAGCAGGGTCTTGTCCAGCTTGAACGGCGGCACGCCGGTGGCGAGCAGGCCGCCCGCGGTGGCGTTGCGGTCGTAGACGGTCACCGCGACCCCGGCGCGCACCAGGCGGTCGGCACACGCCAGCCCCGCGGGACCGGCACCGATCACCGCCACGGTTCTCCCGCTGGGAGCGACCTGCGCGGGCGGCGGCAGATCGAGCGCGGCCGCGCCGAGCCAGCGCTCCAGCGCACCGATGGTCACCGCGCCGTTTTTCAGCCCCTCGCTTTCGCCGTCGCGGGTGCAACCGCCCTCGCACAGCCGGTGCTGCGGGCACAGCGTGCCGCACACCTCCGGCAGCGCTGACGTCTCAGCGAGGATCGCGGCGGCGCCGGCGGTATCGCCGCGCGCCACCGCCTGCAGCCAGTCGGGAATGCGGTTGCCCAACGGGCAGGCGTTGCGGCAGCCGGGCACGCCGCAGTCCACGCAGCGCGCGGCCTGCGCACGGGCGGCGTCGAGATCGTAGGGCACGAAGCCTTCGCCCCAGCCTGCGGCACGCTCGGTAGCGGGAACGCTTGCAGGCAGCACGCGCGGCGTCGACGCCGGCAGCGGCTTGCCCAGCAGATGCGAGGCGTTCTGCTTGAGCTGCGGATTGAACCAGTTGCGCACGTCGCGGATCTCCAGCGCCTCGGACGGGCACGACACCACGCAGCGCGCGCAGCCCATGCAGTCCTCGATGCCGGTGACGCGGCCGCTGGCCTTGCCCTGCTGCCACACCGGGATGCCCATGTCGCACACTTCCTCGCAGCGGCGGCAGTCGACGCACTTGTCGGTGTCCATTTGGATACCGTAGAAGCCGGCATGGTTGAGCAGGCCGAAGGTGGCGCCGTAGGGACAGAGGTAGCGGCAATAAAACCGGTTACCGACCAGCGGCGCGGCGAAGAAGGTGCCGAAATAGGTGAACGCGACGGTGAGGTAGAACAGGCCGACGAAGCTCACCGTCCAGGCGTTGGGCGGGTACAGGGTGACCACGATCACCCCGGCGTAGAAGACGAAGAAGAACCACTTGGTGTGGCGCAGGGCCCAGGCCCATTTGCCGCGCACGGTGCGGTCGCGGAAGGAAAAGCCCACCGTCTCGCGGATGCCGACGCAGGGGCAGTTCCAGCCGCAGATGACGCGCCGGCCGAACAGGAACACTGCACTCAGTACCAGGAAGAAGGTGATGGTGCCCGGCACGTGCAGCGCGGGAAACACCGGCTGCCCCCACTGGTAGCCGACGTAGGGTTCGAACGTGGGGACGAGCCAGGGCACCAGCCACCACAGCGCCGTGACCGCGCCCACCAGCACGATCAGCCGCTTGCGGGTGTAGGGGTTGTCTTCACTGTGGATGCGCCACAGGCCGAAGCCGAGAATGATCGCGTATTCGGTGTAGCGGTTGAGCCAGATGGGGTTGTCGAACCAGAACAGCCAGGTCTCATTGAGCCAGCCGACGAAGGCCAGGGTGAAGGCGGCCATGCTGAACCACTGCACCCACAGCGGATAGCGGCGCGGCAGCGAGCCCTGCTGCGCGGGGCTGCTGGCGCGCGGCATGTGGTGGATGACGGCGGCCGGTTTCATGGCTTCAGAAGGTCAGCGCCTGATCGCTCTCGTCGATCCAGCCGGCCAGCAGCTTCATCGAGCCGCGCTCGATGCCGGGGATCAGGTCCTCGGCGCAGATGGCGCAGCCATCCAGGGCCATGCCGCAGGCGCTGACCTCGAGACCGCATTCGATCAATTCGGTCAGCAACTGCTCCAGGTTCACCTTGCCCTCGGGCACGCTGTGGCCGCGCCGCCCCACCTCGGCGCCATCATCCAGCAGGTGGACGCGTACCGCCATGTCCTGCGCCAGACAAGCGCCGGACAGACGCAGGGCGTGCCAAGCCTTGTTGTCCGCGCGGTAGGGGGCATTCTGGATAATGATGATGAGGCGCTTGCCCATGCTGTCTCCCTTATTCGTTGATCACCGGCCAGCCGCGTTCACGCCAGGCGGTCATGCCGCCCTGCACCACCTGCACCTGGGCGAAGCCCGTCGCGGCCAGATGTTCCGCTGCCTTGGACGAGCGCCGGTCGGTGGTGCAGACCAGCAGCATTGGCTGCTCCCGGCGGGATTCGAGTTCGCCCTGGCGCGCGGCCAGTTCCTCCAGCGGGATGTTGAGCGCGCCGGCGATATGGCCCTTCTCGCCGGCGAAATCCGCCGCGCTGCGCACGTCGAGCAGCAGCGGCTTCTCGCCGGCATCGAGACGGCGCTTGAGTTCGTCCACCGCCAGCATGGGTTGGGCGCGCAGCTTGCGCACGAAGTGCGGCAGGAAGATCGCGGCGGCGAGCAGCGCCAGCGCGATGAGGATGTTGCGGATCATCCCTTCGCCGCCGGCCAGCGCCTCGCGTCCGGCATAGCCCAGCCAGGTGTAGGCGATGGCGCCGGGCAGCATGAAGAGGTAGCTTGCCAGCACGTAGTGCCAGAAACGGATGCGCGTGAGGCCGAGGGCATAGTTGAGCAGGTTAAAGGGAAACAGCGGCACCAGGCGCACGAAGGCGACGAAGCGCCAGCCTTCCTGTTCCACGCCGTCGACGAGCTGCTTCATGCGCCCGCCGGTGCGCTGCGTCACCCAGCCGGCCGCGAGATAGCGGGCGATGAGGAACGCAAGAGCCGCACCGATGGTGGCGCCGGTGAGGTTGTAGACGGTGCCCCACACCGGCCCGAACAGGACGCCGCCGGCGAGCGTGATCACCGAGCCGGGCAGAAACAGCACGGTGACGAGCGCGTAGACGGCCATGAACAGCAGCGGCCCCGCCGCGCCGGCGCCCTCCACCCAGGCCTGCAGGGCGGCAGCGTCGAAGCGGTCGCGCAGCGCGATCGCCGTGCCGACGGCGATCACCAGTATCAGGCCCAGCAGCCAGCGCAGGACGGTCTTGTTCATCGTGTGGCCTCGTCGGAATAGTTGCGCCGGTTGATGGCGTAGTCGGTGATCTCACCCCTGAAAGGCAGCAGCAGCATGCCATCCAGGCGGTCGACCTCGCGCGGGTTGGTGAAGTCGCGGATGCCGATCGTCATGCCCAGGTGGCCGGCGCGCGGCTGGTCGCGGTAGGTGCCGAACAGACGATCCCACCAGGTCAGGCTGAAGCCGAAGTTGGAGTTGGTTTCATCATCTTCTATTGAGTGGTGCACGCGATGCATGTCCGGCGTCACCAGAACCCAGCGCAGCACCCGATCGACCGCCAGCGGCAGGCGGATGTTACCGTGGTTGAACATGGACGTGGCGTTGAGCAGCACTTCGAAGATCATCACGGCGAGCACCGGCGGGCCGAGCACGACAATGGTGGCGAACTTGATCAGCATGGACAAGACGATTTCGAGTGGATGGAAGCGCGCCCCGGTGGTCACGTCGTAGTCGAGGTCGGCGTGATGCACCCGGTGCAGCCGCCACAGGGCCGGCACCGCGTGGACCATGACGTGCTGCAGCCAGATGACGAAGTCCATGGCGATTACCGCGAGCGGCACCGCCACCCAGAAAGGCACCTCGAAATGATTGAGCAGGCCCCAGCCGTTCTCCGCGCAGAAGGCGGCCACGCCGACCGCCGCCAGCGGAAACAGCAAACGCAGCACCACGGTGTTGAGCACCACCAGGCCAAGATTGCTGGCCCAGCGCAGCGCCTTGGAAACGGTCAGCGCGCGCCGCGGTGCGGCCACTTCCCACAGGGCGACGATGGCGAAGACGCCGAGAAAGAAGCCGAGCCGGATCGCGGGCTCGTGGGCGAGCATGAATTGCGCGAAGTTCATGGCACGCTTTCCTCGACTTCCACCGGCAGGCCATGCGCGCGCCATTCGGCCACGCCGTCCTCGAAACGGGAGGCGTGGAAGCCTTCCTGGTTCAGATATTCCACCGCCTCCTTGGACATCAGGCAGAACGGGCCGCGACAGTAGGCGACCACCGGCTTGTCGCGCGGAAGTTCGGCCAGGCGTTTCTTCAGTTCGTCCAGCGGCATGGACTGGGCATAGGGCAAATGGCCAGAGACGTATTCGCTCGGCGGCCGCACATCCAGCACGATCACGTCGCCGCTTTTCGCGCGTGCCAGCAATTCCTCCCGGCTCATCGGGGTCAGTTCGTGCGCGTGTTCGGCCAGCTTGGCCAGCGCCGCGCGCAAATCGAGCAAGCGGTCTTCGGCCAGCGAGCGGATCGCCACCCAGAAGTCGGCCACCGCCTCGCCGGTCAAGCGGTAGTAGACGTGTTTGCCTTCCTTGCGCGCTTCCACCATATGGGCCTGCCGCAGTTCCTTCAGGTGCGCGCTGACCAGCTTGACGGAAATCTGGGCTTCGGCCGCCAGCCGTTCCACCGGTTTCTCGCCCTGGCACAGCAAATCGATCAGCTCCAGCCGCTTGGGACTGCACACGGCCTTGCCGATACGGGCGACCTGGGCATACAGCAGATCTTTTACTTGCCTTCCTGAATTTTTCATCTCATACTCCAACGAACGTTTGAATGTTAGCACATGAACAACGTTGTAAAAATTATTTTTGAAACTTTTTAGCTGGGCTCTACATGTCTTTGATCCACTTTTCCCGGCGGTCTGGATACCGGATGGATGCCAGGGTTGTCGGCTCAGGCGGCGACGCCATCCATGCCTGCAAGGAAACCCAGCCACGTCTTGATTTGATGAACAAAGGAACCCGCATGAACAAACCTCTTTACACGATTAAGCTCGGCATCCTGTTGGTCAGTGCCGCCTTGCTGGCCGCACCCGCCCGGGCGGAAGACAACCCTGTCGTGGTCGATGCGCTCTCCGGCTACATGGACTTTGCCGAATACGGCAGCAGCCTGATCTGGCCCGAACAGATTCCGAAAGAAGACTGGAAAAAAGTCTTCATCGTCGATGCACGGGATGCGGCCCAGTATGTGAATGAGCACATTCCCGGCGCGATCAATATCGACTGGCGTCAGTCGGTGGCCCGGCGTGCCGAGCTGCCGAAAGACCGCATGGTGGTGGTGTATTGCAACTCCGGCTCGCTGTCCGCCCAGGCAGTGTTCGCCCTGCGCCTGCTCGGCTACGACAACGTGAAAGTGCTGCAGGACGGCATCGAGGGCTGGAAAGCCAAGGGGGGCTTCGAGGCCAACGCCCGCGCCAGCAAGCCGGCCGGGCACTGATTTGCGGCAAGGCGGGATTTCCCGCCCGTTAGTTATGACCACAATGAGCGGATGCTGACATGCGTATTCTTGCAATCCTGGCTGGCATCATCACCCTGCCGGCGGGATGGTCCGGTCATCAGCCTTGGCGAACGCACAAACAGCACGAGGCTGATTAGGGCCGGTTCATTGACGATACGGCACGGACAGGATGACTTACGGGATAATGAGTCGATGAGTCCCAAGAAAAAACTGTTCGAGCAATTCGCTCGTGTCGCCAAATCGCTGGCCAGCCCGAATCGACTGGAGTTGCTGGAGACGCTGGCACAAGGCGAAAAGAGTGTGGATGCCCTGGCCCAGGCCACCGGCATGTCGGTGGCCAACACCTCGCATCATCTCCAGATCCTGCGCGATTCAGGCCTGGCCGAATCCCGCAAGGAGGGATTGCAGGTGATCTACCGCCTTTCGGACGACCAGATTCCAACCTTGATGGGCTGCATCAGCCGCATCGCGGAGAAGCACCTGGCCGAGGTGGAGCGCATCGTGCGTGAGCATTTCGATACGCGCGACTCATTGACGCCCGTGGGGCGCAATGAATTGATGGCCCGAGTCAAGGAAGGGGGGACTATGGTCATCGATGTGCGACCTGCTGCGGAATACCAGGCAGGCCACATTCCCGGTGCGATCAATATCCCGGTGGATGAACTGCCGCAACACCTGGAGGCTCTGCCGCATGAGCAAGAAATCGTCGCCTACTGTCGCGGTCCCTACTGTATGTTGGCCTTCGATGCCGTGGCGAAACTGCGGGAAGCGGGCTATCAGGCGCGCCGCCTGGAAGACGGCTTTCCCGAGTGGAAGGCCGATAGCCGCCCCGTCGATAGCGGAACACCGGATTCGAAGGCTTAAGGAAACACTGATTTATTCGTTTCACCGGCGAAAGCCGGTGTCCAGTTGGTTGATTTCACTGGATTCCGGCTTTCGCCGGAATGACAAAAGTGGAATAAATCAGCGTCTCCTTAGCCGATTTGAGCCCTGCTAAATAAATTAGTTGACATGAAGCCTCGTTGTGCCTACTGTTCAAGCATTCTTTTGAATAGTTGAATAAGGGGTAGAGATGGACATCCTTGCAATCCTCGCCGGCGCGGCCACCGGCATCGTGTTGGGCCTCTTCGGCAGCGGCGGTTCCATCATCGCCACCCCGGCGCTGCTTTATCTACTCGACGTGGCGCCCAAGTCGGCCATCGCCATGAGCTTGGGCATCGTCGCGGTGACCGCCACGATCGCCGCGCTGGACAACTGGAAACGCGGCAACGTGGACGTGTCAGTGGCGGCGGTGTTCGGCCTGTTCGGCGTGGCCGGCACCTACGCCGGGGCGCGCCTCGGCGTGGTGACGCCGGTGGCGATCCAGCTCACGGTGTTCGCCCTGGTGATGTACACGGCGGCCTGGCGCATGCTCAAGCCGGTCCGGTTAGCAGTCCCGGCATCCGGAAATGTATCGATGTCAGGCAATGCGGCGGCGCTGCCCTGCACCGGCCTGTTCTCCCCGTGCATGGCGCACATGGCCCTGCACGGCGTCGGCGTTGGCGTGCTCACCGGCTTCGTCGGCGTGGGCGGCGGCTTCCTTATCGTTCCCGCCCTGGTGCTGCTCTCGCGCATCCCCATGAAGATCGCGGTCGGCACCTCGCTCGCCATCGTCGCCGCCAAGTCCTATGCGGGCTTCGCCGGCTACATGGGCGCGGTGCCCATCGACTGGGCGCTGATGGGCGGGTTCACCGCCGTCACCGTGGTGGCCAGCTTCGCCGGCACCCGGATCGCTCACCGCTTTTCACAGGACGCCCTGAAGCGCGGCTTCGCGGTGTTCCTGCTGTTCGTCGCCAGCTACATTTTGCTGAAAAGCGTTTTATAAAGGAGAAGCAGAGATGACACGCCTTATTCCCGTACTTCTTGCATCATTGGCCTTCACGAGCCTGGCCTCGCCTGCCTCCGCCGCGCCCCCCGGCGCGACTGAACTCAACGGACAGAAAGTGCTCACCCTGGTGGTGCGCGAGCCGCCGGCATTGCGCTGCAACAACAACATGCAGGTGGCGGCCGAACTGGCCAATCTCTACAAGGTGCCGGTGCTGGTGGTGCCCGCTTCGCTCGCCCCAGCCTCGAAGGCGCCCGCCGTGTACTGGGGCGATCAGCGCATCGCCGAGGACGGCGGCGACTTCAACGGCATGGTGGGGTTTGGCCAGATGCAGGACATCCTGGAAATCGAGGGGGTGCCCAAGCAGGACAAGCAGGGCCGTTTGCTGGAAGTGAAGAAGGAGTTCGAGGCCCTTAAATCTGCCATCAAAAGCGAGCAGTGAGCATGCGTTCGCTGATTGCATTACTACTCGTCTTGAGTTTCCCTGCCGCGGCCCATGCCGCGGAATCCCGGTCCTGGGAAGGGTGGATCGTAGGCGAGCCGTGCGCGGACCGGCTGCAGGTGGCGGACTGCCCATTGCGGCACATCGACCGGCCAGTGCTGCTGCTGGAGGAGGGCCGTGCGCTCGCTTTCGTCGTGGCTGAAGGCGTTGCGGTTTCCCCTGCCGAAGTGGACAAGGCGTATGGCAAGAAAGTCCGTATCCGGGGCGACCTGCGGGACGGTGTCCTGCAGCCGGTGCAACTTGAGGTGCTGGAAGTTAGCGGCGAACGCAAGTTTTTCAAGGGATGCCTGTGATCCTGTTTTCGGTAGGAGCGGGCTTGCCCGCGACACGGCCAATCGCGGGCAAGCCCGCTCCTACGACATTCGCCGTCGCTCAGGTGATTCAGGGGTCATGGGTCAGGATGGGGATCGGAATAAAGCATGCCTGTTTGCTGCTTCTGCTGTTTGCCAACGTGGCAACGGCGGGTGAGGTGAAGCTGGCGAAATTGGCCTCTGCGGCGGGAATGGAAGCCTATCCCGTGCCGCTGAAGGCCCCGGCTTTTCGCCTGCCCGCCCTGAGCGGCGAGGCGCGTAGCCAGGCCAACTATCACGGCAAGGTGGTGTTGCTTAATTTCTGGGCCAGCTGGTGCCCGCCCTGCCGCGAGGAATTCCCCTCGCTGGTGCGGCTGCAGGCGGCGATGGCCGGGGAGCCGTTCACGGTGCTGGCAGTGGCGGTGCGCGATGGCGATGAGGCGGTGGCGGGATTTCTCGCCGCGGGCCGCCCGCCCTTCGACGTGCTGCTCGACCGCGATGGCGCGACGGCGACGGCCTGGCACGCCGCCGGGGTGCCGGTGACCTATCTGCTGGACCGGCAGGGACGGCTGCTGGCGGGAAAAGTAGGGCCCATGCAATGGGACAGCGCGGACATGCAGCGGCTGATCCGCCGCGCTCTGGAACAACACCAAGGAGAGAAATAATCATGCGATTCATACTCTGGCTGCTGCTCTGGCCCGTGGCTGCCGCCGCGGGACAACAGAACCTGCTGATGCCCACGGAAGAACTGGCTGCGGCGCAAGCGCAACGGCCGCTGGCCCTGATCGACGCGGAAAACGCGGAGAGCTACCAGCGCGCCCACATCCCGGGGGCGCTGAATCTTTACTACATGGATCTGGAAGACGCCGAGGAGAACGCCAAGACCGGTCTGCCCATCCATCCCAATCTGGGGGCGAGCAAGTTCGGCGCCCTCGGCATCCGCCGCGACACCGAGGTGGTGGTGTACGACTCGGGCAACGGGCGCGGCGCCTCCGCCGTGCGCTACATCCTCAACTTCCTCGGCCACGAGCGGGTGCGGGTGCTGGACGGCGGCTTCCGCAAATGGCTGAAGGAAGGACGCCCGCTCACCCAGGCAAGCGCCAAACCGGCCAAGGTCATCTATGTGGCGCAGCCGCGCAACGAGTGGGCATTCAAGACGGCGGCCCTGGCCGGGCGCGACGCACTGATCCTGGATGCGCGCTCCATTGGCGAATACACCGGCAAGGATGCCGGTGGCGCGCGCCAGGCCGGCCACATCCCGGGCGCGAAAAGCCTGCCCTGGACTTTGCTCTCCGGCGAGTTGGCGACGTTCAAGGACGCGGAAGCGATGCGGCGGGTGCTTGCCAGGCACGGCGTGACGCCCGACAAGGAAATCGTCACCTACTGCAATCCCGGCCTGGGGCGCTCCACTTTCCTCCAGACGGCCCTGGAGTCCCTCGGCTACGACAAGGTCAGGGTCTACCCCGGCTCCTGGATCGAGTGGGCCTCCGATCCTGCACGCCCCATCGAAAGGTAATGCCATGGAACGCAGAGAATTTCTGAAGAGCACGGCTTATTGCGGTCTGGCGCTTGCCTTCGGCGGGCCGCTGACCAGCCTGCGCGCCTATGCCGCCAAACTCCCGCCCGGCCGCGACTGGGAAGACTTCTACCGCAAGGAATTCACCGCCACCCGCGGCGACGCCCAGGGCTTCGCCTTCCACTGCTCCAACTGCCAGGGCAACTGCGCCTGGAAGGTGTATGCGAAGGATGGCGTGGTCACCCGAGAGGAGCAGTCTGCATCCTATCCGCCGGTCAGTCCGACTATTCCAGACGCCAATCCGCGCGGCTGCAACAAGGGCATCGTCCATTCGAAGCAGATGGTTCAGGCCGATCGCCTGCTGCATCCGATGAAACGCACCGGCAAACGCGGCGAGGGCAAATGGCAGCGGGTGAGCTGGGAGGCGGCCATCGACGACATCGCCGTGCGCGTCGTGGACACGCTGGAAAAGAACGGGCTGTCCTCGCTCATGCTCTATTGCGGCACCGGCATCCTGTCCCAGGGGCGGCGCGCGGGGCCGTTGCGCCTGGGCTCGCTGCTGGGCGCCCAGCGCCTGTATCCAGCGAGCGCGGTGGGCGACATGTTCAGCGGTGCCTCGCTGGCCTACGGGCTCGCCACCGTGGGCCATACGCTGGACGCCTGGTTCGAGGCCAAGACCATCGTGCTGTGGGGCATCAATGCCGCCGTCACCCGCATCCCGGATGCCCACTATCTTTCCGAGGCGCGCTACAACGGTGCGAAGATCTACTGCATCACCCCCGAGTACAACGCTACCGCCAAACTCTCCACCGACTGGCTGCCGGTCAAGCCGGGCACCGACAGTTTCCTGGCGATGTCGCTGCTGCACGTGCTGTTCCGCGATGACCTCATTGACCGCGAGTTCGTGCGCGAGCAGACCGATCTGACCTTCCTGGTACGCACCGACACGGGCGAACTGCTGCGCCACAAGGATTTACGCGACAAGGGCAAGGACGACGTGTTCTATTGCTGGGACGAGGAAAGCCAATCGCCGCAGCCCATGCCCGGCACCCAGGGCCACTTCAAGAAATCGCTGCGCTTGGGCAAGCTCAAGCCCGCACTCAGCGGGTCGTGGGAAATCAAGGACAAGGACGGCAAGGCCATCCCCGTCACCACCGTGTTCGAGCAGGCGAAAAAAGAGTCGCTCAAGTACCCGCCGACCGAAACCCGCGACACCACCGGCGTGCATCCCGATCTGGTCGAGCGCATGGCGAAGGATCTGGTGAAGGCCGACAAGGCCATCGTCAACATCGGCTTTTCGCTGCACAAATACGTCTCGGGAACGATGACCTGCTGGGCGGCGGCGCTGGCCTGCGCGCTTACCGGCCACGCCGGCGAACGCGGCGGGCTGGACACCGAGAACAACTGGAGCCTGGGCGGCATCGGGCCGCTGTCCAGCCCCAAGCCGGCACGTTTCGCCTCGGGCTTTTTCAACGAATGGATGAACGGCGACATGGAAAAGACCATGCAGCGCCACTATTCCGATGCCCACCTGAAGGCCACGGCCGGCTTCGATTCCAAAGACATCGCCCATCTCGCCGAGCAGTTCCGCCAGACCAGCAACGCGTATTTCGGCAAGCCCGGCACGGTGCTGCTGTTCGCCGACAACATGCTGCAACGCAACAAATCCGAGGCGCATTACCGCCAGGCCTTCATCGAGGGGCTCGACCTCTTCGTCAACGTCAACCACCGCATGGATTCCACCGCGCTGTGGGCGGATTACGTGCTGCCGGCGAAGAGCCAGTATGAAAGTTGGGACCTGCGCGGCGAGCTGGGCTACCACCGCTTCTGCAACATCACCGTGCCGCCGAAGGGCCTGAAACCCATCGGCGAAACCAAGTCCGAATGGGAGATCTGCCTGCTGCTGGCGCGGGCGATGGCGAAGGAGGCGAAGCGGCGCGGCATCGACGCCATCCCCGACCCCGACTTTCTCGAAACCCGGGACGACAAGGCCGCGCCGGTGATGCGCGACCTGGCTCGCCTGCCCGAAGATTTCACCGACAACGGCACGCTCATGAACGACGAGGACGTGGTGCGCTGGCTGATGAAGAACGTCCCCGCCATCGCGCCGTGGACACCGGAGGACGCGATGAAGCGCGGCTTCGTCCCGCTCAACCGCGAGGCCGGCTTCAGCTCGCCGCTGTACGCCAACCGGCCGTTCTATTCCTTCGAACACAACGTCTATCTGCGCCAGCCCTACAAAACGCTCTCGGGCCGGCAGCAGTTCTACGTCGATCATCCCGTGTTCAGACAGCTCGGCTGCACCACGCCGACGGCCATGAAGCCGCTGCGCCCGCCGAGCTTCCCGCTCGCTTTCTTTACGCCCCACGCCCGCCACGGCATCCACTCGCAGTGGCGCAGCAACGCCCAGTTGCTGCGCCTGCAGCGCGGCGAGCCCTACATCTGGCTGAACCCGGCCACCGCAAAAGCGCGGGACATCGCCGAAGGCGACCCGGTGCGGGTGTTCAACGACGTCGGCGCGTTCAGCGCCCGCGCCAAGCTCATGCCCGCCGTGCCGCCCGGCTCGGTCGTCATGGACCACGCCTGGGAGCCTTACCAGTTCAGCCAGCGCCTCGGCCTCAACAACGTGGTGGCGGGGATGCTCTCGCCGATCGAACTGGCGGGCGGCTGGGGACACCTCAAATTCAACCCCAACTGGGACGGCAACATGATCGCCTTCGAATCGGCGGTGGATGTGGAGAAAACAGCATGAGTACACGTCAGCTCGCAATGGTCATCGACCTCAACAAGTGCATCGGCTGCCAGACCTGCACCCTGGCCTGCAAGTCGCAATGGACCGATCGCGGCGGCCGCGAATTCATGTACTGGAACCACGTCGAGACCAAGCCCGGCAAGGGTTTCCCGCGTGACTGGGAAGCGGCCGGCGGCGGCTGGGAAAACGACAGTCTCAAACCGGGCAAGCTGCCGCGTCTGGTCGAGGACTACGGCGTCCCCGCCGACTTCAATTACGAAGCAGCGCTGTTCGAGCCCGGCGACAAGCCGCTGCGCCCGCTGGACGCCATGCAATGGGGGCCGAACTGGGAAGAAGACCAGGGCGCGGGCGAATTCCCCAACGGCTACTTCTTTTACCTGCCGCGCCTGTGCAACCACTGCACCAAGCCCGCCTGCCTCGCCGCCTGCCCGCGCCAGGCCATCTACAAGCGCGAGCAGGACGGCATCGTGCTGATCGACCAGGAACGCTGCCGCGGCTACCGCTACTGCGTCGCCGCCTGTCCGTACAAGAAAATCTATTTCAACCCGCTGGCGGGCAAGTCGGAAAAATGCATCTTCTGCTACCCGCGCGTGGAGAAGGGCGTGCCCCAGGCCTGCGCCTACCAGTGCGTCGGCCGAGCCCGCCACGTTTCCTACCTGGACGACCCCGAGGGGGCGGCGCACCAACTGGTGAACGTATGGAAAGTGGCACTGCCCCTGCATGCCGAATACGGCACCCAGCCCAACGTCTATTACGTACCGCCGCTGTCGCCGCCGACTTTCGACGCGGACGGCAAACCCACCGGCCAGCCGCGCATCCCGGACGATTATCTGCGCCAGTTGTTCGGGCCGGCGGTGGATGCGGCGCTCGCCACCCTGCAACAGGAGATCGACAAAAAAGCGCGCGGCGAAAGCTCGCCATTGATGGATATGCTGATCGCCTACCGCCACGGCGACATGTTCCGCCTGAGCCGCCCCGATGGAGTGACGCCATGAACCGGGCGCTGGTTTGGCTGTTGCTGCTGTTCATCGCGCCGTCCTGGTCCGCTGCCGATAGCGGGCGGACAATCCGGGTCGCCGAGCATGCCGGCGTGCCGCCCCTCGACCCCGCCGACCTCGCCTGGACGCGGGCGCCGGCAACGCATGTGGCGCTCTATCCGCAGGCCACCGCGCCGGGCGGACCAGGCGGCGCAGTCCTGCCGGTGGAGGCGCGCGCGCTCCGCGGTGCCGGGCGGCTGGCGGTGCGCCTGGCCTGGACCGACGCTCACGAAAATTCAGCCGATCCCCGCGCCACCCACCGCTTCGCCGATGCGGTGGCCGTGCAGTTCGCGCCGGCGGGTAAAACCCTGCCCTACGTGGGCATGGGCGAACCCGGACAGCCGGTGCAAATCTGGTTCTGGCGCGCCGGCCAGCCGGCCCAGCGGCTAGCCGGCCAGGGGTTTGGCAGCCTTGCCCGCAGCCCGGGCACGGCGCCCGAGGCGCGCGCCCGGCGAACCGCCGGCGGCTGGGAAGTCGTGCTGCGCGGCGAGGCGGGTGCCAGGCCGGGCGCCGCCATCGCCTTCGCCGCCTGGGATGGCGCCGAGGATGGCCGCGCAGGGCGCAAGCGCCTGTCCGCCTGGCAGGCACTGGACGTACGCGGCGGCCCATCGCCCACTGCGCTGGGGTCAGAGGCGCGCAGCAGCGGCGATCCGTCGCGGGGCGCGCGCCTCTATGCCGAGCGCGGCTGCGTGGCCTGCCACGCGCCGGGCGTGGGGCTGGGCCCCAGCCTCGCGCATGCCGGCGGCATTCACTGGCCCGGCTACCTGCGCCGCGCCATCCTCGAACCCGCCGCCTTCCGTGTGCCGGGATATGCTACGGCCATGCCCGCCCTGCCGCTGCAAGCGGACGAGGTCGAGGACCTGGTAGCGTATTTGATGAGCATGCATTGAAACCGGAGATCAGATGAATCTGGAAATTCGCGTCGTCTCGCAGCAACCGCCAGGTGGCCGTTGCACCCTGTATGCCGGCTGTGCCGAGGTGCTGGCCGCCCACCTGGATGCCCGCATTGAAGTTGTATTCAGCGCCGTGACGAGGGCCGACACTGCGCCGCATGTCACCGGGGCACATAGTCGGTTGCTTCGACAACTTGAAAAGGAACTGCCATGAGCACGAACAAGAACGTTTCCATCATGTGTTTCCACGACGAGCTGTGCCAGGTGTTCAACGCCATGATGACGGCACTGAACCTGCTCAGACAGGGCGCCAAGGTAACGGTGTTTTTCGGTTCGCGCGGCGTCAACGCCATCCACCGGGCGAAGATGCCGGAACTCCGTTGCCTGCCGGACATGCCCGAGATGGGCGAGGCGGTGATGAAGCGCATGGACGAACTGGAATTGCCGCTGCTGGAAGACCTCTTCTTCATGTTCATCGCCGAGGGCGGCGAAGTGCTGGCCTGCCCGCTCAACATCCCGCTGTTCGGCATGAGCGAGCGCGATCTGATAGACGGTGCGAAAATCGCGGACCCCGCCCGCTACTACAAGGAAGTGGTCATGCAGGCGGACATGAACCTGGCCTTCTGAAATGTTCGCGTAAACAAGCCAAATTTAAAATTATGTCTGCCCTGATGCCAGCCTCACCCCGCGGCAACATCCTGATCCTGGCGCTGAGCCAGGCCCTGATGCTGTCCGCCATTGTCCTGTCGATGGCGCTCGCCGCGATCCTCGGCGCCATGCTCGCCCCCGACAAGGGGCTGGCGACGCTTCCCGTCGCGGCGATGGTGATCGGCACCGCGCTCGCCTCGCTGCCGGCGGCCATGCTCATGCGCCGGGCGGGCCGCCGTCCGGGTTTTCTGCTCGGCGCGCTGCTGGGCGTCGGCGGCAGCCTGCTGTGCGCGCTGGCGCTTTACCGGAGCGACTTTGCCGTCTTCGTCATCGGGCATTTCCTGCTCGGCAGCTACCAGGGCTTCGCCAATTACTACCGCTTCGCCGCCGTCGAGGCCGCCGGTCCGGCCCAGGCCGGCAGGGCCATTTCCCTGGTGGTGGCCGGCGGCGTGGTCGCGGCCTTCCTCGGCCCCCAGCTCGGAATATGGGGACGCGACTGGATCGGCGGGCAGATTTTTGTCGGCTCCTACCTGGCGCAGGGGGTCCTCAGCCTCGCCGCACTGGTTCTGCTCTCCCGCCTGCACCTTCCCAAAGTGGCCGCCACCCACGTCGGCGTCGCGCGTCCGCTGCGTGAAATTCTGGCCCAGCCCGCCCTGCGGGTGGCGATCTTCGGCGCCGCCATCGGCTATGCCGTGATGATCATGGTGATGACGGCGACCCCGCTGGCGATTCTGGGCTGCGGCCTGCCGGGGTCGGACGTGACGCCGGTGATCCAGTGGCACGTGGTGGGGATGTTCGCGCCGTCCTTCTTCACCGGGATCCTGATCACGCGCTACGGTGCGCCGCGCATCATGCAGGCCGGGTTTGTCCTGCTGCTCGGCCACGTCGTGCTGGCCCTGTCCGGCGTCGAGTTCATGCATTTCCTGTCGGCGCTGGTCTTGCTCGGCGTCGGCTGGAACTTCGCCTTCATCGGCGGCACCGCGCTGCTGACCCAGGCCTACCAGCCCGGCGAGCGGCTGAAGGTGCAGGCGGTGAACGAATTCGCGGTCTTCGGCCTGGCGGCGACGGCCACCCTGTCAGCGGGATGGCTCTACGATCGCTTCGGCTGGGTGACGCTGAATCTCGCGGTGGTGCCCCTGCTGCTGGCCGCGCTGATTGCGGTCATCGGCATCGAGCGGCAATTCCGCCGGCTGGCGGCAGCCGCCGCCTGAAAATCGCAACAACCGGTTTCCCCAATGAATACTGCCCCGATTTACCTCGACTACAACGCCACCACGCCGGTCGATCCGCGCGTGCTGGAAGCCATGCTGCCGTATCTCGCCGTCCACTACGGCAACCCGTCTTCCGATCATGTGGTTGGCCGGCACGCGAAGGCCGCGGTGGATGCCGCGCGTGCCGAGGTGGCGGCGCTGATCGGGGCCGCGCCCGCGGAAATCGTCTTCACCGGTTGCGCCACCGAAGCCAACAACCTGGCTCTGCTGGGCGCCGCGCGGGCGGCGCTTCCCGGCGGGCGCCAATCGCTGGTGACGTCCGCCATCGAGCACCCCTCCGTGCTGCAACCCCTGCGTCATCTGGCACGGCAAGGCTGGTCATTGACCGAACTGCCGGTGGATACGGCCGGCAGGGTGCAAATGGATCGCGCGTCCAACGCCATCACCCCGGAGGTGGCGCTGGTATCGGTGATGCTGGCCAACAACGAGACCGGCAGCCTGCAGGCCGTGCGCGCAATCGCCGATCTCGCCCATGCCGCGGGTGCGTTGATGCACGTCGATGCGGCCCAGGCCGTCGGCAAGGTGGCGGTGGACGTGAAGGCGCTGGGCGCCGACCTCTTGACCCTGGCCGGTCATAAGTTCTACGCACCCAAGGGCGTGGGGGCGTTGATTGTGCGGGCGGGCGTCGCGCTCGAACCGATCCAGTACGGCGCCGGCCACGAACACGGCCTGCGTCCCGGCACCGAAAACGTGCCGCATATTGTCGCCCTGGGCGAGGCGGCGCGGCTGGCACGGACCACGCTGACGCACGAGGCCGTACGCATGGCCGCGCTGCGCGACCGCCTGCACGGGCGGCTTGCCGCCGCCATTCCCGGTCTGCAGCTCAACGGCCACCCGACCGAACGCCTGCCCAACACCCTCAACCTTTCCTTTCCCGCCGTAGCCGGGTGGCAGCTGCTGGCCGCCGTCCCCAGCGTAGCCGCGTCCACCGGCTCCGCCTGCCATGCCGGCGAGCATGCGGTGAGCGGCGTGCTCGCGGCGATGGGGCTGACACGGGAAACCGCCGCGGGCGCAGTGCGGCTGTCGCTGGGGCGGTTCACGACCGAGGCCGAAATCGACAGCGCGGTCGCAGCCTTGATCGGCGCCTGGCAGTCGCTCACGGCATGAACCCCGCCGACTACGATGCCTGGTATGACACGCCGCGCGGTCGCTGGATCGGCGAAACCGAATTCCGTCTGGCCTCGCGTCTACTGAATGCAAGGCCAGGGGCACGTCTGCTCGATGTCGGCTGTGGTACCGGCTGGTTCACGCGCCGTTTCACACAGAATGGTCTGCAAGTCACCGGTCTTGATTCCAATCCGGACTGGCTGGCCTATGCCCGCGCCCACAGCGACCCAGCCATACGCTGGGTGGAGGGTAACGCTCAGGCGCTGCCATTCCCCGATGCCCACTTTGACCATGTGTTCTCCATTGCTGCGCTCTGCTTTGCGGACGATGAGCAAAAAGCCGTCGCGGAAATCGTGCGGGTGGCACGGCACAGCTTTGTCATCGGCTGGCTGAACCGATCCAGCCTGCTTTACCGGGACAAGGGGAAAAGCGGCGGGAGTGGTGCTTACCATGGCGCGCGATGGCATACCGCTCGCGAAGTCCTGTCCATGTTTTCCGATATTCCAGCGCGCCGCCTGACCATTCGTTCGGCTATTTTTCTACCCTCTGGAACCCGGTGGGCCGCCGTGCTGGAGCAAGGCATGCCCAATGCCATGCGCTGGGGCGGGATGCTTTTGGTGTATGGCGAAAAGGCTTGAATTTGAACAGACTGGGCGAACCGGGATGCCAGGGGCAAGACGGGTTTCTGGCCCGGTCTTACTCAACCCACAACGTTTTCCTGGAATTGTTGCTGGATTTCATCGATCAGGCTGCGATTTTCGATGAGCGCATTCACGCAATGCACATCCAGTTTTTTGCCTGCCAGCTTGCGCAATAAATCGAACGCATCGTCGTTGCTCCAGGCGAGCTTGTAGGGACGGCGGCTGGTGAGTGCGTCGAAAATATCGGCCACGGCGACGATCCGCGCCTCGACCGGAATATCCTCGCCAGAGCGCCCATCCGGATAACCCGAACCATCGATAGACTCATGATGAAACAGGGCGATATTGCGCAGGATGTCGCTGCCCTGCATGGCCCCCATATCGAAGTGGGAGAGCATGTTGTCGATGATCTCCCGGCCGCGAACGGGGTGCGTACGCATCAGCGCTTCTTCAGCCGCATCGAGCTTGCCGGGCTTTAACAGCACACGGTCCGGGATGGCGATTTTTCCGATGTCATGCAGCGGAGAAAAGATGAATATCTTCTCGATATATTCATCTGACAGCGCATAGCGCTCAGCAACCGACTGGGCAATGATGCGGGCGAATCGCGACATGCGATCGAGATGCGACCCGGTTTCCCCATCCCGTGCGTGAGTCAGGTCGCGCGCCGTTTTGACCGTGGCGAGCAGGGTGTGCAGCGTGGTCAGATCGTTGATGATGGTGAGCGCAATCAGATGCCCAAACGGGTCGAGTTGGCCCAGCACCTCCTCGGCAAAACACCCCGGTTCACGGGAATTGAAAAACAGGAAGCCAAACAAATGCCCATTCTGGTACATGGGCATGGTGTAACTGGCACGGTAACCTTTGGCGGCAATGCGCTTGGTATGTTCTTGCGGTCTATCAGAGAAAATGGCCAGATCGTTCACCACCCGCGGCCGGCCGACCTCGATGATTTCGCTCAGGGTCGATGCATCCGAGAGTTTGGCCGTGTAATGCGTAAGCGGGGTGTTTGTCTCGCCGGTTTGCAGAAAGGTTTGCAGGGTGTCCGTTCCGGGATCATAGACTGCTGCGGCAATGTGCCGAATAAAAGCAAAACGCTCCAGCAACGCTGCATGGATCGTTTGCACTTTATCTTCCAGGCTGACGTTCTGATCGAGCGAGCCCAGCCGATCTTCATGATCGAACATGGTTGGCGTGGTCATTTGTGCATGTCCATTTTGTTCCTATGACGTGTGCGTACGGTAGCACTGACGAACATGAAGTGGAACAACGACCGGTTACGGTTCCCGGGCCGGCAGCGGGTCGGCATGAGGTCAGCGTTCTCCACGATAGACGCAACCCGAGTCATGCGTTTCCATGAGTTTCACCTGGGATAAATCCGTCAGCTGCGGTTTGAGTCGCTGCCACAACCACACCGCCAGATTTTCGCTGGTGGGATTGGCCAGCCCTTCGATATCGTTCAAATAGCGATGATCGAGTGCCGCATGGATGGGCTGCCAAGCAATCTGGATCGCCTCAAAATCAAGTACCCAGCCCATTGTCGGATCAACCGCGCCGCTAAGAGTGAGTTCAACCTCAAAGGAATGACCATGCAGGCGTGAACAGGGATGGCTGTCGGGCAACGCCGGCAGCCGCCGCGCGCACTGCAGATGAAAGATGCGGAATATATCCATGCGGCATTCTCGCGCAAGCAGGCGGTTCTGGCTATGCCATTGCCCGCTACACAGCGCGAGTGTCCACGGATACACTATGGCCTGTCCCGTTTCCCCGGAGCCGCCATGTCGGTGCCACGACTGTCCGTTGCGATCATCGCCGCCTTCATGCTGATGCTGAATGGCTGTTCCACGGACAACGATTCAATCCTCAGCGCGCCCGACGCCTACGCCATGGTTCAATCCGGCGAACTCACCCTGATCGATGTTCAGCGGCCCGACGAATGGAAAAACACGGGCGTCGCCCAGGGTGCGCTGCATATCGACATGTCCAGCACCCAGGGCGAAGCGGGATTTGTCCAGCAGGTCAGCGATAAGGTCCATGACGACAAAAACGCACCCATCGGGCTCATCAGCCAGGCGGGAAACCGCTCGGAGAATGCGCGGCAGACGCTCCACGCCGCCGGCTTCACCCATGTTTACAACATCAAGGAAGGCATGCGGGGAAGTAGCGCCGGGCCAGGCTGGATTGCACGCGGGCTGCCGGTCAATCCATAAAAGATGGCCGCGGGGATTTCCGTGCTCATGGAAAAATTCAGGCGGCCAGCTCTTTCATGAGTGCGGCACGACGACGGGTTTCGCTGCCGGTGAGCGCAAAGCCCTGCAGCACACCGTTTTCACCCACATGCAGTGCACAGACGCCAGTGTCATTGCATTCCACTTTCCAGCCACCGCTCGCCCCGGATTGGGGCGGCAACACCGCCACCGGGTGCGCGGGCGTCTTGACCATGACCGGCATGGGCGAATAAACCACCGGGGTTGGGGTCCCGGTCAGTGTCGCGGCCAGTGCACGCGCCTGCACCATCAATGGCTGAACATAGGGCAGATTAAGCCCCCCGACTTCCGCGCAGTCGCCCATGGCGTAGACATTCTGCACTCCGGTTTCGAGCAGATGGTTGGTCTGGATTCCCCGCCCCACCGCAATGCCCGCCGCCTGCGCCAACTGGATACGCGGCCGCAAGCCGATCGCGGACAGAACAACGTCGGCGGTGATCGTCGCGCCGTCATCGAGCACCACCTGATAACCCTCGCTGGCCGATTCGACCCGCCTGGCGGTATGTCCGAAATGCCAGTTCACCCCCAGCGCGGCAAGTCCGTCCGCCAGGCGCTGGCCGGCCTCAACCGGCATCAGGCGCTCCAGCGGCCAGGCCCCCAGGTGCACCACATCGACCTCAAATCCGGCATGCGCCAGATCATTGGCAAACTCACAGCCGATCAAACCACCGCCCAGTACCGTGATGCGTTTTTTGCCGTCAATGGCTTTCCGGAAAACGGCGTAATCGGTCAGATCATTCACCGCCAGCACGGCCGCCGCACCCTCGCCGCTCAACCCGTGCGGGATCAGGTCGGCGCCCAGCGCTAAAACCAGGGCGCTGTACGCCAGTTCGCCGTTATCCGTGTGCACACGCTGCGCTGCCGTATCAATTGCATTCACCCGCGTGTGCGCCAGGATGGTGGCATTCAGATCGGCTGCCAGTTTTTCAGCGCTGGCGCTCGCCAGATCCGCTGCCGTTTTTTTGGCCGCAAGCGCATTCGACAAATTCGGTTTGGCATAAAACGTGCCGTCGTCCGCGGTCACGAGCGTGATCGGTGTAGTGCTGTCGCGCTTGCGCAACTCCTTGAGCAACGTGTATCCGGCAAGCCCGGAACCCACAATAACGATGGGATGCATATATGGCTCCCTGAAAAAAAGTGAATTAAGGACGATCAGGCAGCGATTTCAACCATCTCGAAATCCATCTTCGCTACGCCGCAGTCGGGACATTCCCAGCTTTCCGGCACCTCTTCCCAGCGGGTGCCAGGCGCGATGCCGTGTTCCGGATCGCCTTTTGACTCGTCATATTCATATCCGCAAACAATACATTGCCATGTTTTCATCGTGATTCCTTTCGATACGTTAAATTTGATTTGAGTATTCAATCAAGCCGCAATTGCGTCTTTTTGCGCCTGGTAGTGCCTGGCATGCTTCTCTTCCACCTTGGCCAGCGCGGCGAAACGCTTGGCGGCCTTTTCGAGCACGCTTTTGAACATCGCGGCATGCTCTTTTGATTCGGCGATCTGCTCGTCGATTTCGGCTACTGCCGCGTCATGCCCTTCCTGCATCGCCTCGTGACGGAACTTCGGGTACATCTCGGTGTACTCGTGGGTTTCGCCCTCGATGGCGTATTGCAGGCACTTCGACGGCGTCATGGTCTCGTCGGCAAACAACAACTCGGCATGACCGAAAGCGTGCTGGATTTCCTGCGCGGCCGTATCTTCGAACACCTTGGCCGTGGCTTCGTCACCAGCCTTGCGGCACTGGCGTGCAAACCACATGTACTTGATGTGGGCCATCGACTCGCCTGCAAAGGCCGCTTCAAGGTTCTGGATGGTGGGGGATTTCGTGTTCTGCATACTAGGCTCCTGTCGGGTTAATGTTCTGAATCAATCGAAACTGAAGCAATGATAGATAGTTTCAATATATCGATCAAACAGAAAGTATTGATAATGTTGATTGATGCTATCAATCGCTTTTTTCCGAGCCAAGGCTGTGCAACACTTTGCCATTCAATTTATTTCAGGAGTCCACCATGCGCCCTATGCTGACTGCCGCACTGCTTGTTCTGTCACCCCTGCCTGCCGCCGCCGCGGCCCCCATCATGCAGCCCGGGCTGTACGAGATTTCAGTACAAATGGTGATGAAGGGCATGCCCATGCAAATGCCTGTTTCGTCCTTCCGGCACTGCATTACTCCCCAGGACATTGTTGACGGCAAAGCCTACGCCAGCAGCAAAGACAGCAAGGATTGCAAAATCAGCAACCTCAAACAAAGCGGCGACAAAGTCAGCTATGACTTTGCCTGCGTCATGCAAGGCCATGGCAACATGGTTGGCCACTCCAGCGGGACCAGCCATGCAACGGGCTATGCCATGACGACGAGTGGGCGCTTCGTCCCGGCGATGGAAGGCATGAGCGAATTCAGCCAGAAAATGAATGCCAAACGCCTCGGGGACTGCAAGTAGTCAGGACACGGCACACTAATGATGGACTGGGCGCTGTTCGGTTCGGCGCTGCTGTCGTCCACGCTGTTCCCCGGCGGTTCCGAAGCGCTGCTGCTGTATCGCCTTCATCAGGGAGACGAGCCGGTTGCCAGCGTGTTGACCGCCACCGCCGGCAATGTGCTCGGCAGCCTGATCACCTACGGCATGGGACGGTTTGGACGCCAGGCGGTGCAGCGCCGCAGCCAAAAACCCAACCGGCACATCACGCGCGCCGAACATTGGTTTAATCGTTTTGGCCGCCCCAGCCTGCTGCTGGCCTGGTTGCCGGTGGTGGGCGATCCGCTGTGCCTGGTGGCCGGCGTACTGCGGGTAAGCGTTGTCAGCTTCTTGCTGCTGGTGACGCTGGGCAAGCTGGCGCGTTATGCCGCACTGGCCTGGATGATGTAATCAGGCGCCGCCAATCAGGCATGGCGCGCGCGCCAGCGAACCAGCGCCGCCTCGACCCGCGCCATGCTGACATAGAAGGTCGGGGTGATGTAGAGCGTGAGGAACTGCGAGAACAACAATCCCCCCACCACGGCAATGCCGAGCGGCCGGCGCGCTTCGCCACCCGCACCAAAACCGATGGCGATCGGCAGCGTGGCGAAAATAGCAGCAAAGGTGGTCATCATGATCGGCCGCAAACGCACCATGCAGGCTTCGATGATGGCCTCTTCCACGCTCAGTCCGGCGCGCTGACGGGTGAGGGCGAAATCGACCATCATGATGCCGTTCTTCTTCACCAGGCCCACCAGCAGGATGATGCCGACGAAGCTGAAGATATTGAGCTCCTCATCCATCAGCAGCAGCACCAGCAAGGCGCCAAACCCGGCCAGCGGCAATGCCGTCAGTATGGTCAGCGGATGGCCGAGGTGTTCGTACAACACTGCCAGCACCATGTAGATGATGACAATGGTGAACAGCAGCAGCAGCGGCAACTGCACAGTGGATTCCTGATATTTTTGCGCGGCACCGGTAAATTCCAGTGCCACATCCGACGGCACCATTTCCTTCGCCGCATCGTAGGCTGCCGACAATGCCTGATCGAGCGAAACACCCGCAGCCAGGTTGAACGACAGCGTGACCGCAGGCTGCTGGCCGTAGTGATTCACCGCGATCGGCCCCACGCCCGCCTCAACCTTCGCCACCGCATCGAGCCGGGTGAGCGCACCCGTTGCGGTCTTCAGCGGCAGCTGTCCGATAATCGCCGGATCAAGCTGTGATTCCGGCAAGGCCTTGATGCTCACGCTGAACTGATCGCTCGCGCCATAAATCTGGCTGATCTGGCGCCCGCCCAGTGCGTTATATAGCGTTTGTTGCACCTGCTCGGTAGTGACACCCAGGCGCGCTGCCTCGACCGGATCAAGACTGACACGGAGTTCGGGATTGCGCAGCTCCAGATCGCTGTTGATGTCCTCGATTTGCGGCACCGATTCCAGACGCTTTTCGACCGCAGCCGCAGCCACCTTCAAGGCCTCGAAATCACCCGAGGTGAGCGTCAGCTGATAATCACTGCTGGAGGACAGCGCACCAAGGTTGATCGACGCCGGGTTTTGCAGTGTGACATTGACGCCGCTGACCTTGCGGGTGGCCGCCTTCAATTCGTCGATGACTTCATCGGCGCCTGGACGCGTGTCGCGCGGCGCCAGGCGAATGACCAGGCGCCCGGAATTGCTGCCCGACACTCCGCCGCCGCGCTGCCCTGCACTCGACATCAGGCCTGCGACCGCCAGATTTTTCTGCACGATGGCGGCGATCTTCTCCTGACGCCGGCTCAATTCCTCGAACGGAATCCCTTCGGGATACTGGATGCTCGCAAAAATCATCCCGGAATCCACACGCGGGATGAAGCCCTGCTTGACCTGCCCGGCCAGCCACAGCATGGCGCCCAGTACCGCCAGCGACAACAGCAACATCGCGCCGCGATGGTGCATGCTGGCGCGCAGGGTGGCGCCGTAAAAATCGCGAAAGCGGCCGAACCCAGAATCGAACAGGCGCGACAGCGGATTGTTGAGCGGCTCGTTCACCAGTCCGCGCGCGCACAGCATCGGCGTGAGCGTGAGCGCGACCACGCCGGATAGCAACACGGCTACGCCAATACTGACGGCGAATTCCTGAAACAGGCGCCCAATCATGCCGCCCAGGAACAGGATCGGCAGGAATACCGCAGCAAGCGACAGCGTCATCGACAGCACCGTAAAGCCGATTTCCTGTGCGCCGTCGAGCGCAGCCTGCATCCGGCTTTTGCCCATTTCCAGATGGCGCGCGATATTTTCGATCACCACCACCGCATCATCAACCACGAAACCAATCGCCAGCGTGATCGCCATCAGGGACAAATTATTGAGGCTGTAGCCCGCCAGATGCATGAAGGCGAAGGTGCCGAGCAGCGAACTCGGCAACACCAGCGCGGCGATCAGGGTGGCGCGCAGGTTGTGCAGAAACGCGAAGATGACCAGGATCACCAGAACCAGCGCGAGCAGCAGCGTGACATTCACCTCGTGCAGCGAGGCCTTGACGAACAACGAGCGGTCGAAATGGATTTGCAGTTTTACGCCGTCGGGCAACTCCGACTCGATCTGCGGCAGCAGCGCACGGATGCGGTCGGCCACCTCGACGGTATTCGCGCCCGGCTGGCGCTGTACTGCCAGCACGATGGCACGGGTGCCGTTATACCAGGTCTTGCGTTTGTCGTCCTCGACACCGTCCTCGGCGCGGCCGAGGTCCTTGACCCGCAGCGCCGTGCCGTCGTGATAGGCCACGATGATGTCGCCAAAATCGGCCGCGTTGGCCAGCGCCACCGGCGCCTTCACCGTGTAGGACCGCGTCGCGCCATCGAGCGTGCCGGACGGCAGGTTGGCGTTGGCAGACTGAACCGCCGTGATCACGTCGGCAAAGGTGAGTCCACGCTGCTGCAATTTCGCGGGGTCGAGGTATAGCCGCAGTGCGTATTTCTGCGAGCCATACACCAGCACCTGCGCCACCCCACTGAGGCTCGACAAGCGTTGTGCCACACGCGAGTCGGCGATGGCATCGAGTTCGGTCAGCGACAGGCGCTCGGCCGACATGGCTAGATACAGGATGGGCGAGTCAGCCGGATTGATCTTTCTTAATTGCGGCGGGTCCATGCCTTGCGGCAGATTGCGCGCGGCCTGCGCAATCGCGGTCTGCACATCCTGTGCGGCGGCGTCGATATCGCGATTCAGCTCGAATTGCAGGCTGATGTTGGTCGAACCCTGGCCCGACTGCGAACTCATCGACTCGATGCCGGCCACCGTCGCCAGTTGCCGCTCCAGCGGCGTGGCCACGGTGTTGGCCATGGTTTCCGGATTGGCGCCGGGGAGTGACGCGCTGACACGCAGGGTGGGAAAGTCCACCTGCGGCAGATCGTTTACCGGCATCTGTGAGTAAGCGAGCACACCAAACAACGCCATCGCCAGCACCAGCATCAGCGTGGCGACCGGCCGTTCGATAAACAGCCGCGACAGATTCATGGGCGCGAACCCGCTCCGACCGGGACGGCAGCATTTTTCTTCCCCCCCTCAAGCTCGACCTTGCCGCCAGCCTTGAGTCGCTGCGGAATCTCGATCAGCACCGGCTCGCCCGCCTGCAACTCGCCTTCCACCACGTGCTCGCCGTCCAGTCCACGCAACAGCTTCACCCGCTGCACCACGGCCTTGCCGTCGCGCACGACATAAACATAGGCGCCATCCTGCGCATGTTGCAGCGCAGCTTCGGGCAGCACCTTGGCGTTGGGCAGCATGCCTAGCAACAGCCGCACCTGCACGCCTTGCCCTGACAACAGTTCGGGCGGCGCGCCGGCGAGCCGAACCTTGATCGGCACAGCGCCAGTGGTGGCATCGATCTGCGCATCGACGAAAACAAGTTCACCGTGTGCCCGCGGCGTACGGTTGGCGCCGTCAAAAATCTCGGCCATCACCTTGCCCTGCGCACGTGCGGCGGCAAGCTGCGGCCAGTCCTGCTGCGCCACGCTGGCACGCACATCGAACGCCCCAGGCGCGAGAATGGTAGTGAGGGCGTCGCCACCGGCCTGCACCAGGCTGCCGGGATGGATGGCAATGCGCCCGACGCGACCGGCTATCGGCGCACGAATCTCTGCGTAACGGGCATCGAGCCGTGCCGCTTCCAGCTCGCCGCTGGCGGTGCCTGCACGCGCACGCGCGGATTCCAGCGCCAGCCGGGCATCGTCGAGTTCCTGGCGGCTGATGTAGCCCGACTGCAGCAACGGGCTCAAACGCTCCAGTTTCTTTTGCACCTCGACAGTTTCGGCGCGCGCGCCAGTGAGCGCGGCCTGACTTTGTGCCACCCGTGACTGCGCCGGGCGTGCATCCAGGCTGAAGAGCCCCTGCCCGGCACGCACGGCATCGCCTTCCTGCACATGCTGGCGCAGCACAATGCCGCTCACCTGGGACACGATGGCAACCTGCTGTGCCGCCTCCAGCGTGCCGGATAGATCGATCACCCGCGGAAAATCCCGCACCACCACGGGCACAGTCTTGACACGCAATGCACGATCGCCGCTGCCCCCTTGCTTGCCATCGTCCGATTTCTGGTGCTGGATGCGATAGGCCACACCGGCGATCAATGCCAGCACGATAACGATGAGAAAGATGCGCAGCTTCATGGCGTACTCGTTCTGGAAGGCACAACGGGCAGACGCCCCAGTGCATGATTCAATCGGGAAAAAGCCGCCAGCCAGTCAACGTCAGCCTGGACGGCACCTTGCCGCGCACGTGCGAGATCGGCCTGAGCGGTCAATAATTCCAGCAGGCTGCCAACGCCTGCGGTGTAGCGCGCTTCGGCCGCACGCGCCGATTCGCTGGCACTGTCGAACTGCACCACCACGCCCTCGCGCTGGACGTGGGCATAACGCACATCGTGATAGGCATCGGCCACCGTGCGCGCAACCTGATTGCCCTGGATTTCCGCCTCAGCCTGCAGCCGTTCGGCATCGCGCTCGGCCGCACGTGCCTGCGCGGCCAGACGCCCGCCATCAAACAGCGGGAGCGACAGGTTCACGCCAACGCTATAGGTGCTCGAAGGCGTCCGCTCGTCTTCCAGGAAAAAGGCGCGCCCGGTATTGGCGGACAGCGATACGCTCGGCCAGCGCGCGGCACGCGCACCTTCTGCTTCCGCACGCGCACGTGCGGCGGCGGCCTGCAAGGCCTGCAGGTCAGGACGCTGCTGCGCCGCCTCGGCCAGCAGATCAACCAGCAGGGTACTGGCTTCCAGTACGGTCGGTGCAGTCGTTTCCCAGTCGAGCGAAATCGTGTCCATCTGTGCAATACCGGCCGCCTGCTTCAGGCCAGCCTCGGCCTTGACCCGATCGCGCTCGGCCGCCTGGCGCGCAAGCGTTGTTTCGGCCAGCGCCGCACGTGCGCGCAGTTGATCGGCGCGAGCGGCCAATCCACTTTGCAATCTGACATTGACTGCGTCGAGACTGCTGCGCAATGCGATTTCCTGCTGCGCCTGGGCGTTCCCCTGCGCGCGCGCTGCCAGCACGGCAAAATAGGCTGCTTCGACTTCAGCAATGGTGTCCTGCAGGACGCGGTTGCCGTTCAGCAGGCTGGCGATAAGTTGGTAACGCTGGGCGTCGATGCTGGCGGCACGCGCGCCAAAGTCATACACCACATACGACAAACCGAGGCTGGGACCGTAACGATGCAGGGTAGGCACCGATGCACCGGAACTCGACAGCGAGCGACTGCGGGTGAAATTGAATTGCCCGGTCAGCGTCGGCCAGTTGGCGGCGCTTGCCACATCAAGTCGCGCGGCTTCAGCCTGGATGCCGAGCCAGGCTGCACGCGATTCGGGACGTTCACGCAAAGCATGCTCGGTGAGCGCGGACAGGCTGTCGAAATGCAGGGTGTCGGTTTGCGCAACCGGCGCGCGCGGCTGCTCGGGCAACGCATCGAGCCGCAGCCAGAAAGTACCCGGCCGCTCGGGCAGGTCGAGTGGCGTTGCCTGGCCGAGGCATGACCAGGCGGCAAGCAGGAGGAGTGAACGATAAGCCTTCAAGATGCCCCGATTCTAGAACGAATCGGGGCTTATTCCCGTACTGGAGCACAAGTCTGACGACTGATTCGCAAGGGCAATCTGCCCTTGCGGAAAACCCTCAGTGCGCTTGCCGCAGCGCGCGGGCTGCGGCCGTCATGTTTCGCAGCGCCGTTTCGGTTTCCGCCCAGCCGCGTGTTTTCAGACCGCAGTCCGGATTCACCCATAGGTTATGCGGTGGAATGACCTGCGCGGCTTTCTCCAGCAAGCGCGTCATTTCCTGCGTCGACGGCACGCGCGGGCTGTGGATGTCGTACACGCCTGGGCCGATTTCATTGGGATAGTTGAACTCGCCGAAGCCGCGCAGCAACTCCATGTCCGAACGGCTGGTTTCAATGGTGATGACGTCGGCGTCCATCGCGGCGATGGCTGGCAGAATGTCGTTGAATTCCGAATAGCACATGTGGGTATGGATCTGGGTCGCATCGGCGACGCCGGATGCACTGATGCGGAATGTGCGGCTCGCCCAGTCGAGGTAGGCCGGCCAGTCGGCCTTTCTGAGCGGCAGGCCCTCGCGGTAGGCGGGCTCGTCGATCTGGATGATGCCGATACCGGTGGCCTCAAGGTCGACCACTTCGTCGCGGATCGCCAGCGCGATCTGCAGCGCGGTCCGAGAACGCGGCTGGTCGTCGCGTACGAAGGACCATTGCAGCATCGTTACCGGGCCGGTCAGCATACCCTTCATCGGCTTGTTGGTGAGCGACTGCGCGTAGGCGGTCCAGCTCACGGTCATGGCTTGCGGGCGCGACACGTCGCCATAAATAATCGGCGGCTTGACGCAGCGGCTGCCGTAGGACTGCACCCAGCCGTTTTGCGAAAAAGCATAACCGGCCAACTGCTCGCCGAAGTATTCGACCATGTCGTTGCGCTCGGCTTCGCCATGCACCAGCACGTCGAGTCCCAGGGTTTCCTGTTTGTTGACGGCATGGGCGATTTCGCGCTGCATGGCTGCCGCGTAGTCGGCTTCGCTGAGTTCGCCTTTTTTGAACCGCGCGCGGGCACTGCGGATCTCCGTCGTCTGCGGGAACGAGCCGATGGTGGTGGTGGGGAAATTGGGCAACTTGAAGCGCGCGCGCTGCGCGATCTGGCGCACTGCAAAGCCGTTGTTGCGCACGTCATGCACCGCCGACAGCGCAGCTAGCCGCGCGCCCACGGCCGCATCGTGTACCCGGGGGGAAGCGCGACGCGACGCCAGCGCCAGTGCGTTGTCGCCCAGTTCCGCTGCCACCGCCTGACGGCCTGAGTTAAATGCGGTTTTGAGCGTGGTTAGTGCTGCAATTTTTTCATCGGCATAGGCCAGCCAGTTTTTGAGTTCGGCATCCAGCCGAGCTTCGCCTGCCAGGCTCACCGGCACGTGCAGCAAGGAGCACGACGGGGCGAGCCACAGCCGGTCGGCCAGCCGTTGATGCAGGCCATCGAAGCGATCAAGCACAGCCGCCAGATCGGTTTTCCAGATGTTGCGGCCGTCGATCACGCCCACCGACAACACCTTGGTCGCGGGCAGCCAGTCGATCACCTGCGACAGCTCGTCGCCACCTCGCACGCAATCGACATGCACGCCGGCCACCGGCAGTTTCATGGCGACCAGCAGGTTTTCACGCAAGGGGCCGAAGTAGCTGGCGAGCAACAGCTTGATGCCCGCGCTGTTCAGTGCGTGATAGGCGCGCTCGAACGCGGTGCGCCACTCGACCGGCAAATCGAGCGCGAGGATCGGCTCGTCGATCTGCACCCATTCCACCCCCTGCGCTTTCAGCCGCAGCAGAATCTGTGCGTAAACCGGCAGCAGGCGGTCCAGCAGGTCGAGCTGGTTGAAGTCGGCGGTTTTTTCCTTGCCCAGCCAGAGGAAACTGAGCGGACCGATCAGTACGGGCTTGGCGTTGAAGCCGGCCACCTGCGCTTCGCCCACTTCGTCGAACAACCAGTTTTTGTCCAGCGAAAACTGCGTATCCGGCTTGAACTCGGGCACCAGGTAGTGATAGTTGGTATCGAACCATTTGGTCATTTCCATGGCGTGGCAATCGGCATTGCCGCGCGCCAGCTGGAAATACTGCGGCAAGTTGATATGTTCGCCGAAACCGAAACGCGGCGGCGCGCAGCCTAGCAGCGCGACGTGGTTGAGCATCTGATCGTAGAATGCAAAATCCCCCACCGCCACGCAATCCAGCCCGGCTGCGTGCTGGCGCTGCCAGTTAGCCTGGCGGATGCCGCTCGCCACCGCCTTGAGCGCGGCCTCATCGATTTCGCCGCGCCAGAACGCTTCCTGCGCGAATTTCAGTTCGCGATTCGGGCCGATGCGAGGAACGCCCAGTACGTGTGCCAGTGCCATGTGTGTACTCCCAAATGAATGATGGACGTCATGATGCCGACACGCGTAACATGAAACAAACGAATATTTCTCATTAATTACATGAATCAATCTCATATCGAACTGCGCCATTTGCGATTGCTGCAGGCGGTGGCGGAAGCCGGCGGACTGACCGCCGCCGCCGAGCGCCTGCATCTCACGCAGTCGGCGGTGTCGCATCAGCTGAAGGCGCTGGAGGAAGCCTTGACGCTGCCGCTGGTTGAACGTGCGGCGCGTCCGGTACAGCTCACCGCGGCCGGCCGGCGCCTGCTAACGCTGGCACATGCCACGCTGCCCGAAGTGGACGCCGCGCTGCGCGACCTGGCCAAGCTGAAGGACGGCGACGCGGGCGAGCTGCGCATCGCAGTGGAATGCCACACCTGCTACGACTGGCTGATGCCCGCAATGGACAGCTACCGTGACGTGTGGCAGGGGGTTGACCTCGACCTGCTGGGCGGTTTTCAGGCCGACCCGGTGGGACTGCTGCTGGAGGGGCGCGCGGATCTGGTCATCACCTCCGAGACCACGCCGCGGCCCGGCATTGTTTATGAACCGCTGTTCGGCTTCGAGATGCTGGCGCTGATGCCGCCCGCGCACGCGCTGGCCAAGCGCAAATACCTGCATCCGCGCGATTTTTCAGATGAAACCCTGATCACCTATCCGGTGCCCGAAGACCGTCTCGACCTGATCCGCCGCGTGCTGCATCCGGCTGGAATCAAGCCGGTCCGCCGCGAAGCCCAGCTCACCGTCGCCATCCTCCAGCTTGTCGCCAGCCGCCGCGGCCTGGCGGCGCTGCCGGCGTGGGCGGTCGCGCCCTACCTCGAACGCGGCTACATCGCCGCGCGCCCAATCGGTCCGCACGGCCTGTGGGGCGAGCTTTACGCAGCAGTGCGCGAGGCCGACACCGGCCGCGCCTACGTGGCCGACTTCATCGAAACGGTCAAACGCGACAGCTTCGCGCGCCTGCCCGGCATCCGGCCGGCTATCATCGCAGCATGAAACGCCGTCACCTTTTCTGCTGTCTCCACGTTGTTCTGCTGTTCACCTTGCAGCCCGTGCTGGCGCACGCCGGGCAGGCGCATATCGCGGTGGCCTCCAATTTTGCCACGCCGATGAAAAAGCTGGCGGCGCAATTCGAGCAGGCGACCGGTCACACGCTCACGCTTTCATCCGGCGCCACCGGCAAATTTTATGCGCAGATCAAGCATGGCGCACCTTTCGATGTGCTGCTGGCTGCGGATGACGAAACGTCGGCCCGGCTGTTGCGTGAAGGCGACGCCATCCAGAGTCAGACCTATGCCATTGGCCGGCTGGCGCTGTGGAGTGAACGCCCGGGTTTTGTTGATGGCAGCGATACGGTGCTGCGGAAAAGCCGTTTCCAGCGGCTGGCGATTGCCAATTCCAAACTGGCGCCTTACGGTTCGGCAGCCGTCGAGGTGCTCACCCAACTCAAGCTGCTCGACAACGTGCAGGACAAATTTGTAATCGGTGAAAACATCGCACAGACCTACCAGTTCGTCGCCAGCGGTAATGCCGAACTCGGCTTTGTGGCACTGTCGCAGGTGATGCGGGAGGGGAAACTCAGCAGCGGATCGGTCTGGCGGGTGCCCGCCTTGCTGCACACCCCCATCCGCCAGGACGCGGCCTTGCTGAAACGCGGCGAGCATAATGCGGCCGCACGTGCACTGCTCGACTACCTCAACACACCGGCCGCCCTTGCGATCATCCGCAGCTATGGTTACGAACGCTAAGCCATGAGTCTGAGCGCTGCCGATGTGTCGGCGATCACCCTCACGCTGCAACTCGCCGCGTCCACCACGCTGGTGTTGATGCTGATTGCGACGCCGCTGGCCTGGTGGCTCACGCACACGCAAACCCGCTGGCGCGCGGCGGTCACCGCATTGGTGGCGCTGCCACTGGTGCTGCCACCGACGGTGCTGGGGTTTTACCTGCTGGTGCTGCTCGGCCCCAAGGGCATGATCGGTCAGTGGATGCTGGGCCTGGGGCTGAGCACCCTGCCCTTCACCTTCGGCGGTCTGGTGATGGGGTCGGTGGTGTTTTCGCTGCCGTTTGCCGTGCAGCCGATCACCAATGCATTTTCTGCCATCGGCGCGCGCCCGCTTGAAGTGGCCGCCACTCTGCGCGCCTCGCTGTGGGATCGTTTCTGGAGCGTGGCGGTGCCGCTGGCGCGTCCGGGTTTCATCACGGCGGCAGTGCTGGCGTTTGCCCACACTGTCGGCGAGTTCGGCGTGGTGCTGATGCTGGGCGGCAACATTCCGGGCGAGACGCGGGTGCTGTCGGTGGCGATTTACGATCACGTCGAAGCGATCGAGTACACCCAGGCACACATTCTGTCGGCCGGGCTGGTGGTGTTTTCCTTTGTGGTGCTGCTGATGCTCGGGCGCCACAGTGGCCAGTGGCAGCGGGTGGCGACATGAATACCATCGAGGCGCGCTTCCGTTCCACCCTGGGCAGCTTCGAACTCGATGCTGAATTCAGCCTGCCTTCGCACGGAATTTCGGCCTTATTTGGCGCCTCGGGTTCGGGCAAGACCACGCTGCTGCGGCTGATTGCCGGCTTGAGTCGCGCCCCCGGCTCATTAATCGTCAACGGCGAAGTCTGGCAGAACGCGCGCAGCTTTGTCCCCACCCACCGCCGCGCACTCGGCTATGTTTTCCAGGAAGCCAGCCTGTTCCCTCATCTGAGCGTACGCGGCAATCTGGAATACGGCTGGAAGCGCGTGCCTGCCGCCGAACGCCGCCTGGCCTTTGACGACGTGGTCGACTGGCTGGGACTGGCCACGCTGCTGCCGCAGGCCCCGCAGCAACTTTCAGGCGGGCAGCGTCAGCGCGTCGCCATCGGCCGTGCTCTGCTGGCCAGCCCACGCCTGTTGCTGATGGACGAGCCGCTGTCAGCACTGGATTCGGCGAGCCGTGCCGAAATCCTGCCCTACCTGGAACAGTTGCACCGGCAGCTTGAACTGCCAATCATTTATGTGAGCCATGCGCTGGACGAAGTGGCACGGCTGGCCGACACCCTGCTGCTGATCGAGGCCGGAAAAATCATCTACCAGGGGCCGCTGGTTGACGGCCTGACCCGGCTCGATTTGCCGCTGGCACACCGCGACACTGCCAGCACGGTCATCGACACCACGGTGGTCTCGCACGACCCGGCATTTCAGCTCACCCACGTTGCCCGTCAGAGCATCGCATTCGAATTGCCCGGTTTGCATGGCGCACCCGGTGAACCGTTGCGGGTGCGCGTTGCCGCGCGCGATGTCAGCCTGGCGCTGTCCACGCCAAGCCAGACCAGCATCCTCAATCTGTTGCCCGCACGCATCATTGAAATCACCGACGATGCACCGGGCCAGGTACTGGTGCGTCTGGCACTGGAGGACAGCGTGCTGCTGTCGCGCATCACCCGCAAGTCAGCCCATGCACTGAATCTGCAGCCCGGCATGACCGTGGTGGCTCAGGTGAAAAGCGTGGCGGTAGCCTGAAACAGGCAGCGGATTAAACGGACTCCACTCCCGCGGGCAAATGATCTTTCAACGTCGCCGCAAGGCGCTCGAAGGTTTCGGGAAAAGGCGCACGTTTGCGCCACACCAGTCCGATCGTTCGACCGGGAACGGGCTTCCTGAACGGCCGGATTTCTACCGTTTTTTTGCTGACGCGCGGCCCGGCATCAACAGACAGCGCAGGTAGCAGTGTCATCCCCAGCCCCATTCCCACCATCTGGCGCAGCGTTTCCAGACTGGTGGCGCGTACCTCCTCACGGCCCTTCGAGTTTGCCCCGCAGACGTCAAGCGCCTGATCGCGCAGGCAGTGGCCTTCGTCAAGCAGCAGTAATTTCTCGGTCATGATGTCGGGCACTTTCAGCACCTCGTGTTTGGCCAGCGCATGGCCTGCAGGCAACGCAGCAAAAAAAGGCTCGTAAAACAAGGGTTCGACGCGCAGATTATCGTCATCGACAGGCAGGGCCAGCAGGCCCGCATCCAGCTTGCCATCGGCCAGATGTTCCAGAATCTGCGGCGTCATCTCCTCGCGCAGCAACAGACGCAGGCCAGGATGTTTTTTGTGTATCAACATCAACGCATGGGGCAGGTAATACGGCCCGAGCGTAGGGATGATGCCAAGCCGTAGCGTACGTGCCATCGGATCCTGCGCATGTTTGGCCAGGTCCTTGATCCGTTCGGACTCCTCGACGATATTGCGCGCGGCCTGCAGGATCTCGCGTCCGATCGGCGTGGGCGTGACGCGCTTGAGGCTGCGATCAAACAGCGTGACGCCCAGGAAGTCTTCCAGCTTTTTGAGTTGGGTGGACAAGGTCGACTGGGTGATAAAACAAGCCTCGGCCGCACGTCCGAAGTGGCCGTGCTCGGCCAGAGCGACCAGATATTTGAGTTCTTGCAGGGTCATGACAGGCTATTGGCTATATCAATCGACTCATTCTAGATAACTCATGAGACAACAGGTTGTTATTGTTCTTAAATGGATAGCTGTATCCGTGTAGTCGAACATCAAAAGGAGCAAGCCATGTCTGAGAGCAAATGTCCATTTGTACACAAAGCCGGAAGCGGACCATCGAACCATGACTGGTGGCCGAACCAACTGCACCTCGAAGTTCTGCACCAACATACCCCCGAGTCCAGTCCGATGGGCGAGGATTTCAACTACGCCGAGGAATTCAAAAGCCTCGACCTTGCGGCGGTGAAAAAGGACCTGACTACCCTGATGACCGACTCGCAGTACTGGTGGCCGGCGGATTACGGTCACTACGGCCCTTTCTTCATCCGCATGGCCTGGCACAGCGCCGGTACCTACCGCACCGGTGATGGCCGCGGCGGCGCGGGCCATGGCAACCAGCGTTTCGCCCCGCTCAACAGCTGGCCCGACAACGTCAACCTCGACAAGTCGCGCAGGCTGCTTTGGCCAATCAAGCAGAAATACGGCAAGAAAATTTCCTGGGCCGACCTCATCGTTCTCACGGGCAACGTCGCGCTGGAATCGATGGGTTTCAAGACCTTCGGTTTCGCTGGGGGTCGCGAGGACATCTGGGCGCCGGAAATCGACGTCTACTGGGGCAATGAACAAAAGTGGCTGGACGACAAGGCGCGCTATTCCGGCGAACGCGACCTCGAAAATCCGCTCGCCGCCGTGCAGATGGGCCTGATCTACGTCAACCCGGAAGGTCCGGGCGGCAACCCGGATCCACTCGGGTCCGGCCGGGACGTGCGCGAGACGTTCGCGCGCATGGCCATGAACGACGAGGAGACGGTTGCGCTCACCTGTGGCGGACACACCTTTGGCAAATGCCACGGCGCCGGGGATGCGGCACTGGTCGGACCTGCACCCGAGGCCGCCGGTCTCGCCGAGCAGGGTCTGGGATGGAAGAGCAGCTATGGCAGCGGCAAGGGCGGCGATCAGATCGGCAGCGGCCTCGAAGGCTCGTGGACCCCGACCCCGACCCAATGGGACATGAGCTATCTCGACATGTTGTTTGGCAACGAGTGGGAGCTGACCAAGAGCCCGGCGGGCGCTCATCAGTGGACGCCGAAACAGGCAACCGACAGCAATATGGCACCGGCCGCGCACGATGCGTCGAAGCGGGTTCCAATCATCATGACTGCCGCAGATATGGCGATGCGCATGGATCCGATCTACGAGCCGATCGCACGGCGCTTCCACCAGAATCCGGACGAATTTGCCGACGCCTTCGCCCGCGCCTGGTTCAAGCTCACCCACCGCGACATGGGTCCGCGTTCGCGCTATCTCGGCCCCGAAGTGCCTGCAGAAGAGCTGATCTGGCAAGACCCCATCCCCGCCGTCGATCATGCCTTGATCGACGACAAGGACGCCACCACCCTCAAGGGCAAGATCATGGCGTCCGGGCTGACGGTCCCGGAGCTGGTCTCGACCGCTTGGGCCTCGGCGTCCACGTTCCGCGGCTCCGACAAGCGTGGCGGCGCCAATGGCGCGCGCATTCGTCTCGCGCCGCAGAAGGACTGGGAAGTCAACCAGCCGGAGCAACTGGCAAACGTGCTTGGAAAGCTCGAAGGCATCCAGCGTGAGTTCAATGCGAGCGGCAAGAAAGTCTCGCTGGCCGACCTGATCGTGCTGGCGGGTTGCGCCGGCGTCGAGCAGGCTGCCAGGAATGCCGGCCACGTCGTGAGTGTTCCCTTCACGCCGGGCCGCATGGACACTTCGCAGGCTCAGACTGACGTGGAATCCTTCACCGCGCTCGAGCCAATCGCCGATGGCTTCCGCAACTATCAGAAGGCCCATTACACCATCTCGGCCGAAGAACTGCTGCTCGACAAGGCGCAATTGCTGATGCTCTCCGCGCCCGAAATGACGGTGCTGGCGGGTGGCATGCGCGTCCTGAATGCCAACTTCGGGCAGTCCCGGCACGGTGTCTTCACCCAGCGGCCGGGTGCGCTCACCAACGATTTCTTCGTCAACCTGCTCGACATGGGCACGGTGTGGAAGCCTGTTGGTGACACCGAGGACGTATTCGAAGGGCGCGACCGCAAAACTGGCGACGTCAAATGGACCGGTACTCGCGTCGATCTGATTTTCGGTTCGAATTCCCAGTTGCGGGCGCTGGCTGAAGCCTATGGCAGTTCGGACGTGCAGGAGAAATTCGTCCGCGACTTCGTGGCGGCATGGAACAAGGTGATGAATCTGGATCGATTTGATCTTGGCTGATCAGGAAGCCACGCCCGCCCGTATCGGGGCGGGTACTTGAATTGAACGTGTGATGAATGAGGCCCCCCATATGAAAGCCCTTTTGATTGACTCCGAGAACCGATCCATCGAGTCCGCCGACATCAACGACCGCAATGACATTGTCAGACTCATCGGTTTTGACACGCTCGAATCCGATGCCATCGGCACGGAAGGCGACCGCTTGTTCTTCGACGAGGAATGCTTTCTGCGCGGCACGACCGGGCGCTTCCAGATCGACACGATCATTCCCGTGTCAGGCAAGGGCATGATCGTCGGAACGGCCGATGATGGCAGCGCGCTGCGCGATGCGGTAACGAACATCAACGCGCTGCGCAGCCGCATCAAATATTTATAAGCCGATAGCGTGCAAAACCATGATCGAAAGTTGGCGCACCTAATCGCTGCTCGCGGTCTGCTTTCGAAATACCGGAACATGAAACGGCGCCTTTTTCCTCATGGCGGCGTTGCTCGTCGTTGCCATAGAGCCAGCTATGTCGCCTCCTCGCGCCTTGCCCTGCGAAAAAATCCATCCGTTTCATTTAGTCCCCCTATTTCGAAAGCAGACCACTAGCGCAACACTTCAACGGGCTGCATGGAACGTTCAGATATTGCGGGTGTGGCTGGCACTTGCCCTGCCAGTGCCAAGGCATAAATTCGCTGCAGGTCTTCTTCACTGACATCGACAAACGTGTCGATCTGCGACAGCGCATAAACCAGGCTGCTGTGCGGAATCATGCTCTTTTCGGCAATATCGGAAACCTTGACCGGCTGGCGCAGATGCCAGGATTGCGGATAACGTCGCCAGGCAAACGGATAGTTGAACGTCACGGCCACCGTCAGCAGAATGACGACATCGATCAACACCGGATTAAGCGCATATCCATATCCCAGCGCATGCACGGCGTCGCCGCCCAGCACGGCATACAGCGCCGTTGCCCCGCCGGGCGGATGCAGGCAGCGCAAGCTGTACATGGCCGCGATCGACAGCGCCACGGCCAGCGACGCGGCCAGCATCGGATCGGTGCCCAGCCAGCGCGCGCAGGTGACGCCGATCACCGCCGATACAATATTGCCCCCGAACACTGGCCACGGCTGCGACAGTGCGCCATGCGGTGCGGCAAACAACAGCACCGCAGCAGAGCCCATCGAGGCGACGGCCAGCAAGCCTCCGTTCTTGCCCAGCCAGATTTCGCCCACCCACATCACCGCCAGGATGCCAAGCAGGGCCCCGAGGGCCGACACCCAGTGTTCACGCTCGGAGACTGAATAAGCCAGTTTGCGTACCATTTCGTGGACCGGTTGTTGAATGGGGATGCACCGTAAAGTGCGCTGGGGTGCCGACCAAACTGATGCAGCGTCGGCATGGGGGGGGTTCAAGCCCACCCGGCTTGTGACAGAGGCCGTGCCCTCAACCCGTGCTCCAGGCTCGGGGACGCCGCATGCCGGCGATCTTGCAGGCCTGCTTGACGTAGCCATAGGGAAACAGCACGAACAGTTTCTTTTGCGCCTCCCGGCCCATCCGCTCGGCCAGATGCTTGATGACAAAGCGGGCATCGGCCGCAACCTGGTTTTCCTCGTAGAAGTCGCGCATGAAATGCAAGACATCCCAATGGTCGCCATTCAGCTCAATGTTTTCATCCTGCGCCAGGGCCCTGGCCACTTCTTCATTCCAGTCGGCGGGATCGACCAGATAACCTTCGCCATCGCACTCGGGCATCAAGGCCGCAAAATCAGTTGTCTGTTCCATGTCGGGCTCCTCAGAATGACGATAAGTCCAGTTTAGGGATCTCTTATATATTCATCCAACGATATATTTTGGTATCTAATATCGAAAAACCCGATAGATAGCCGATCTGAATCAAGCCATGGACACCGAACTCGCCCGCACCTTCCTGATGGTGGCCGCCACCGGCAACTTTGTTGCCGCCGCCAGCCGCCTGCATGTGACGCAATCGACGGTGAGCGCGCGCATCAACACGCTGGAAACCTCGCTTGGCGCGCGCCTGTTCAAGCGTGGCCGCAATGGCGCGGAACTAACGCCATCCGGCAAGCGCTTTCTGCGTCACGCCAAGAACCTGGTACGCACCGTCGAGCAGGCGCATCACGATGTCGGCCTGCCGCAAGGGTTTCGCGATGTACTGACGTTGAGTGGACGCACCGCTTTGTGGGAAAGATTTCTGCCGCACTGGGTGGCCTGGATGCGTGAGGCCGCGCCCGACGTGTCGCTGCGTCTGGATATCGGCTTCGAACCCGACATCATGCAGGGCCTGATCGAAGGCGCAGTGGACATCGGCGTGATGTATACGCCCACGTCACGCCCCGGGCTGACGGTGGAACCGCTGTTCGACGAAACCCTGCTGCTGGTGACCAGCGATCTCAAGCGCGGCTGGCCGGATGAGGGCTACATTCACATCGACTGGGGACCGGAGTTCAATGCCCAGTTCAGTGAACATCACGCCGAGACGGGGCCACCCGCGCTGATTGCGAATATTGGCTGGCTGGGCGTGCAGCAACTGCTGACCTACGGTGGCAGCGGCTATTTTCCGCAACGTCTGGTGCGGCGCTATATCCAGGCCGGGCAATTGTGGCGCGTGCCGGATACACCGCAATTCAAGCTGCCAGCCTACATGGTGTTCCCGCGTGACAGCGACAATGCCACGCTAAAACAGGCCATCGACGGCCTGCGCCAGTTAGCGCTTGAGGAACACACACGCAAAGAATGATCAGCGCGGCTTTTGGGCAACCAGATCGATCAGCGCCGACATGCCATGGTGATGACTGCCCTCGCTGATAAAGGATTCATGTTCGTGCAGATGGCTGATCTTCCAGTCGCCGAACCACTCACGCAATAGCCCGGCGGTGTACATATTGGCGGCGTTGCCGGGGCCACCGGTCGCGAGCTCGACCTGCTTCGGCGTGTAGCCTTGCAGGATCAACAGGCCGCCAGGTTTCAGTGCGCGACGAATGCCGGCAATGATGCACTCGCGTTCGGGCTGCGGCGCGAACTGGATGAAGATGGCAACGACAAGGTCGTAGGCATTTTCCGGCCAGTCCCACTCCAGCACATCGAGTTGCTCGAAGTTCAACGACACACTGCGCTCGGCAGCCAGCTTGTGGGCTTTTGCCAGCGCCACCGGCGACACATCCACTGCATGAACCTGCGCACCCAGCTCAGCCAGCCACACGCCGTTGCGGCCTTCGCCATCGGCGATGGCCAGCGCATGCATGCCAGGACGAATCAGCCCGGCCTGGCTGGCCAGAAACACATTCGGCGCAGTGCCAAAAATGTAGTCATCCGTAGCATAGCGCTCGTCCCAGAACGGGCTGCTCATGCTTATTTGGCGTGGGCGGAAAGCAGTTTTTCCAGTTGCGCCGCAGGCACCATGCCGGGAACGCGCTGACCATCGGAAAAGATGAGCGTGGGGGTGCCGGATATTTTGAGTTTGCCACCCAGCGCAATGGTGGCCTCGACCGGATTGGCGCACTTGCCATCATTGCTTGGCACCTTGCCGCCCGTAATGTACTCATCCCACGCCTTGTTGCGGTCGGGTGCGCACCAGATCTGTTTCGACATCTGCACAGCCTTGGGATGCAACCCTTCGATGGGGTAAAGGAACGTGTAAACGGTGATGTTGTCGACCTTGGTCAGCTCGGCTTCAAACCTGCGGCAGTACGGGCAATCCACGTCGGAGAACACCACCAGCTTGCGCGACCCGTTGCCCTTGACGGTCTTGAGGGCATTGCCCAGCGGCAGCGAATCCCATTTCACTGCCTGCAATTGGTTCAGCCGCGCTTCTGTCAGGTTGCGGCGATTTTTCAGGTCGATCACATCGCCGGTCAGCACATACTGCGCCTGGGCATCGGCATACACCAGCTGCCCATCCATATAGACCTCGTACAAGCCGCTGTAAGGCGTTTTCTTGATCGAGTGAATCTGCGCGCCGGGAAACTGCTTGATCAGCGTATCGCGGATCACCGATTCACTGGCTTGTGCGCATGCGGAAAACATCAGGATGGAGGCCAGCGCCAAGGGGGTGAATTTCATTCAATACTCCAGGTGAATATAAAAAATCAGGACATTGCTTCACGAACCAGTGCCGCTTTCAGCGGCGGCAACTGGTCCACCAGACGCATCCCGGAATTGCGCAGCCATGCGGCCCGCTCATCGGCAAACAGATGATGCAGGCCATGTGTGACCGCCTGCATGCGCTGCACCGGCTCGGCGCGCTGGCGGGCGTAGGTATTCAATACGCGCACATCGCCACAGCGGCTGCGACGATGGTGCCGGGACAATACATCAACCAGCGCTTCGGCGTCGCCAAAACCCAGGTTCACGCCCTGCCCTGCCAGCGGATGCACGCCGTGTGCCGCATCGCCGATCAGTGCCACGCCAGGGGCCACAACGGATTCCACCCGGATCAATCGCAGCGGAAAGGCCGCTGCGGGCGTCAGCAGCTTCAATCCGCCCAGTTTGTCATGGCCGGCAGCGCGTACGGTTTCAGCCAGCGTTGTTGCATCCAGCGCGACCAGTTCATTCGCATGGTCCGAGTGAGTGGACCAGACCATCGACAGACGGTTCCCCCCGGCAGCAGAATTCCGATGGCCGGCAAGCGGAAGCCACGCCAGAATATCGCTGTCGAAGAACCACTGAAACGCGGTGCCGCGATGCGGGCGCTCACATTCGAAATTCGCCACCACACCACTCTGGCCGTAGGGCGTCAGCGTCGAGCCGAGGCCTGCCCATTCGCGAACCCGCGATGTCGCGCCGTCCGCACCAACAATCAATTCGGCTTCCAGCGTGTCGCCGCCGGACAGCGTCACGCTCGAATACGGTGCGGCCCATTCGATGGATTCGATCGCGGCCGGGCAATACACGCTTACATTGCCGTCTGCCTGCAACGCCTGCCACAACGCATGCTGCAGCCGCCCACTCTCGACAATGGCTGCCAGATGCGACACGCCTGACGCATAGGCATCGAGCCGGATCGCACCATTGGTATCGCCTGCCACATCCATGCGATAAACGGGTTGAACCCGGCCGGAATCCATGAGTGGCCAGGCGCCCAGGCGCTCCAGAAAACGCTGACTCGAAGGACTGATGGCGTAGATACGGGTATCCCAGACGTCATCCGGAACATGGGGCGGCTGGCGCTCGACCAGCGCCACCTGCAATCCCTGACGGCCGAGCGCCAATGCAGCCGCCGCGCCTACCAGTCCGGCACCGACAATGATGACTTGATGACGTGCGCTGCTCATCCACGCGCTCCGAACATCATGCGCCGCGCCACAAAGGCTTTCAGTGGCGGGAATACTTCGAGCGCCAGCAAACCGAGTCCGCGCGCATGGCGCAGTGGGGCGAAGTCATTGGAAAAAGCACGCAGCAAAAATTCGGTGAAGCCGACGCCGCCCAGCACGTCGACCTTTCGGCCACGAGCATAAGCACGCAACATGGCGGCGCCGCCAATCTCATCGGCCGCTGTGTTGCCACATGCCGTGTCCCCACATAGCGCTGCCAGTTCCCAGGCATCGCGCAGGCCGATGTTGAACCCCTGCCCGGCCACCGGATGCAGCGTCTGAGCCGCATTGCCGATGCGCACCACGCGGTCGGCTGCCTCGCTGCCGACATACGCCAGCTTCAGCGGGAAGGTCTTGCGTGGACTGGCCGCAAGGAAACGGCCCTGCCGCCCGCCAAAATGCCGATACAGCGCGGCCAGAAATGCATCATCCGGCAGCGCGGCGATGCGTTCAGCATCCGCATTACTGGCGGTCCATACCAAGGCATAGTGGTCGCCTTTCGGTAAGAGTGCCGCCGGGCCTTCCGGCGTAAAACGCTCGTAGGCCTGATTCGCGTGCGGCAGTTCGGTCTGCACTTCGCACACCACCGCCATTTGCTCGTAATCGCGTGAAATTTTCGGGTCCGATGCGGATTCCCCTCGCCCGCCGTCAGCCACCACCACCAGCGGAGCCATCAAAGTGCGGCCTGTCGCTGTTTGCAACGTGGCTCCGCTTGCATCGGATTCGATGCGTTCCACCACCACGCCATACTCAACCGCAATCCCGGCATCAGCCAGCGCCCGCTTCAGCGCCGCAGTCAATGTGGCGTAGGGCAGCACATACCCCAGCGCCGGCACCTTGATCTCTTCAGCCGACAAGCGCGCCACACCGAGTGCGCCGCGCTGTGAAATATGAATACGGGTGATGGGTGTAACGCCCTCGAGTCGATCCCACACGCCCAGGCGCTCGAGAATCAGGCGTGACCCGTGCGACAAGGCCAGCGTGCGCGTATCGGCACGCGCATCGGCCAGTTGCGCATACGATTTCGCACGGGCTTCAGCCCGTAGCGAATCGGAGTCCTTTAGGGCCTCCAGCACCTGCGCCGCGATGCCCTGCTGCTGCAAGGCCAGCGCACACACCGCGCCCACCGGGCCGGCGCCAACGATCAAAACGCTACTCACCCTTGCATCCATTCCTCGATCTCGGCGACCGATTTGGGGGGTGAGGTCAGCACCTCGCAGCCGGATTCGGTCACTGCCACATCGTCCTCGATGCGGATGCCGATGTTCCACAGTGCTTCCGGCACATCGTCCGCCGGGCGGATATAAAGACCAGGCTCGACCGTCAGCGTCATGCCAGCCTGCAGCGGCCGCCACTCGCCGTTAATCTTGTATTCGCCGGCATCGTGCACATCGAGCCCCAGCCAGTGACCCGTTTTGTGCATGTAAAAACGATTGTAAGCACTGGATTCGATCAAGCCATCCACACTGCCCTCAAGCAATTTCAGATCGACCATGCCCTGCGTCAGCACCCGCACCGCCGCCTCATGTGGCGCATTCCAGGTGCTGCCCGGACGCACCTCGCCAATGGCCGCGGTCTGCGCCGCCAGCACCAGTTCGTAGACATCTTTCTGCGCCGCCGAGAAGCGGCCATTGACCGGAAAGGTACGAGTGATGTCGGCCGCATAACTGCCAAATTCTGCCGCAGCGTCGATCAGCAGCAGATCGCCATCGCGCAGCGGCTTGTTGTTGAAGACGTAGTGCAGCACGCAGGCGTTGGCGCCGCTCGCAACGATGGAATTGTAGGCGGGTGCCTCGGCACCACCGCGACGGAAAGCGGACAACAGTTCCGCCTCGACCTCGTATTCGTGACCGCCGGGCCGCGTAACACGCATGGCGGCGCGATGCGCACCGGTCGAAATCTCGGCGGCACGACGCATCAGGGCCAATTCGTGGGCATCCTTGATCAACCGCATTTCGTCGAGCGCATGACGCACGTCCACGATCTCGCCCGGCGCCATCACGCCCTGCCGCGACTTGGCGCGCACCGCATTGAGCCAGCCGATCACGCGCGCATCCCACGCCGGATCCTGCCCCACCGCATAGGCTAGGCGCTCGCGATTGCTCATCAGCTCGGGCAGCCTGGCGTCCAATTCCGTAATCGAATAGGCCGCGTCAAAGCCGAAGTCTTTCTGTGCCGCCTCCGGGCCGTGACGAAAGCCGTCCCAGATCTCGCGCGTCTCGTCCTTGTCTCGGCAGAACAGGATGGACTCGGGCTTGTCGCCGCCGACCACAACCACCACCGCCTCGGGCTCGGAAAAGCCCGTCATCCAGTAGAAATAACTGTCGTGCCGATACGGGTAGTGACTGTCGCGGTTGCGCGGCACCTCCGGCGCCGTGGCGACGATAGCGATGCCATTGCCAAGGGTGGCGGCAAGACGGGCGCGGCGTTGAATATGGTTCTGTGCATCAAACATGGTTGCGTAAACTTTCATCAAGTTGCTGCAGGCGCTCGGGCGTACCGACATCGACCCAGCGCCCGCCATGGTATTCGCCGCTGGCCCGCCCAGCCTCAATCGCCTGACGCAACAACGGCGCAAGCGGCGCTTTCACCCCCGCCTCAGACTGCGCAAACAGCGCGCGGTGATACACCCCAATGCCGGAAAAGGTAAACCGGGCAAGATTCGGCGTCATCGGCGCATCGGAGTTGATCACGCGCCCCGCCTCCAGCACGAAATCCCCATTCGGATGCTGCGGCGGATTATCAACCAGCACCAGATGCGCCTGGTCGTGCCCCGCCGCCAGCCGCGCCATCGGCTCGGCGAGGCTGCTGAAATCGTATTCGCAGTAAATGTCGCCGTTCACCACCAGGAACACCTCGCTGTCGATCAAGGGTAGCGCAGTGGCAATTCCCCCCGCCGTTTCCAGCGCGATACCTTCGCGCGAATAGTTGATCGACACACCCAGCGCATCACCGTTCCCCAGCGCGTCCTCGATCTGCTGGCCGAGATGGGCGTGATTGATGACGATATGCGTGAAACCCGCCGCGCGCAGGCGCTCGATATGCCAGACGATGAGCGGCTTGCCGCCCACCTGCAGCAAAGGCTTGGGCGTGTGATCGGTGAGCGGACGCATGCGCTCGCCGCGCCCGGCGGCGAGGATCATGGCGGTTTGAGATTTTGATGCGATCAATTGAAACTTCTCAGGTGAGTTACACGTCGTCCAGCAATTTATTTAGGCTGCTTGATTCGCAGACCACTGCCTGTGTTTTCAAACGCAACGGATAGATACAGGATGTCCGCTTTCATGCAGACATCTTGTGGGAATGAGTTGAATGGCGTCGATCTTTTTAGGAGAGCAATTACCGCATTATCCAATTCTTGGGAGCCTGATGACCCATCAATCTCTATCGAACCAATCTGTCCTTGAGGGAAGGTTTCAATCGTAATTCGAAGCTCAGAAGATGCACTTGTGTGTAGTCGTTTCAACGCTTGATCGCGTTCTATTTCTGTTTGCATCAGGATCGCCCAATTTTGGGCATGACGTGCAAAACTGACATCTAAAATTTTAGTCCCCACACCCCCAAAAACTCGTTTGGGTCGTTTGCTCACCCCCCTGTAATCTTCAAGGCATCGGGGTATTGGTGTGTCAGCTTTCTCTTTTTTAGACAATGCCTCTGGAGAACCCAAGGCTTGAGCTATAGCAACCTGCGTGAAACTAACACTAGCGATTACAAGGATGATTCTGTGAAACAAATTGGGCACGGAATTTCTTTCTAAATCTCAATGACAATCGAAATGCGTCGGATACTAAGCGCAAATAGTAACCACAAACAGCCCAGTCACCACCGTCCTGGTTTTGACTTTCATCCCCTCTCAGCCCCGCCGAAAACCGAGCCTGCCGGGTGGATCAGCGGCAAAGGTGTCTGAAGCCCCGCTCACAAAAAACCCAATTAAAAACAGCAAAAGCGGGGCGAGTTCTTTGCCGCCCACCCGGCAGGCTCGGTTTTCGGGAATTCGGGGATGAGCGGGGTCGCTTTTTCTTTGGTCACTTTCTTTTGGCGAGACAAAAGAAAGTGACTAGCCGCCGGGCTACCCCCGGCCAACGAACAGCAGTCTGGCTGAGGCCTCCACTACAACTACCAACCCTTCGACAAGCTCAGGGCGAACGGTGGTGAGGTGGCGCCTAACGCATGACACCCTCAAAACGTATACCCCACCTTCGGCACCCTGTCCTCCAACGCATCCAGCAAATAAAACATCGGCTTCAACTCAATATACCGCTCACACACCTTGCGCAGATACCCCATCACCAGCGGCATGTCCTTCAAATACCCATCCTTGCCATCCCGGTGATACAGCCGCGCAAAAATCCCCAGCACCTTGATATGGCGCTGCGCGCCCATCCATTCGAAATCGCGCCAGAAGTCGCCAAAGTCCTCGCGCACCGGCAAACCGGCGGCGCGCGCCTTTTCCCAGTAGCGGATCACCCAGTCGAGCTGATGCTCCTCGTCCCACTGGATATAGGCATCGCGATAGATCGAGGCGAGGTCGTAGGTGATGGGGCCATAGACCGCATCCTGAAAATCGAGGATGCCGGGGTTGGGGTCGCTCACCATCAGGTTGCGCGAATGCCAGTCGCGATGCACAAACACCTGCGGCTGGGCGAGGTTGTTGAGCAAAATCTGCTCGAACGCGGTGTTGAGCGTGGCGGTCTGTTCTTCGCTCAGGCTCACGCCCAGGTGCTTGCCGACGTACCACTCGGGGAACAGCATCAGCTCACGGGTGAGCAGGGTGCGGTCGTATTCGGGCAACACGCCGGGACGGCTGGCCTGCTGGATGCGGATCAGCGCATCGTTCGAGGCCAGGTACAGTTCGCGCGCCACGGCTAAATTGGGGGCAACCGGATACGGGCTGTCCGACTGGGGTTCGGGTGGATTGAGCGCGGCCTGGCTCAGTGCAGACAGGTAGGTGGTATCCCCCAGATCGGTCAGGAGTAGGAAGCCCTGTTCCAGATCGTGCGCCAGGACCTGCGGGACATGCACGCCCGCATCGGCAAACAACCGGGCAACCGCAATAAATGGCCTGCAATCCTCATGCGCCGGGGGGGCGTCCATCACGATATAATCGCGGCCTTTGGCAGTGACACGAAAATAACGGCGAAAGCTGGCGTCCGCCGACGCCGGGGCGATGTCCAGCGCATCCACCTCCAACTGTCGGGCGGCCCAATCCTGTAATGCTTGAAGTCGATCCACTGCCTGCTGCTCCGAATAATGCTGTTTGAATGAACTTAACCTAGCCCCGGATTTTACATCGCTTGTCGACCCTGCCTGGTAATGCGCTTGTTGTGTTGTTGCTGACTGTCAGTACGGCTGCAGCGGATGGACTCGCCCTGAAAAAAGATGTCGAGCTGATTGGTTCGGCGGCGGTTGGCAAAACCGGGCCGCTATACCTGACGGCGGATCGCATCGAATCAACTGCACCCAATGTCGTCGAAGCCAGCGGCCAGGTACAAGCCCGCCAGGCCGGGCGTGTTTTCTCCGCCAACTGGCTGCGCTACGACACCACACTAAATCAGGTACAGGCACGCGGTCAGGTGCAACTGGAGCAATCGTCGTTGCTGGTACAGGGCGATTCGCTCAAGCTCAACCTCAATGACTACAGCGGTGAACTCACGCAGCCGGTGTATCAATTAACCACCCGGAAAGAACTGACCACCCAGCAAGGGCGCGGCGATGCAGACCGCATCGATTTTATCGACGAGAATCGCTTCAAACTGCAGAACGCCACCTACACCACGTGTCCGGTGGACAACGACGACTGGTTCCTCAAGGTGGGCAGTCTCGATATCGACAAGACACGCAATGTCGGCACGGCATGGAATGCCTCCTTGCGATTCCTGGGTGTGCCGATCCTGTACACGCCGTGGATGGACTTCGCGCTCAACGACGAACGCAAGACCGGCATGCTGGCGCCGACCATCGGCACCACCGAGCGTAGCGGCTTCGACCTGCTGGTGCCGTATTACCTCAACCTGGCGCCCAATTACGATGCCACGCTGTATCCGCGCCTGCTGTCGAAACGCGGCGTGCAACTGGGCGGGGAATTCCGCTATTTGCTGGCTGAGGCACGCGGCGAAAACCGGCTTGAATATCTGCCCAACGACAGTGAAGCCAACCGCTCGCGCTGGAGCATGGCGCTCAAAAACGAATACCGTGTAAACGAAAGCACCCAGGCGGGAATGGACCTCAACCGGGTTTCCGACAACGACTACTTTCGCGACCTTTCCAACCTCATTTCGATCACGTCGGTCAGCCACCTCAACCGTGAAGCCTGGCTGACCACCCAGCATGCCAACTGGAATGCCGAACTGCGCGCACAAAGTTTCCAGACGCTACAGGACTCCACCGCTGTCGCGCCACTCGTTGAACCCTATGCGCGACTGCCGCACGCCCGGCTGGGAATGAACCAGACGTTTGGCAACGGTCTGGCATTCAACCTGGAAACCGAAGCCACCCGCTTCGCCCATCCCACCCTGACCGAAGGTACACGGGTGCTGGCCTACCCCACGCTGCGCCTGCCACTCACCAACGACTTCGGCTTTTTTACCCCGCAAATCGGCTGGCACAGCAGCTACTATGCGCTCGACAACAGCGCGCCCGAGCAACGCATCACCCGCAGCCTGCCCATCCTCAGCCTCGACAGCGGCGTCACCTTTGATCGCCCGTTCCAGTTTGCCGGAGTCAATTACGAGCAAACCCTGGAGCCGCGCGCCTACTATGTGTACGCGCCGCACCGCGACCAGACCGCCATCCCGGTGTTTGATAGCGCCATGCTGGATTTCAGCTACGCGCAAATGTTTACCGAGAACCAGTTTGTCGGTGGCGACCGCATCAACGATGCCAACCAGCTGACGTTTGCGGTCACCAGCCGTTTCACCGAGGAAAACAGCGGTCTTGAACGCCTGCAGGTCACCCTCGGCCAGCGCTATTATTTCAGCGCGCAACAGGTCACCCTGCCGGGCGTTGCGCCCCGCACCAGCAACGCTACCGACCTGCTCGCCGCCGTCAGCGGGCAAATCACCCGCGACTGGCGCATCAATACGGCCTGGCAGTTCGACACCCAGAATGGCACCACCATCCGCCAGAACCTGGGCGCATCCTACCGGCCTGGGCCGGGACGCACGGTGAACTTTGGCTACCGGTTTATTGACCAAACCACCGAGCAGGTTGATTTGTCTGCGCAATGGCCACTGGGCAACCGCTGGTATGGCATGTTCCGTTACAACTATTCGTTCCAGGACAACAAACTGGTCGAAGGCCTGGCAGGGCTTGAATACAATGGTGGGTGCTGGGCAATACGTAGCGTCATACAACGCTTGGCCACCAAGGAAAACCAGTCCACCGACGCCCTGTTTTTCCAACTGGAGTTGAACGGCATGGGGCGCCTGGGCGCCAACCCGCTCGACGTTTTGAAACAAAGTGTTCCCGGATACCGACCAAGCAATGAAATACTTCAAACGCCCTGAATGGCTCCGCCCGCACTGGATGCTGGCGCTGTGGATGATCGCCGGATCGACTGCGCTTCCCGCCCATGCCGCCACAACCACACCGCTTGACCACATCGTCGCAGTCGTCAACGACGAGGTCATTACCCGGCAGGAACTGGCCAAGCGCTACATCGATATTTCCCAAAGCCTGTCACGACAAAACACCCCTTTGCCGCCTCGCGACGTGCTGGAAAAGCAGCTACTCGAACGCATGGTGACCGAACTCAGCCTGCAGCAACATGCCCGCAACACCGGCGTGCGAGTTGATCCGACCCAGGTCGAGCGCGCGCTGCAACGCATCGCTGCGCAAAACAAGCTCGACATTGCCGGGCTGCAAGCCGCCATGGAGCAGAGTGGCCAGAGCATCGACACCATGCGCACCACTATCCGCAACGAGATTCTGATTGCGCGCGCACGCGAACGCGATGTGGATAATCGTGTATCGGTGACCGATTCTGAAATCGAAGGCTATCTGCAAACGCTGGTTCAACAAGGCGTTGAGACAGAATACAACTTCGCGCACATCCTGATCACCCTGCCGGAGAATGCTTCGCCCGAGCAAATCCAGGCACGTCATGCCCGCGCCGAGGATGTCCTCGCCCAACTCAAGAACGGGGCGGACTTTGCCCAGTTGTCCGCCAGTTATTCCGATGCATCCAACGCGCTGCAAGGCGGCGCTTTCGGCTGGCGCGCCAGCGGCAAACTGCCCGAAATGTTTGTCGAAGCACTCAAGCCGTTGCAACCGGGCCAGATGAGCCCACTGCTCAAAAGCAGCAACGGCTTCCACATTCTCAAGCTCAACGACAAGCGCGGACTCGATGCCACGCTCAACGTCACGCAAACGCACGCGCGCCACATCCTCATCAAGACCAACGAACTCACCTCGGAATCCGACGCCCGCAACCGCTTGTTGCAACTCAAGGAGCGCATCGACAATGGCGTGAAATTCGATGAACTGGCGCGCCTGCATTCCGACGATGCCAGCGCTGCCAAGGGCGGTGATCTGAACTGGATCAACCCAGGTGACACCGTGCCCGACTTCGAAAAAGCGATGGACGCCTTGAAGCCAGGCGAGGTCAGCGCCCCCATCCAATCGCCGTTTGGCTGGCATTTGATCCAGGTATTGGAGCGCCGCAATCAGGATGTCACGCAGGAACGCCAGAAGCTGCTGGCTCGCCAGGCGATTCGCGAGCGCAAGGCCGAAGAAGCCTTCCAGGACTGGGTGCGGCAGATTCGTGACTCGGCCTACGTTGAACTGCGTCCGATCGATTGACCGAGGATCATTTCGGGGTGAGTGACGCCGCCAAGCTGCCTGTACTCGCCCTCACCGCGGGCGAACCGGCCGGAGTCGGACCGGATCTCTGTATTGCGCTCTCGCATCAGGCACTGCCATGCCGCCTCTCGGTACTGGGCGATATCGAGGTGCTGCGCGCCCGTGCCGCGCAACTCGGCATTCACGTCAACTTCATCACCAGCGATGTCATTCCTCCGCATCAACCGGGTGCGCTGCATGTGCACCCTATTCCTGTCGCCGCTGCCGTCACGCCGGGCCAACTCAACGCCGACAACAGCGCCCACGTACTGGCCTTGCTCGATGTTGCTCTCGCCGGCTGCCTGAACGGCTCGTATCACGCCGTCGTCACCGCACCGGTGCACAAGGGCATCATCAACGATGCCGGTTTTTCCTTTACCGGCCACACCGAATATCTGGCTGACCATAGCGGCACATCCAGAGTGGTGATGATGCTCGCCGGCGGCGGCCTGCGCGTGGCGCTGGCGACCACCCACCTGCCCCTGCGCGAAGTGGCCGATGCCATCACACCCAGATTGCTCGACGAAGTGATCCGCATTCTGCACGCCGACCTGCAAGTCAAATTCGGTATCCCCCAGCCGCGTATTGTTGTTGCCGGACTCAACCCGCATGCCGGTGAATCCGGCCATTTGGGGCACGAGGAAATCAGCATCATCGAACCGGTACTCGCCCGGCTGCGTGCGCAGGGAATGGACCTTATCGGCCCTCTGCCAGCCGATACGCTGTTCTCACGGATACGCCACGCCCCCTGCGATGCCGTGCTGGCGATGTATCACGATCAGGGCTTGCCGGTGCTCAAATACGCCAGCTTTGGCGCCGGCGTAAACGTCACGCTGGGCCTGCCCTTTATCCGCACCTCGGTTGACCATGGCACCGCGCTCGACCTCGCCGGCTCAGGCCGCGCGGAAGTAGGGAGCTTGCTGGCAGCCATTGAGATGGCTCTGGAGATGGTCGCGCAGCACGCACCTGGAGTTCGCACCTGACATGCATACCCCCCGCAAACGCTTCGGCCAAAACTTTCTGATCGACGACGGCATCATCCACGCCATCGTCCATGCCATTCATCCGCAACCCGGCGAAACCGTCGTGGAAATCGGTCCGGGCCTGGGGGCGCTGACCAAACCCCTGCTCGACTGTCTGCCACACCTGCACGCGGTCGAACTCGATCGCGACATCGTCGCGCGCCTGCAAAGAGCCTGGCCGGCCGATCGACTCACCGTACACAGCTGTGATGCTTTGAAGTTTGATTTTGGTGCCTTGGGACACGACCTGCGCATCATCGGCAACCTGCCTTACAACATTTCCACCCCGTTGCTGTTTCACTTGCTTGAGTTTTCTGCGCACATCCGCGATCTGCATTTCATGTTGCAGAAGGAAGTCGTCGAACGCATGGTCGCCGAGCCTTCCACCAATGATTACGGACGGCTGACCATCATGCTGCAGCGCCGCTTTCATCTGGAATGGCTGCTGGATGTGCCGCCCACCGCGTTCAACCCGCCCCCCAAAGTCAACTCTGCCGTGGTACGCCTGATCCCGAAAAAACCGGATGAAATCATGCCGCTGAACGAAAACCTGTTCACGCGCGTGGTCGCGGCTGCGTTCTCGCAGCGCCGTAAAACGCTGAAAAACACACTGGGTGGTCTGCTGACGCCAGAAGATTTCAGCTCGATTGGAATCGATTCCGGCAAGCGCGCAGAGACGCTTGCCGTCGCCGACTACGAAACCATCACCCAACATCTAGCCAGACGCTAAGCACACGCCATGCGTTCCCGTGCGGCTGTCATCAGTCCGACAGCACGGGATAATCGGTGTAACCCTTCTCCTCGCCCGAGTAGAGCCTGTCGTAATCGGGTGCATTCAACGCCGCACCCCGCTGGAAACGCTCGACCAGATCCGGGTTGGCCAGCATCAGGCGGCCAAACGCGATGGCATCGGCGGCGCCTGAAGTCACCGCCTCCTGCGCTGTCGAAAAACCATAGCCATTGTTGCGGATCAGGTTGCCCGTATACCGTTCGCGCAGCCTGTCGTAATCAAACGGCAGCCACGCCTCTTTGGGTGCGCCGCCGGTTCCCTGCAGGATATCCAGAAAAGCCAGGCGGAGCGGGTTGAGTTGCCCCACCACATACTCGAAGGTGTCTTGCGGATGGTCGTCGCTGATGTCGTTGAACGGCGTCACCGGAGACAGGCGCAGACCGACGCGATCCGGGCCGATTTCCTTGCATACCGCGTCCAGCACCTCCAGCAGCAAACGCGCGCGCTTTTCCGCGCTGCCGCCATAACCATCCGTACGCTGGTTGGTGGACGAACGCAAAAACTGATCCAGCAGATAGCCGTTTCCGGCATGAATTTCCACGCCATCAAACCCCGCGTCCAGCGCATTACGGGCAGCCTCAGCGTAGGCCTTAACCAAGGCAGGAATTTCTGAAAGTTCGAGCGCCCGCGGGGTCACATAATCCTTCATCGCCTGTCCGGTGAACACCTGGCCGGCCGGGTGAATCGCGGAAGGCGCCACGGGCAGAACACCGCCCGGCTGCAGGTCCGGGTGCGAAATCCGTCCCACATGCCAGAGCTGAACGGCAATCTTGCCCCCCGCGCCATGCACCGCATCCGTCACCAATTTCCAGCCGGCAATCTGTTCGGCGGTATGAATGCCCGGCGTGCGCGGATAGCCGTGTCCCTCCGCGCAAATCGGCGTGGCCTCGGTCAGGATCAGGCCGGCCGAAGCACGCTGACGATAGTATTCAGCGATCAAAGGCGTTGGCACATTGCCCACGCCCGCGCGATTGCGCGTCAGAGAAGACATCACCACACGATTCGCAAGGTCAATGGCGCCAAAGCGGATGGGAGAGAAAAGATCAGTCACGGTGGATTCCTTTAATTAAGCCCTATAGGCATGATAGGAAACTGCCTTGTCATCGTCAGACTTGAATTTGGCAACACCAGCCCCAAAGTCCAATTGCCTTAACCCAAGCAGCACTTCGTCGGCAGAGGGAAGCCTGATCGTCAGGCCGCCCCAAAGCTTGTAACCATTACTCATGCGGCCAAATGTTTACCCGCAACCCAGGAACTGAATCATGATCGAGAACCCTAGCCGCTTTAATCAAACCTTGGCCCTGATCGACGCGGCTAATGCAGAAGACCCCAACCAGGATGAGGGCCAGCCGAAGGAACTGCTGTACGGCAAGCGCATGTCGGACATGATCGGCCGCTTTGCGCCAGATGCCTCCGAGGCATCGCAGCTGGCGGTGCGCGCCCAGCACATCAAGCGCTGGACCGTGCCGCGCAACACCTACCCGATGACCAAGGAAGGCTACCATGCGTGGCGTACCGGGCTGTATACGCGCCAGGCCGACACGGTCGGCGAACTGATGCGCCAGGCCGGTTATGACGATGAAATGATCGAACGCGTCAAGAAGGCTGTGGGCAAACGCGGCATCAAGAGCAATCCGGAAACGCAGCTGCTGGAGGATATTGCCGATCTGGTCTTCATCGAGCATTACATGCTGGCCTTCGCCCAGAGCAAGCCCGATTACGATGAGGCGAAATGGCTGGAGATCATCCGCAAGACGTGGAACAAGATGTCGAAGAACGCCCAGGCCTTTGCCCTGTCCGGCAAGATCAAGCTGCCGGAACCTTTGGTGCCGCTGATCACCAAGGCAATCAGCCCGTAAGCTAACGAATCCGTGTAGGTTGGGCTGCAAAGCCCAACACGATAGGAATACCCACCATACGTTGGGCATCATTTCATTCAGCCCAACCTACGCGGGCTTATATATTTGTCAAGACGAGCTGAGTGTATGCACCTGCGACCAGCCCGCCGTGCCCTTTTGAATAAACTCGATGGGATAACCATCGGGGTCTTCGATGAACGCAATCACGGTACTACCGTGCGACATCGGCCCGGCCGGGCGCAGTATCTTGCCGCCCTTGGCCGCCGCCGTTTCGCACGCGGCGTAGGCGTCGTCGACTTCAATCGCGATGTGGCCGTAGCCGCCGCCGATCTCGTATCTGTCGACGCCCCAGTTGTAGGTGAGCTCAAGCACGGCTGCTTTGTCCTCGGTGTCGTAACCGATGAAGGCGAGGGTGAACTTGCCGCCGGGGTAGTCCTTGCGGCGCAGCAGTTTCATGCCCAGAACGTGGGTGTAGAAATCAATCGAGCGATCGAGGTCGCCAACGCGCAGCATGGTGTGAAGTATTCGCATGATGGTGTTCCTTAAATTCTGTTATCCGCGAAGGACGCGAAGAGACACGAAGAAAGCCGATTGGGTGTCGTAACTTTTACACTCAATGCAGGCGACCCAGGTGGGCCTGCAGAACGGGTTTTGATTTCCTTCGTGTTTCTTCGCGCCCTTTATGCCCTCTGGGTATTCGCGGATAAAAAATCTTTCTGAAAATCAAACCTGAAACAGCACCGCACTCATTGCGCGCAACTCGGCCCGTCGCGCAAGCGCATCGGGGCACAGCTCAGCGACCTTCGCCCAGAAGCGCGGCGAGTGGTCGAGGTGAACAAGGTGTGCCAATTCGTGTGCGGCCACGTAATCGATCAGCGACAGTGGCGCCTGCACCAGCCGCCAGTTGAGGCGAACGTGGCCACGCCGGGTGCAGCTGCCCCATTGCGTCTGGGCGTTGGATAAAGCAAAACGGCTGGGCACACGCCCCAAGGCCCGGGCGATGCGGGCAAGCCGCCAGGCCAACAAACGTTCGGCTCGGGCGAGCATCCAGGCGCGGATCAAGGTGCCTGTGTCCGCGTCGTGTGGCGTGTATACACACAGGGTGTTACCCCGCCGCTGCACCTCGCTGAACAAGGCAGGGCGAATGTCCAGCGCCAGCACGCGACCGAGATAGCGCACTTCGGACAAAGGTTCTACCAGGACAAGAGGCTGCGGCACGCGCGACTGCATCCGTGCCCAGGCACGCTGCAGCCAGTCATGCTGCTTGCGCACATAGCCTTCTATTTCGGCGCGTGGGGTCCAGCTCGGCGCATGGATGCGTACCTCGCTCGTTGTCACCGTCAAGCCCAGCGTGCGGCGGCGACGCGAGCGGCGCAACTGATACGGAACGGCGGCATCACCGATCTGCAGAACGCCGCTATTGGTCTGCGGTAGCAGAGGGCAGCCTCGCCATTTCAGTCTCGATCCAGGCTTCCACTGCACGCGTGAGTTCCGCAGCGGTCTTGCCCTCTGGAGACATCGCAGGGCCGATCCGCACCGTGATCGTTCCGGGACGCTTGATGAAGGCATTCTTTGGCCAGACCTCGCCGGCATTGTGCGCAACCGGCACGATGGGGGTGCCCGTTTCCGCGGCCAGCCAGCCACCGCCGATGCCATAGCGGCCCTTTTCGCCAGGCGCGACGCGCGTTCCTTCCGGAAACACCAGCACCCAGAATCCCGATTCGAGCCTTTCCTTGCCCTGCCGGACGATTTGCTTGAGCGCCTCGCGCCCGGCGCCGCGATCAATGGCAATCGGATTCAACAACCGAAAGGCCCAACCAAAAAATGGCACGTTCAGAAGTTCCTGTTTGATCACGGGCGAGACCGGTGGAAACAGGAACAGGAACGCCACCGTTTCCCAGGCCGACTGATGTTTGGCGAGAATGATGGCTGGCTGCTTCGGCAGATGCTCCAGTCCTTCCACCACATAACGGATGCCCAGCACCCCGCGCGCCAGCCAGATCACGATGTGGTTATAACCGGTGATCAGCCGATAGCGCGTATGTACAGAAAACGGAAAGCTGAACAAGGCAACAACGCTGAAAAATATCGTCAACGCGGTCTGCAGGATCGCAAAAATAACCGAGCGGATCAGGTTCATGCCGTTGTAGCTAAAAGATGTTCAACGGCCTCGCTGAGGTCTGCAAATACCGGGGTATCCTTGGGCAGCCCACCGGCCACCAGCGTTTTCATCCCTTTACCGGTTTTCACCAGAAACGGCTTGGCACCCACGCTGGCCGCGGCCTCCAGGTCACGCAGCGAATCGCCAATCGATGGCACACCCTGCAAATCCCGGCCATAACGTATGGCAATTTCATTGAACAAACCCGGCCTGGGCTTGCGGCATTCGCAATTCATCTCGGCCGCATGCGGGCAATAGAACACCGCCTCGATGCGCCCCCCCATTTGGGCAACCGCCTTGTGCATCTTGGCGTGGATGGCGTTCAACGTCGCCATCTCGAACAAGCCGCGCGCCAGCCCGGATTGGTTGGTTGCTACCACCACGCGCCAGCCATCGCGCGTCAGCCGCGCGATCGCTTCCAGACTGCCGGGAATGGGTTTCCATTCGTTCGGCGATTTGATGAACTGGTCGGAGTCGATATTGATGACACCGTCACGGTCGAGAATGATGAGCTTCATGGGCGAAAGTTTACGCCGCCAGACGGGAGATGTCCGCCACCCGGTTCATGGTCTGATGCAACTGCTTCAGCAGCGCCAGACGGTTGGCTTTCAGGGCGGGATCGTCGGCGTTGACCATCACGCTGTCAAAGAAGGCATCGACCGGTTCACGGAGGGCAGCCAGCGCCTGCAGCGAAGCGGTGTAGTCGCCTGATGCAAACGCAGCATCGGCCTTGGGCGATATCTCGCTGAGTGCAGCAAACAGTGCTGTCTCGGCAGCCTCGACAAAGCGTGTGGGATCAGCCGCATCCCCTACTTCGCCCTCAGCCTTTTTCAGGATGTTGCCGACGCGCTTGTTGGCCGCGGCAAGACTGGGCGACTCGGGCAACGAGGCAAACTCGCGCACCGCACTCAGGCGTTTGCCGATTTCCTGCAGCGGCGGATAGCTGGCGAACACGGCGGCAATGGCTTCGGCCCCATAGTGCGGCGCCAGCTGGTTGGCGTTGCGTTCGTAAATGAACAGCTTGAGTTCTTCAGCCACATTGCCGGCCAGCAGGCCTGCCGGAAAGACGCCCAGCGCAAACTCGATCAGGTCATCGAGCTTGAGCTGCAAGCTCTTACCGTCGAGGCTCGCCGTCACATCCAGCAACTGGAAAGATTTGATCACCGACAAGGCATGGCGGCGCAACGCAAAGGGGTCCTTGTCGCCTGTAGGTTTGAGGCCTATGCCCCATATCCCCACCAGCGTTTCCATCCGGTCCGCAATCTGCAGCACTTCGCTGACCAGATTCGAGACCGCCTCGGTTTCTTCGCGGCGAATCAAATATTGATCGGCAATCGCCTGAGCCACTTGCTCGTCCTCGCCATCCTTACGCGCGTAATAGCCACCCATGATGCCCTGCAGTTCAGGGAATTCGCCGACCATGTCGGTCAGCAGATCGGCCTTTGCGAGGTAAGCGGCACGTTCTGCGTGCACGGTATTTGCGTCAACCTTCTCTGCCACCCAGCGGGCAATTGCCTGCACCCGCTCCACCCTTTCGCCCTGGGTACCGAGCTTGTTGTGATACACCACCTTCGCCAACCCCGAAACACGGGATTCGAGCGTCTTCTTGCGATCCTGATCGAAAAAGAACTTGGCATCGGCCAGACGCGGGCGCACCACGCGCTCATTACCCTGAATCACGGCCGACGCATCGTCGGGCGAGATGTTGGACACAATCAGAAACTGGTTGGTGAGCTTGCCGCTGTTATCCAGCAACGGGAAATATTTCTGGTTCGCCTTCATGGTCAGAATCAGGCATTCCGGCGGCACTTCGAGGAAGGCTTCTTCAAATTGACCAACCAGCACATTGGGGCGCTCGACCAGCCCGGTGACTTCGTCCAGCAGGGCGTCATCCTCAATCGGCTTCAAGCCAGAAGGCGCAGCGGCAGCCTGCAACTGGCGAACAATTTCGGCACGCCGTTCAGCAAAACTGGCGATCACCGCGCCGTCGTCTTTCAACTGACTGGCGTAGCTATCGGCCGAGGCAATCACCACCGGATTCACGCGCGCCTCGAAGCGATGGCCCTGCGTCTCACGTCCGGCCTGCAAGCCCAGCACCGACATTGGCACGATATCCGCGCCATGCAGTGCCACCAGACCATGCACCGGGCGCACGAAGTTGACCGTGCTCCAGCCATCGGCCAGTTGATACGTCATCACCTTTGGAATCGGCAGCTTCGCCATCGCGGCTTCCAGCGCGCGCGGCAGGCCGTCGGCCAGCGTGATGCCGGGCGCGATGCTGTCATAAAACAGCGCTTCGTTCTTGCCGTCTGCCGCGCGCCGCAGCTTGCTCACTGCCGAGTCATCGGCACCCAGCGCTGCCAAACGCTTCAACAGCGCAGGCGTGGCCTTGCCGTCTGCGTCCAGGCCCACACTCACCGGCATCAGCTTGGTCGACACCGGCTTGTCGGCGGCACATGCCAGAACGTCTCCGACTCGCACACCCAAACGGCGCGGCGTGGCGAAATGGGTCACCGCGACATTCGCATCCGCCAAGCCCTGCGCCACCAGGCTTTCGGCCAGCGAGGCGGCAAAGGATTCACCCAGTTTCTTCAACGCCTTGGGCGGCAGTTCTTCGACGAAGAGTTCGACGAGCAGGGATTGCGCGCTCATGCGGCTTCCTTCTTCGCGAGTTGTGCATTGACTTCGTCCGCCCATTCCTTGGGCGCCATCGGAAAGCCCAGCCGCGCCCGGCTGTCGAGGTAGCTTTTCGCCACCGCGCGCGCCAGGTTGCGGATGCGGCCAATGTAAGCCGCGCGCTCGGTCACCGAAATCGCGCCACGCGCGTCAAGCAGGTTGAAGGTGTGCGCAGCTTTCAGTACCTGTTCATAGCCCGGCAACGCCAACTGCGCTGCCATCAATTCCTGCGCGGTCTTCTCGTGCGCGGTAAACGCGGTCAGCAGGAAATCGACATCGCTGTGTTCGAAGTTATAAGTTGATTGCTCGACCTCGTTCTGGTGATACACATCGCGATACGTCAGCCCTTCGGTCCAGACCAGATCGAACACGCTTTCCACGCCCTGCAGATACATCGCCAGGCGCTCCAGGCCGTAGGTGATTTCGCCGGTGATCGGCTTGCAGTCGATGCCGCCGACCTGCTGAAAATAGGTGAACTGCGTCACTTCCATGCCGTTCAGCCACACCTCCCAGCCCAGCCCCCAGGCGCCCAACGTCGGGTTTTCCCAGTCGTCCTCGACGAAGCGCACGTCGTTCTTTTTCAGATCGAATCCCAGCGCTTCCAGCGAACCCAGATACAACTCCAGAATATTCGCCGGCGCGGGTTTCAACACCACCTGAAACTGGTAGTAATGCTGCAGGCGGTTGGGATTGTCGCCATAGCGCCCGTCCTTCGGGCGACGGCTCGGCTGTACGTAGGCGGCCTTCCACGGCTCGGGCCCGAGGGCACGCAGGAAGGTTGCGGTATGCGACGTGCCTGCGCCGACTTCCATGTCGTAAGACTGCAGCAGCGCGCAACCGCGCTCGGCCCAGTAGCGCTGCAGGGTGAGGATGATGTCCTGAAAGGTGGGTTTCACGGTGGATGAGCGGCTTTTCGGGAAAGCGGCATTTTAACGTGGTTGGGGGGTGCTTAGGCGCTTCCTTTAGCTCCGTTCAGGCCGAGCTTGTCCTGAGCTTTCAAAAGATCGAAGCACTCACACTCACCACCGTTCGCCCTGAGCTTGTCGAAGGGCCGTCAATAGTAGTGAAGAGATTGCGTGACCACTGACCGTTGGCCGGGGGTAGCCCGGCAGCTAGTCACTTTCTTTTGTCTCGCCAAAAGAAAGTAACCAAAGAAAAGGCGACCCCGCTCATCCCCGAAACCCCGGAAATTGAGCCTGCCGGGTGGGCGTCAAAGAACTCGCCCCGCTTTTGTAATGCTGATTTATTTTTGTGAGCGGGGCATACGACTCCACACGCGCTTTAGCGCGTAGTGGATCGGAGTCCTTTAGGGCTCAGACACCTTTGCCGCTGATCCATCCGGCAAACTCAATTTTCGGCGGGGCTGAGAGGGGAGAGAACAAAACCAAGACCATGACAACTGGACGGTTTAATCCTTATATGTTGAGCGCCCATCTGGCGCTATGTACCCCACTTACTGGCAACTAATTCAACACGATTTACTCAAATTAATACAAATTAAATCCAGGTTGCTGACTGGCCAACCTATAGATGATTAGAGGTGAGATCGAAATAGCCAGAAAAAACACTATTGCTCTAAAGCGAAAATGAGGTGATGGAAAAACTTGAAGCTTCACCACGATACCAACAATTAACAATCCAACTATTGGCAATAGAGCAAAGCATAGCCAGAAGGCATCAGCGAACCATAACAAACTAATCGAAAGTTTCCAGACCGCAAGGAAGCCCCCCATGATTGCTAGTAGCAGAGCAAGACCTAAACCCCATTCCTTTATGCCAATACTGGCATTTCTCAATCCACCGAAAAGAACTAGTAAACATGTAATTGCCGTAGCAATATAGACAATAAAAATCGGTCCTAGAATAATGCCCATGGGAGTTACCAAACATTTGGGTTATACAAGGTGCATAAGGCTTGCAGCGAATGCATGAAGCTCAATAGTAACCACAAACTGCCCGTCATACTGTCCTGGTTTTGACTTTCTTCCCCTCTCAGCCACGCCGAAAATCGAGTCGGCCGGGTGGATCAGCGGCAAAGGTGTCTGAGTCCCGCTCACAAAAAATCAATTTAAAAACATCAAAAGCGGGGCGAGTTCTTTGCCGCCCACCCGGCAGGCTCGGTTTTCGGGGTTTCGGGGATGAGCGGGGGCGCTTTTTCTTTGGTTACTTTCTTTTGGCGAAGCAAAAGAAAGTGACTAGCCGCCGGGCTACCCCCGGCCAACGGCCAGTGGTTTGGCGTAAACCTTCACTACTACAACCAGCCCTTCGACGTGCTCAGGGCGAACGGGGTGGAGGTCAGCTCTTCGATCACGCGCCAAACCAAGGGCGAACGGCCGTGAGGACAGTGAAGCCTATGCCCCTGCCGCTTCCAACCCCTCAATCTCCCCCGACAACTCCAACCACTCCCCCTCTTCAATCGCCAGTTCGTCAATCACATGCTGAAGCTGCTTGCCGGTTTCGGTAATCTCCTCCACCGAAAGCGTCCCGCCCAGCCGTGCTTCGAACGCAGCCTTTTCCGCTTGAAGCGCAGCCATGCTTTTATCAAGCCGCTCCTGTTTCTGCTTCAGCGACTTGATCTTGCCCGACGAAACCGGCTTCTTCCCTGTCACCGGCACAGGCTCAACTTTAGCCACCGGGGCATCGGCCGCCTTGCCGGCCTGCTTGAGTTCTTCACGCAAGCGCTTGCCTTCATCCAGCAGATAACGTTGATAGTCGTCCAGGTCGCCATCGAACGGCTCGACGCCACCCTTGCTGACCATCCAGAATTCATCACACACGGAACGCAGCAGGGCGCGGTCGTGGCTGACCAGCATGACAGTGCCTTCGAATTCGTTGAGGGCCATGGCCAGTGCTTCGCGAGTGGCCAGATCGAGGTGGTTGGTCGGCTCGTCGAGCAGCAACAGGTTGGGGCGCTGCCATACGATCATGCACAGCACGAGGCGGGCTTTTTCACCGCCGCTCATGGTGCCGACGGCTTGCTTGACCATGTCGCCGTTGAAGTTGAAGGTACCGAGGAAGGTGCGCAGGTCCTGCTCGCGGCTGCTGAACTGGCCGGCGCCACCGTTGGCGATGGTGTCGCGGGCGAGGCGGATCATGTGTTCCAGCGGGGTGTCGGCGGGGCGCAGCACATCGAGCTCCTGCTGCGCGAAGTAGCCGATGTTGAGGCCGCGGCCTTCGAGCACTTCGCCTTCGACCACCGGCAGGGTGCGGGCGACGGTTTTCACCAGCGTCGACTTGCCCTGTCCGTTGGCGCCGAGAATGCCGATGCGCTGGCCGGCGAACACGGATTTGCTGACGCCGCGCACGATGACGGTAGACGGGGTGCCGGGCGGCGCATCGGCGGGTGGCGGATAACCAAAGCTGGCGTTGTCGATCGACAGCATGGGGTTGGGCAGGTTCTGCGGCTCTTTGAATTCAAAGGTGAAATCGGCATTGGCCAGCAACGGCGCCAAACGCTCCATGCGGTCCAGCGCCTTGACCCGGCTTTGCGCCTGCTTGGCCTTGCTGGCCTTGGCCTTGAAGCGGTTGATGAAGTCCTGCAGGTGGGCGATCTTGTCCTGCTGCTTGGAAAACGCCGCCTGATGCAGCGCCAGCTGCTCGGCGTGCATGTCTTCGAAGGCGCTGTAGTTGCCGCCGTAACGGGTGAGCTGGCCGTGTTCGATATGCAGGGTGACATTGGTCACGGCATCGAGAAATTCACGGTCATGGCTGATCACCAGCATGGTGCCGGGGTATTTCTTGAGCCAGGCTTCGAGCCACACCAGCGCGTCCAGATCGAGGTGGTTGGTCGGTTCGTCGAGCAGCAAGAGTTCGGACGGACACATCAGCGCGCGGGCGAGTTGCAGCCGCATGCGCCAGCCGCCGGAAAAGCTGTTGACCGGTTGGCTGAGTTCGCGCACCTGAAAGCCCAGGCCGAGAATCAGCGACTGCGCGCGCGATTGCGCGTCGTGCGCGCCGGCGTCATGCAGCGCCATGTAGGCATGGGCCATGCGCTCGCCGTCGTCGCTTTCTTCGGCAGCGGTGACTTCGGTCTGTGCCTCGACCAATGCGGTGTCGCCGGCAATGACGAAATCGGTCGCGGACTCGGTTGTTTCCGGCATGTCCTGCGCCACCTGGGCCATGCGCCACTGCGACGGAATGGAAAAGTCACCCTTGTCTTCGTGCAGGGTGCCGTTCAGCAATGCAAACAGGCTGGACTTGCCGGCACCGTTGCGGCCGACCAGGCCGACCCGTTCCCCGGGGTTGATGGAGACCGACGCGTTGTCGAGCAGGACCTTGGCGCTACGCCGCAGGCTGAGATTTTTGAGGATGATCATGTACAAGATGCGGCACGCAGAACACGCGCCACTTAAATCGCAAAGCCGGATTCTACCTTGGACCCGTCATCGGGCGTTGGAAGTGCGCGTCTTGTGGCCAACGCAACCTGATCGCGGTCATCAAAATGGGCCTGTTCATTCCTGCCGACTGTTTGCCACTTCGACACGGGATGACGGTTTTCCGTCAAATTCCCTGTCCCATTCAGGTGACCATTTTCGGCAGTCATTTTCAGAACCTTGTTTTATTGACGTTTTTTTGTGTGGATCCCAGATCCGTCAGGGTGGCACAGGCGTTGCAAGTATTCAGGCAACCCACCCCGATCAAGGAGCACATCATGAAACTGCAATTCGGCCAAAACCAACTGGTACTCGAACTCAGCCACTCACCTTTCGCCTGGTTTCATGGCCAGACCGAACGCATGAGCCTCACCAGCCTGTCGCTGCTGTTCGTTCAGTTCTCATTGTTTGCACGTCAACCGGCTATCTAAATTATGCAAGTAGGTAGAAACACCAGCGTGAGTATCAATCTCTCTTGTTCTCCACTGGGATTTTTTAGCGGCAGCACCTGCCGTATGTCGATGTTCAGCATGACGCTGCTGTTCATCGAGTTCCGGGTGCTGCGCCGCACTGCCGCAAACGTCACAAACTACAACTGAAGGTTTAACCGCGCAGTTCCAGCACGGCTTCCAGCCCGCCTTGCGGGCGATTCTGTAACCGCACCATCCAGCCATTCGTTTCCGCCAGCTGGCGCACAATCGCCAGCCCCAGCCCGGTGCCGCCTGTTGCCTGCGAACGCGAGGTTTCCAGACGGAAAAACGGCCTGAATACCTTTTCCATCTGATCGTTGGGGATGCCCGAGCCGCTATCACGCACAATCACCCGCACTGTCTCTTTCCCGCATTCCAGTGCCAGTTCAACCGGCGTGTCGCCGCCGTAGCGTTGCGCGTTCTGAATCAGATTGGCCACGATTTGCCGCACCGCCAAACGCCCTGCTTCGATCTCACATGGCGCAGCACCTGACCAAGCCAAATCGGCCTCGTCTGCCACTTCATCCAGCAATTCGGCCAGATTGAAACGCTGTCTGACTTCGGGCCGGGTGGTGCGCGCCAGTTCAAGATAGCCACTGATCAGCCTGTTCATGTCAGCCAGATCGGACACGGCTCTATCGATGCGGGCCGGGCTGGAATCATCGCGCAGCATTTCCAGATTGAGCTGCAGGCGCGTCATCGGAGTACGCAAATCGTGCGAAATCCCCGCCAGCAAGGTGGTGCGGTTATCCAGCAGATCGCGCACTTCGGCCGCCATTTTGTTAAAGCGGCGAGCCAGTTCCGCCAGCTCCGCCGGGCCGGTTTCCGGCAAAGGCTCGGGCAGTTCACCCGCGCCCACCTGACTGGCCGCCGAGGCCGCACGCGCAAGCGGCACGGTAATGCGACGCACCAGAAACAAGGCAGTCAGCAAGCTGAGAAAAGTGCCCAATGCCACCACGGCGATGGCTGCCAACGGGGGCTGGACCGCATAACGGTCTGGGAAAAACCCGGCGTGCAGATCATGACCGCCCACCGGGATATCCAGCCATGCCGCCCGCGTACCCGGCACGCCACGCAGCACGATGGCTTCCCCCACCCGGCTGCTCAACGCCGATTCAATTTGCTTGCGGAATGAAAACCAGGGTGCATTCACGGTTGCGCCAATGTCGAGGGTGGTCAGGCGCAGACCATGGCGACGCGCCAGTTCGCGCTCAAAGGCAATACGGGTCTGGGGCGGCAGCTCCGCCCAGGTTTGCGCCGACAGCACGATCAATCCGGCCAGATCGTCAGCCGAACGCTCCGCCACCGGAACGATCAGGGTTCGATACACCACCCAGAACGCTGCGGCCTGAAACACGATGAAGGCCAGCGCCAACGTCAGCGCAGTGCGGGCGAACAGGGAACGGGTGAGGCGCTTCACCCTTTACCCTGCGGCACGAACAGATATCCCTGCCCGCGCTGAGTGCGAATGTAGGCCGGGTTGGCCGGATCATCCTCGATTTTCTTGCGCAGGCGATTCACCCGCACGTCGATGCTGCGGTCGAACGGATCGCGTTCGAATCCGCGCAACTGATCCATCAGCCAGTCGCGCGACAGCGCCCGGTTGGCGTGGGTGACGAAGATTTCCAGCAGTTCATATTCGCCTGTGGTCAGGATGATTTCAGCGCCGGCGCGGGTCAGAATGCGGGCATCGAGGTTGACGCTGAACGGGCCAAACTGGAAGCGTTTGGCCGTGTCGGTTGTGACCGGGATAGCCATGCTGCCTGAGCGCCGCATCACCGCCCGAATCCGCGCCAGCAGTTCGCGCGGATTAAACGGCTTGGGCAGGTAATCGTCAGCACCGACTTCCAGACCAATGATGCGGTCGATATCTTCGCCCTTGGCCGACAGCATGATGATGGGTGGAAACCCGGGCTGTGCACGCAAGCGGCGAGCAATCGACAAGCCATCCTCGCCCGGCATCATCCAGTCGAGCACCAGCAGGTCGGGCAATCGATTGGCCAGCAACCGGTCCAGCGAGACCGCATCTTCGGCGGTCTCCACTGCATATCCCTGGCTGGTCAGGTATTCGGCCACCAGCTCACGGATGCCAGGGTCGTCATCCGTCACATAAATCGTGTCTTTTTCCATGCGGCAACTATAGCAGCGCAAGCAGGTGCCTATTCCCACCCCGGTTACACACTGTTACAAAATCCCCCTTGCGTGAAACAGTGCACTAACTTCCCTCAACCAAACTGCGAAGCATGGAAGCGAAACAACGCAACCAACCACACGGAGACAACGATGAAGACACAGCAAATCTGGATTTTTGGACTGGCCACATTGGGACTGGCTTTGGCTACCCCGGTTCAGGCGGCACCGGATTATTTGGAGAGCGCGTTCATCGTGGCCAGGAACGACCGGGGCGGCGACGCTCGCGACACCCAGGGCGATAGCCGCAATGACAAAAAGGACAAGCGCAGCAAGTCCAAGGATGAAGCTGGGCTCGAGGAACCGCAAGGCTACGGCTACGGCTACGAACGCCGCCAGCGGGAACGCATTGAAGAAGACAGCCGCTCGTCACGCGGCCGTCGCTAAAACGAATTCGCCCAATCTACAAGGAGTAGTAAACATGAAAACACGCACATTCAACACCACCCTGATTGCCTCATTGCTTGCCGTGAGCGGCGTAGCGCAAGCCGGTCATAGCCGCGGCAACGACGATGGTTTCACTGCCCGCGCACGGGTCGTGGCCAGCACGCCGGTCTACGAGTCGATCAACGAACCGCGCCGCGAATGCTGGACGGAAACGGTGGGCCACGAAACCCGCAGCTATCGTGACGGCAACAACACTGGCGGCGCGGTACTTGGCGCCATCGCCGGCGGCCTGATCGGTTCCACTGTCGGCAAGGGCAACGGCAAGGTGGCCGCAGCCGCTGTCGGCGCCGCGACCGGCGCGGTGGTGGGCGACCGCTGGAACAACAGTGGCACGCGCTACGAATCACGCCCGCGTCAGGTGGAACAGTGCCGCGAGCAGGACAACTATCGCCAGGTGATCAGCGGCTACGACGTGCGCTACCGCTACGGCGATCGCGAATACAGCACCCGCCTGCCGTACGACCCCGGCAAGTGGCTGACTTTGAATGTGCGCTTTTCCGTGGCGGACGATCAGCGTGGCGGGCGCTGGAACAACAGCCGCAACGACTGGAACGATTAACGTGCCTCAACGCACTTGTTTGAACCCGAAAGGAGAAACACCATGTTACGTACCCTACTGATAGCAGCCACTCTGTTGAGCACATCGGGCGCTGCCCTGGCTCGCGACAGCTATGACACCGGCCGCGTGGTTTCAGTCGAGCCCCACTTCAGCATTTCGTTTGGCACCCGCCACCATGACGGTTTCCGTGTGCTGTACGAAAGCGGCGGCGACCATTACTGGACCCACACGGCGTATCGCCCCAGCCATACCATCGTGCTACCCCCCAGGCACCAGGTTCATCATGTCTACCACTACCGTGACTACGGACATGGCTGGGATAATCGCCACAAATGGAAGAAGCATCGCGCTGAGTGGGACGATGATCGCCGGGGCAGCCACCGGGAGCACCGCGACTACCGCCGTCACGATCGCGATTATTGATTCGGCCTGATAAAGCTTGAAATGGCATTGAAGCCTGGCTTGCCGAGAGTGGGTGAAACAGCGCGGGAGGCCGAATCAATAAGCCCGCCGCGCACCTCAAGCTTGCTGCTTGCGCCAGGCATCGATTGCCTCGACCCGGGCACGGAACACGGCTTCCCGAATCTTGTCGGGGCGGGCACTTCGTGCGACCGCCCCGGCATCCACTCCACGCGCCACGGCGAGGGCCTGTTCAAGGTAAGCCGGCGGCGGATAATCCCGCGATTCATAACCGGGTCGCCCGCGAAAATCGCATTCGCATGCCTGTAACAACTCGCTGAAGCGATCCGGGCGCCGGAGCGCATCCACCCGCTCCAGCAACTCGACGATCGTGGCAGCGCGCAGTTCCAGTGCACGATGAACATTTCCGTGGTCACGTGCAACCGCAACAGCCAGGTCACGACAATCTGCGGGCACGCGGATGCGTTCACTGAGCTCACGCACCAGTTTCACACTTTTTACCTCGTGGCCATGGTGCTTGGGCCAAAGCTCAGGCGGCGTCACGCCCTTGCCAAGATCATGTGTCAATGCCGCAAAACACACCGGCAAACTGAAACCCTGCTGTGCAGCCCAGTCAACCACCAGCATGACATGCACGCCGGTGTCGATTTCGGGGTGATGCTGCGGCGGCTGCGGCACGCCAAACAGACGATTGATTTCGGGAAACAGCCGGCCCAGCGCACCGCAGTCGCGCAGCGCGTGGAACATGCGCGAGGGCTGCGCTTCCATCAGGCCTCGCGCTACTTCCTGCCATACCCGCTCGGGCACCAGCGCATCCACTTCACCGTCGTCGACCATCTGCCGCATCAGGGCCAGGGTTTCGGGCGCAATTGAAAAATCAGTGAAGCGGGCGGCAAAACGCGCCACTCTGAGTATTCGAACCGGGTCTTCGGAAAATGCATCGCTCACATGACGAAAAACCCGCGCGTCCAGATCGCGCTGACCGCCATACGGATCGACCAGTTCGCCCGCTTCATCTTCGGCTATGGCATTGATGGTGAGATCGCGCCGCAACAGGTCCTCTTCCAGCGTCACCTCAGGTGCGGCATACACCTTGAAGCCTTTGTAGCCGTGCCCGGACTTGCGCTCGGTACGTGCCAGCGCGTACTCGGCATGGGTCTGCGGATGCAGAAAGACGGGGAAATCCTTGCCGACCGGTTGAAACCCCTGTGCCAGCATCTGCTCCGGCGTCGCACCGACCACGACGTAATCGCGATCGACCACCGGCAAGCCCAGCAATCGATCCCTTACCGCGCCGCCAACGATGTAGATTTTCATGGCGGAGGAGAGGCTTAGCGGCCAGCGCTTTCCCGGTAGCCTTCGTAGCGCGCGCGCGGAGAATCGGCGCGCAGATACTCGGGGGCGATGGCTTCCAGCGACACCGGTTCAAACTTGAACACTGCAGGCCAGCCACCGTGGCAAACATTGTCCGAACCCATGGCGTAGTAGTTGTCGCGCGTCATCAGCTTGTTGCCGGGCTTGAACTCCATCGCCCAAGCCTGAAAGTAGGACAACATCTTGCCCAGCGAAATGATGCTGCGTTTTTTGCCGATCACATCGCCCACGTAGCTCACCAGTTCTTTCAGGGAATAATCTTTGGGGCCGCACAGGTCATAGGTTTGACCATAGGTTGCCTGGTTATCCAGGCTGTCCGCAATGGCCCGGGCAACGTCGTCCACATGGATCGGCGCAAAGCGCGCGTCGGCATTAGCCAGCGGCAGCACAGGAAACATTTTCAGCAAACGGGCAAACAAGGACAGGAAGGAGTCGCCGCGGCCAAAGATGACAGACGGACGGAAGACCGTGACATTGAGGCCATATCCATGAATCAGCTTGGGGCCATTCAAATACCAGTTCTCATGCTCGATATGCTGCATGCCGGATTCGCGCACCAGTGCTTCGGCGATGCCCTTGGAACGCTGATAGGCCGAGCGCGAGTTGGGGTGGGCACCCAGGGCACTCATGTGCAGCAGGCGATGTACACCCGATTCGCCGCAGGCATGGATGACCTTGCGCGGCAGTTCAATATGAACTTTATGGAAGTCGCCCCGGCGAGCGCTGGGTAAATCAGCACGGCCAACCTTTCTTTCGTGCAGAATCCCTACCAGATTGATGACGGCATCCATGCCACGGAAATGATGGATGAGTTCCTGCTGATCGTGCACGTTAGCCTCGATGACTTCCACTGTCGGCAGCAGAATCAGTTCCTTGGCCGTTTCACGGCGGTGGCTCAGCACCCGCACTTGGAATCCGCGCGTGGCGAGCTGGCTGACAAGACGGGTGCCGACGAAGCCAGAACCGCCGAGGATGCAAATGCGTTCAATCTTCATGGTGAGTTTGCTTCTGAATATAAGACTATGCTGATTCTAATCGACCGACTGCTCGGGTTCCAGCGAACTGTCCGCCTGCGGCGTCGATCCAAGTGGTGTTTTGCGTGCTGGAACACTACCCAGCCGGTCTTTCAGCAACACTGAGGGCTGCCCAAAACGCATGGCGTAGTACATGGCATTACTCATCACTTTCTTGACGTAGTCGCGCGTTTCGGTAAACGGGATCGACTCGATATAAATCGCAGCCTCCATCGGCCGAGTATCGCGCCAGCGCTGGGCCCGACTAGGGCCCGCATTGTAGGCCGCGGTCGCCAGCACGGGCGAACCATCCAGGCTGGTTTGCACATGTTTCAGGTAATACGCACCGAACTGGATATTTTTGGCGGGCTCCTGCATCTCACTTGGGTCAAACCTAAGGATGCCCAGGCGCCGGGCAATCCAGCGAGCTGTAGCAGGCATGATCTGCATCAACCCGGATGCGCCAACACCCGAACGCGCAAAATTGATGAAGCGGCTTTCCTGCCGCATCAAGCCGAACACCCAGGCTTCGTCTATCCCGTTTTCACGCGCGGCCTGCTGGGCCAACTCCCGATAAGGTGCAACAAAGCGCAACTCGAAGTCGTGCAGGTCACGCGTTCGTTCTGCCGTGCTGATTGCGCGGTCATACCATTCCATGCGACGTGCCAGCTCGGCCGCAGCGAGCAATTGCCCATCGGCAAATTCGCGAATCGACCACGTCCATTCCTGGCCAGCATCGTTGCGCAAGCCCATCTCCTGCAAGGCAAGCGCACGGGCTATCCCAGGATTCCGTGAGATGGCCGCCACGTCATCCCCACCCATTTTGATATTGATGGCTGGCGCCTGCATCACCGGCCCCACCTCCTCTTGCGCCAGCTGGCCGTAATAATGAAGTTCTCGCGACAAAGCCAGAAAAATGGCATTGGCCACCAGGCGTTGCCCGCCAGCCTGGATGGCGCGCGCGCGCCAATAGCGCCAGACAGGCAAGGCACGACTGGGCTCACTCATGCTATCGATCACCCGCAGCACAGTTGACCAGTCACCCGCGCGCAGCGCAGTACGCACCCACCACTCGCGCTGAAAATCGTTCACCGTCACGCTGCCTGCCAACTGAAACCAGCTTAGTGCCACACTTTCATGGCGCCGCGCCGCACGCGTGGCGAGTCGGGCCCAGGCCGCACTCGCCTCAACCGGACCCAGCTCCGGCAAACGCTTGCGCAGGGCCAGCTCGGCCTCGCTGGAGTTGCGCTTGGCCAGCTGATCCAGTGCGTACAGTGCGATCTCGATATTGCCGCGCGTATTCAAATCCAGGTTGCCGGCATTCAATAGCCGTGCCGGATCGCGGCTGGCCCGTTCAAGCAAGACTCCATCCAGCGGCTGATCAGGCAAGCTATTTGCCACCACTCGGGCCACATTGGGATTATCGGCATCCAGCGCCAGTCGAACGCGCCGCCACACGTCTTCCTGGCCGATCAGCTTCGCCTCTATCAGCGTTGTAAACAACGGCGTGCAAGCCGACGGCATGTCGCGACCGGTAAACCACAAGGCAATGGCCTCGCGTTGATGACTATGATTGCCTTGCGCCCATTCCGCGCGATAGGCATAACACTGATGGGCCGGGTCGGGCTTGGCCAGACTGGGGTACTCCGCCAGATAGCGCGGCCAGGCTTCGCGCACACCCAATGACTTCAGCCAGTCGGCGCGCAGCGCCTCTGCCAGACGGCTACCCGGGTAACGCGCCAGAAAATCCGCGATGCGTGCGTCATCATTGCGGCCTTTCAGCATCAGGTGCCAGTATTCAACATAGGGAAGTAGCACATGATCTGCGGGCACATCGTGTGCCGCACGTTCCAGATTCGCCAGTTTGCGTTCAACAAATGCCTGCCGCGCCTGCTGCACGGCCGCATCGCCAGGCGCCGCCCAGGCAGAGGCTACGGCCAGCATTCCCAACAGAAAAAAACCGATTATTTGAGGCATGGTGCGAGGGTAACATGCAGCCAAACCAAGGCATCCGGGCAAGAACACAGACTCGTATCCAATTAATTCGGCAGCTTCACCAGTCCGCACCTGAAAATCAGCGCAGAGGCAAAAGCTCAGGCCAAAAACAGCTTATAAGCAGGATTATTGGACTCATCCCAGTAACGATAACCGAGCCCTTCCAGAAATGCCTGGAAGCGGGGTTTTTCCTTTTCCGGCACCTGAATGCCGACCAGTACCCGGCCAAAATCGGCCCCATGGTTACGATAGTGGAACAGGCTGATGTTCCAGCCACGGCTCATGCTTTGCAGAAACTGCATCAGGGCGCCCGGACGCTCGGGGAACTCAAACCGGTACAACACTTCGTTCACCGCCTCGGGTGCGCGTCCCCCAACCAGATGGCGAACGTGCAGCTTGGCCATTTCGTTATCAGTGAGATCGACGGCTTCCAGACCATGGCGCTGCAACAGTTCAACCACGCGCGAGCCTTCATCTGCACCCGGAACCGATAACCCGACAAATACGCGTGCCGTTTTGGGGTCGGAGTAACGGTAGTTGAACTCGGTGATATTGCGCGCGCCCAGCAAACCGCAAAAAGTCTTGAAGCTGCCGGGTGTTTCCGGGATGGTGACTGCCAGGACAGCCTCACGCTTTTCACCCAGCTCCGCGCGCTCGGCAATGTAGCGCAAACGGTCGAAGTTCATGTTGGCCCCGGACGCAATCGCGACCAGCGTTTTCCCCTTCAGTTTTCCGCTGGCGATGGCCGACTTCAAACCCGCGACAGACAAGGCACCCGCTGGCTCCAGAATGGAGCGGGTGTCTTCGAACACATCCTTGATCGCCGCGCAGATGGCATCGTTATTGACACGAATGATTTTGTCGACATACAACTGCGCCAACCGGAAGGTTTCCTTGCCAACCGTTTTCACCGCCACGCCATCCGCAAAAATCCCCACGCGCTCCAATGTGACGCGTTCACCCTGCTTCAGCGAACGAGCCATGGCGTCAGCATCTTCCGGCTCGACGCCAATGATCTTGATCTCAGGCCGCAGCCGCTTGATGTACGCCGCCATGCCGGCAATCAAGCCGCCGCCACCAACAGGTATGTAGATCGAATGGATTGGACCGGGATGCTGGCGCAGCAACTCCATCGCTACGGTGCCCTGCCCGGCGATCACATCCGGGTCATCGTAGGGATGGACAAAGGTCGCTTTCGTTTTTTTGGCCAACTGGGTGGCATGAGCACAAGCTTCATCGTAGTTGTCGCCATGCAGGATGACTTGCGAGCCACGCGCCGCAACGGCTTCAAATTTGATGCGGGGGGTGGTGGCCGGCATCACGATGGTGGCGGTCACGCCCAGTTTTTGCGCGGCCAGCGCCACGCCTTGCGCGTGATTCCCCGCCGAAGCCGCAACAACGCCTCGCGCGAGTTGGGCGGCAGTCAGCTTGGCCATCTTGTTGTAGGCGCCGCGGCACTTGAATGAAAACACCGGCTGCAGATCTTCGCGCTTGAGCAGTATCTGGTTGTTGAAGCGCCGCGACAGATTGTGGGCCACGTCCAGCGGCGATTCCACCGCCACGTCGTAGACGCTTGAGGTGAGGATGCGTTCAAGGTAATCGTCAGGTTGGCTCATGGCAAAGGCAGCAAGGTTTGATAAAAAGGGGCGATGCCGCTATCTTAGCGGGCTGCAACGAAATCGACGAAAAGATCATGACTCAAGACGAAATGAAACAAGCCGTGGCACGTGCTGCGGTGGATTATGCCCGTGGCGGCATTATCGGGGTAGGCACGGGCTCAACCGCCAACTATTTCATCGACGCGCTAGCCGAAGTAAAAGGCCGCATCGATGGCGCAGTGGCCAGTTCGGAAGCCACCGCAACCCGCCTGAAAAGCCACGGCATCCAGGTGCTGGACCTGAACAGCGTGGGCGAACTCGAAATCTACGTCGATGGCGCTGATGAAATCACTGAACACTTCGCCATGATCAAGGGCGGGGGTGGCGCGCTGACACGTGAAAAAATTGTGGCCGCGTGCAGCAAGCAGTTCATCTGCATTGCCGACGAAAGCAAACTGGTCGGCGTGCTCGGACAATTCCCTTTGCCGGTCGAGGTGATTCCAATGGCGCGCTCCTACGTGGCACGCGAACTGGTGAAACTCGGCGGCCAGCCACGTCTGCGTGAAGGCTTCACCACCGACAACGGCAATATCATCCTCGATGTGCACGGCATGTCGATCGTCGATCCGGTGTCGCTGGAAACGGCGATCAATCACATCGTCGGGGTAGTGACCAATGGCTTGTTTGCGCGGCGTGGCGCGGACGTGCTGTTGCTCGGCACGGAATCCGGGGTCAAGACCTACAAGAAAACTGCCTGAAAGGCATTACCTGCGAAGGACGCGAAGAGATTCCCTGAACGCAGGATGCTTCATGGTTTTCCCCTTCGCGGGTCTTCGCGCCCTTCGCGCCCTTCGCGGATAGAAACGATTTTTCAGAAAGCGGCCATCACTGCAGGGGCTCGTCTTCGGGTTCCTGTTCCTCGGCCGGCACCCGGTATGACTCGGTGGCCCACTGTCCCAGATCGATCATTTTGCAGCGCTCGCTGCAAAATGGTTTCCAGCGATTTTCTGCGATCCAGATCACCGCTGCATTACATATCGGACAGGCCACCACGGCGGGCTTGTTTGCAGGCTTCATAAGGTGCAAAAAGTCAGGTCAAAGTCGATGGGCTGTTCGGTGCAGGTGCGCGCCTGACTGGTTCCGACATGGACAAACCGGATGTTCAGCATGTATTTGTTGGCCGATATTTCAGGCACACAAGGCAGGCTGTCGACCAGGGTGACGCGGATCAGGAGCGGGTTACGCGATTCCAGCATGCGTTGATAGCTGCCATTGTCCACATGCTGCAATTCGGGCTGCCCACTATCGCGCAACAAGCCGAGCACGATATCGACTCCCGCACGAATGGATGAAAACGGTGCCAGCCAGAATTGTAATTGCCGGGTCCGTTCTTCTGCATCCAGATGCAACCAGTAATGGTAGGACGGCAGGTCAAATTCACACATACCGCCGGGGATGGCTGCGCGCTGCTTGATCGCCATCAGCCAGTCGTCGTCGCGCAGGTGCTGCCCGACTTTTCCCGGTAGTTGATACAGCCCCCGATGTGCAGTCTCGATCGCCGCCAGAACTTGTTCAAGCGTCGTGTCCTGCACATGGGGATTACCCCGAAGCGCGACCAGCACTGATTTTTGCCGGTCCAACTCCTGTAACAGGTCAGATTTTAGATCAGCACGCGCAGCCACTTCCGCCATTTCGAACAAGGTCTGAAGCGCAGCATGATGCGCGTGCGGCGTCGGCAACGCGACATAGGCATCGAACCGGTCGAACAAATCTTCCAGCCGCAACAGGGTGCGAATGCGTTCGCTTAGGGGATATTCGTAGTGGATCACGCCGCAACGCATGGGTTTGAATCGCTCGATTGTCGCCGATCCAGATTGAAAATCAAGGCAATGGCGTCCGCGCCAACGCTAAATAATGCTGGTCCAATGCTACTACTTCGGTGCGCAAAACCTCGAGAGAGACTGTATTGGTGAGGACATCATCGGCTATTGCGAGCCGCTCGGAACGACTGGCCTGAGCCGCAAGAATGGCCAAGACTTCACTATGTACGAGCCCGTTTCGCGCGATAACCCGCGTAATCTGCAATTCTTCCGGGCAATCGACCACCAGCACACGATCCAGCATATCCCGGTAGCCACCGGTTTCCACCAGCAAGGGAATGGCGATCAAAATGTAGGGCGCATTCAGTGTGGCGCATACCTGCTCGACCGCCTGCCGAATGCGCGGGTGAAGAATGCTTTCAAGTTGATGTCGTGCATCGACATCAGCAAACACAATCCGACGTAAAGCCGCACGATCCAGGCTGCCATCAGGCCGAATCACGGCATCACCAAAAGCGGAATGAATTAAATCGAGCGCTGCGCTTCCAGGAACGGTCAGTTCACGCGCAATTACATCGGTATCGATCACGGGCACACCCAGATCGGAAAACAGGTCAGCGACAGTCGATTTCCCCGAACCGACACCACCGGTAAGCCCGACCGTGAACATCAGAACTGCCCGAGGTAGGCCTGCGTCAAATCCGCGCCGAAGAACAACGCCACCAATCCGCCACCTGCCAGATAGGGGCCAAAAGGAATCGGCACACGTCGGTCATGCTTGACCAGCACAATCATTGCGACGCCGATCAGCGCGCCCACGACAGAAGACAGTAGCAGCGTGACAGGCAGCATCTGCCACCCAAGCCATGCGCCAATGGCCGCCAACAGCTTGAAATCACCATAGCCCATACCATCCTTGCCAGTGACCAACTTGAACAGCCAATACACCGACCAGAGAATCAGGTAACCGGCCATCGCGCCGATGACGGCATCGGCCAAGGGAACAAAAACCCCGTTCATATTGAACAGCAAGCCCAACCACACAAGCGGCAAGGTCAGGCTGTCGGGGAGCAAGGTCGTGTCAAGATCAATGAATGCCAGCACAACCAGCATCCACACCAGCAACAACGCACCCAGCGTTTGCATGCTGACGCCCCACTTCCAGGCGACTGCTGCCGATAATACGGCGACAAGCAGTTCAACCAGGGGATAGCGCGCACTGATGGATGCACTGCAAGCCGAACAACGTCCGCGCAGGAACAGCCATGAGATCAACGGGATATTTTCCAGTGCCGTGATCTGATGCCCGCACTGAGGACAGGCCGAACGCGGCAGCCACAGGTTGTAAGCCGGAGTATCAGCGATGGCCTCGCCACGCAGTTCGGCACATTGCACATGCCATTCGGCCTCCATCATCTTGGGTAAGCGATGGATGACCACATTGAAAAAACTGCCAATCATCAGGCCGAATAAAAAAACCAGCCCGGTGAAGAGGGCTGGTTCCGTGTGCAGCAGTTCCATCAAACGACCGAGCCCATCTTGAAGATCGGCAGATACATGGCAATCACCATGCCACCAATCAGGACACCCAGCACCGCCATGATGATCGGTTCCATCAGGCTGGATAAGGCTGCAACGGCATCATCCACCTCGGCCTCATAAAAATCAGCCACCTTGTTCAGCATGGAATCGAGTGAACCCGACTCTTCGCCAATCGCAGCCATCTGCAACACCATATTCGGGAAACGCCCGGTGTTCTGCATCGCCACCGTGAGCGCCGTGCCAGTCGATACTTCACTCCGGATTTTATTGGTTGCCTCGACGAATACCTGATTACCCGAGGCACCGCCCACCGACTCGAGAGCTTCGACCAAGGGCACACCTGCCGCGAACATCGTGGCCAGGGTACGGGTCCAGCGTGCAATGGTTGCTTTCTCAATCACCGCCCCAAAAATTGGCAGCTTGAGCATCACGCGATCCATGAACATCTGCACCTTGCGTGAGCGTTTCCAAGCCTGGAGCAATACATAAATACCACCACCAATCCCACCGAAAATTGCCCACCACCACTCGACAAATATCTTGGATATCGCCATCACGACAAGAGTCGGTCCGGGCAAATCCGCACCAAAGCTGCTGAACAATTCTTCAAATGCAGGAATCACAAAAATCATGATCACCGCAGTGATGACAAACGCCACCACGATGATGGAAATGGGGTAGAACAATGCCGATTTGATCTTGCTTTTGATGGCGAGGATTTTCTCTTTGTAGACCGCCAGACGATCAAGCACCTCTTCAAGAATACCGGCCGACTCACCTGCGCCCACCAGGTTGCAGTACAACGCGTCAAAATGTAATGGATGACGACCAAACGCTTGGGTGAGACTGCTGCCTTTTTCGATGTCCGCCTTGATTTCAGACAGCAGGCGCTGCACCGAAGGGTTGGAGTGTCCCCGGCCGACGATGTCGAACGATTGCAGCAACGGCACCCCGGCTTTCATCATGGTCGCCAGTTGCCGGGTAAACAGTGTGATGTCCTTCTCTGTGACGCGCTTGCTGCTACTAAACAAAGTGCTCTGCTTTTTGAGCTTGGTGACAGTAATGCCCTGCTTGCGCAGCTGGACGTTGGCCATGGATTCGCCCCCAGCCTGCAACTGGCCTTTGACCTTCTTGCCGCGCTTGTCCATCCCTTCCCAGAGAAAGGTGGCGTCCTTGACTGCCTTTGCCGCTGTAGCCATAGAGGAAATTCCTTAGATATTGGTAACGGCCTCAACCTCTTCCAGCGAGGTAAGTCCGGATTTCACTTTCAACAACCCTGCCTGACGCAGGTCGAGTACACCCTCCAGCTTCGCCTGGTCGGCAATATCGGATTCATTCCCACCCTTGAGGATGATGCGGACCATGGCGTCGGTAATCGGCATCACCTGATAAATACCTACCCGCCCCTTGTAACCTGAACCACCACAAATATCGCACCCTACCGGCTTATATGGTTTCCATGTTCCATCAAGTTGCTCCGCAGTAAAGCCTGCAGCCAGCAGGGTTTCATCGGGAATATCGGCAGGCTGTTTGCAATTACACAGCTTCCGGCCCAGCCGTTGGGCGGTAATCAAAATCACCGAAGACGCCACGTTAAAGGGCGCTACGCCCATGTTGAGCAGGCGGGTCAATGTGCCGGGCGCGTCATTGGTGTGCAGCGTGGACATCACCATGTGGCCGGTTTGCGCGGCCTTGATGGCGATATCGGCTGTTTCCAGGTCACGAATTTCGCCGACCATGATGACATCGGGATCCTGACGCAGGAAGGACTTCAGTGCCGCGGAGAATGTCAGACCCGCCTTATCGTTGACGTTGACCTGGTTGATGCCGGGCAACTGGATTTCCGCCGGGTCTTCTGCCGTGGAAATGTTGACGTCCGGCTTGTTGAGAATATTCAGGCAGGTGTAGAGCGATACGGTTTTACCGGAACCGGTAGGCCCCGTCACCAGCACCATGCCATAGGGACGCTGCACCGCATTCATCAACAGCTCTTTCTGGAACGGCTCGTAACCCAATGCCTCAATCCCCAACTGTGCGCTGGTGGGGTCCAGAATACGCATGACGATTTTTTCGCCATACAAGGTCGGCAAAGTGCTGACCCGGAAATCAATGGCGCGGTTTTTCGACAGCACCATTTTCATGCGGCCATCCTGCGGCACGCGCTTTTCCGAAATATCCAGCCTCGATAACACTTTGATGCGCGAGGCGACTTTGTCCTTGATCGCCATCGGTGGTTGCGCGACTTCGGCCAAAATACCGTCGCGACGGTAGCGAATGCGGTAGTACTTTTCGTAGGGTTCGAGGTGGATGTCGGAAGCCCCCTGATTGATCGCATCCAGCATGATTTTTTGCAGATAACGCACCACTGGCGCGTCGTCAATTTCGATTCCGCCCGTGTCCTGTTGTGCCGCCGCGCTTTCCTCGTCGGCAAAATCCAGATTGAGGTCTTCCGCATTCAACACGGCCATCGTGTTGTTATCAACCTCGCCTGCTTTTTCGATCAGCTTGCCAAGCTTGTCGTCTTCCACCACAACCGGCTCAATTGCCTGACCGGTCTGGAATTTCACTTCATCCAGCGCCTGCATGTGGGTCGGGTCGGAAGTCGCCACATACAACTTGTTTCCACGCTGGTAGAGCGCGACCACGCGCCGTTTTTGCACCAGTTTGGTGTCGAGCAGCCCTTGCGGCAGGCTGTCCACATCCATGGCATTCAGGTCCAGATAGGGAAATCCGAAGGAGGTGGCTGCAAACTCGGCAATCTGGCCCGCCTTGAAACGCTTTCCCTTGATGAGTTCGCTTACGAATGAATCACCCGACTGACCTGCGCGCTTCCAGATGCTCCCGGCATCTTCCTCGGAAAGCCAGCCATTGTTAACCATGGCACGTGCCAGTCCGGTTAAATTGATTTCGTTTGTCACAGCGGCCATTGCTCGGTTCCAGACAAGTTCAGCATCAGATTATCGCCCGCATCGTTGTACCGACAAGACATCGGATGGGGAATCACAGGCCTTAACGGCGATTTTTCGTCTAAATTGAGGTGTTTTCGGATGAACCCTCATCCACTACGGGCAGATAGATGCGTGCCATCTTCACCGCACGATCCTGGGTTTGCACAATTTCCACCGGTACATCCCCCAACTTGAGGCTGACCCCAACTTCAGGAATATCCTCAAACTGCTCCAACAACAAACCATTCAAGGTTTTCGGGCCGTCCAGCGGCAACGACAGGCCCAGCTTGCGATTCAGGTGACGAAGCAGCACCGTGCCCTCGGCCAGCCAGCTGCCATCAGCATCCCGCCGTAAATAGCCTGTATCCGACGGGGCCTGCGTGGTAAATTCGCCCACCATTTCTTCCAGCAAATCTTCCAGCGTCACCAAACCCTGCAGTTCACCATACTCATCAACCACCAGTGCCAGACGCCTGCGTCCGCTCTGAAAATTACGTAACTGGGTGAACAAAGGGGTGCCTGCCGGAACAAAATAGGGATCTTCAAGATTTTCTTTCAATGTCCCCGGGTCCAACTCGTCACCAGTCAATGCGTGCAGTACCCGCCGCACATGCAATACACCCAGCAGGTTGTCAGCCGATCCTGCATGCACTACAAGCCGCGTATGGTGACTGGTCGAAATCTGCTGGCGCAGCCGCTCGGGGTCATCTTCGATATCAATCGCCTCGATCTGATTGCGTGGCGTCATCACGTCGTCGACGGTGATGTCCTCCAGTTCCAGCAGGTTCATCAGGATCCGGTGGTGCTCACGCGGCATCCTGCCGGACGATTCCAGCACGATGGTGCGCAACTCCTCCAGTCCCAGGCTGTTGCCCTGCCCCGAATCAAGTTGCCTGATCCGCAACAACCGTAGAATGCCCTGCACAAACAGGTTCACAAACCACACGACCGGATAAACCAGCTTCAACAGTGGCGTGAGCAACAGCGTCGCAGGGTAGGCGACTCGTTCAGGAAATGCGGCACCCAGCACCTTGGGTGTGACTTCGCTGAATACCAGAATCAGAAAAGTGAGCAATAGCGTTGCCACGAACAGCACCATTTCGCCGTCGCCAAACAGGCGAATGGCCAGCACAGCAGACAACGTACCCGATGCAGAATTGACTAGATTGTTGCCAAGCAGAATCACGCCCAACAGTTTGTCTGTCCGATCCAGCAGCGCCTGTGCCCGCATCGCCCCCCGCACGCCGGATTCGGCAGCATGACGCAGGCGATAGCGGTTGATCGCCATCATCGCGGTCTCGGACGCGGAAAAAAACGCCGAGGTCAGCAACAAAACCGCGAGTACCGCAAAAAGCATATTGGTGGAAATGCTATCCAATCAGAGCTTCCTCAACGCCTAAGCACGACTTCGAGCACAAACTGGGTGCCCAGATAAGCCAGCAACAGCAGTGTGAAACCGGTGATCGTCCAGACCAGCGCCGTACGGCCGCGCCAACCCCGGAAATGCCGGCCCAGCAGCAGGCCACCGAAAACCAGCCAGGACAGGATGGCAAACACCGTCTTGTGAGACAGCTTCAAGGCTGTGCCAAAAAGCTCTTCGGTAAAAAATATCCCGCTAAACACAGCCAGTGTCAGCAACGCAAATCCGACACCAATGGTTCTGAACAGCATCGCTTCCAGCGTCAGCAGCGGCGGCGCGCCGCCCTGCAAAAGCGCCCCGCGGTGCAATTGTTTTTCCAGCATGGTCATCAACACAGCATGCAAGGCCGCCACTGCCAACAGACCATAGGCAAGGAAAGCGACCACCAGATGCGCACGCAAAGCCAAAGCCTGGGAGTTGGGGATGACGTGTGTTGCTGTAAAAAATGCCATGCCCAGCACGGATAGCGCTGCCAGCGCGCTCACCCACGACTGGATGCGAGCCAGAGGGGCCCCGTGGCTGGACAGCCAGTAAGTCAGCGCGGTCAGCCATAAAATAGTCGATAGTGAATTGCCGAATCCCAGCCGGATGTCGCCCTGCCCCAGCAGTGACTGATAGATCAGCACCCCATGCGCCAACAGGGCCAGCGGCAGCACGATGCGCACGGACAGCGCAGGCAACGGGCGTTGCAGGCGCCAGGCCACCCAGCCATAAAGCGCGCTCACACATAAAGTAACCAGCAATAGCAGGGACATTCGTTAAAATGAATAGTTGATTCAGCCAGCCCCATTATCCATGCCGTCCATAACGGCAACAAGGAAGCTATGTTAGAAAATCTCAGTGGACGCCTCGCCGGCGTCGTCAAATCGCTGCGTGGGCAAGCGCGCATTACCGAAGCCAACGTGCAGGACACGCTGCGTCAGGTCCGTTTGGCGCTGCTCGAAGCCGACGTTGCGCTGCCAGTCGTCAAGGACTTCATCGAAGCGGTCAAGGCGCGCGCACTGGGTCAGGACGTGCTCACCAGCCTGTCTCCGGGCCAGGTGCTGATCGGCATCGTTCATGAAGAACTCACCCGGCTGATGGGCGGCGAAAATGCCGAACTGAATCTGGCAGCCACGCCGCCCGCCGTTATTTTGATGGCCGGCCTGCAGGGTTCGGGCAAAACCACCACCAGCGGCAAACTCGCGCTGCTGCTCAAAAACCGCAAGAAAAAAGTGCTGCTCACCTCGGCCGACGTCTACCGCCCCGCCGCCATCGAGCAACTGCGCTTACTGGGCAAACAACTCGACGTCAGCTTTTTTGAAGCAGGCGACGAACGCGATCCACTGAAAATCGCGCAGGCTGCACAGGATCACGCGCGCAAGCAATTCTACGACGTGCTGATCGTTGACACCGCCGGCCGGCTGGCGATTGACGAAGCCATGATGGCCGAGATCAAGGCATTGCATGCCGCCGTCAAGCCCGTCGAAACCCTGTTTGTAGTGGACGCCATGCAGGGCCAGGACGCAATCAATGTCGCCAAGGCCTTTAACGAAGCCTTGCCGCTCACCGGCATTGTCCTCACCAAGCTCGATGGCGATTCGCGCGGCGGTGCTGCGCTATCGGTACGGCATATCACCGGCAAACCACTCAAGTTCATCGGCGTCAGCGAGAAGCCCAACGGCCTGGAAGCCTTCCACCCCGAGCGCATGGCACAGCGCATCCTCGGCATGGGCGACGTACTCTCGCTGATCGAGCAGGCGCAAGGCTCAGTGGATATGGCCGAGGCGAAAAAGCTCGCCGACAAGGTCAAGAAAGGCAAGGATTTCGACCTCGAAGACTTCAAGGCGCAAATCCAGCAGATGCGCAAAATGGGGGGGCTCTCCGCGCTGATGGACAAACTCCCCGGCGCCGGACAAATGCCCATGCCCGCGGGAGCCGACGAAAAAGGCATCAACCGGGTGGAAGGCATCATCAACAGCATGACCCCGCTTGAGCGCCGCAAACCCGAAATACTCAAGGCCTCACGCAAACGTCGCATCGCAGCCGGTGCGGGCGTGCAGGTGCAGGAGGTCAACAAGTTACTCAAGCAGTTCGAGCAAGCGCAAAAGATGATGAAAATGATGGGCAAGGGCGGGATCAGCAAAATGATGCGCGGCATGAAAGGGATGATGCCGGGGATGCGCTGATCTACTGCCCGGCACCCAAGCGAGCCAAGGCTGGCTAAGGATTTGAAACCCGGCAACGCCGCGCGCATGCAAACCACTGGCTAAACGGGTTTTTTTGGGTATAATTCTCGGTTTTCTCCGTTTCCCGGTGGGTTGAATCATGGTCGTTATTCGTCTTTCGCGCGGTGGCGCTAAAAACCGTCCTTTCTACAACGTCGTGGTGGCCGATTCGCGCTGCCGCCGTGATGGCCGCTTCATCGAGCGCGTCGGTTTCTACAATCCGGTCGCTCCCGAAGGTGCCGAAGCTGTGCGCCTGGATCAAGAGCGCATCAGCTACTGGACCAGCCACGGTGCGCAGATGTCCGACACCGTTGCCCGTCTGGTCAAGCAAAACAAGCCTGCCGCTGCTGTCGCTTAATTGAGCGACGATAGCGACTGGGTCGGTTGCTCGAATTGAATAACGACTGGGTCGTTATGGGGCGCATCGCCGCCCCGTTCGGCATCAAAGGCTGGGTCAAGGTTCAGTCCTTTAGCGAAGACCCCGGAACGCTGATGGATTTTGAATCCTGGCGTATCGGCCGCGGCCCGGAGCACAAGCACTACACCGTCGAAGCCATCCAGGATCACAGCAACACCCTGGTCGCCAAACTGGTGGGGATTGACGACCGCGACAAGGCCTACGCCCTGCGCGGACAGGAAATTTCGGTAGCGCGCAGTCATTTGCCCGCACCGGAAGAAAACGAGTTTTACTGGTCGGATTTGATCGGACTGACGGCAATCAACCGCGAAGGCGTCGAACTCGGAAAAGTGGACAGCCTGATGGAAACCGGTGCGCAGGATGTGCTGGTGATCAAGGGCAACCGTGAACATCTGGTTCCGTTCATCGCGCAATTTGTCGGCAAAGTGGATGTGGCAGGCGGCCTGATCGAAGTGGACTGGGGCGAAGATTATTAAGGAGGAAGGTGTGCGCTTTGATGCTGTCACGCTTTTCCCCGAAATGTTCGATGCCGTGCTGGATTACGGCATCACCCGGCGGGCGCTGGATCGTGGGTTGTACCGGTTCAAATCGTGGAACCCGCGCGATTTCACCGACGACCCGCACCGCACCGTGGATGACCGCCCCTACGGCGGCGGCCCCGGAATGCTGATGCAGGCCGAACCGCTGGATCGTGCGTTGAACGCTGCCCGGCAGGACATGGCCAGCGAAAATTTAACGCCCTGGGTGGTGCATTTTTCACCCCGTGGCCGCCCGCTTAGTCACCAGCGGGTGATGGAATTGAAGCAAGCCGCGTTAAACCAGAATCGTGCGCTGGTTTTGTTGTGCGGGCGGTACGAAGGCATCGACGAACGGCTGTTGCAACGCCGCGTGGACGAGGAAATTTCGCTGGGCGACTTTGTGTTGTCTGGCGGCGAACTCCCCGCGCTAGCATTGATGGACGCCCTCATCCGGCAACTGCCGGGTGCGTTGAACGATGCAGATTCAGCGGTGGAAGACTCTTTCGCCAACGGCCTGCTCGATTGCCCGCACTACACCCGGCCCGAAGTCTGGCAAGGTGAAGCTGTACCGGACGTATTGAAAAGCGGCAACCACACCGCGATCGCCCAGTGGCGATTGCAGCAAAGCCTGGCGATCACGGCAGCCCATCGCCCCGATCTGCTGGTCAAGCGTGGGTTGTCAAAGCAGGAACAGGATCTTCTCGCGGCGCACCCCGGTGCGGCGCAGAAAAAAGCGGTTCAGGGTCCGTAAGCCCGAACCAATGTGAAACGGCGTGATGTCTGCCCCGGAGTCCAAACAGACCCAGTGGCCTACCTCTCCCGCCAGGTGTAAGGAAACATCATGAACATCATCGAGCAACTTGAACAAGAAGAGATCGCCCGCCTGGGTAAAACCCTCCCTGACTTTGCCCCCGGCGACACCATCGTCGTTCAGGTCAAAGTACTGGAAGGCACCCGCGAGCGTCTGCAGGCTTATGAAGGCGTCGTCATTGCCAAGCGTAACCGTGGCCTCAACTCGGCTTTCACCGTGCGCAAAATCTCGGCCGGCGAAGGCGTCGAGCGTACCTTCCAGACTCACTCGCCGCTGGTCGCCAGCGTCGAAGTGAAGCGTCGTGGTGACGTCCGCCGCGCCAAGCTGTACTACCTGCGCGAGCGTTCAGGCAAATCCGCACGCATCAAGGAAAAGCTGCCCGCCCGCAAGGTCAAGGGTGGTACACCTGCTGCAGCTGCTGAATAAGCAGAGGTTCTGCTGCAATACAAAACGCCCGCTTCTGCGGGCGTTTTTGTTTGGGCTTGATTTGCAGAGCCGATCCAACCAAGGGTTCAATCTCATTGGTGCGCCACCCAAAACCATCAATCGGGTCACTAAAATCCGTACTCGCATTTTGTTATGGCGGGCACCGCTAGACAGGGAACGGGTTTGTATCAGCTTGATCCAGCAGTGTTTCCAGTTCCCTGGCCGGCAACGGCCTGGAAAACAGATATCCCTGTGCATAGTCACAGCCCGCATCGGCCAGCAGTTTTCGCTGCGCCTCCGTCTCCACGCCCTCGGCAACCACTTTCAGCCCAAGTTTGTGTGCCATCATGATGATGGCCTCGGACAGCGCCATGTCATCCGGGTCCGTTGCCAGGTTCTGCACGAATGACTGGTCAATTTTCAGGTAGTCGATGTCGAATTTTTTCAGGTAGGACAGCGACGAATAGCCGGTACCAAAATCATCAATCGCAACCTGCATGCCCGCATCACGGAATGCGAACAGTTTGTCCGTCACGTCAGACGCCGCATCCAGCAGCAACCCTTCGGTGATTTCGATGGTGATGCTTTGCCCGGGCAAGCCAAGCTCCCGCAAATAGTCGAGCCATGATTGATACGTATGGTCGGATTGACGGAACTGTGTAGGGGACTTGTTCACGCTGATCTGAAAATTGGCATCGAACGTCACTCTCCAATGCTTGACCTGCTTCGCAGCCTCCTTGAATACCCAGTCGCCAATTTCGACAATCAACCCGGACTCTTCCGCCAGCGGAATGAATTGCTCCGGGCCGATCAGGCCACGCTGCGGATGCTGCCAGCGGATCAACGCTTCCGCCTTGTTGATGCGCCCCGTATTCAAATCGACGATGGGTTGATAATCGAGCCGGAACTGGCCCCCGGCCAGCGCACCGCGCAAGTCGTTGAGCAGGTGCAATCGGCTTTGCGCCTCTATCTGCAGCGTGGGGGTGAAGTAGCTGTGGCGGCTGCCTCCTGCATTCTTCGCCACGTACATGGCCTGGTCGGCCTGCTTGAGCAGGTCATCAATTGTGGTGGCATCGTCGGGATACAGCGTGATGCCCATGCTGGCTGACACATAGGCCATTTCGTTTCCCAACGGGAATGGCCCAGCCAGTTTCTGCAGGATGCACTCGGCGACCCGTTCGATGCTCCTGGTATCAACAAGCTCTGGCAGGATGATGATGAATTCGTCCCCACCCAGGCGCGCCACCGTATCGGCATCACGCATACAGTCGCTGATGCGACCCGCTGCATCCTTCAGCAAGATGTCGCCCATGTTGTGCCCGAGCGTATCGTTGACCTCCTTGAATTTGTCGAGGTCAATGAATAACAATGCCATTTTCAGGTCGGTGCGATGCGCCTGCTTGATTGCCTGCGCCAGCCGATCATAAAACAAGGCCCTGTTGGGCAAACCAGTGAGGGTGTCGTAGTACGCCAGGCTGGTCATCTTCTCCTCGGCCTGCTTGCGTTCGGTCAGCATAGCCACGAAGCCATCGGCCATTTCGTTGAAGCTGTCCCCCACCTGCCTGAGTTCATCGTTCGTACCAAGACTGATACGTGCGCTCAATTCGCCACTGGCGAAAGCGCGGGCAGAATGGGCCAGCGACCGAATGCTGCCAACCGTAGCGTAGTAACTGCCAATCGAGAAATAGACCACCACCCAAAACAACAGGAAGGCAACGCCAATACTGGTACGCAATGCATCTTCTGCCTGGGTGATACGCGCCTGAATCAAGGCTTCGACTGACGGCAGCAACGACTCGTAGAGTTGCAGATAATAACTGTCGATCACCGTAGTGAATGTCGTCAGGAAATATTCCGGGGAGGTGGTGAATTGGCCGGTAATAACATCCGACTCCACGAGATGGATCATTTGCCGTACCGAATCGGTGATGCCTTCCGACACGGTCGTCAGCATGCCCTGCTGGGCCGGATTGTAGCGAGCGGCATTGTCAAAACTGTTCTCGAGGGGCGGAAGGGCATCGCGAAGATTAGCAATCAGGCCATAGAGGGTCCTCTTCTGTGCCTCGGTAATCTGCTGCCTGGCCAGAATTCCCGTGCCATAGGCGCGGAGTCGCCCAATATGTTCGATTATGTTCGGCAGACGGTTGGCGGTGATGTCGATCAGATAGAACATATCGGCATCTATATTCCGTATCTGTGCCGCTTCTAAATTCAGGAGTTGCTCGATCAACCGGGTATGCATGGAAAGGTTCTCGGCAACCGTCCTGCCGGGGTCCTCTTTTCTCAGGGTTTCCCAACTGACCTTGATGCTGCGCCAGCCTTCATCCGCACTCCGGGTCGTTCGCAATCTTCCTTCCAGTACGGCCAAAGCCTCGACCACCTCTTTTTCCTTGGCGGCCCGCCGGTCTCGCATCATATCGCTGCCGCCGAGCGCAGCGGCCGTAAGGCCCCGGTGAAGCTGGATCGCCTGGACAGTGCGGTAAATCGGTTTGACTAGCGAGATGGATTCCAGTTGCCGCTGCGAAGTACGGATAACCGTATCCAGACTGACAAACAGGCCGTACGTCAACACGGCAATCGCGATCAGAAACAGCGCCCCCAGCAAGGCGAATTTCCTGGTGTAGCCCAGGCGATTCATCAGGGCGATGGCAGGGTAGAAGAATGCTCGCATCATTTACATGTATTCAACTCATGATTGCCGTCTTCATTCGTAACGACGGTCGCCATCCATAACCGATGATTATGACCAGCCCGAACACCAGATGAGCGACCCCAAAAACGCTGACACCACTCTGCCACGAATCAGAAGCAGGGCAAGCCGGTCAGCATAGAGTAAACCATGCGCGAGGAATCAGACGGGAAGGGGGAAAGCGAGATGAAGCTGGAGAGCCTGAAACCAGTTCAGGATAAACACTCAAACTTGTCTGGCAATTCCGCTACCCTCGGATGATTCCCTTAGGCCGTGAACTTTGCGCCCCCGCTTTTTAGTCGGGCTTGCCCTTTTCAGATCTGTTCGTATTCTAATCGGGCGGCAGCAACAAAGGGAGAATGCCCGCAAAGAGACCCCGAGCGGAATATCGCCCATGCGAAATGGTCCGGCCAGAGCGTCAGCCCTCTTCAAGATGCGTCCGCCTGTTTGCGACTATTTCATGCAAACAACCTGATCATGACTGGCCACACCCCCATTCCACACTCATCATTCTTCAGCGACCGACACCCTCTCTGACTGGTGATTCCCGGTACCTCGGCTAAAATTCTGTCATGCCCATTTACGATGCCATTCTTCCAGCCCCGATGTGCCATCTCGGCGTGTGTTTCAGCGATGACTCGCTGACACAGCTGGTTTTTTTGGCGCAGGATACCTCGACGACGCCAAAGCTGGACTCACGTGTGCGTCAACTGGCATCCGATCTGGATGCTTACTGGAACGATCCTGCACATACGTTCAGGGTGCGGTTCGCGTTACAAGGCACACCGTTTCAGCTTCGCGTGTGGCAGGCACTGACAGGCATTCCGGCTGGCCAGCCCACGACGTATGGTGCATTGGCAAAGCAGCTTGGCACGGCGGCCCGCGCGGTGGGCCAGGCATGTGGCTCGAATTCTTTACCGATCGTTATTCCCTGCCATCGTGTGGTGGCTGCCAGCGGATTGGGGGGGTTCATGCACGCGTCTTCGGGTGCCCCGCTGGATGTAAAAACCTGGTTGCTGGCGCATGAACGACGCGCTGATTGACCGGTTTTGTGATCATTTATGGCTGGAAGACGGGCTGGCGAACCTGACGCTGGCGGCGTATCGACGCGACCTGAGTGCCTTTGGCGCCTGGCTGGAAAAAGAACGCAAGCATGGCTTGGGCGTTGCCGTATCGGGTGATGTCGAAGCCTATCTGGCATGGCGTTTTGCGCAGCACGCGCAACCGCGCAGCGCGGCACGCTACACCTCGACCTTGAAGCGCTTTTACCGGTACCTCTTGCGCGAAAACCTGATCGCGACCGACCCCACGCTCAACCTCGACAGCCCCAAACTGCCGCGTTCGCTGCCCAAGACATTGACTGAATCCGATGTGGAGCGCCTGCTCACCAGCACGGACACCAACACGTCGCTGGGATTGCGCGACCGGGCCATGCTGGAAACGCTATATGCGACCGGCTTGCGGGTATCGGAACTGGTGGGGCTGAAACTGACGGCGGTGAACTTGAACGACGGTGTGTTGCGCGTGACGGGCAAGGGCAACAAGGATCGTCTGGTACCACTAGGCGAGGAAGCGGTCGTGTGGCTCAAACGTTATCTGGCGGATTCGCGCCCGCTGCTGCTGGACAAGCAGCTCTCCGATGCCGTATTCGTCACCGCACGCGGTGACGGCATGACACGGCAGGCATTCTGGTACCTGATCAAACGTCGGGCGCGCGCCGCCGGCATTACGCGCCCGCTGTCGCCACATACGCTGCGCCACGCCTTTGCCACCCATTTGTTGAACCACGGCGCGGACCTGCGGGTAGTGCAAATGCTGCTCGGGCACAGTGACATTTCCACCACGCAGATCTACACGCATGTGGCGCGCGAACGGATGAAGCTGTTGCACGCCCAACACCATCCGCGCGGATAAATCACCCTACGGCATCTTGAGCCGTTCCATCAAGTAGCACAGGCAATCCTGGCGAATCACGCGTTCGTCGCGCGTCAGCATGGCGGGCATCAGGCGCTGCCTGAGCGCAATTTCACCGCGCTGATAATCGAACATGCGATCGCCGATGTCCTCGCCGTTCTCATTCACCACCCACAATCTGGCTGAACTGTCCTGGCGCAACCGCCCCAGATGAATACCCCGATCCAGTTCGCGGAAATTGAAGTGATCGAGCTCGGGCACGAAGTTGATGTCAGCTTCCGGCGCATTGAACCCAAAGCTCACCTGCTCCGGAACCTTGACCGTGGCCACGGTATGAAACAAATCAATGTCGTGCGGTGCGACCGGATGCACCGGAAACTCGGACAGATGCAGGCAGGCTTCCATGAATTCGGCGGCATGCGCGACGCTGTCGGGCATGCCGGGCTTGCCACATTCAACCGTGACCGACGGACACAACCCGGCAAAGGCGGCCGACTGCACGCCACGCGGGCGGATGAAATACACCACCACGCGCGAAAACAATGTGGCCAGATGCAGGAAATCCTGCTCCAGGCTGTTGATGCAGGCGTAATGCGGATTGAGACCGGTGTTGTTGTGGATATCGATGCTGGCAAACACCCCACGCGCGCGCATCGCATCGACCACCTGCTGCATCATGGCCGACTCGTCCGATGGTGCGTCTTCGCCGCCTGGCCACACCCGGTTGTAATCCGGCTGACCATCGAGCCGGCGCAGCCCCGAGCGCGCCGCGTCAACGTTACCGATAAAAAGCGACAGCGCACGCGGCAAATCAGCATCCGCATATTTTTTAAGCACCGATTGCACCGCCAGCCAACCGGTATCTTCGTTGCCGTGCAGCAATACCGATACGAACAGGGGAGGCTGGCGCCGGCCAGACAGATGGATCAGCGCCGGGCCGGGCAACACCTCGCCCAGCCGCGACGCGGGCAGATCGAGCAGGCCCGCGGGCAAGGATTCGTATTCGGTCAGCATCCGATGCACCACTCATGTACCGGTGCGCCGGAACGCTGGTTTTCAAGGTAGTCGTTCATCATGCGATGCACATCTCCATTGACAGCCTCCAGTTGTTGCAACTGCCATTGCGCGCCGGTCTGGCCTGAGCGCGTACGCGCTTCCACCACGTCGAGATAGCGGTCGATTTCGACAGCCGACAGGCCAAATGCCTGCAGGCCCTGGTGCGCTAGCGGCAGACAGGTTTCCAGAATGAGGGAACGGGCCGGCTGGCAAGTGCCATCCTGCCACGCCAGTTCCGCATCCAGGCCGTGACGGGCCGCCGCGTAGAAATTGCTGCGTGTATCGGCAAAACTCAAGCCGCGCGGCACGCGCTTATCCTGCCTCGCCAGCGCATGCACCAGACCGTAATAAAACGCGGCATTCGCTACCATATCCAGCACCGTGGGGCCACTCGGCAACACCCGCTGCTCCAGCCGCATATGCCCGCGCCCGGCAGCATCAAATCCGATCAAAGGCCGCACCCAGCGCCAGATAGCGCCATTGTGCAGCCGCAGGTGTGGGAAGCGCTCAGGGCCGTCCTCCAGTAGCACAGGCAACAACACCGGATACTGCTCAAGATTTTCCTGGAACAATTCCAGCAGACTGTCGGCCACATAGTCCCGGCCAAATGTCACCCGCCTGATCGACGGCTCGGCCAGCCCTTGATATCCCCCCACTTCAACTGACTGTTCGAACAGCGGCACACGGGTTTCCTGCCACAGCCGATGACCAAAAAGCAATGGGGAGTTCACCCCGGCGGCCAATAGCGGCGCACAGGTCTGCAGGGTCGCATTGAAATAGCCGGTGGCCTGTTCAAATGGCACCTGCAAGTGCAGCTGGAACGAAGTGGTGGCGGCTTCGAGCATCACATCAGGACGCCGGGACTGCAGATGATCCCGCCCCTTAATGTCGATATGGATAGGCTCGCCATTGCGCTGCTGCAGCACCTGCGCATTGAGCGCGTCATAGCGCTTCATCGCCGAGATATTTTTCAGGCAGAGATCCGATTCACGGATGGTCGGCAGGATGCCGATCATCGCCAGCACCGCGTCCATGCCATGCGCCACCTGCTGGCAGCGTCCCCAGGTCGCATTCAGCGACGCTTCCATCGCAACCAACACTCCCGCCCCCACCCCAATCGGCGCTGCGTTCAATTCCACGTTGAAACGCGAAAGCTCCGGCACCACCAAGGGGTCGTTCAGTGCATGCAAATAGGCTTCATTGACCGGGTTCGGCAGGCCTGCGTGGTCCAGCAGCCAGGCTTCCAGTTCGAAGCCCGCAATAAAGCGCGTATCGGAAAAGCCACCGGCTTCAGTAAACCGTCGCAAGCTGGCCGTTTCATCAGCCAGTCTTTCATGAAACCGCTGAAAGTCTGCGTCCGAGAAATGCGTGAGACTGATTTCCTGGCCCATGATTGAAGTTACGGGCCAGCCTGTCGCCGACCCTGTGATTCGATGCGTTATCTAACCATAATCCGGGTTCGAGCAATCACCCAGAGGTTTTTGAGTCGGCTGACCCCATGAGGCCAGCGCCACGTTACACGCGTGCGCTGGGACGGGCCAGATAAAACCACTCCTGACCAGGCAAAGCTCTGGGGTTGGGAAACACAATATAGCCATCACGATCGGCGGTAACGGGCGTGCCATTTTGACGCACGCCGATGACATCCCCCGCGCGTACGGGATCAAAGCTGGACCAGGCGCGAGCAAACTGGTCGTCGGCGTGGACGCGGTCGATGACCTCATACAGACGTAACGCCTCGGTATCGGTCACGGCCTCCGGCGCCGATGAGTAAATCAGCTGCAGGTGAGCCAGTGTGTTGTGAATGGCCTGGTAGGCCACATCCGGCGCAGCAGGGGCGTCGTGCTGGCCACACTCGAGCGTGAGCGCGATGCCGCCCTGCGCGCGCATGAATTCGGTGGTGCCGACACCATAATGCACATCGGCCTCGCGTGCCGATACACCCGCTGCCAGGCGGCGTGCGACGCCCGCCGCATAGGTATCGAGCCAGCCATCGACGAAGCGATGAACGCCGAGTCGCAACGCCAGCGCAGTTTCCTCGGGCGAGCGTGCAAAAGGCTCCAGCGTGCCCGCATTGTCTTCCGGCCCCAGCATGACAAAAGGCTGGCCCGCAGTATGAAACGAATGCAGATCGAGCAGCGCATCATGTTGCGCCAGCAGCGGGCACAGCCAGTTGGCAATGCGGTCTTCGAATTCGACCGGGGCATCGGTCGGCACCAGATTGCGATTGAGGTTGCGATCACCCATGCGCTGCTGCCGCACATAAGCCAGAGGATTGGTAATGGGCACGAAGGTGACGCTACCGGCACGAAGGGCCAGCTGCCCGGATTCGATCTCGCCGATCACGCGACGGATCGCCTGGGTACCACAGGTTTCGTTGCCGTGCACCGCGCCCAGCACAATGAGGCGCGCACCCGGCGCCATGCCGGTAAACGACACGGATTGAAAATGCAGGGATTCGAGTTCATTCATGTGTTCAGGGCCTTGAATAACAACGACACGCTCGACACCAGCAACAATACACCGACCAGCCGCGTCATCTGCGATGGCGCCAGTCCAACATGTACGCGACCGCCCAGATAAAGCGCGCCCAGCACCAGCGGCAGCGCAGCAAAATAGGCCATCCACACTTTGGTGCTCATCAATAACCCGGCAATCAGGAAGCTGATGATCCGCATCAAGCCCTCGGTAAAAAACAGGGCCGAGAAGGTCGCGCGCAGATCACTCTTATTGTGGATACGGTGGCTCAAATAAATGACATATGGCGGGCCGCCGGTACCAAACAACGCGCCCACCGTGCCGCCAGTCAACGCGGCTGGTACAGCCCAGCCACGCGAAGCCGGTTTTTCTCCATGAATATTGAGCAGGTTGCGCAGCGCAAAGATGAAAATAAATACGGCCAATGCGATCAGCATGGGCTCAGGCGGCAGATTGACCAGCAGGTTGGTCCCCACAATCACGCCAATGATGCCGAACGGAATCAGCACCCCGATCTCGCCCCACTTCACGCGTTTTAAGTTAAAGCCTCCGATCATGATCGATGCAGTGAAATCCAGCAGCAGCACCAGAGGCACAACAAACTTTAGCGGCAGAAACAGTGCCAGCAAAGGCACCGAAATCAGCCCCGAGCCAAAGCCGGTGATGCCACGAATGAAATACGCCGTGATCAGAATGGCCGCCGCACTCGCAAGCTGGCCGGCGGCAACCGGTTCAAGAATCACAAACGAGCGCCGCGCTCAATGGTGATACCCAACTCCTTGATACCCGGCACAATGGCAAACTTGGTGACGGAGACTTTGACCCACGGCGAGCCGAATTCATCGCGCACAATGGTTGCTACATGTTCAGCCACGGATTCAACCAGAGTAATCGGCTGCGGCGCATTGTGCAGGTATTCCTTCACCCGATTGGCCACCGCCCCATAGTCGATGGTGTCAGCCACATTGTCGGTACCGCCCGCCTTGCTGTCGGGCAGGCCAATTTCCAGGTCAAGCCGCACCGGCTGCGGAACTTTGCGTTCCCACTCGTATATGCCGATAATCAGGTCGAGACGAAAGTCCCGCAAAAATAATGTATCCATTGCTCCAATATCCACCGCTTTAATATTGACGGCATCACCCGCTAACGGGCACAACCAAACACGCCATTTTACTGACTTATGATCACACTGTTGTTTATTGCTGTCGCCTATCTGTTGGGTTCGCTGTCGTTTGCCGTCATCGTCAGCCGCGCCATGCGTCTGCCCGACCCGCGCAGCTTCGGCTCGGGCAACCCAGGCGCAACCAACGTTCTGCGCAGCGGGCGCAAGGCCGCCGCCGTTTTGACCCTGCTGGGCGACGCCCTCAAGGGCTGGGTCGCCGTGGTGCTGGCGCGCGCATTGGCCCCGCAATTTGGCCTGGCTGATGACGTGGTTCTGCTATGCGCGCTGGCGGTGTTTATCGGCCACCTGTTCCCGATATTTTTCGGTTTCAAGGGCGGCAAGGGCGTCGCCACCGCATTCGGCGTGCTGCTCGGACTGAACCCGTGGCTGGGGCTGGCCTGTCTGGCCACCTGGTTGTTCATGGCTGCGGTATTCCGCATTTCTTCACTCTCGGCGCTGACCACCGCGGTGCTCGCTCCGGTCTACGCCGGTCTGCTCATGAAGTGGAATGACACCACCATGGCGGTGCTGGTGATCACCCTGCTGCTGCTCTATCGTCACAAAAGCAACCTGATCAAGCTGGTCAATGGTGAAGAAGGACGCATCGGCGGCCGCTCATGACCCTGCCCAGCTAAACTATGGCCATGTTCGAAAAAACCATTGATCACGCAAAAGACAGTCTGGCTGAGGTCTCGCGTAACGCGATCGACCGCGCGGGAGAGCGGCTGTCCGATGTAGTCAAAGACGGAGTATCACAGGCCGGCACCGAACTTAAAGACGTCATCTGGCGTGCCAGCCAGGAAATCGACGCCAAACTCGACAAAATCTCCGACGAGTTGCACGCGCAGCGGCAATTTACCAAAGACGATGTGCGCGAGTTGGTCGACTACGCTGGCGAAAAGCTCGGCACCTTGATGGACGAGCGCATCGTCAGCGCCAAGTTTGAAATTTCTGCCTTGGTGCAAGAAAAGGTTGAGTACTTCAAGCACGAAATCGACAGCTTCTTCATCGAGCGCCAGCGCGACCTCGCCCGCGAACGGCGGCGCCTGTTCATCAACGTCGCCATCGCCATTCTGGCATCGTTGTCATTGGGTTTCGTGTCCTGGCTGTATCACGAGTATCTTGGCGGCGGGCTCGATGTGTTCAGCATCTTCCGGATCGTGTTTGCCTCGCTGGCCGGTGGCTATGCAGCGTACCTGGCAGTCAGGCTGATACGCCGCTGGCTGTCGATGTCCGAACATAAAAAAGACACGCTATTCCTGGTCAGCCGCTACTGGGGCGTACTGAGGCCAGTCAGCATTTTCGGTACGCTGGTTCTGGTATGTCTGATGGCCGTGCTAGTAGGGTTTTTGTTGTTCCCCGATCAGATTGCACAGCTCACGGGCAGCGAGAAATGGCTCAATGCCTTGCGTAACGCCTACCCAATTTTTCGGCAGTAACGCTTCCACACGATTTGCCGCGTTTATACCGCCTCGAGTGTTGCCAGTTCCCAGCGCGGCTTGACCGCAAAAGTTAGATCCGTTTGCGCATGCGCCATCCGCTGTGCCCCGGCGTAAGCGATCATCGCACCGTTGTCCGTACAGAATTCCATACGCGGATAAAACACCGTGATACCGCGTTTGGCTGCCTCACCCGTAAGCTGTTCCCGCAAGTGGGTGTTGGCACCCACTCCGCCCGCCACCACCAGCCGGACTACGCCACTTTGCTTGCAAGCTGCGAGGCTCTTGCGCACCAACACATCCACTGCCGCCGTCTGAAACGCAGCTGCAATATCAGCCGCATGATCCAGACCTTCTTTGCGCACCAGCGTGAGCACGGCTGTTTTGAGACCGCTGAAGCTGAAATCGAAATCGCCTGAATTCAACATCGGGCGCGGCAAGCTAAAGCGTGTGGCATCCCCCGTTGCAGCCAGTTTCGACAACGCGGGCCCACCTGGATAGCCCAACCCCAGCAATTGAGCGGTTTTGTCGAACGCCTCGCCCGCCGCGTCGTCCAACGTCTCGCCCAGCAAGGTATAGCGCCCCACCCCCGAAACCAGCATCAACTGCGTGTGCCCGCCCGACACCAGCAAAGCCACAAACGGAAATTCGGGCGGCGTATCGGAAATCAGCGGCGACAGCATGTGGCCTTCGAGGTGGTGCACCCCCACGGCGGGGATATCGAGCGCATACGCCAGTGCGCGCGCCATGCCTGCCCCCACCAGCAAGGCGCCGGCAAGGCCCGGGCCCTGCGTATAGGCAATGCCATCGAGATCAGACAGTGTGCACCCACTCTCGCCAAACACCTGACGCGTCAACGGCAACACCCGTTGAATATGGTCGCGCGACGCCAGTTCCGGCACCACCCCGCCATATTCGTTGTGCATCGCGATCTGCGAATACAGTGCGTGCGACAGCAGACCGCGCGTGCTGTCATACAGCGCGACACCGGTTTCATCGCAGGAGGATTCAACGCCAAGCACCAGCATATTCAAGTGAAACGAACAATAACGACCGCATCATAACGCGGCGGCGTGCCAGGCGGCACGCCCTACAGGGCCGGTTACACGGCCCGCCACAACAAACAGCCCCCGCCCATGGCGCCCTGAAACGCCAGCAACGACGGTCCAACCCCGTTTGTTCGGGACGCTGTTTGCATCTGATACGCCCCCTCACCCGAACGGGGCGTATCAGATAGCTTTTAATTGCCAAAAGCTGCTGTTATACTTCTCGTTTTTCCTCTTCTCAGGAAGACCTCTTCAAATGCCTAGCGTTAAAGTCAAAGAAAACGAGCCGTTCGACGTCGCACTGCGTCGCTTCAAGCGTTCCATCGAAAAAGTGGGTCTGTTGACCGAACTGCGCGCTCGTGAGTTCTACGAAAAGCCCACCGCTGAGCGCAAGCGCAAGCTCGCTGCGGCAGTCAAGCGTCAAAGCAAGCGCCTGCGCGGCCAGCAACTCCCACCCAAGATGTATTGATTCTGCGTTCTCGCAGAATCCACCCCGCATCAATCCAACACCGCGCATGTCGCTCAAGGTTCGTATTACTGACGACATGAAGTCGGCCATGCGTGCCAAAGACACGGCCCGGCTCGGTACGATCCGCCTGCTTCTCGCTGCCATCAAGCAGCGAGAAATTGACGAGCGAATCGAGTTGGACGATGTCGCAGTCGGCAGCATCGTCGAAAAACTCATCAAGCAACGCAAAGACTCAATCAGCCAGTTTCAGGCTGCCGGCCGCGACGATCTGGTGTCCGCCGAGCAGGCTGAACTTGTCGTTCTGCAAGCCTACCTGCCCGAACAACTGTCTGCAGTCGAAGTCGAAGTCGAAGCCGCTGTCGTTGCCGCCATTACCGAATCCGGTGCTGCCTCGGCCCGCGACATGGGCAAGGTCATGGGATTGCTGAAATCGCGTCTCGCTGGCCGTGCCGACATGGGCCAGGTTTCTGCGCTGATCAAATCCCGCCTGGCGAGCTAGCCCCCACCCGGCGTCTGCCCGGGTTTATCATGCAGCAACCATGATTCCGCGCGATTTCATCGATACCCTGCTCGCTCGCATTGACGTTGTCGACGTCATTGACCGGCGCGTGCCGCTCAAGAAAGCCGGGCAAAACTATCAGGCCTGCTGTCCGTTCCACAGCGAAAAAACCCCCTCTTTTACTGTCAGCCCGACGAAGCAGTTCTATCACTGCTTTGGTTGCGGCGCACACGGCACCGCGCTCAGTTTCCTGATGGAATACGAGCACATGAGCTTTCCCGATGCGGTGGCTGCGCTGGCACAGGATAGCGGCCTGCAGGTACCCGAATCCGCCCATGAACCCGACCGGCCCAAGCCCCCGCCAGCTTTGTGGGACGCCATGGAGCAAGCGGCGCAGTTCTACAAGCAGCAACTCAAGCAAACGCCACGCGCCATCGAATATCTCAAGCAGCGTGGCCTGACCGGGGTCATCGCGGCCCGCTATGGCATCGGCTACGCGCCAGACGGCTCCCCACTAAAACAGATTTTTCCGGATTACACGGCGGACGCACTCGCCGCTTCTGGCCTGGTTATCGATGGGGATCGCGGCCGCTATGACCGCTTCCGTGACCGCATTATGTTCCCGATCCGCAGCATAAAAGGCCAGATCGTCGGCTTTGGCGGTCGCGTGCTCGACCAAGGTGAACCGAAGTATCTCAACTCGCCCGAAACGCCCTTATTCCACAAAGGCTCCGAGCTATACGGCCTGTTCGAAGCACGCACCGCGATCAAAACTGCCGGACGCGCCATCGTAGTCGAAGGCTACATGGACGTGGTGGCGCTGGCACAGCATGGCGTGGAATTTGCCGTGGCCGCGCTGGGCACCGCCACCACCCCCGTTCACGCACGTACCCTGTTGCGCCACACTGATCGTTTGATCTACGCCTTTGACGGCGACAACGCCGGGCGCAAGGCGGCTTGGCGCGCGCTGGAAAATACGCTGGAAGCATTGCAGGACGGCAAAGAAGTCAGCTTTCTCTTCCTTCCCGAAGGTGACGATCCGGATAGTTACATCCGCGATCATGGCCAGGCTGCATTCTTGCATCTGCTGGATACCGACACGCTACCGCTATCCGGCTTTTTGGTTCGTGAACTCGCACGTGGCCGCAAACTCGATACCCAGGAAGGTCGGGCTGCGATGCTCAAAGCCGCCAAGCCCCTGCTGGAAAAGATTGCCGCACCTCTGCTTGCCAGCCTGATTCAGCGACAAATTGCCGAACTTGCGCACCTGCAATCCGACGAACTCAGCCACATGGGAATCAAACCTGCCAGTGCCCGGCGCATAGCCTCGCGCCCTCAACGTCGAAGCGCACCATCGTACTTGCGCAATCTAGCGCAGGCGCTCTTGATGCTACCGCGGCGAGCACTGGAAATTGAAGATCGCTGGCTCGATTACGACGACCCCATGGCCTTCACTGTGCGTTCATTGGCGGCCTGGTTATCCCATCTGTCACCTTCCGCACAACCTGCCGCCATCAAGGAAGCAGCGCGCGACAGCGAAATGGAAGCATTAATAGACGAATTGTTAACGGGGCTTCTCGACAAGGCAGATGACTGGGATTGGGACGCAAACTTTGATCTTGCTGTCGAACAGTTGCGTGAAAACTGGCGGCTACGCCGCAAACAAAGCCTGAGCACACGTTCACTTGGCAGTTTGTCTGAGTCTGAACGAAGTGAATTAACTGAACTGTTGGCACGGTCCTAGCTTGCCAAATACGGCAAGACAAAGTATCGGTTTACGGTATAATTGCCGGTTTTTGAACGATTTTTTCCGGCGCGCGCATCGTGCGGCGGGAGCTTAAGCGGAGAGAAGCCTGTGGCTGTACGTGGAAGAAAACCAGGTGGTGGCGCCAAAAAAACTGAAGCGCTGCTCCCCCTGAAAGAGCTGACGCCGGTCGAAGCCGAGGCGCGCCGCACCCAACTCAAGAACCTCATTATCCTGGGTAAGGAACGTGGCTTCCTGACCTACGCGGAAATCAACGACCACCTGCCCGACGAAGTGCTGGACGCCGACCAGATCGAAGGCGTGATCAGCATGATCAACGACATGGGCATCCAGGTCTACGATGAGGCCCCGGACGCAGAAACCCTGCTGTTGAATGAGTCCACCCCAGCTGCCACCGATGAAGATGTGGCTGCCGAGGCTGAACAGGCGCTCACCACCGTTGATTCCGAGTTTGGCCGCACCACCGACCCGGTCCGCATGTATATGCGCGAAATGGGCTCGGTCGACCTACTGACCCGCGAAGGCGAAATCGAAATCGCCAAACGCATTGAAGAAGGCCTGCGCCACATGGTGCAAGCGATCTCGTCGTGTCCGCTCACCATCCAGAAAATTCTGGATATGGCCACACAGATCGAAGGCGACACCATGCGTGTTGAAGAACTGGTCGATGGCTTTGTTGAAGCGGAAGCTGAAGAAGCCGAAGTCGAAGAAGAGGAAGTCGAAGCTGAAGACACGAGCGACAGCTCCGAAGACGACAATAGCGAAGAAGACGATGAAGAAGCCAGCGCCAAGCTGGCTGCTGCGAATCTGGCCCAACTGAAAGTCGAAGCGCTTGCTCAGTTCGACTTCATCCGCAAGGCTTATAAAAAATCACAGGGCGCCCACACTAAATACGGCCTTGGCAGCCCGCAGCACATGAAAGCTCAGGCCGAGGTCACCGAACTATTGATGGCGATTCGTTTCTCAGTACGCCAGGTGGATAGCCTGTGTGAACAAATTCGCAATGCAGTGGAGGAAGTGCGTACGCACGAACGCAAGATCATGGCGTTCTGCGTGGTTCATTCAGGCATGCCACGCCCCCACTTCATCAAGGCATTCCCCGGCAACGAAACCAACCTGGCCTGGCTAGACAAGGAAATCGCAGCCAAGAAGGCCTATTGCTCGACCCTTTCCAAAGTGCAATATGAAGTCAAAGCGCACCAGGAAGCCCTCATTGCCATGCAGGATCGCGTCGGCTTGCCGATCAAGAACCTGAAGGACGTCAACAAGCACATGTCCACTGGTGAAGCCAAGGCACGCCGGGCCAAGCGCGAGATGATCGAAGCCAACCTGCGCCTGGTGATCTCGATTGCCAAGAAATACACCAACCGCGGCCTGCAGTTCCTCGACCTGATCCAGGAAGGCAACATCGGCCTGATGAAGGCCGTCGACAAATTCGAATACCGTCGCGGCTACAAGTTTTCGACCTACGCCACCTGGTGGATCCGTCAGGCGATTACACGCTCGATTGCTGACCAGGCACGCACCATTCGTATTCCGGTGCATATGATCGAAACCATCAACAAAATGAATCGTATCAGCCGCCAGATTCTGCAGGAAACCGGAATTGAACCCGATCCGGCCACGCTGGCACTCAAGATGGAAATGCCGGAAGACAAGATCCGCAAGATCATGAAAATCGCCAAAGAGCCGATTTCCATGGAAACGCCGATCGGCGACGACGAAGATTCGCATCTCGGCGATTTCATCGAAGACTCCAGCACGCTGTCGCCGGACGATTCGGCGATCTACTCGAACCTGCGCGATGCCACGCGCGAAGTGCTGGACAGCCTGACGTCACGCGAAGCCAAGGTGCTACGCATGCGCTTCGGCATCGAAATGAATACCGACCACACGCTGGAAGAAGTCGGCAAGCAATTCGACGTCACACGTGAGCGGATTCGCCAGATCGAGGCCAAGGCCCTGCGCAAGCTGCGTCACCCGACCCGTTCCGAACGACTGAAAAGCTTCGTCGGCAGCGGCGAAGAGTGAGGACCCGCCCTGCTTTCATAGCAGGGCCGCACGTTTTCGGGTCTGTAGCTCAGCTGGTTAGAGCAGGGGACTCATAATCCCTTGGTCCACGGTTCAAGTCCGTGCAGACCCACCAACACAACATCCAATACCATCAAGCAACATCCCTAAGCCCGCGTAAAATCGGGCTTTTTCTTTGTATTAGCGCCCATTACAATTTAAAATCACGCTATAAAGACGCCCGGTTTTGGGGGCATTTCGCCAAGTCGAAGAGCGCATGCTCCCAAACCTAGAGAAAACCTGCATAGCAATTAGCAATAGGCTATCCGTGCGGGCCACCATTTACGCAAACATCGACGATAATCGTCGCCTGATAAAAACGAGTGGAGTGTCTGATGGGTGGGGAAGTCAAAAAACCCGGCGAACGCCGTTTGCAAATCCTGCAAACTCTGGCTGCCATGTTGCAGGAACCTCAGCCGGAAAAAATCACCACGGCTGCACTCGCCGCCCGCATTGGGGTCTCCGAGGCAGCGCTTTACCGCCATTTCTCCAGCAAGGCACAAATGTACGAAGGCTTGATCGAATTCATCGAGCAAACCTTGTTCGGGCTGATTGCGCGGATTACCACCGACACGACTTCACCCGCTGCCCAGATCGAGGCTATTGTCAGCATGTTGTTGAACTTTGCAGCGAAGAATCCCGGCATGACGCGGGTGTTGATCGGCGATGCACTGGTGCACGAAAACGAGCGCCTGCAAAAACGCATCAATCAACTGCATGACCGTATCGAGGCCCAGTTGCGCCAGTGTTTGCGATTTTGCGGTGACAAGCAGTCTGAACTGAGTGGCCCCCTGGCCAATCTGCTGCAATGCATGGTGGTGGGCCGTTGGCATCAGTTTGCCAAAAGCGGGTTTACGCGCCCGCCCGGTGGCGATATCGATTTGCTGTTATCCCGTCTGCTCGACGTTCAGCCCGCCTGATGCCCTGCCTGCCCGCATACCGGGCAGGCAGGGTCACGCGGCACTTTCATTATCCGCGCTTCAGCCTGCAGGCCATCCCATAGCAGCAATCTACCGATCAGGGGTTCACCCACCTGCGTCAGATATTTCAATGCTTCCATGGCCTGCATCGAGCCGATCACGCCAACCAGCGGCGAGAACACGCCCGCCTCGGCACAGCGCATTTCAGGTTCATCCGTAAATTCGGGGAACAGACAGTGGTAGCAGGGGCTCTCGGGGCGACGCGAATCGAATACGGCCAGCTGTCCCGAAAACCCGATCGCCGCACCCGAAACCAATGGCTTGCCCAGCAGAACACAGGCTCGATTGACCGCATGCCGGGTGGAAAAGTTGTCTGAGGCATCCACCACCAGATCCACCGCTGCCACCGCGTGATGCAAAGCATGATTGGCCAGCGCTTCACGCACAGGTCGCACCTGGATTTCAGGATTGATAGCCAACACAGCGCGCACGAGTGAATCAGCCTTGTTTTCCCCGATGGCCGACGTGGCATGGCCAATCTGACGTTGAAGATTGGTCAGATCGACGGTATCGCCATCCGCCAGCAGCAAACGTCCGACACCTGCAGCCCCCAGATACAGGGCAACAGGGCAGCCCAGCCCCCCCGCTCCGACGACTAGAACGGTTGCATTGGCAATGAGCGCTTGTCCCGTTACGCCGACATCTGGCAACAGGATGTGACGGCTATACCGAAGCAGTTGATCATCAGTCAAATCCATGGTGGCAACGTGACTATTTGTAGTCTCGCCATTCCTCCGGGGTTTCGTCGCGATCACCATGAAGGTGACGATCATAGACTTTCATGAATGCCCGCTGGGATTTGATGTCGGGCTCGTTAGCCTCGACATTCTTGCGTTGCACGTTTTCACAAAAATAGGCCAACGCACGTTTAAGTTTGACCAGCAAGCTGTTGTCCAGATGAAACCCCTGGCTCGCCAATGCAGTTTCCAGACCTTCCAGCGTGTACTCACAGACGTGATAACGCACCAGCAGGCAATTGCCATCTGCGCCAATATCGATGTACAAGCCCTCCAAGCCTTGCAGCAAGGCCAAAGCGCGTTCCGCCTGGCCGGCTGGCAAGGAATGGAATACGATTTCTCGGCTTTTTTCGAGGTCACACGGAAGCATGGCACCCCCGGCAGGCTAGATGGGTAAAGTATAGCGCGCAGAATGGGCTACGGCAGAATCTGCCATAGCCTGTCCTACTCAGCGTCCTTGCAGAATCTGCAAACCCTTCAGCAAATTCAGTGCCTGGTTCATCTGGAAATCATTTTTCGACACGACCTCGCCCGGTTCCAGCGTCGGGGGCTTTCTGTCCTTGCTGTCCGCGCCCGGCTTATCGGCAGGCGCCTTGATACTGGTGCCCGGTTTGGCGACAGGAGACGTTTCTTCACCATTGGGATTACTCAAGTGTTTGTCGAGATCCGCTTCCCGAATCCCCATGCCTTCACTTTCAGACGGCATGCTCGGGTCTTCCACCACGATATCCGGCTCAATGCCCTTGGCTTGAATAGAGCGGCCATTCGGGGTGAAGTAGCGTGCGGTCGTGAGCTTGATCGCCGTACCGTTGCCGATCGGCAGAATGGTCTGCACCGACCCTTTACCAAAGGTGCGGGTACCCATCACGACAGCACGCTTGTGATCCTGCAATGCTCCGGCAACGATCTCGGATGCGGATGCCGAACCGCCATTAACCAGGACCACCATCGGTACCTGTTTGACGCCCTCCGGCAGGCTCTTCAGATAATCGAGTTGCATCGGGCGCAAGTAGTTTTCACGGCTTGCCGTCAGCCGCATCTTGGCATCTTCGGTTCGTCCTTCTGTGTACACCACCAGACTATCGGGTTTGACAAACGCTGCCGTAACTGCCACCGCGCCATTCAACAACCCGCCCGGATCGTTACGCAAATCCAGGATCAGCCCCTTGAGCGGCTCCTTGTTGTCCTTGTAAAGCTTGTTCAATGCTTCAGCCAGCAACTCGCCTGTGTGTTCCTGGAACTGGGTCACGCGCACGTAACCGTAACCGCTATCCAGCGACTGAAACTTCACACTGCGGATCTTGATGACGGCACGGGTCAGCGTCACGATGATGGGCTTGTCCACACCTTTGCGGGCGATCGTAAGCTTGATTTTTGAGCCTGGCTTGCCACGCATGCGCTTCACCGCGTCATTCAGTGACATGCCTTTCACCGGGGTGTCGTCCAGCTTGACGATCAAATCGCCGGGCTTGACGCCCGCCTTGAATGCAGGGGTATCCTCGATTGGCGAGACAACCTTGACGAAGCCGTCTTCCATGCCGACTTCAATGCCCAGCCCACCAAACTCGCCCTGCGTTCCCACCTGCAAGTCCTTGAAGCCTTCAGCATCGAGATAGGTCGAATGAGGATCCAGTCCGGTCAACATGCCGTTGATCGCCTCGGTGATCAGCTTCTTGTCTTCCACCGGCTCGACATAATCGTTCTTGATGCGGGCAAACACATCCGTAAAGGCCCGTAATTCTTCGATCGGCAATGCAGTTGCCGCGTCCTTATCGGCAATCGCCGACAAGTTGACTGTCAAGGCCGCGCCTGCCAGCACGCCGGCCAGACCGACGAGGATGAATTTCGTCTTTTGAGTCATTTCACTTCACCCACAGAAGGGGATTAACAGGACGGCTTTGATGCCGCATTTCAAAGTACAAACCCGTGTCGGGCTGGCCGCCGCTGTTGCCGACCGTCGCAATGGCATCACCGGGCTGAACCCGCGTGCCTACTTGCTTATACAGACTTTCATTATTGCTGTACAGGCTCATATAGCCATCACCATGGTCCACGATGATGAGGTTTCCAAAGCCGCGCAACCATTCGGAAAACACCACCTGCCCCGCTGCGATCGCTTTCACCACTGAGCCTTGAGCCGCGCGAATAAACAACCCTTTCCAACTCAGGCCGCCACCCTCTCTCGGAGCGCCAAACCGGTTCATGAGTTCCCCGGCCACAGGCAGACGCAGCGATCCTTTCAATCGGGAAAAAGGCTGGTCCGATTGAAATGCAACCGGTGTTTCAGTATTGATCGCCAATGCCTTACCCGGTTTGCCGTTTGCGCTTGCCTCGACTTGCCTGCGCTGCTTCGCCTCTTGTGCGGTGCGTGCCCGCGCGCGTGCTGCCTCACGGGCGGCTTGCTGCGCCATCAGTCGATTCAGGCGCTCGACCAGTTGGGTGAGGCTGCGTTCATCACGCTGCAAGCCTGAAATTTCACGCCGCTGCTGTTGAATTTGCGCAGACAATTTATTCAGCACCTGTGCACGCGCAGTTTTGTCGGCCAGTAGCTTTTGGTGCTCGGCCTCACGAGCAGCCTGCAGATGCGTTAATTCAGTCGTTTTTTCGGCGGCCTCCTGCTGAAGTGCGTCCAGCCTGGCCAGATCAACCCGCAGGGATTCAATCATGGCGTGTTGTGCGCGCGACAAGTGCGCCAGATAGCGTAAATCGCGTGCGGACTGATTGGGATCGGCACCGTTCAGGATCAGTTTCACTGCATCGCCCTGTCCCCGCTGGTAAGCTGCATTCAGTGCCTGGGCGAGATGAGTTTGCTGCTGGTGGATGCGTACTTTGGTGGCTTCCGCCTGCTGGTTCAGCGTTAGCAAATCACCCTGCGTGCGCTGGCGCTCACTATCCAACTGGCGCAATTGACGCACCCCCGTGCTGATGGCACGCTCAGACTCGCTCAGTTCATCGGCTGCTTCCTTGCGGTGTGTCTGGGTTGTGCGGAATTCCTGCTGCAGGGTTTGCAGGCGCTGTTTGAGCGCATCCAGTTCGGATTGTTTGCGATCGACCTGATTGGCGCCGGCTGCCAGAGGCCAGCCTAGCACCAACAGGACAATAAACTTGAGGTTCACCCTGACGAGATTGCCCAAAACAGACTTATTCAAACTGAACCAGGGCTTCACCGGTCATTTCAGCAGGTTGTGACAAGCCCATCATTTTCAGCAAGGTGGGGCTGATATCTTCCAGCGCACCGGTTTCTGCCAGCGAGGCCCGGCGCCGGCCAATGTAAATCAAGGGCACCAGGTTCATGGTGTGCGCGGTGTGTGGCTGCCCGGTTACAGCATCCCGCATCAATTCGGCATTACCGTGATCGGCAGTAACCAGCACTTCCCCGCCACGCGCCTGTTGGGCCTCAACTACCCGCCCGAGGCAGGTGTCGACGGTTTCAATCGCCTTGATGGCCGCATTCAGGTCACCGCTGTGCCCCACCATATCCGGGTTGGCATAGTTGCAGATGATGACGTCATATTGCTTGCTGTCGATTGCCACAACCAATTTGTCGGTAACCTCAAAAGCACTCATCTCGGGCTTGAGATCGTAGGTCGCCACATCGGGCGATGGCACCAATATACGGTCCTCGCCAGGGAAAGACACTTCCTCGCCGCCGTTAAAGAAAAAGGTGACGTGCGGATATTTCTCGGTTTCGGCGATCCGTAACTGGCGCAGACCCAGATTGGCGAGGTATTCCCCCAAGCCATTTTTAATCCGCTCTGGCGGGAACGCAACCGACACCACAAAATCATCGCTATACCCGGTCAACGTGCAATACGTAGCAAGGCGAGGCGTGATCTCGCGCTCGAACTCGCTGAAATCAGGCTCGATGAATGGCCGCGATAACTGGCGCGCCCGGTCGGAACGGAAATTGAGGAAAATAACGGCATCGCCATCTTCCATTCTTACCGGGCTGCCATCCGGAGAACGAATGGCTGTCGCCTTGACAAATTCGTCTGTTTCATCTCGTGCGTAAGCAGCTTCAAGTCCTGCCAGCGGACTATCCGCCTGAAATTCAGCTTGCCCCAGCGTCAACAAATTGTAGGCCGACTCAACCCGCTGCCAGCGGCGATCACGATCCATCGCAAAGTAGCGTCCAATCATCGATGCAATATGACCAACCCCGGCCTGCTCGATTTTCTCAGTCAAACGGCGCAGATAAATTTCGGCGCTTTTCGGTGGCGTATCGCGGCCATCCAGAAACACATGCAAGCACACCTTTTTCAGGCCCTCACGCGCTGCCAGGTCAAGCAACGCATGGAAATGCAGTTCATGGCTATGCACGCCGCCATCCGACAGCAAACCCAGCACATGCAGGGTTTTGTTGTTGTCGCGCGCCAGGTGCACCGCATTCAACAATGCGGGATTGGTATAGAAATACCCAGATTCAATGGCGTGGTCGATACGGGTGAATTCCTGATACACCACACGCCCCGCGCCAATATTCAGGTGCCCCACCTCGGAATTTCCCATTTGCCCCTTGGGCAAACCCACTTCGGACTCGGATGCGTGGATAAGGGTATGCGGATTGTTCTGCCACAACTTGTCCCAATTGGGCTTGTTGGCTTGGGCAATCGCATTGTCTGCGTGCTCCCTGCGGCAACCAAAACCGTCGAGGATGATGAGGAGAACCGGCGAGGCTTTCATGAAAATATTTATATAACCTGACTTGTTTTTGTGGGATTATTTTAATATATGCGTGATTACTAATCTATACGCAACGCACAATGCAACACCGGATTGTGCCACGTCACGCCGGGGTTGCCCCCCAAATCACGCCGCAACAGAGTACTACACGAACAGGATCAAGGTAATGAATATGGCATCTAACTGGGACGAAGTGGACCTCATGGACAAGGATGAGCACATCGAGCAGGCCTCGCGTGCGATGAAAGCCATGTCACACCCGCTACGCCTGAAAATTCTTTGCGTGCTGGGTGACAAGGAGGTCAGTGTTCAGGACATCGTCGACCATGTCGGAACCTCTCAAAGCAACATCTCGCAACACCTGGCCATACTGCGCGACAAAGGCGTACTGCGCACACGCAAGGACGCCAACCGCGTGTTTTACCGGGTGGGCGACACCCGTACACTCAAACTCCTGAGCATGATGCGCGACGTTTTCTGCGGCTTTACCAAGTAACCACAACCGACCTAACCATTGGCCCGGCTTCCCCGCAAAGGAACCGGGCCAATTGTGTTTTTAGTGCCCACACCCCGCAGGTAGTGGATCAAGCGTTCGGAGTACGCCATACTTCGAATCGAGGTGGAGCCCACCTGGATTGGCCAACCAATTGAATATAATGGTATATTAGCGTTGTCTAATTTATTCGTTCGTGGAGGTGTATTGGTGCCAAATCCGACCCGCCTGCTTGCCTGCCTGATTCTGATTTCGGCCCCGGCCTGGGCAGGCCTCCCTTTTGCAGTCACCCCCGTGCAATATCAACTGACCGAAAACGGCTATTCCGCCGAGGCCACGGTTGAGGCCGTCAAACAATCCACTTTGGCTGCACAGGTGTCGGGGCGCGTATCCGCCATCCATTTCGACGCAGGCGATCACATCAAAGCCGGGGCTGTCCTGGTTCGTCTCACTGCGCAAGAGTTGTCATCCGCCGTCTCCGGTAGCCAGGCGCAGGCCGCACAAGCCGCTGCCACGTTGGCGAATGCCCGAGCCCACCACCAGCGGCAGCAACAACTGTTTCAGCAAAAATTCATCAGCCAGGCCGCTCTGGATCGCGCCACGGCCGAGTATCGTGCTGCCGAGGCCGCAGCACGGGCGGCGCGCGCAGGAGTGGGCCAGACATCAGCCATGCGTAGCTACACGGTGATTACCGCGCCCTATTCAGGTGTGGTTGCCGCCCGCCACGTGGAAGTAGGAGAGACGGTAACCCCTGGCAAGCCGCTGATGACTGGATTTGACCCCAAGGATATGCGCGTCATTGCCAGCATTCCGCAGGTCAAACTCGCTGAAATCAAGGCAGCACCGCGTGTCACCGTCGAAATTCCCTCGATCAACAAGTGGATTGATGCCACCAGCGTCACCGTGCTGCCCTCGGCCGATGCAGCAACCCACACCGTCAAGGTACGCATCAATCTGCCGGCCAACCAGGAAGGCGTGATTCCCGGCATGTTTGCCCGAGCGCATTTCTCGATGGGCAATGCACGCAAGCTCAGCATTCCGGCAAGCGCTGTGATGCGCCGTTCAGAAATCACGGCGGTATACGTCGTCAAGCAGAACCTGGTCAGCCTGCGCCAGATCCGTCTCGGCACAGCCAATGCACGCGGACAGGTGGAAGTGCTGGCAGGCCTGAATTCGGGTGAGATCATCGCGCTCGAACCGGTCAAGGCGGGAATTTACGCCAAAAGCACCGCCAACCAGCCAGCGAAGTAAACAGACCACCACATGGGATTCTCCGGCCGTATTGCCCGCTTCTTCCTGACATCACAGCTCACGCCGCTGATCGCGCTGATCGCGGCTTTGCTGGGTCTGTTCGCCATCCTGGTCACGCCGCGCGAAGAAGAGCCGCAAATCAACGTCACCATGGCCAACGTGTTCATCCCCTTCCCCGGTGCGTCAGCCAAGGATGTGGAGGCGCTGGTGGCCACCCCGGCCGAACAGGTACTGTCGCAAATCGCGGGCATTGAGCACATCTACTCCGTTTCCAAACCCGGCATGGCAGTGCTGACTGTGCAATATCTGGTCGGACAGGATCGTACGCAAGCGCTGGTGCGCCTGTACGACACCATCCAGGCCAGTCGCGACTGGGTCTCGCCCGAACTTGGCGTCGGTGAACCCACCATCAAACCGCTCGGCATCGACGACGTCCCCATCGTCACCGTCACGCTGTGGACGCGCGACGAAACACGCGGTGCCTACGAACTGGAACAGGTGGCGCACGCGGCCGAAATCGAGTTGAAGCACATCGCCGGCACGCGCGAAGTCAATACGATCGGCGGACCTGGCCGGGCGGTGCGGGTGATGATGGACCCCGACCGCATGGCTGCCTTTGGCGTATCAGCTCAGGATATCCGCAATGCCCTGCAGGTCTCCAACGCCGCCCAGCCCTCTGGCACGCTGGTATCGAATAATCAGGAAATGCTGGTGCAGACTGGCACCTTCCTCGCCGGCGCCGAAGACGTTCGCCAACTCGTCGTCGGCGTGACACAAGGTCGCCCGGTGTACATGAACGACGTGACTACCGTCGTCGCCGGCCCCGATCAGCCCGCGCAATACGTCTGGCACAGCCCCGGTGCAGGCGGCGCCACATCATCGGGGCACGGCAAGGCTGACAACGGCCAGATTTACCCGGCAGTGACGCTGGCCATCTCGAAAAAGCCCGGTGAAAACGCGGTCGATGTGGCCGAGAAGGTCATCGCCCGCGTCAATGCGCTGCACAACAGTGTGCTGCCCGAAGGCATCGAAACCAGTATCACCCGCAACTACGGGGCGACCGCCGACGACAAAGCCAAGAAACTGATCCAGAAGCTCATTTTCGCCACTGCCTCGGTGGTGTTACTGGTGCTGTTCGCCATCGGCAAGCGCGAAGCCCTGATCGTCGGTGCGGCCGTGCTGCTGACGCTGGCGGCCACGCTGTTCGCCTCGTGGGCGTGGGGCTTCACGCTCAACCGGGTATCGCTGTTCGCGCTGATTTTCTCGATCGGCATCCTGGTGGACGACGCCATCGTGGTGGTGGAAAACATCCATCGACGCATGGGCCTGGACCACGACGGACTGGAAGCGATCATTCCACGTGCAGTCGACGAAGTCGGCGGCCCCACCATCCTCGCCACGCTGACCGTGATTGCCGCGCTGCTGCCGATGGCCTTCGTCTCCGGCCTGATGGGGCCCTACATGAGCCCGATTCCGATCAACGCCTCGATTGGCATGCTGATCTCGCTGGCGATTGCCTTCATCATTACGCCCTGGCTGGCCTTGAAACTGATCAAGCAGACTTCCCACCATGCCCCGGACGGGGACACCAAGCTGGCAACCCTGTTCCGCGCCCGCCTCACGCCATTTCTGCGCGGTGCGGATGGCAAGAACGCACGTCGCAAGTTGTGGCTTGGAATCGGGATTGCCATCCTGATTTCAGTCATGCTGCCTGCGCTCAAGCTGGTCATCCTGAAAATGCTGCCATTCGACAACAAGTCGGAATTCCAGGTCATCGTCGACATGCCCGTGGGCACACCACTGGAAAAAACCGCCCAGGTGTTGAGTGAAATGGGCACGGCCATCGCACAGGTTCCGGAAGTCGCCGACTACCAGGCCTATGCCGGTACAGCGGCACCCATCAACTTCAACGGCCTGGTGCGGCAGTATTACCTGCGCGCCGGCCCTGAAATCGGCGATTTGCAGGTCAACCTGCTCGGCAAGCACGAGCGCGATCGCAAGAGCCACGAGATTGCGCAAGCGATTCGCCCGGCCATCGAAGCAATTGCCAGGAAACACGGCGCCGACGTCAAAGTGGTCGAAGTACCACCTGGTCCGCCGGTCATGTCGCCAATCGTTGCCGAAATCTACGGGCCCGATTACGACGCACAGATTCAGGTCGCCAAACAGGTGCGTACCGTCTTTGAACAATCTGAAGGCATCGTCGCAATTGACGATACGGTGGAAGACGACGCGCCGCGCCTGGTGCTGCGCGTGCTGCAGGGCAAGGCAGCCACCGCCGGCGTGGCGCAGAAAGACATTGTCGCCGCCATGAAAATGGGCCTGTCAGGCGAGAACGTCACGCCCATCCACGGCAGCGGCGCCAAATACGAAATTCCGGTACGCATCACTCTGCCGCCGGAGCGTCTGGCCGAAATCGGCGAGCTGCTGAAACTCAGGGTGCGCGGTAACGACGGCAACCTGGTCCCGCTGTCCGAACTGGTGGAGGTCATGCCAAGCACGCGCGAAAAGACCATCTATCACAAGGATCTGCTGCCCGTTGTGTTTGTGGTCGGCGATACCGGCGGCACGCTGGATTCACCGCTGTATGGGCTGTTCGAAATGCGCGGCAAACTGAAAGACAAAGTACTCACGCAAGGCGGCACCCTGTCTGAATATTTCATCAACCAGCCCGATGATCCTTACACGGGCTTCAGCCTGAAGTGGGATGGCGAATGGCAGGTGACCTATGAAACTTTCCGCGACATGGGGCTGGCCTACGCATTCGGGCTGATGCTGATCTACCTCCTGGTGGTGGCGCAGTTCAAGAGTTACCTGACGCCGCTCATCATCATGGCGCCGATCCCGCTCACCCTCATTGGCGTGATGCCGGGTCATGCACTCCTCGGCACCCAATTCACCGCCACCTCGATGATCGGCATGATTGCCCTGGCCGGCATCATCGTGCGCAACTCCATCCTGCTGGTCGATTTCATCAACGAGCAGGCGCGTGCCGGCATGAATTTCCAGGAAGCAGTCATCCAGGCGGGGGCCACGCGTGCCAAACCCATTGTGCTGACTGGACTCGCCGCGATGATGGGCGCTTTTTTCATTCTCGACGATCCCATATTCTCGGGCCTCGCGGTATCCTTGATTTTTGGCATCTTCGTCTCCACCTTGTTGACACTGGTGGTCATCCCGGTGCTGTACTACGCCGCCAATTTCCAGAAATATTCTTCACCCAATCAGGAGTTCCATCATGACCGTTGAACGAATGGTCCGCATCATTGCCGGATTTTTCATCATGCTATCGCTCGCGCTCACGCACTTTTCCGGTAGCGCCGACATGGCCCAGCCTTCGTGGCTGTGGTTTACCGCCTTCGTCGGTTTCAACCTGTTCCAATCCGGCATCACCCGCTTTTGCCCGATGGACACCATGCTGAAAAAAGCTGGCGTCAAACAGGGCTGCGGCCTGTAATCGGGAGACCTTATGGACATTCAATTCATACAGAACAACTGGATGATGGTGGCACTGGCCGTAGCCTCTGGCGCCATGCTGGCGTGGTCATTCATCGGTAGCAGGCTCTCGGGCGTTGAACAGGCTGACACCCTGAAAGCGACGCGCCTGTTCAATGACGATGCACTGATTCTCGACGTGCGCGAAGACAAGGAATTTGCCTCCGGGCACATACCCAAGGCCAGGCACATCCCGCTTGGTGCGCTCAGCGGACGCATTCAGGAGCTCGATAAATTCAAGAGCCAGCCCATTCTGGTTACCTGTCGCAGCGGCCAGCGCTCGGCGCGTGCCTGCGGCATGTTGAAAAAAGCAGGGTTCGAGACCGTTTACAACCAGGCAGGCGGCATTCTGGCGTGGGAACGCGCCAACCTGCCAACCACCAAATAACCCCCTATAAAGGAAACCCCATGGCTAAAGTCGTCATGTATTGCACCGCCGTCTGTCCCTATTGCGTGGCTGCCGAGCGCCTGCTCAAAAGCCGTGGCGTCACGGACATCGAGAAAATCCGCATCGATCTCGATCCGGCCAAGCAGGAGGAAATGATGACCCGTTCCGGTGGCCGCCGCACCGTGCCACAGGTGTTTATTGGCGACACCCATGTCGGTGGCTTCGACGACACCTCCGCGCTGGATGCAGCGGGTGGACTGATCCCCCTGCTGAATCGCGCCTGATCTGCGGGGTCCCTGTTACGCAGCCTGCGTAACAGGGAATGGGGGCGGTGCGCTTGATTTTTCAATCGACGCCACCACCTGTGATGCACAGATCATCTGCTTCAAGGAGCCCCAATGGAACTCGCCTGCCCCCACTGCCTCGCCACCAACCGTGTTCCGGATGGCCGTCTGGCCGATGCACCCAAATGCGGCCAATGCGGCTCACTCCTGTTGCCCGGTAAACCGGTCGATCTTGCGTCCGATAGCTTCGACCGTTTCATCGCCAAAGCCGGTCTACCGGTGCTGGTCGATTTCTGGGCCGATTGGTGTGGTCCCTGCAAAATGATGGGGCCAATATTCCAGCAGGTGGCAGCCGAAATGGGCTCACGCGTGCGGTTTGCCAAGGTTGATACCGAAGCCCAGCCCCAGGTATCGATGCGCCATCACATCAAGGGCATCCCCAGCCTGATCCTGTTCAAAAATGGCGCTGAAGTCGCGCGCACTTCGGGCGCAATGGAGGCACACGCACTGAAACGCTGGTTAGCGTCACAAGGGATTCAATAAGCACGTGTAAAATGCGCACCATCCCCGGAGCACAGGCTCCGGTTTTCTTATCCAGGAGGCATCATGGCTGACGAGCAACAACCCGTATTCAACATCGAAAAACTTTTCGTCAAGGATCTGTCGGTAGAAGTCCCCGGCGCACCCGCCATCTATCTGGAACGCGAAGCTCCACATATGGATGTCAACATGACGAGCGAAAGCCAGGCACTCGGCGATGATGTGTACCAGAGCAGCATCACCGTTACCGTGTCGGCCAAAGTCGGCGACAAGACCATGTTCCTGGTTGAGTGCACCCAGGGGGGTATTTTCCGCATCCAGAACGTGCCGCAGGACCAAATGCCCATGGTGCTCGGTATCGGCTGCCCCAATATCGTATTCCCGTATTTGCGTGAAACCATTTCGGATGTAGTGATCCGCGCAGGCTTCCCGCCGCTGCTGCTGAACCCGGTCAACTTCGAAGCGATGTTCATGCAGCAACAAGCCCAGCAGCAACAGGCTGCGCCCGCACAAACGCACTGAACCGTTCGTTGAAATTTCGGCTTTTCATCGTCGGACTGCTACTCGCGCTCGCTTACCCGGCGAGTGCGCTGGAGTATCGAAGCACTGCACGGGCAACCATTCTCTACGACGCGCCCTCGACCCTGGCTGGCAAAGTCGCCATCGCGGGCAGCGGCCTGCCGCTGGAGGTCATCGTCGAACTGCAGAGTTGGGTCAAGGTGCGCGACCATAACGGCCACCTGGCATGGATTGAAAAATCTGCGCTGGAGGGTGCCAGAAGCGTCATGATCAAGATTGAATCCAGCGCCATTCGGCAACGACCGCGCCCTGATGCCGACATCGTGTTTCGTGCTGCACGCGGTGTCCTGCTCGAACCCACCGGGGAACCGGATGGGTTTGGCTGGTTGCCGGTGAAACATGCAGATGGCCGAACCGGCTGGCTGCCCGCGCATGAGGCTTGGGGCAAGTGAATACTGCTTCGATGAACACGCTTCGATGAACATAGCACCGATGAAACTGGCCGTACTCGGTGCAGGTGCCTGGGGCACGGCACTGGCAGCAAGCTGGGCCCCCCACCATCACGTCACCCTGTGGGGGCGCAACCGTACCGACCTCGATGCCATGCGCACGCACCGCATCAATACCCATTACCTGCCCGACTGCCCATTACCGGGCGCGCTCCACTTCAGCGCCGATTTCAGCGACACCCTGGTTGAGGCCGACCTCATTGTCATCGCCGTGCCTACGGGCGGCTTGCGCACCACCCTGACCATGTTGGGAACATATCCCGCCCTGCCGCCCGTAGTCTGGGTGTGCAAAGGCTTTGAACCCGGCAGCCGGAAACTCCCGCATCAACTCGTTTCTGAACTCCTGCCGACACACCCGCATACGGGCGTGCTGTCCGGCCCCAGTTTTGCCCAGGAAGTGGCGCAGGGCTACCCTACCGCACTCACGCTGGCCTCACACGACACCGCGCTGGCGCAACGATTGGCAGAAGCCCTGTCCGGCCAGCGCCTGCGTATCTACGCGCACGACGATGTCGTCGGTGTCGAAGTCGGCGGCGCGCTGAAAAACGTCATGGCCATTGCTGCGGGCATCTGCGACGGATTACAACTCGGCCACAATGCCCGTGCTGCCCTGATCACACGGGGACTAGCCGAAATCACCCGGCTTGGCAGCCGCTTGGGCGGCCGTTTCGAAACCTTCATGGGTTTATCCGGCCTCGGTGATCTCATCCTCACCACCACCGGCGATCTCTCACGCAATCGCCAGGTAGGCCTGCGGATTGCGCGTGGCCAGGCGCTCGACAGTATTCTCGATGAACTGGGTCATGTTGCAGAAGGCGTCACCACCGCACGCGAGGCTTCCGCTCTCGCCACCGAACTCAGCGTCGACATGCCCATCACCCGTGCAGTCAACCAGGTGCTGTTCGAAGGTATGCCGGCCGCCCAAGCCGTAAATGACCTGCTCAATCGGGAAATCAAGGCCGAGTTTTGAACGATGGTCGAACCGGCGACGGTGCGAAAACATGCGCCGCGCCTTGCTCTTAATTCGGATCCATCAAAAAACGGGGCACTCTGTCTGCATCCGCAGCTTTAAGCAGGCGTAAAGATTCAATCAACGATTGCGAATTGACGGTCGGCGCAGACGATTACCATCAGCAGCCTTTTGATGATGACGGGAAAAATGGGTAATCACACTCCGTGCTTTCCTCTTTCAGTGGTCCACTTGACGTGGGCCATCCGGAGTTTGGGTAGAGTTGGACTGATTTCCAGATCTTGCCAGGCACTCCATTTCCTTCATCCAGCCAGAGTAATTGCGCTGATAGTCATGCAGTTCCGGAATGCCAGAAGTTCTGGATGCATATTCTTTGAGTACGGGCAGTTGTTGCGCGGCCAGACTTGTCGCGTCAATACTTCTGATCGCAGTCAGAAAGGAAGACAGGCTGGTAATCACGTTGCCTCCGGGTTTCTGTGCAACGGCCCCAAGACTGTCGATGATCCATGGCATGTATTTCAAAACATACTCGGCATAGACGCGCATCGTAGAGGCTTGTTCGAGCAATTCCCTGCGTTCATGGTCGAAATCCGTGCGTTCGACGATTGTCTTGTTGTGATAAACAATCGGCGCAGTTTCTGAAATATCACAAGCCCAACCTTTGCGTGGAACCAGCAGATCGGCTTGATCTTGTTCCTCGCGGTATGGGTAGAAGGGCATGGTCCGACAGCGCAAGGGCTTGTTGGCATGAATGCCACACAGCCCTTCAGTAGTCAATTCCGGACAGGGAAAAGAGGGTGGGATATAGGCGGTCAGCGCAATAAGTACGGCGATCTGTTTACGGTTACGTAGCCTGATCGTGGTTCCAAGTCGTTCGGTCAGGGAAAAAGCACGAGTGCCTTGAGGAACCGGGGTCCAAACCAGAGCTAGTGGAAAACGCGCCGCGTGCCTCAGCGCATCATCAAGCGTCAGCGGTAGCCAGCCAGAACAACACTTTCCGCACGCCGTGCAGTTAAAACGCCGATCCATTCAGTACAAATCCCTTCATGTGCCGCAGCACTTCTTATATTTATTGCCTGACCCGCAGGGGCAGGGATCGTTACGGCCAATTTTGACGACATGGCGAGGCGGGCCCTTTGCGCTGACTTGCCCGCCCTCGTAGAGCCAGCGTCCATCCACACGACGGAAGGTCGACACTTCGTGCTGCGTCAGTTCCTGGCCATCGCGGCGGAACTGAATTGCAAATTCAACACTTCCTTTGTCGCCCTTTTCGCTGGCATTGCGCACATCAAACCCGAGCCAGTCGACCTCAGCTACTGTGCGTTCAGCCTCGGCACGGTTGAAATGATCGCGGACTTCAGGTGCGTGGGTACGGTCAATATGATCAAGCTTTCCCAGCACAAAGGCGGTATAGCGCGACCGCATCAATGCTTCTGGTGTGAGCGCGGCGGCTCCGTCAATGATAGGGCCGCAACAATCCTCAAGTTCATGTTCGGAACCGCAGGGACAAAGTGTCATCAATAAGCGCCTTGAAGAGGTGTGTTTTCGCCGGACTATACTAGGAGAGGCTTTGAAAAACTATCCTCTTGAGCCCCATGTGACCCGTGTGGAATTGCGGATTCAATTGGTAGATGCAACACACTCATCGCCAGGTTAAGCCGCACGCAAGCTGCGCACCTGCAGTGCGCTCACTTATCCCCCGCCGGCAAAACCGTTCTGCCTCCACGCCTCGAAAACAACCACGCTCACGGCATTGGACAAGTTCATGCTGCGTGAGCCTGGCAGCATCGGCAGGCGCAGGCGGCGCTCCACATCGAACTCCGCCAGGATTTCGGGTGGCAGGCCGCGCGATTCCGGACCAAACAACAGCACATCGTCGGGCTGGAATGGAATATCTGAAAACCGCGTGCTGCCCTTGGTGGTCAGCGCAAACCAGCGCCGGTCCGGTAACGCCTGCCTGGCCGCTTCCCAGTCTGCATGCACTTGAACGCATGCCATGTCGTGATAATCCAGGCCAGCCCGTGCAACCTGTTTGTCACTGAGATCAAAACCCATCGGTTCAATCAGATGCAAGCGACAGCCCGTGTTGGCTGCCAGGCGGATAAGATTGCCGGTATTCGGCGGAATTTCGGGTTGAAACAAAACGATGTCAAACATCTGGCTTGGCCTAAAATAAAAGCATTCTTGGAATCCCCTATTCTATGGTCCCTTACCTTACTACCGCACTCACCGGCCCGCTATTGGAACTGGAAAAGCGTCTGCTCGATTCGCAGCCGACCATCGAGCACTGGTTTCGCCAGCAATGGAAGGAGCAATCTGCGCCGTTTTACACTTCGGTCGATATCCGCAACGCGGGCTTCAAGCTCGCGCCGGTGGACACCAATCTGTTTCCCGGCGGCTTCAACAATCTCAACCCGGCCTTTATGTCGCTGTCGATTCACGCGGCGATGGGTGCAGTGGAAAAGATTTGCCCCGATGCCCAGCGTTTGCTGCTCATCCCGGAGAATCACACCCGCAACGCGTTTTATTTGCAAAACGTGGCAGTGCTCGCGCACATCCTGCGCCAGACCGGACTCATCGTACGCATCGGCACCTTGATTCCCGAGATTACCGAACCTACCACGCTGGAGCTGCCTGCAGGTGGGCGTCTCACGCTGGAACCCCTGGTGCGCAAAGGCGATCGCATCGGGCTGGAAGGATTTGATCCCTGCGCAGTGTTGCTGAACAACGATCTCTCGGCCGGCGTGCCGGACATCCTCAAAGATATCGAACAAACCATCATGCCGCCGCTGCACGGTGGCTGGGCGACGCGTCGCAAGTCGCGCCACTTCGCCGCGTATCAGCATGTTGCCAGCGAATTCGCGCGGCTAGTGGGCATCGACCCCTGGCTGATTGACCCCTATTTCAACCAGTGCGGCAAGATTGATTTTCAGGCACGCCAGGGTGAAGCCTGCCTGGCCGAAAAAGTGGGCGACATGCTCGACAAGATTCGCACCAAGTACACCGAATACAGCATCGACCAGCCGCCCTTCGTCATCGTGAAGGCGGATGCCGGCACCTACGGCATGGGCATCATGACGGTGAAATCACCGGACGACGTGCGCGAACTCAACCGCAAGCAGCGCAACAAGATGGCGGTCGGCAAGGAAGGCCTCGCATTCAGCGAGGTACTGATCCAGGAAGGCGTCTATACCTTCGAGAGCATCAACGGTGCCGTTGCCGAGCCGGTGGTCTACATGCTTGACCACTTCGTGGTGGGCGGGTTTTACCGCGTGCACACCGGCCGCGGCTCGGACGAAAATCTCAACAGCCCCGGCATGCACTTCGTGCCGCTGGCGTTCGATGAGTCCTGTCTGACACCCGACCGCAGCGCCAACCCTGACGCCGCCCCCAACCGCTTCTATGCTTATGGCGTGATTGCACGGCTGGCCATGCTGGCCGCCAGCATTGAACTCGATGAAGCCCTGAACGAGACCGCATGAAGCTGCTATTTATTGTCGACCCGCTGGTAAGCCTCAAAGCCTGCAAGGACAGTTCGGTTGCGATGATGCGTGCAGCCGTGGCGCGTGGCCACGCCGTTTACACCACCGAAGCACATCAGCTATCCCTCCAGGATAGTTATGTCCGCGCCAATTGCGCGGCTCTGGAAATCAATCCGGATGACGACTGGTATCGCATTGTCCACATCGAAAACTACGCGCTGAAAGCGTTTAACGCTGTGGTGATGCGGACCGACCCGCCAGTAGATATCGATTATCTGCTTGCCACTCACTTGCTGGAAGTTGCGGAAACCAATGGCGCACGGGTGCTGAACCGGCCTGCATGCCTGCGTGAATTCAACGAAAAGCTGGCCATCCTCAACTTCCCGCAATTCATCACGCCCACGCAGGTAAGTGCTGACGCGTCGGTGATCAACGCCTTTCTCGACGAGCATCACGACATCATCGTCAAACCGCTGACTGAAATGGGCGGCAGCGGGATTTTCCGATTGACGCTGACCGACCTCAACCGCAATGCCATTCTGGAAACGCTGACGCAAAATGGCCGCCGCGCCATCATGGCGCAACGCTATCTGCCTGCCATCAGTGAAGGCGACAAACGCATCCTGCTGATTGATGGCGAGGTCGTACCCTGGGCGCTGGCCCGCATTCCCAAGGCGGGCGAAACACGCGGCAACCTCGCAGCGGGCGGTACCGCGCGAGCGCAGCCTCTGTCGGCACGCGATCTCCATATCGCCGAAACCATTGCCCCGTGGGCCAAGGAGCACGGCATTTTCCTGGCCGGCCTCGATGTGATCGGTAATTGCCTCACCGAGATTAATGTCACCAGCCCCACCGGATTCCAGGAAATCACCACACAAACCGGACATGACGTGGCAGCCCAGTTCATCGCAGCGATAGAGCGCAACTGTTCAACCACCATTCACTACTGATGCAAGGCGCACACTTGAATGCGGCGCGACATGGCCTGGGGTTATTTCTGCTATGGGTGCTGACTGCCTGTAGTCCGCCACCGCTGGTTCAGCAACAGTCCTACGTATTCGGTACGCTGGTGGAAGTCAGCGTCTACGGCGCGCCCAAGGAACAGGCCCAGGCAGCCACTAGCGCAGTGCTGGCGCGCTTCGATGAATTACACCGCACGCTGCACGCCTGGCAGCCCAGTGAACTGTCACGGCTCAACGCCGGGCTGGCCCGCGGGCAACGCGTCTCGGTTACACCCGAACTCGCGGCAATGCTGCGCGATGCGCAAACGCTGTCGATCCAATCAGGTGACCTATTCAATCCTGCCATCGGTGAACTGATTGCACTGTGGGGCTTTCATGCCGACACGCCGCAGGCACGGGTCCCGGATGCGGCCGCCATCGCACGCTGGGTGAAAGCGGCGCCGCGCATGGGCGACCTGCAGTTTGAGGACAACACAATCTGGAGCAACAACCCGGCAGTGCAACTGGATCTCGGCGGTTATGCCAAGGGGCGTGCACTCGATGAGGCAGTTGGCATCCTGAAAGCACACGGCATCCGCCACGCGCTGGTGAATATCGGCGGCAATGTAATCGCACTCGGCGCACACGGCGATCGCCCCTGGCGCGTCGGCATCCAGCACCCACGCAAACCAGGCACGCTCGCTACCCTGGACTTGCACGACGGCGAAGCCATCGGCACCTCGGGCGACTACCAGCGCTACTTTGAGGTTGCCGGGCATCGCTACAGCCATTTGATCGACCCACGCACCGGCTTCCCCACCACCGACATGCAATCGGTGACCGTACTGGTTACCGGCAAACACGCAGGCACGCGCTCGGATGCCTTGTCGAAACCGCTGTTTATTGATGCTGCAACCAAGCTGGCTGATCACGCTGCCCAACTGGGTGTGGCCGACTATCTGGCCGTGGATGCCGCAAGCCGGATTCACGTCTCGCCTGCGATGAAGGCCCGTCTTCGTTGATCGGTTTGGGCATGACGTTTGCCCCCTCTCCCGTAAGCGGGGGATAACCAGCGACTTGCCCGCTTGCGGGCTTAGTCGAATGATTAGCAGCTCCATCAGAGCTGGGGAGGGGGAACACGCTGCCATGGGCGTTAGAATGCTGTTTTTAGACTGACGCCCTCGCCCCATGATAGGTATTCTCATCGTCGCTCACGGTTCGCTGCCCGACAGCCTGATCGAATGCGCCACCCACGTGTTGGGACAGCGGCCGCGCGGTCTCGCTGCGCTGGATTTCATCGGCCACGCCGACCCCGATGAGCGGCAGAAAGTTCTGCAAGCCATCCTGACCGATCTGGACGAAGGCGATGGCATCCTGGTGTTGACCGACATCTATGGCGCCACCCCCAGCAATACACTGTGCCGGATTCTTGAGCCCAGCCACATCGAAGGCGTATCTGGCGTCAATCTGCCCATGCTGCTGAAGGCGCTGAACTATCGTGACACCCTGCCGCTGCCGCAACTCATCGAACACATCGTCGAAGGCGCGCGCAACAGCATCAACCATATTTCCGAGACCATGTGCCATGCAGCAACGGGACGTTGAAATCGTCAACAAGCTCGGGCTGCATGCGCGCCCGTCCGCCAAGCTGACCCAGGTGGCGTCAAATTTCAAAAGCCAGGTATTCATGACCCGCAACGGTCGTCGCATCAATGCCAAAAGCATCATGGGCCTGATGATGCTGGCTGCCGCCAAGGGCAGCGTCATCACCCTGGAAACCGACGGCGAGGACGAGGTCGAAGCCATCGACACCCTGTCCGATCTGATCGCCAGCGGATTCGGAGAGGATTTATCCTGAAAACCACAGTTGACCACTCGTCGCCCCCGGACCTCAGCATGAATATTGGTTTTTCGCCTTCGATCAGCCTCAGCGCCATGGCAAGCCCGCTACGCACCCGCTGGCACGCCCGGGCGGACGCCAGCCTTTGTCGCTCGTCGTTGCAGGCCCCGGCCTGCCGCCTCCTTGCTTCGCGGTTGCCGCCCACCCAGACGCACCATCGGACGCGTCCAACTGTGGTTTCCAGGATATGAGCTTTTCCCTGCACGGCATCGGTGTTTCGGGCGGCATCGCCATTGGTTACGCGCACATCGCCTCCCACGCGCGAGTCGAAGTGCCGCAGTACATGCTCGACCACAAGTACATTCCTGACGAGCTGGCCCGCTTTGATGAGGCTATAGAGTCCACTCGCGCCGAACTCGAAACCCTGCGCAACAGCATTCCAGCCAACGCACCGTCAGAACTCTCCGCCTTCCTCGACATGCATTTGATGTTCCTCGGCGATTCGATGATCGCCGAGGAACCCAAACGCCTGATCAGCGAAACGCAGTGCAATGCCGAATGGGCGCTGGCCCAGCAAATGGAAGCCCTGGTTGCGCGCTTCGAGGAAATCGACGACGCCTATCTGCGCAGCCGCCAGGAAGACGTGGTGCAGGTGGTGCAGCGCGTGCTGAAATCGTTGACCGGCCATCCCAGCCATTTGCCGCTGGATATCGACTTCGATGTCGAGCGCATTCTGGTCGCGCACGAGTTGTCGCCGGCTGACATGGCCCTGTTCAAAACCGTGCATTTCGCTGCGTTCATCACGGACCTGGGCGGCTCCACGTCGCACACCGCGATTCTGGCGCGCAGCATGGCGATCCCGTCCGTGATGGCCTTGCACAATGCGCGTGGCCTGATTCGCGATCACGATCTGCTGATCGTCGACGGTCGTGATGGTGTGGTGATCGTCAACCCTGACGAATCCGTACTGACCGAATACCGGCTGCGACAGAATCAGTGGCTGATCGACACCGACAAGCTGAAACGCCTGAAAACCAGCAAGTCCGCGACACTCGATGGCACCCCGATCGAATTGATGGCAAACATCGAATTGCTGCAGGATGTGGACGCGGTCAAAACGGCGGGGGCGCACGGCATTGGCCTGTTTCGCAGCGAATTTCTGTTCCTGAACCGCAGCGACCTGCCCACCGAGGATGAACAATACGCTTCCTACCGGGCGGTGACTGAAGCACTGGATGGCAAGCCCGTCACCATCCGCACACTCGACCTGGGCGCAGACAAACAGGCGCCATGGGGCCACACCGTGGCCGACAATCCGGCGCTGGGTCTGCGTGCCATCCGCCTGTGCCTGGTCGAACCCGGCCTGTTCCACACCCAGTTGCGTGCGATTTTGCGTGCATCGCAACACGGGCAGGTACGCATGCTCATCCCCATGCTGGCCAACTTTGTCGAACTCAGGCAAACCCTGCAGCACATTGATAAAGCCAAAGCCTCGCTGCGCAAGGATGGTCTGAAGTTCGACGAGGGTATTCAGGTGGGGGGCATGATCGAAGTCCCTGCCGCCGCCCTGTCAGCCGCATTTTTTGCCGATCAGCTGGATTTTTTATCGATTGGCACCAACGATCTGATTCAGTACACACTGGCAATCGACCGCGCCGACGACAGCGTCGCACATCTGTACGACCCCCTGCATCCGGCCGTGCTGCAACTCGTTCAACACACCATCCGTGCCGGACAGAAGGCAGGGAAACCCGTTTCCGTGTGCGGTGAAATGGCAGGTGATCCGCAACTGACGCGCCTGCTGTTGGGATTGGGCTTGCGCACGTTTTCAATGCAGCCCGCCAGCCTGTTGCAGGTCAAGCAACAGATACTGAGGTCGTCTCTGGAGGAGTTGGCGCCCATCACACAGCGCCTTTTGAAAAATACCGACCCGGAAAAAACATTGACCTTGTTGGGCCGACTCAATATCTGATTCGGACGCCACCATGTTTCAGAGGCCCCGCCTTAAGCCGGGGCACTGAACCGGAAAAAAGACATCACACAGTAAGTTGCCCTGCAATCCGCGCCAGTTCTGCTTTCTCATTCCGCAGACTGCCAATATTGGCCTTGATCTGGGCCATGCGGTTGTGCAGCGTACCCATGTTCGCCAGTATGCGCTGCAGGCTTTCCAGCCGTGTATCGAGATACTGCTTGTGTTCGCGAATACGGGTCATGATGGGATCGAGTGCAATACGCAACCAGCGTTCCGCCTCCGTTCGCGCCAATTTGCAGGCCTTGTGTGCCTCTTCGGCGAGGCTGGCGTAAAAGCGCCGAATCATGAACCGCTTTTCCAGCAGCAGGTTGGCCGGATCCTTGCAAAAAGCGGCTGATTCGTTCATCACTGCATTCAAGCGATTACGGTACGCACCCAGATCCAGTCGCGGCACCTGCATTTTCGGCAGTTTATGCAGGCGATGGAAACGGATATAAGCCTGATCCAGCGCATCCAGCATGTTGTCGGCCAGCTGGGTTGCGTGCTGAAAACGGGTGTTCATCTCCTCGCACAGTTGGCGGATACTGTTGGTCAGGCCGCGTGTGGTCCAGCTGTCGTCCATCGCCTCACGCCCATTGCTCAGAATGGTATTGAGCGTGGCTTCCGACATATGCGACAACAAATGCTCCCCCTGCGCTTTTAGCATTTTCCGGGTGGCGCGGAATTGATCGGCGGTGGCATCGTAGCTATCTTTCTCACGCTGCAGGGCCGCGCGCGTCTGCTCGATCAGTTCGCGGTTCTTGCCCGATAGCTGGGTCAGCTGGATCAATTCGTCACTACTGCGCTTGATGCGTGCGGACATGTCCGACCGGCTCTCTTCCAGCAAGATAGACACTTCACGACTGACCGCGTGATAAAGCATGTCACGTCGCGCCGGGATCACCTGATGCGCCAGCAGATATTCGAGTGAATCGATACCGGAACGCACGCGCAGTTCGGCATCGCCCCGTATTTTCGCGGTCAGTGCTTTTTGCGCCGACACCGCAAATACCCGGCTGCGCGGCAACTTCAGTACGCGTGCGGTTTCCTCGGCTTGTCGCTCGATGGTGGCATGCACCTCGGAATCATTTTTGAGTTCATCCCACAGCATGTCGATCTTGTTCAGCACCGCCACATGGTAGTTGGCATGGCGGTGGACATGCTTTTGCCAGATTTCCAGATCTGAGCGCGTCACCCCGGTATCGGATCCCAACAGGAACATCACGGCATGGGCATTGGGAATCACGGACAGGGTCAACTCAGGCTCCGCACCCAGTGCGTTGAGTCCGGGCGTATCCAGAATCGTCAGTCCGGCCTGCAGCATGGGATGCGGGTAATTGACCAGGGCATAACGCCAGGCGGGCACATCGACGGTGCCATCGGCACGCAGTTGATGGCGTTCGCTGGGATCTTCACCGTTCCACAGCCCCATTTCGATGGCGTCCACAGCCGGCATGGATTTGGTTTCGGTGAGTTTTTTCAGATTGTCCTGCAACTGGCGCGGGTCAGTCGGGTCGAGCGTAATCCGGCACCATTCGATCGGCATGTGCTTGAGTTGCGCCAGCGATTCGCTACGGCGGCGCGACTCAATGGGTAGCAGGCTCAGGCTGGGGGCTTCGTCCGGGGTGTAGGACAACTCGGTCGGGCACATGGTGGTGCGCCCGGCATCGGACGGCAAGAGCCGCTGGCCATGGTCGGCAAAAAACAGGGCGTTGATGAGCTCGGTCTTGCCGCGCGAGAACTCGGCGACAAAAGCCACCACCAGCTTGTCCTGGCGCAGGCTGGACGCGGTGTCGGCCAGACGCAGGGTGCGCTCGGCATCGATGCCATGCTGACGGTCGAGCCAGTCGGCATAGTCGGTCATGGCTGTTGCCAGCCGCATGCGCCGTTCGCTGAAATCGGCTACTTCCTGTTCGAGGTGAATACTCATGTCTTTCTGTTGTTCTCGATATCAAGCCAAGGGCACGCAACCCCGCGCACCAACACCGTTTTCTGCCGCGCGGTTTCGCCACGCACCAGTTGCACCGATGATTTCGGTACCCCCAGTTGCGTGGCGAGCCATGCCAGCAGAAACGTATTCGCCTTGTTATCGACTGCTGGCGCAGAAATCTTTAGCTTGAGCCGGCCCCCGTGTTCACCCACCACGGCCGTAAATTTGGCGCCCGGCTGCACGTGCAATTCCAGCATCCAGTCCGGGCCGTGGCGATGTGCCCAGACGGGCGTATCGGAGCCAATACTGTTCACTTAACTTCGATCCGTTCGCCCTGAGCTTGTCGAAGGGCTTTGGGTCGCGACAGGTGGTTCGACAAGCTCACCACGAACGGCCTAACCGAACAGTATTGGGATCAGAGCGATCCAAGCAGCGCCCGCTCCAGCGCCAGAATCGGCACCATCAGGATCAACTGGCACAGGATGAACAACACCAGCGGGGTCAGGTCGACATTCGACACCATGGGCACGATGCGCCGCAAAGGCCGCAGGAAAGGTTCGGTCAATTCGTAAACCACTGGCATCAGCGGCGTGTTCGTATTGACCCACGACAGCACCGCGCGCACCAGCGTAAGGCCGATAATCATGTAAACCGCCAGGCTCAATAGGCGCACGACAGCCAGCCCCATCATCACCGGCCATATCTGGGCCCCGGCCAGTGCAAACGGAAAGTCATCCAGCCAGTATCCTGCCGTCACCACCGTCAGTTCAACCAGCCAGGCCAACACCAGACATGCCCAGTCCAGACCAAGCAGGCCCGGCACCACCCGACGCAGCGGTTTGACCGCAAAGTCGGTGAGCGCCACGATGAACTGGGCAAAGGGATTGCGGAAGGGCACCCTGAACAACTGCATCATGAAACGCAGCAACACGGCAATCACAAACAGATTGCCCAGCGTCTGCAGCAGAAAACCCAGCGCCCCTGCAATCATGCCAGCCGTCCCAGTTCGTCGCCCAACTCGGCGCTGCGGCGACTGGCTGCTTCCACCGCCTGCTCAAAGGCGTGCTTGAGGTCCGCAGCTTCCAGGGCAGCCACGCCACGCTCGGTGGTACCGCCCTTGGATGTCACCCGCTGCCGCAACACGGCGGGCTCCTCGCTCGATTCCAGCGCCAGCTTGGCCGCGCCAAAGAAGGTTTGCAGTGCCAACTGACGGGCCGTGGCCAACGACAGGCCTTGTGCTACGGCAGCCGCTTCCAGCGACTCGATGCAATAGAACACGTAGGCGGGTCCACTCCCCGACACAGCGGTGACGCCGTCCAGCATCGGCTCATCGCCCACCCACACGACGCCACCGACGGCACGCATCACCGCTTCGGCCTGTGAGCGCGCGTCGCTGCTGACGGCGGGCGGCGCAAACAAGCCGGTAATTCCGGCCTGCACCAGCGCCGGGGTGTTCGGCATGGCACGCACGATCCGCTCGTACCCCCCCAACCAGCGGGCAAGGTCGGCCACCCGCACCCCGGCGGCAATTGAAACCACCAGCTGGCCCTTGAGGCGCGATGCCAGGGCTGCCGACGCTTCAGGCAAGGTTTGGGGCTTCACTGCCAGCACGATCAGGGCATGCAGCCTTGCCTGCGATACATCCGACTGCGTCACCACGCCAAACCGGGCGGCCAGCAGGGCGCGCGCATCGGCATTGATCTCCACCACCTCGATGTCGGAGGGCGAGGTGCCGCTGGCAATCAGGCCGCCGATGATGGCGGCGGCCATATTGCCGCCTCCGATAAAACTGACTTTATGCATGTGTAGTGTTCCTTTCACCAAATAGTGCCGTTCCAACGCGCACAATCGTTGCGCCTTCCAGTATGGCCGCTTCCAGATCCGATGACATCCCCATCGACAGGGTGTCGAACACGTGCCCGCGCGCATTCAATCCCTCGAACGCCTCGCGCACCTGCCGAAAAGCCGCGCGCTGCCCAGCCACATCAGACGCAGGGGCCGGGATCGCCATCAAACCACGCAGTTGCAACCGTGGCAGCGCCGCCACGGCGTCGGCCAGCGCCGGCAGCTCCGTCAGGGTCACCCCGCCCTTGCTGGTCTCACCACTGACGTTAAGTTCGATACACACCTGCAGAGGAAGCAAACCGGCGGGGCGCTGCGTGGACAGGCGTTCGGCAATTTTCAAGCGGTCAAGACTGTGCACCCAGCTGAAATTCTCGGCGATGGAGCGAGTCTTGTTGCTCTGTATCGGCCCGATGAAATGCCAAACCAACGGCAAATCGATGAGTTGAGCCTGCTTTGCCAGGGCTTCCTGCAGGTAGTTTTCACCGAATTCAAGCTGACCGCATGCCGCCAGTCTGCGTACGGCATCGGCATCGAATGTCTTGCTGACCGCCAGCAAGTTTACGTCAGGCGGTTTTCGCCCGGCAGCAGAAGCCGCTTGTGCAATCCGATCCTGCACCACACGCAAACGCTTATCTGGCATGAGATAAGCATCTGTCATGCCAAGCTCAAGTTTTCGCTTTGTCGAGTCGTTATCCATTGGGTTTATTATCTGTCAAAACCCCCACCCAATACTGAGAGAGGCACGCGTGGATATTTCTGAGTTGCTGGCATTTTCCGTCAAGAACAAAGCGTCTGATTTACACCTCTCGGCAAGCCTGCCGCCGATGATCCGCGTCAACGGCGATATTCGCCGCATCAACCTGCCGCCGATGGATCACAAGGACGTGCACCGCATGGTGTACGACATCATGAACGACAGCCAGCGCAAGGTGTACGAAGAAACGCTGGAAATCGACTTCTCGTTTGAAATTCCCTCGCTGGCGCGTTTCCGCGTCAATGCCTTCAACCAGCAGTACGGCGCTGGCGCGGTATTCCGGACGATTCCCTCCAAGGTGCTGTCGCTGGAAGAACTCAACTGCCCGCCTATCTTCAAGGAAATTTCAGACCAGCCGCGCGGCATCGTGCTGGTCACCGGTCCAACGGGTTCAGGCAAGTCCACCACGCTGGCGGCCATGATGGACTACGTTAACGAAAACCAGTACGCACACATTCTCACCGTTGAAGATCCGATCGAATTCGTGCATCAGAGCAAAAAATGCCTGATCAACCAGCGCGAAGTCGGACCACACACCCTGTCATTCAACAACGCCTTGCGCTCGGCGCTGCGGGAAGACCCGGACGTCATTCTGGTCGGCGAATTGCGCGACCTGGAAACCATCCGCCTTGCGCTGACTGCGGCTGAAACCGGTCACCTGGTATTCGGCACGCTGCACACTTCGTCTGCCGCCAAAACCATCGACCGCGTGGTCGACGTGTTCCCGGCCGCCGAAAAGGAAATGGTGCGTTCGATGCTGTCCGAATCCCTGCGTGCGGTGATCTCGCAGACCCTGTTGAAAACCAAGGACGGCAATGGCCGCGTCGCCGCACATGAAATCATGATTGGCACACCAGCCATCCGCAACCTGATCCGTGAAGGCAAGGTTGCCCAGATGTATTCAGCCATCCAGACCGGCGGCAACATCGGCATGCAGACGCTCGACCAGTGCTTGCAGGATCTGGTCAAACGCAACATCGTCGCCTCGGGCATTGCACGCAATGCAGCACAAAACAAAGACTCATTCCTGGGTTGAGGGCTAAACAATGAATGCTGAAAAAACCGTCCACGATCTATTACGGCTGATGCTGGCAAAAAACGCGTCTGACCTTTTCATTACCGCCGGCTTTCCGCCCGCGATCAAGGTCGACGGCAAGATCACGCCTGTGTCGAACCAGAGCCTGACACCTGCGCATACCAGCGAACTGGCGCACTCGATCATGAACGAGCGGCAGTGGAAGGATTTCGAAGCCACCAACGAATCCAACTTCGCTATCAGCCCGCCGGAAATCGGTCGTTTCCGTGTCAACGTCTTTGTCCAGCAAGGGCGTGTGGGCGTTGTGATGCGGACGATCAACACCAAAATCCCGAAAATGGATTCGCTGAACCTGCCGCCCATTCTGAACGATGTGGCCATGATCAAGCGGGGACTGGTTATTTTCGTGGGTGCCACCGGCTCGGGCAAGTCAACCTCGCTGGCGGCCATGGTCGGGCATCGCAATGAACATGCGGCCGACCACATCATCACGGTCGAAGACCCGATCGAATACGTCCACGAACACAAGAAATCCATCATCACCCAGCGTGAAGTCGGCATCGATACCGACAACTGGTTTTCGGCGCTCAAAAACACTCTGCGTCAGGCGCCAGACGTCATTCTCATCGGCGAAATTCGCGACCGCGACACCATGGAATACGCCATTGCTTTTGCCGAGACCGGCCACCTGTGCCTGTCGACCCTGCACGCCAACAGCGCCAACCAGGCACTCGACCGCATCATCAACTTCTTCCCGGAAGAGCGTCGTGCACAGTTGCTGATGGACTTGTCGCTCAACCTCAAGGCCTTCATTTCGCAGCGCCTGATCCCGCGTAAAGGCACCAATGGACGCGTTGCAGCCGTTGAAATCCTGCTGAACTCGCCCCTGATCGCCGACCTGATTTTCAAGGGCCAGGTTCACGAAATCAAGGAACTCATGTCGAAGTCACGCGAACTCGGCATGCAGACCTTCGATCAGGCGCTGTTCGATCTGTACGAAGCGGGAATGATTAGCTATGAAGATGCTCTCAGGAACGCAGACAGCCTTAACGACCTGCGACTGAAAATCAAGCTGCACGGCCAGGATGCCAAAGGCCGCGACATGATGTCCGGACTGGACCACCTGGATATTGTCTAGGGAGATACTGAACAAGTTGGTTTGCTGTGTGGTTCGACTCTAGCTCACCACGAACGAAATCAACCACTTGCCGTTCGTCCTGAGCCTGTCGAAGGACTTGCTCAGCGTTTCCCTGGCCCCTTCCTACCCGGGATTGATCACCGCCCTTACCTCCAGCCCCTGATTGCCCGGTAGCGACCTGATCGCCTCCGCCGCGGCTTTCAGTGCGTCTTCTTCGCCATCGTATTTCACGTCCAGATAATCGTCATCCGGCATCGGTGCGCCCAGAGACATCGGAATGATCGACACCGTTCCCCTGCCTGATGCACCGAAATCAGCCATCAGATAGTAGCTGCGAGCCACCTCGGCACCCTTGTCGAGAACGCCTGTTAGCCGAAGCGAAGCGGTAAGCATGCCGGCCGCTTTCAGGCCGCAGGCGTCGCGGTTTTATTTGGGCGCATCTGGCCCGCAACGATCTTGTATTGCAGAAAGCGGGTTTCGATCGGGCCATTGAACAACGGGATGCGTCGGCTGGCTTTAAGACCGAACAACTTGGGCAACAGGGGGTCGCCGGAAATAATCCACGCCTCCCAACCACTGAAGTTTTTCTTCAGCCAGTCTCCCAGTTGCGGATACCACTCGGCCAGTTCTTCAGCTTCGCCGATACGTTCACCGTAAGGCGGATTGGTCACGATGGTGCCCTCGGGCGTCGGCGCTTTCAGCTCAAGCGCATCCGACACTTGCAGGTCGATCACCTCGTCATAACCCGCAACCGCAAGATTGTTGCGCGCCTTGTCCAGCACCCAGCGATCCTGGTCGGCCCCAAAAATTGGCAGCTTCGCCAACGGCTTTTCCTGGGCCTGCGCTTCCTTCTTGATGCGCTTCCACAGCGCCGCATCAAAATCACGATAGTGCTCGAATGCAAAGTGGCGCCCGCGGCCCGGCGCACGGTTCAGTGCCATGTCTGCCGCCTCGAGCAGGATGGTTCCGGCGCCACACATCGGATCGAGTAATGGTGTACCCGGAACCCAGCCAGACAGCATCAGCAGCCCCGCTGCCAGGTTTTCCTTGATTGATGCCGCGCTGGCCTCGCGCTTGAACCCGCGCTTGAACAGCGGCTCACCGGAGGTGTCGAGATAAAAGGTGACGGCATCCGACGTAAAGAAGGCATACACCGGCACATCGGGGGATTCGGTGTCCACACTCGGACGCTCGCGCGTTTCCTCGCGAAAGCGGTCGCAAATCGCATCCTTGATCTTGAGCGTGATGAAATTCAGGCTTTTCAGCGGCGCATTCTGCGCACCGACCTTCACCGCAATGGTTTTCTTCACGTCGAACCATGCGGGCCACGGCAAATCAAGCGCAGCGCGATAGATGTGCTCTTCCTTGTGATAGCGGGTGTAGCCTACCTTGCGCAGGATGCGGGTGGCAATGCGCGAACCGAGGTTGGCTCGCATCTCGGTGGCGGCATCCGCCATGAACAGCACGCCTGCAGGCACCTGGCGCACAATGGTTGCGCCTGCGGCCTGGAGTTCGGCTTCGAGCAGGGCCTCCAGTCCACGCGGACAGGTGGCAAAGTGGCTTGCAGGCGGCAACGCCTCGCGCTCGGGGCGAACAGGGTGCGGCGATGGTTTACGGCGGGATTCGGGTTTCAAGGAATGCTTTCAAAAGAAAATTTATCCGCGAAGGACGCGAAGGGACGCGAAGAAAACCTCAAGAAATATTGGTTCTTTTACTTCGCGATTCTTCGCGTCCTTCGCGGATGAAAAAAGAAGTTAAAACGGCTTCAGCACCACCAGCAGCACCACGACCAGCAACACGATCACCGGGATTTCATTGAACCAGCGGAACCAGACATGTGACTTGGTGTTCTGTCTGGCCTCAAACGCACACAGCAGATTCTTGCAGACCAGATGATAGCCAACCAGACCGGCAACCAGGCCAAGCTTGGCCCACATCCAGTTCATGCTGAGCGGGAAGTACGCCAGCCACAGCCACGTGCCTGTAATCAGCGTCAGCCACATGATGGGTGAAACAAAACGATACAATTTGCGCGACATCAGCAGCAGCCGATCATAAGTGGCGTCGTTCGACTCCATCGCCAGATTGACGAATAAGCGCGGCAGATAGAACAGGCCGGCAAACCAGCTCACCACCATCACAATATGAAACGATTTCAGCCACAACATGGATAAACGCGCCGCCGATCTGATTAAAACAGCCAGGAAATGGACACCAAGTCCGCTGACCCTGATTTTACTGGGTTTGATCGCCTGGCTGTGGTTTCGTCCACCCGCCGAGGTCAGCGAAGAAAACCGCGTGGTCCCGGCCTGGCAAGTCACCCTGCCTGACAACCAGGTACTGAGCAGCGACAGCCTCAAAGGAAAAGTCGTGCTGGTGAACTTCTGGGCGACCTGGTGCCCCTATTGCCGCAAGGAAAAACCCGTCATTGATTCGTTCTGGCAGGACTATCGTGGCCAGGGCTTTGAAGTCATCTCGATCAGCATAGACGACACGCCCGAGAAAATCACCGCGTGGATGAAAGGCAAGGGCTACAGCTTCATGGCCGCGCCCACCAACCCGTCCGTGACGGCTGCGTTCGGCCATGTCGGCAGCGTGCCCACCTCGTTCATCGTCGATACAGAGGGCCGCATTCGCCACAAAATTGCCGGGCAGGTGCATTATCCCCGGCTGGAGAAACTGGTAACGCCGCTGTTACGCGCGTCTGCACAATGATGGAAGCCCGCCTCAACGAACTCGAAGCCAAGATGGTCTTTGCCGAAGATCTGATCGAAACACTCAACCAGACCGTGATTCGCCAGCAGGGGCAAATCGATTTGCTGCAGCAACAAATTCGCCTGCTGCATCAGCAACTCAAGGATGCACAACCGGGCGAAACCCGTACCCTGCGCGACGAACTGCCCCCGCATTACTAACGAATCGTCATTCCGGGCGCAGGGGCGTCAGCGGGTTACCGATGGGGTCGCCGGAAGCGTCTTTTTTCCAAGCAGCAAGGGCAACAACTCATGCTCCGGCATGGGGTTGGCATAGTAATTCCCTTGCGCACGGATACAGCCATTTTGTAGCAGGAAGGCCTCCTGACTGGCATGCTCGACGCCTTCGGCAATGACTTGCAGGCCGAGGTTGGACGACAGCGCGAGGATGGTCTGAACAATGGCGGCATCGCCCGCATCTTCATCAATATCCCGGATGAAACTGCGATCGATCTTGAGCTCGCTGATGGGTAACTGTTTTAGACGGCTTAACGAGGAATGGCCCGTCCCGAAATCATCAATGGCGATACGAACGCCGATCTGGCGCAATGCAGTCAATACATCCAGGCCAAGCGCTTCGCTTTCCATAATGCTGCTTTCGGTCAACTCCAGAACAATCCATTCAGGCTGGACTGCAGTTTCAGCAAGCAGATCCGCCAACCTGCGTGGCAGGCCTTTCTGCATCAATTGCTTGACCGAGAGGTTGATGTGCATGGCAAAGTCATCGAGTTGAACGCCTTGAGCCTCCCATTTTTTCAGCGTCAGACACACCCGATGGATGATCCACTCGCCCATGGGAATGATCAGACCCGTATCTTCAGCCAATGGGATGAAATGATCAGGGGAGATGGTCCCCTCCTGCGGGTCGAACCAGCGCATCAAGGCCTCTGCACCATAGATGCGCTTGGTTTCCAGACAAACCAGTGGCTGAAAATGCACCTCAAAGGCGCGCTGATCAAACGCGGCACGCAATTTTGACTCCAGTTGAATGCGCCGCATCGCGCGCTCGGTGATCCCGTGTTCATAGAAATGAAAACTGTTACGTCCACCCTCCTTGGCCTTGTACATGGCCGCATCGGCGTGCTTCATGAGCGTCTCGGCATCCTTGCCATCTTCGGGATACAGGCTGATGCCTATGCTGGCCGAAATATGTAAAGGATAGTTGCCAACCACCAGAACTTTTTCCAGAGCATGAATGATCTTTTCCGCCACCAACGCCGCTTCACGACCGTCCTGTATGGTTTCAAGCAGAACGACGAACTCATCTCCGCCCAGGCGCGACAGGGTATCGACTTCCCTCACCAAGGTTTTCAGGCGGTCGGCAACGGTCTGCAATACGGTATCGCCCACGGCGTGCCCCAGGCTGTCGTTGATCGTCTTGAAACGGTCCAGATCAATGAACAGCAAGGCCATCCGGTCACCAGTCCGGTCGGTCAGGCTGGCTGCATGATGTAACCGGTCCATCAGCAAAGCGCGATTTGGCAAGCCAGTCAGCGCATCGTGATACGCAATAAACTCAAGATGCGCGTCCTTATCCTGCAATATCTGCTCCGCCTGCCGCCGTTCGGTGACATCCTGCACGATACCGCTCATGCGGATGGGCTTGCCTTGTTCATCGCGCACCACCTCAGCACTTTCACGCACGATACGAATGGTGCCATCCGGGCGCACGATCCGATGATCAATCGCATAGGGAGCGCCCGTTTCAAGAGTGGCTTTCACAGCATCGTCCACCATGCTTCTGTCTTCCGGATGAACCCGCTCCATGAAAGCCTCATAACTGGCAGCAAACGCAGCCGGACGAGTCCCGAACAGATGGAAAATTCCATCCGACCAGAACAGGTGATTCTCGGGTATTTGCCAGTCCCAGTTCCCCATGTGCGCAATGCGCTGCGCCTGGTCAAGGCTTTCCTTGGTTTCGCCAAGCTGCCGGGAGGCTCGCGCAATCTGATTATTTTTTCTGACAAGCATCAGCAGCGCCGACAGCAGAACAAGCAACAACAGGATGGTCAGGCCATATAGCGCACCCAGAATCGTTGACCGATTGGTCTCATAGAAGGAAGGCCGTTCATGAATCAACTTCACTTGCCCGGTTATGCCAGCGGGCAGCCTGAGCCCGGCTTTCACCAATTCCAGTTCATCCAGAATGTATTCGTTAGGGCTGTCTTCATCTGGCGGCAAGGCAGACAAGGGCGCGCCCCTCAGGTAGCGGATGAGCAGTTGCGCGGCCGAGCGGCCCTGACTCGGGCCGCTGGTGACATAACCGCCCAGCACCCCCGGGTAGAGATAGGCGTCTTCCATGCTGAACACAACGAACCGACCGGCTTGCACGATGGTTTCAATTGTTTCGGGCAGGGTGAGCGTGCGGCCATCACGGTCAGTCACCCCGCCTAGCGTGGTCAGAAACACGAAGCGCTCTTTTCTTGCCTTCAAGGCCTCGGTCAACGCATCGATCCGGCTATTTGAAATAAACGTGGCGCGAATATCGGGTCGATGTTCCAACTCACGGCGAATTTCGCTTTCAATCGCATGATAGGTTTCGGTTGCATCACCAACGATGACAACCTCACGGATATCAGGGGCAAGTTGACGCATCAGGCGCAAATTGGGTGCGATCTCCTTTTTCTCGAACACCCCCGTCATGCGGCCAGGATCAAGCTGCGATCGAATTCTGTAATTGTTGACCCCGGAAAAAAACACCGGCACGCCAGGAAACACCTTGTCCAGATGGGTAAACGCAAAGGACAGCGCGTTGTCATCCGTCACGTAAATTGCTGCGGGGTGATAGCCCTGATACTTCTTCTGCAGATGCTCGCCGATCAAATCGGCATACTGCGCGCTGTAACCCGCCCGCTTGGTGTCGAGGTATTCCACATTGAGAACATATGCATGCGACGGGTCGTTATCCAGTGTCTGAACGAAGCCCTGGTGCTGGCCACGTGTCCACGGGTATTCCTGGCTGTAGGCATGCAGGACGAAAATCGATGTGGGAACAGACGCCTGGGCATGTGCACAACACAACGCCAACAGAAGGATGAAAGCAAGGCGCATGGCAAATTACGGTTAAATTGTCTGTAGGGTATCGGCCATCCCCCTGATACCTTTAGAAATTCAGGCCCCAGGCGAAAATTCAGCCCCGCCTCACACTGCGATCTTCACCACCACCTTATGAATCAACCCCGTGCTCACCAACGGCGCGTGCGCATCGTCTGGAAAGAACAGGCAAAACGACCCTGGCGGCGTGGCAATCCAGCTTGAAGGCGCGTCTTTGAAGAACTGGATATCACGCGTCGCGTCGTATTCCGTCATGGGTTCCACACATTCCGACAAGGGTTTCCAGCCCATTTCATCCACGCCTGCGAGCACCAGTTGAATATCAATGTAGCGGCGATGGCATTCCAGCTTCGCCTCTGCCCGACTGCGGCCCGTGCAAGCTTCGACGATGGCGGCAATCTGCTCGCCCTGCACAGGATGTTTACCGGGCTCAAGCACGCGCAAGTCCGTGCCGTTCAAAAAATCGAATGCGCGTGCAAACAACGGGTGTAGCCCGCTATAACGGCCTGACTCAGCCAGGGTGGCAAGAATCATCGTGCGCTCACCGGCTGATCGGCTTGTAGCGAATACGCTTCGGCTTGGCGCCTTCCTCACCCAGGCGTTTCTTCTTGTCGGCCTCGTATTCCTGATAGTTACCCGCGAAGAACACCACTTGCGAATCGCCTTCAAAGGCGAGGATGTGGGTGGCGATGCGATCGAGGAACCAGCGGTCGTGCGAGATCACCATCACGCAACCGGCGAATTCCAGCAGCGCATCTTCCAGCGCGCGCAGGGTTTCCACATCAAGATCGTTTGATGGTTCGTCAAGCAGCAGCACGTTGCCGCCGGCAATCAGTGTCTTGGCCAGATGCAGACGCCCGCGCTCGCCGCCCGAGAGGTTGCCGACGCGCTTTTGCTGGTCGCCGCCCTTGAAGTTGAAACGCCCCAGATAGGCGCGCGACGGGATTTCGTAACGTCCCACGGTGAGAATGTCGCGGCCTTCGGCCACTTCGTCGAACACGGTCTTGTCGGCCGCCAGCGCATCGCGGCTTTGATCAACATAGGCAAGCTTGACCGTCTGGCCCACTTCAACTTCACCGGAATCGGGGGTTTCCAGACCGGTGATCATTTTGAAGAAGGTCGATTTACCCGCACCATTGGGACCGATGATGCCGACGATGGCACCGGGTGGGACTGAAAAACTCAGGTCATCAATCAGCAGGCGGTCACCGAAGGATTTCGACACATGATTAAAGTCGATCACTTTGTCGCCCAACCGCTCGCCCACCGGAATGAAAATCTCCTGGGTCTCGTTGCGTTTTTGGTATTCAACCGAATTCAGTTCTTCGAAGCGCGCCAGACGCGCTTTCGACTTGGCCTGGCGCGCCTTGGGGTTCTGGCGCACCCACTCCAGTTCCTGCTTCATGGTTTTGATGCGGCCGACTTCCTGCTTGCCCTCGGTTTCCAGCCGCGCTTCCTTCTGTTCCAGCCAGCTGGTGTAGTTGCCCTTCCACGGAATGCCGTGGCCACGGTCGAGTTCGAGAATCCATTCGGCCGCGTTGTCGAGGAAATAGCGATCGTGCGTGACCGCCACCACGGTGCCGGGGTAGCGCACCAGATATTGCTCCAGCCAGTCGACCGACTCGGCGTCGAGGTGGTTGGTCGGCTCGTCGAGCAGCAACATGTCCGGATTGGACAACAGCAACTGGCACAGCGCAACGCGCCGCTTTTCACCGCCCGACAGGTTACCGATCACCGCATCCCACGGCGCCAGGCGCAACGCGTCAGCGGCGATTTCCATCTGCGTGTCGAGGTCGGCACCGGCGGTGGCGATGATCGCCTCGCAGCGCGCCTGGTCTTCGGCCAGCTTGTCGAAATCGGCGTCAGGCTCGGCGTAGGCCGCATACACTTCTTCGAGCCTTTTTTTGGCTTCGACGATTTCACCCAGCCCCGCTTCCACGGCCTGCCGCACGGTATGCGTCGGATCGAGTTGCGGCTCCTGCGGCAGGTAACCAATGCGGATGCCGGGCATCGGGATCGCTTCGCCTTCGATATCCTTGTCGACGCCCGCCATGATGCGGATGAGGGAAGACTTTCCCGAACCATTCAGGCCCAGCAGGCCGATTTTCGCGCCGGGGAAAAAGCTGAGGGAAATGTCTTTCAGAATCTGCCGCTTCGGCGGAACGATCTTGCCAACGCGGTTGAGGGAGTAAACGTATTGCGCCATAGTTAAATCAGTCCAGGAATCAATTCAGGAACAAGCTTATTGTTTGCCTTCACCCGGGCACGGGTTGAAGACACAGTTGTTGGCGGGGTTGCGGCTGACGAAACTGCCATCCGCGCATTGTTTGACGTCTGCAACACACGATCCGGCCTCTTCCTGCATTGGCGGAGGTGGCGGTGCCACGGGCAAGGTCTTGCCTGCGGCGGGTTTGGATGCCGGTCGGGTTTCCGCATCCACACCGGTTGAATTGCAGGCGGTCAGAGCCAGAAGCAGCAGCGCTGCGCTGAATAGTTTGATCACGATAACTCCTTGTCCAGCAGGGCATTCAGCTTGACGAAATCAAGCTCACCGAGCTTTTGTTCGAGAATGCTGCCGTCCTTGCCGACGATGAAACTGGTGGGGGTGAGTTGCACATCGCCAAAAGCTTTTGCGTGGGCACCGTCGATGTCGAGCACCACTGGAAACGGCAACTGACGGGTCTGTACAAAATTGGCCACGTAGTTCGGTGGATCATAGCGCATCGCCACGGCAACAATTTCAAAGCCGCGATCCTTGTATCGCTTGTAGGTTTCGATCATGCCGGGCATTTCCTTGATGCAACCGGGACAGGAAGTTGCCCAGAAATTGACCAGTACCACCTTGCCGCGCAACTCACCGAGAACAATGGGTTTACCTTCCAGCGTGGTGAAAGTGGCTGTCGGTGCACGGGGTTTGTCCATCAGCGCGTAGGCCAGCGCGCCTGCAACAGCGAGCACAGCAACGGCGATCAGGAACGGTTTGGCGAATTTCATGGGGGAAGCAATCAGGGTTGAGGTGAATGGTACGACCGCGCCAATTGCACATAGTGCTGCGCGGAATAGTTGAAATACGCAATTTCTTCACCGGTCAGCTCGCGCACGCGTTTGGCCGGCCGGCCCAGGTACAGATAGCCGGATTCCAGCACCTTGCCTTCCGGTACCAATGAGCCGGCACCCAGCAAAACATGCTTCTGGATCACAGCGCGGTCGAGAATAATCGAACCCATGCCGATCAGGCATTCGTCCTCGATGGTGCAGGCGTGCAGGATCACGGTATGGCCGACAGTGACACGCGCTCCAATCACCAGCGGCCCGCCCGCCGGGTTGGACGGGGTCTTGTGCGATACGTGCAGCACGCTGCCGTCCTGGATATTGCTGGCGTCACCGATGACGATGCTATTGACGTCGCCCCGGATCACCGCGCCCGGCCACACCGAGGCATCAGCGCCCAGGCTAACCTCGCCGATAACCGTCGCACGCGGATGCACCCAGGCACCGCTTGCGAATTGAGGGGAGGCCCCGTGATGCGGTGCCAGAGAGTTGTCGTAAACCTTGTCAGTCATAGGGCTTAAATAAAGCAGCGTTGTAAATCGGGCCTTGAAATTCTGTTGCCAGCCCGAAAGTATAATTGCCTTGTCCCCCATCCCGATTGCCGCCATGAATCCCCTGCTCGATTTTTCCGGTCTACCCCGTTTTGCCGAATTCAAGCCCGAGTTCGTCACCCCCGCCATCGACCAGTTGCTGGCCGACTGCCGCGCGGCCGTGGCACGGGCAGAGGCTGCCGATACGCCCGCCGAGTGGGACGCCTTCGTGACACCGCTGGATGACGCGAACGAAAAACTGGGCCGCGCCTGGGGCCAGGTGTCGCACCTGCATTCGGTGATGGATTCGCCCGAGTTGCGCGAGGTCTACAACGCCTGCCTGCCCAAGATCACCATTTTTTACGCCGAACTGGGGCAAAACGAAGCCCTGTTCACCAAATTCAAAACGCTCAAGGCACGCCCCGATTTTGCTGCGCTATCCGGTCCGCGCAAGAAAATTATTGACAACGAGTTGCGCGATTTCCGCCTCGGCGGCGCCGAACTGCCGGCCGACAAGAAAGCCCGCTTCATGCAGGTGCAGGAAGAACTGGCGCAGCTCTCAGCCAAGTTCGAGGAAAACCTGCTCGACGCGACCAATGACTTTGCGCTGCTCGTTGACGACGCTTCCAGGCTGGCCGGCATGCCGGACGACGCACTGGATGCCATGAAAGCAGCCGCCGAAGCCGATGGCAAGACCGGCTGGAAAATCACGCTGCACATGCCGTCCTATTTGCCGGTGATGCAATACGCCGACAACCGCGAACTGCGCGAACAGGTGTATCGCGCCTACGTCACCCGCGCTTCCGAACTTGGCAAGCCCGACTTCGACAACACCCCGCTGATCGCCGGCATTCTCAAGCTGCGGCGCGAAGCGGCCACGCTGCTGGGATTTAACAGCTACGCCGAAGTATCGCTGGCCGCCAAGATGGCCGACACCCCGGCCGACGTGCTGAAATTCCTCGACGAATTGGGCGTGCGCGCCCGCCCCTATGCCGAACAGGACTTTGAAGAGCTCAAGGCCTTTTCGCGTGACGAGCTCGGCATCGCCGACCTGCAATCCTGGGATACCACCTACGCCTCGGAAAAACTGCGCGTGGCGCGCTACAGTTTTTCGGATCAGGAAGTAAAAGCCTACTTCCCCGAACCACGCGTGCTGGCCGGCCTGTTCAAGCTGGTTGAAACGCTCTACGGCCTGCACATCCGCGAAGACAGCGCGCCGGTGTGGCATCCGGACGTGAAGTTCTACACCCTCACTGACCACAACGGCCAGCGCATCGGCCAGTTCTACCTCGACCTCTATGCACGCGCCTCCAAGCGCGGCGGCGCCTGGATGGACGACGTCATCACTCGTCGTAAAAAAACCGATGGCATCCAGACGCCGGTGGCCTATCTCAACTGCAACTTCTCCGGCCCGGTGGGTGGCAAACCCGCGCTGTTCACCCACGACGAAGTCATCACCCTGTTCCACGAAACCGGCCACGGCCTGCATCATCTGCTGACGCAGATCGAGGAAATCGGGGTATCCGGCATCAATGGCGTCGAATGGGATGCGGTCGAACTGCCAAGCCAGTTCATGGAAAATTTCTGCTGGGAATGGGACGTGCTGAAGCACATGACCGCCCACGTCGACAGCGGCGAGGCCCTGCCACGCGAACTGTTCGACAAGATGCTGGCGGCGAAGAATTTCCAGTCCGGCCTGCAGACGCTGCGCCAGATCGAATTCGCCAGCTTCGACATGCACCTGCACGACGATTTCGACCCCAGCGGCAGCCGCACCGCGCTCGACCTGATCAACGACATCCGCCAACAGGTCGCGGTGCTGATTCCGCCCGCCTACAACCGCTTCCCCAACAACTTCTCACATATTTTCGCCGGCGGCTACGCAGCAGGCTATTACAGCTACAAATGGGCAGAAGTACTGTCGGCCGACGCCTACGCGCTGTTCGAAGACGAAGCCGAAGGCTATGGCGGTGTGCTCAATCCCGAAGTGGGCCACCGCTTCTGGAGCGAAATCCTCGCCCAGGGCGGTGCCCGCCCGGCCCTGGAATCGTTCAAGGCCTTCCGTGGCCGCGAGCCGACCATCGACGCCTTGCTGCGGCATAACGGCATGGCATGAGCGTGGTTGTTGACGCTTCAGCGGCTTTACAACCACGGCCTGCCCCTTGCGGGTAAAGCTTGACCCTGATTGAGCCGATATAGTCGATGATTATGTCTTTTAAGGATGCAACAGCATGAAATCAGGGCTCATCTTGATGGCGGTTTGGTTGGCAGCAGCAAGCACCTCGCTCGGTGCCGCCCAGTTGTATCAATGGAAGGATGCGCAGGGCCGCATGGTCTACAGCGACCAGCCGGCACCGCCCAGCATCAAGCATGTCGAGCAGAAATCCTTCAAGGGCAACCTCATCGAAACCGGCGAGTCCTACGCTACCCGCACCGCACGGGAAAAATACCCGATCACCCTCTATGCGAACGCCTGTGGCGCGCCCTGCGACCAGGCCCGGCAATTGCTCACCGAGCGCGGCGTGCCGTTTAGCGGCAAAGATCCGCAAGCGAGTCCGGAAGCTCAAGCCGAACTAAAGAAACTTACCGGTCAGACGCGTGTACCCGTGCTCTTTGTCGGCAATGAAAAGATTGATGGATTCGAATCCAGCCAGTGGCATGCCGCGCTCGACCGGGCAGGCTATCCAAAATCGGTCAAACCCGTCGCCACAACAGCTGAAGCACCCGCCGCTCCACCCGGGATCCCCGCCACCAAATAGCCGGGCCGCGGCCTGACAAGGCTGCCCTAAATGTAGTTTCTCAGTACGTTGTTCCCGTCAAAGCCGAGTCGAGTAGCGGGTGGTTT
>JASJPE010000009.1:0-139992 GCA_031426895.1 Thiobacillus sp. | reverse complement strand
TCCAGTCGGCGCGCTTGGTCAGCGTGCTGAACTGGGTGCCGATTTCGCACTGGCCTGCGGTGGCGACTTCGTGGTGGAATACTTCAACCGGAATACCGGCTTCTTCCAGCGCGATGACCATCGCGGCACGGATATCCTGCAGGCTGTCGACCGGGGGCACGGGGAAATAACCGCCCTTGACGCCGGGACGGTGACCAGTGTTGCCGTTCTCATACTTTTCAGCCGACGACCAGGATGCTTCTTCGGAATTGATCTTCACGCCGCAGCCCGACATGTCGTCGTGCCAGGTGATGGAGTCAAAAATGAAAAACTCGGGCTCCGGGCCAAAGTAAGCGGTATCGGCGATACCGGTGGACTTCAGATAAGCTTCGGCGCGCTTGGCGACCGAACGCGGGTCACGTTCGTAACCCTTGCCATCGGACGGCTCGATCACGTCACAAGTCAGGATCAGGGTGGCTTCGTCGAAGAAGGGATCCAGCCAGGCTGAATCGGGATCGGCCTTCAGCAGCATGTCGGAAGCCTGAATACCTTTCCAGCCGGCGATTGAAGAACCGTCAAACGGATGACCGTCTTCAAACCAGTCTTCGGTCACGATGCGAGCAGGAATCGACACGTGCTGTTCCTTGCCGCGGGTATCGGTAAAGCGCAGATCGACGAACTTGATTTCGTCGTCCTTAATCATCTTGATCACATCGGCCACGGCCATGCTGAATCTCCTCAAACTAGAAATGGAATGAATTTACGACGTTGCGTGTCGCATAGATCGGACACATCAACGAACCACAGAAAGAACAATTAGCAGCAACCGTGCCATGCAAGATTTCGAGCCTTGAGCATTGTGCCACAAGGCTTATCCAGGGTGATAGTACAGCGCCGGGTTTCTATCTGGCACCAATTTGATGCCTTTATGCGCACAAACGCACTATTTTGGTGCACATTGCATCGAGCAGAAGGTTTTGTATACTGAATAGACGTTAAAGGGAGTCCACATGGGCCGTATCACCGAACTGCTCGACACCGCCCACAACCGCAGCCAGAACCAGTCCTGGCCGTATGTCGGCGCACTGCTGCCGCACGAAGCACATGAATTGTTACAAATTGCACCCGGCGCCCGCCTGATCGATGTGCGTTCGCGCGCCGAACTTGAACTCAATGGCACCATCCCTGATGCCGTGCACGTTGAGTGGCAATCGTGGCCGGGATGGGTGCCGAATCCACATTTTCTCACCCAGCTTGCCCAGGCGACCGATCCGGAATCGCTGCTGATTTTTATCTGCCGCAGCGGCCCTCGCTCGCATCGAGCCGCCGCTGCCTGCTCCGAAGCCGGGCGCGGCAGTTGTTACAACGTGCTGGAAGGCCTCGAAGGCGACCTCAACAAAGCCACCGGCCACCGCAACGAGCTTAACGGCTGGAAACAGCGCGGCCTGCCCTGGTCGCAAAACTGATATTTCTAACGCTCCAATTAATCGGATCCCATAGCCGTGGCCTCCACGGCTTTTTTCTTGGCACGCCGGGCCTCGGTTAGAATTCGCCCGATTCCGAGCGCTTATCCATGACCGACCGTTACGCCGTATTCGGGCACCCGATTGCCCATTCCAAATCCCCGCAGATCCATGCCGCGTTTGCCCGCCAGACCGGGCAGGACATGACGTATGAGGCCATCCTCGCGCCGCTCAACGGCTTTGCCGACAGCGTCGCGCAATTTGTCACGGCGGGCGGGCGCGGCGCCAACGTCACCGTGCCGTTCAAGGAAGAGGCTTACAAACTGGCCAATCGCCTGAGCCCACGTGCGCAGCGCGCCGGTGCAGTCAACACGCTCAGCTTCGATGCCGACGGCATCCTCGGCGACAACACCGACGGTGCCGGACTGGTCGCCGATCTCACCCGCAACCTGAACCGCACGCTCGCTGGCAAGCGCATTCTGCTGCTCGGCGCCGGCGGCGCGGCACGCGGGGTGATCGAACCACTGCTCGAACTGCAGCCCGCCGCACTCATCATCACCAACCGCACAGTCAGCCGCGCACAGGACCTGGCTGACCTGTTCGGTCATGGCGTCACGGCCTGCAGCTTCGAAGCTGCCAATACACCCTTCGATCTCGTCATCAACGCCACCGCCGCCAGCCTCGCGGGCGAACTGCCGCCGCTGTCAGCCAACGTATTCAACGCTACCACCCTTGCCTACGACATGATGTACGGACGCGACACGCCCTTCCTCAGCTTCGCCCGCACGCAGGGTGCCGCCACCGCCGACGGCCTCGGCATGCTGGTCGAACAAGCCGCCGAAGCATTTTTCATGTGGCGCGGCGTGCGGCCTGACACCGCTGCCGTCATCGCGGCACTGCGCCAAGACCGCCTGGAAGGCGAGAGTCTGGCAGCGTCCCCCCTGCGGGGGCTACGCACATGATCCGCACGGTGATGGGCTGGCTGGGCAAGGCCATCGCTGCGGCGGTCGCGCTGGTGCTGCTGTATCAGCTATGGGTTTTTGCGCATGTATTGTGGTGGATCGATCACAACCCCAGATCCACAGCCTTCATGGCCGCCGGACTGGAACGCCAGCAGGACAAGAACCCCGACGCCGAACTGCGCCACAAATGGGTGCCGTACGACCGTATCTCCATCAATCTCAAGCGCGCCATCGTCGCTGCTGAAGACGGCAAATTTCTCACGCACGAAGGCTTCGACGTCGAAGGCATCCAGAACGCAGTCAAAAAGAATCTGAAAAAAGGCAAACTCGTCGCCGGCGGCTCCACCATCAGTCAGCAGCTCGCCAAGAACCTGTTCCTCTCAGGCGATCGCAGCTTCATACGCAAAGGCCAGGAAGCCATCATCACCCTGATGATCGAAACCACCTGGAGCAAGCGCCGGATTCTTGAGGTCTACCTCAATGTCATCGAATGGGGCAACGGTATCTACGGCGCCGAAGCTGCCGCCCGCCGTTACTATAAAACCTCAGCCGCCAACCTCAGCCGCGACCAGGCCGCCCGCATGGCCGCGATGGTGCCCAACCCGCGCTGGTACGAAAACCACCGCAGCTCGCGCGCCTATCAGCGACGTGTCACAGTGATCAAGCGCTATATGGGCTATGCACGGGTGCCGCGCTAGCCGGCCTGACTTACGCATACCCGCATATCCTCCTGGTCCGGATACCCGCTGTAACGCGCTACAATCGGGCGCTCGCAACCCGGCCCGATCATGACCGACTCCCTCGAAAACCAGTCGCAAGACAACCTGGAAACCAGCCTGGTGCAGATCCAGACCCTGCTCGCCAAGATGCGGCTGGTGGAGGAACTCGTCCATAAGCAGGGCGGGCCGCGCCAGGATCTGGTCGAGAACCTGGTCCACAAGCAGAATCTGACCGAATTGCAGCGACGGTTGGAAGATCTGCATCCGGCCGACATCGCCTACATCCTGGAAGCCTTACCGCTGAACGAACGGCGGTTGGTGTGGGGTCTGGTCGATGCAGAGTACAACGGCGAAATTCTGCTGGAGGTGTCCGACTCGGTTCGCGAGTCCCTGATCCAGGACATGGACAAGGCGGAGTTGCTGGCCGCTGCCGAATCGCTCGATACCGACGAAATCGCCGACATCGCGGCCGACCTGCCGCACGATGTAATCCAGGAACTGCTGACCACGCTGGACGCGCAAAAGCGCGCGTTGCTGCAGTCGGCGCTGGCCTACCCGGAGGACACGGTGGGCGCGCTGATGGACTTCGAGATGGTAACGATTCGTGCGGATGTGACGCTGGAAGTGGCACTGCGGTATCTGCGCCGCCTGGGCGAACTACCCGATCATCTGGACAAACTGTTTGTGGTTGACCACAACGACGCGATCATCGGCGTGTTGCCGCTGAAACGATTATTGACGACCGACCCCGAGGCTTCGGTGGCGGCAGTGATGGTCGAGGATTTCGTGAAGTTCCGCCCCGAGGACGAAGCGCACGAAGCATCGCAAGCGTTCGAACGCTACGACCTGGTGATGGCACCGGTCGTGGATGTGTCGGGACGACTGATTGGCCGTCTCACGGTTAACGCAGTGGTTGATTACATTCGCGAATCGGCCGATTCCGACATGCTGTCAATGGCCGGCCTGCAGGAAGAAGAAGATTTGTTCTCCTCCGTGTGGAACGCGGCAAAAAACCGCTGGATGTGGCTGGCAGTGAACCTGTGCACGGCCTTTATCGCATCGCGCGTGATCGGCACCTTTGAAGGCAGCATCGAAAAACTCGCCGCGCTGGCGGCACTAATGCCGATTATCGCCGGCATTGGTGGCAATTCTGGCAACCAGACCATTACGCTGATCATTCGCGGACTGGCGCTGGGCCACATCACCACTGCCAATGCGCGCCGACTGGTGACCAAGGAAATCGGCGTCGCCCTGCTCAATGGCCTGATGTGGGGGTCCGTAGTCGGTGTCTTTGCCTGGCTGCTGTATGACTACCCGGCACTGGGTGGGGTAATGGCGCTGGCGATGTTGCTGAATCTGCTGGTGGCGGCATTGGCGGGCATCTTCATCCCGATGGCGCTGGAACGCATGAACCGCGACCCGGCCATCGGCTCGTCGGTGCTGCTCACCTTCATCACCGACAGCATGGGCTTCTTCATCTTCCTCGGCCTGGCCACCATCCTGCTGCTATGAAGCCCGCCCACCCCTATTCTGAAGGGCACGACAGCCGCGCGCTATACCGCCGCCTGCTCGGCTATGTGAAGCCCTACTGGCGCATGTTTGCGATTTCCATCGTCGCACTGATTCTGACTGCTGCCACCGAACCGATGCTGCCCGCGCTGTTCAAGCCGCTACTGGACGAAGGCTTCGTCGCCAAGGACCAGGACTTTATCCGCTGGATTCCGATGCTGCTGCTGGCGCTGTTTCTGGTGCGCGGCATCACCAGTTTTGTCAGCACCTATTGCATGGCGTGGGTGGGTAGCCGGCTGGTGATGGACTTGCGCGCCGCGATGTTCGACAAACTGATGACATTGCCGACACGTTACTTCGACCAGAATCCAAGCGGCCAGTTGATCGCGCAGCTGGCATTCAACGTAACCCAGGTCACACAGTCGGCTACCAGTTCACTCACCACCCTGGTGCGCGACACCGTGACCGTGCTGGGCTTGCTCGGTTATTTGCTGTGGCTGAACTGGCAGCTGACACTGATCGTGTTTACGCTGGTACCACTCACACTGTGGATCGTGCGCATCGCAAGTAAGCGATTGCGCGGATTGTCGCGCAAGGCACAGCAGAATATCGGCGACCTCACTCAGGTGGTCGATGAAGCCGTGGGTGGGCATCGCGTGGTCAAGCTGTTCGGTGGAGAAGAATACGAGCAAACACGCTTCCGCCAGGCAGCCAATCTGGCACGACTGTTTGAAATGAAGCGTGTTGCGGCCAACGCCGTGTACGAACCCATTATCCAGTTCATCGCTGCGGTGGCATTGGCAGCCATTGTCTATATCGCCGCCGGCCAGGCCTCCAGCAACACCACCACGGTGGGTGGATTTGTCTCCTTCTTCATGGCCATGCTGCTGCTGTTTGCGCCGTTGAAACGGTTGACTGCGGTCAACGACCAGCTGCAGCGCGGACTCGCCGCCTCCGAAACCATCTTCTCCATGCTCGACCAGGATGCCGAGCGCGATACCGGAACCCACACGTTCGACCGCATCGAGGGGCGGCTGGCGTTTAGCCAGGTGGCGCTGACCTACCCGGGAAAAACACTGCCCGCACTGGTCGATATCACACTCGATATTGCACCCGGCGAAACCGTAGCGCTGGTCGGTGCCTCCGGCTCGGGAAAAACCACGCTGGCCAATCTGGTGCCACGTTTTTACGACCCCGACACGGGCGTGATCTCACTCGACGGCCACGACATCCGCGACGTGCGCCTGCAAAACCTGCGCAACCATATCGCGCTGGTATCGCAGGATGTGGTGCTGTTCAACGACACTCTGGGCCACAACATCGCCTACGGCAACAAGCGCGATGCCACGAACAACGAAATCCGCAACGCCTGTGTCGCGGCACACGCCTGGGAGTTCATTCAGGCGATGCCAGACGGCCTCGATACGTTGATCGGCGAAAATGGCATGCGGCTCTCGGGTGGTCAGCGCCAGCGCATTGCCATCGCTCGCGCCATCCTGAAAAACGCGCCGATCCTGATTCTTGATGAAGCCACCTCGGCGCTCGACAACGAGTCCGAGCGCCATGTGCAGGCCGCGCTCGACACGCTGATGCAAAACCGCACCACGCTGGTCATCGCGCATCGTCTTTCCACCATCGAACGTGCGAACCGCATTGTCGTGCTGGAAGGCGGACGCATCGTCGAAATCGGCAGCCATGCCGACCTGATCGCCAGACAGGGGCGCTACGCCCAACTGCACGCACTCCAGTTTTCCTTATGAACACGACAACGATGACGACAGGCTGGATCAAACCTTCGCGTTCACTGGTAACCGATGCCGGGCGCGCCATCGGCGACTACCGCATGATCCGCAACGGCGACCGCATCCTGCTGGGTTTGTCGGGCGGCAAGGATTCGCTGTCGCTGCTGCACACGCTGCATCATCTGCAGCAGAAAGCGCCGGTGAAATTCGAACTGCTGGCGTGCACGGTCGACCCGCAATCCGACCAGTACGACCCCGCACCGCTCACGCCCTACCTGGCCGGACTCGGTGTGCCCTATTTTCTCGAGTCGCAGCCGATCATGGTCGAGGCGCAGAAGACGCTGACCAAGGACTCCGATTCCTACTGCGCGTATTGCTCGCGCATGCGGCGCGGCATTCTCTACCGCGTCGCCCGCGAACAGAACTGCAACGTCGTCGCAATGGCCCACCACCTCGACGACCTGGCCGAAACGCTGATGATGTCGATGCTGTTCGGCGGCAAGCTGCGCACCATGTCGCCGCACTACCTCAACGACGCCGGCGACCTGCGCATCATCCGGCCGTTTGCCTACGCGCGCGAACGCCAGACCCGCGCGTTTGCCACGGATGCTGGTCTGCCGGTGATTTTCGAGAACTGCCCCGCCTGCTTCGCCAAGCCGCAGCAGCGCTACGCCATGAAGCAGATGCTGGCCGAGCAGGAAAAAATTCACCCGCGTATTTTCAACAGCATGCTGACGGCAATGAAGCCGCTGATGGGCGAGCCGCCAGGCTGATCTGGTTTTCACCGTTGCGGCTTGCAGCGTTTGCCCTCGTACTCGAAGCGATGCAGCGCGTATTCCTTGCCGTTCCAGCGTTGCACCGGAAAGCAGAACCCCGGCCCGCCGACCGAGATATCCGGCCAGTTGCCAACACCACGGGTTTTCAGGAACGACGGCATTCCACTGCCGCCGGTCATCACGCGCCAACTGCCATTGGTCTGTTTGCTCAGCAATGCGTATCCCGCTTCCGCGCGCCCATAACAAAACGTTCCGCCTTCAGTCACCAGCGCTTCGGGCCGGCCGTCGCCATTCAGGTCGCGCACCGTCTCGATCGTCGCTCCGCTGGGATTGGGTTCGTCCGCGCACATCAGCCACATGCCTTTCTTCTGCACCGCGCCCGCCGCCTTGAACACCGCCACTTGATCCGCGTCGCCCAGCGTCATGGCAGCTGCGGCAGAATCAGCCGCAGCCTGCGGCGGTGCGCCCAGCACAATGCCCAGCGCCACGCCGGACAGCAAACGTAAACTTCCTGAATGCGTTCTCATCTTCCACCCCCGCCTTCGCCAAAACCTAACCATAGTCATTGCTGCAGCGACCGCAAACCTGAATCGCCTGAAACCAGGCCGGGACGTGACGTTTCCCGTTCCGCCATTTGCCAGTAGAATCAAGCCATTGTTTTAATTGAGTTTTCCACACTGAGACCAAGGTTATGACGGCTTCTTTCATCCCCCCCAAGCGCGTCCTCATGGGCCCCGGCCCCTCCGACGTGCCGCAGCGCATCCTCGACGCGATGGCGCGCCCGACCATCGGCCACCTCGACCCGGTTTTCGTCGATCTGATGGAACAGATCAAGGCCATGCTGCGGATGGCGTTCCAGACGCAAAACGCGCTGACCTTCCCGGTCTCGGCACCGGGTTCGGCGGGGATGGAAATGTGCTTCGTCAACCTGGTGGAGCCGGGCGACAAGGTCATCGTGTGCCGCAACGGCGTGTTCGGCGGACGCATGCTGGAAAACGTCAAGCGTACCGGCGGCGTGCCGGTAGTGGTGGAAGACGCATGGGGCGCGCCGGTCGATCCACAGAAAGTGCGCGACGCCTTCAAGGCGAACCCCGACGCCAAAATCCTTGCCTTCGTACACGCCGAAACCTCGACCGGCGCGCAGTCAGATGCTGAAGCGCTCGGCAAGATCGCACAGGAATTCGGCGCGCTCACCATCATGGACTGCGTCACCAGCCTCGGCGGCACGCCTGTCTATCTGGACAAGTGGGGCATCGACGCGGCGTATTCCGGCAGCCAAAAATGCCTGTCGTGCACACCGGGTCTGTCACCGGTGTCATTCTCCGAGCGTGCCATCAATCGCATCAAGGCACGCACCACCACGGTTCAAAGCTGGTTCCTCGACCTGAATCTGGTGCTCGGCTACTGGCAGTCCGCCGGCAAGCGCACCTACCACCACACCGCGCCGATCAACCCGATGTATGGCCTGCACGAAGCGCTGGTGATTCTGGAAGAAGAAGGCCTGGAAAACGCCTGGGCACGTCACCGCAGCATGCACGAAAAACTCAAGGCCGGTCTCGAAGGCATGGGTTTGAAGTACGTGGTCGAAGCGTCCGCCCGTCTGCCGCAGCTCAACTCGATCTACGTGCCGGAAGGCGTGGACGAAGCTGCGATCCGCGCTCGTCTGCTCAACGAATTCAATCTGGAAATCGGCGCAGGTCTCGGCGACATGTCTGGCAAGATCTGGCGCATTGGCCTGATGGGCTACTCGGCCAAGCAGGAAAACGTCGACACCTGCCTCAAGGCACTGAAAGCCTGCCTGCCCTGAATCGACGGCTTAACAAGTGCGAGAGGGACGGAAAGGGTCGCGTAAAGAAACCCTGTCCACACATCCATAAGCTTTGACTATATTGATTGAAGCGCGTTGCTTAAGCGCTTCATTTATATGGGAGAAGGTGAAATGATGACTTTTCGATCAGCAATAGTGCTTTCCATGCTTATGGCTTCATCAGCCATGTCCCATGCACAAGAATTTCCAACAGCGCCCCCCAGACTGAAAGATGCCGAGGCTCAAGGGCTTGTCCGTATGAACACAACAGAGCTGAAGGAATTCCTGCCGGGCAGGACGGAGGAACAAGGAACCCGGGGGAAGCGCGAGAAAACCTTCCATCCTGATGGCTCCGTCGACAGAACGGGCTTCGGTCAAAAAGAAGGTACAGGCAAGTGGCGCTTCGATGAGAGGAACAATGCCTACTGCAATGCCTTCCATGAAAAGAAGGGGTACATCGAGAACTGTTTCGCCACCTTTCGAGCCCCGGATGGAACCCATTTCTTCGACTACGAGACCGATACCGGGTTTTTCCAGCGGGTCTGGCGTCGCGCGCCGACAGAATAATGCCAGACACCCGAGTCCATTTTCACGCGCACTGAGCCGAGGTTAGCCGCAGCCCTGGAGAGTCACAAACCCAGCCGCTGCCAGATGGTGGTGGAAGGCCCCGCCTGATTCATGGTGTAGAAATGCAGCCCCGGCGCGCCCCCCGCAAGCAGGCGGTCACACATATCGGTGATCACATCCAGCCCGAAGGCGCGCAGGGAAGCCATGTCATCGCCATATGTTTCCAGCTTCTTCCTCAGCCAGCGCGGAATCTCCGCGCCGCAGGCGTCCGAAAACCGCGCCAGTTGCACATAATTTCCGATCGGCATGATGCCGGGAACGATGGGGATGGCGACGCCCTGAGCACGCGCATCGTCGACGAAACGAAAATACGCGTCCGCATTAAAGAAATACTGCGTGATTGCGGCGTTCGCACCGGCGTCGACTTTGCGCTTGAAGTTGACCAGGTCCTCGGTGTAGGTGCGCGCCTGCGGGTGGACTTCCGGATAGGCCGCGACTTCGATCTCGAACCAGTCGCCGGTTTCGCGGCGGATGAAGGCCACCAGTTCGTTGGCGTAGTTGAACGCGCCGGCGTCCATACTGCCCGACGGCAGATCGCCGCGCAGCGCGACCAGATGGCGGATGCCCTGGCCTTTGTATTCAGCCAGTATTTCGCGAATGTTCTCCTCGGTCGAACCGATGCACGACAGATGCGGGGCGGCCTCGGAACCGGATGCCTGAATATCGCGCACGGTTTCAAGCGTGCGGTCGCGGGTGGAACCACCGGCACCAAAGGTGACGGAGAAAAATTTGGGTTTGAGTTGCGCAAGCTGTTCGCGTGTGGCGCGCAGCTTGTCCATGCCTTCCGCCGTCTTGGGCGGGAAGAATTCAAAACTGAAAGTGCGTTCGGTCATGCTTCAACCTTTTTTGTTGGGGATGAGCGCTGAGAGCGCCCAGGCGATCACGCCGTAGAGGATCGCGCCAATGAGTGCGGAGACGAAGCCGTGCACCTGGAATCCGGGGATGAACGCGCTGGCCAGCCAGAAGAGCAGGCCGTTCAGCACCAGATAAAAAATCCCCAGCGTCAACACCGTAATCGGCAGCGTGAGCAACGCCAGCACCGGCCGCACCAGGGTATTGATGAAGCCGAGCACCAGCGCGGCCAACAGCGCCGCGCCAAAGCCCGACACCTGAATAGAGGGCAACAGATACGTCACCGCCAGCAGGGCAACGGCATTCAGAATCCACAGCAGCAGCAAACGCATGGCGCGCTCCTTCAGGTGAGGTCGATCAGTAGCGGTATTGCTCAGCCTTGTAGGGACCGCTCTTCGGCACGCCGATGTAGGCAGCCTGCTGCTCGGTCAGTTCGGACAGCTGCGCATTAAGCTTCTTTAGCTGCAGGCGCGCGACCTTCTCGTCCAGATGCTTGGGCAGGGTGTAGACGCCGACCGGATATTTGCCGGAATCGCGCTCCTGCCACAGTTCCATCTGCGCGATGGTCTGGTTAGCGAACGACGACGACATCACATAGGACGGGTGGCCCGTGCCGCAGCCCAGGTTAACCAGGCGTCCCTGCGCCAGCAGAATGATGCGCTTTCCGTCCGGGAAGATGATGTGATCGACCTGCGGCTTAATCTCTTCCCATTCGTATTGTTCGATGCTCGCCACGTCGATTTCATTATCGAAGTGGCCGATGTTGCAGACAATGGCCTGGTCCTTCATGGCGGCCATGTGATCGTGGGTGATGACGTGGTAGTTGCCGGTACAGGTGACGAAAATGTCGGCCTTGTCAGCCGCATATTCCATGGTCACCACACGGTAGCCTTCCATCGCCGCCTGCAGCGCGCAGATCGGGTCGACCTCGGTGACCCAGACCTGGGCCGACAGCGCACGCATGGCCTGTGCCGAGCCCTTGCCGACGTCGCCGTAGCCGGCAATCAGTGCGACCTTGCCGGCGATCATCACGTCGGTCGCACGCTTGATGCCGTCAACCAGCGATTCGCGGCAGCCATACAGATTGTCAAATTTGGACTTGGTGACCGAATCATTGACGTTGATCGCCGGGAACTTGAGTTCACCCTTGGCGTGCATCTGATACAGGCGATGCACCCCGGTGGTGGTTTCCTCGGTCACGCCCTTCACAGCAGCCAGGCGCACTGAATACCAGGTCGGGTCAACTGCCACCTTGGCCTTGATCGCGGCGTAGAGCACGCGCTCTTCTTCGCTGGTGGGATTGGCCACGACCGAGATATCTTTTTCTGCACGGGCCCCCAGATGCAGCAACAGGGTGGCGTCGCCGCCATCATCGAGAATCATGTTGGAGAATCCGCCATCCGCCCAATCGAAGATACGGTGGGTGTAATCCCAGTAATCGGTCAGCGATTCGCCCTTGACTGCAAACACCGGAATGCATTCGGCCGCCATGGCTGCCGCAGCATGATCCTGGGTGGAGTAGATGTTGCACGACGCCCAGCGCAACTCGGCGCCCAGGGCCGTCAGTGTTTCCATCAGCACCGCGGTCTGGATAGTCATGTGCAAGGAACCGGTAATGCGCGCGCCCTTCAGCGGCTGAGCTGCGGCGAATTCCTCGCGGATCGCCATCAGGCCCGGCATTTCAGTTTCGGCTATTTTGATTTCTTTGCGGCCCCAGTCGGCAAGCGACAGGTTGGCGATGATGTAATCGTTAAAACTCGAGAGTGTGGTGACTGCCTTCATGGTGAAACTCCTTGAATGGCAGCGGCCGGGTGGAAGCTCGTTCGCCCGCAAAACCGCTGCAAGTCAACGAGCGCAGTTGAAACTTCGCTCGCGTTGAGCCTGGCTGTTGGTTCGGTCAAACCGGCAACAGTCGCAGCGCTCCTCAGCACGAGGGGGCAAGTGTCTCGCCCTTAAATAAGAACCCGTGATTATGCCATGTTTGATTACAGGCCCGCAGCCGCCTTCAATTCCGCAGCCTTGTCGGTGACCTCCCAGGTGAAATCCGGTTCGTCGCGGCCAAAGTGGCCATAGCTCGCGGTGCGGGTGTAGATCGGGCGCAGCAGGTCGAGCATGGCGACAATGCCTTTGGGGCGCAGGTCAAAATGCGCCAGGATCAGTTCGACAATCTTCGACTCCGGAATCTTGCCGGTGCCAAAGGTATCGATCATCAACGAAGTCGGCTTGGCCACGCCGATGGCGTAGCTCACCTGCACCATGCACTTGTCGGCCAGGCCCGCGGCGACGATGTTTTTCGCCACGTAGCGCCCGGCATACGCGGCCGAGCGGTCGACCTTGGACGGGTCTTTGCCGGAAAACGCGCCGCCGCCGTGCGGGGCTGCGCCGCCGTAGGTGTCGACGATGATCTTGCGGCCAGTAAGTCCGGCGTCGCCCATCGGCCCACCGACTACAAAGCGCCCGGTCGGATTAACCAGATAGCGTGTTTCAGCGCTCAACATCTCTTTCGGCAACACCGGCTTGATGATCTCCTCGATCACGGCCTCGGACAGCTGGGCGTGCGAGATATCGGGGTCATGCTGGGTCGACAGCACGACGGTATCGATGGAGTGCGGTTTGCCGTCGACGTAGCGGATCGATACCTGTGATTTGGCGTCCGGACGCAGCCACGGCAGACGGCCATCCTTGCGCAATTCGGACTGGCGCTCGGTGAGACGGTGCGCAAGATAGATCGGCATCGGCATCAGCACCGGGGTTTCGTTGCAGGCATAGCCGAACATCAGGCCCTGGTCGCCCGCGCCTTGATCAAGGTTGTCGTCATGTGCACGATCCACGCCTTGCGCAATATCTGGCGACTGCTTACCAATGGTGACCAGCACCGAGCAGGTGTTGTAATCAAAGCCAATCTCGGACGAGTCGTAGCCGATACGCTTGATGGTCTGACGTGCGACCTGGTTGTAGTCAATCACCGCCGTGGTGGTGATCTCACCGGCGATGACGCACAGACCGGTGGTCAGCAGCGTCTCGCACGCCACGCGCGCATGTTTGTCCTGGGTTAGAATCGCGTCGAGTACCGCATCCGACACTTGGTCCGCCATCTTGTCGGGGTGGCCTTCAGATACCGACTCAGACGTGAAAATGAAATCCTTTTGCATGACAGCTCCTGTTGTCCCGATTACCGACTGCGTAACCGGCTCGGGGGACAAACAGAGCGGCGACGCTTTAGCTGTATTTATATCCCGCCCGCAAGTTGTCAAGATTAACGCGGCGGCTGGCCCATTGTGCCGCGCCTCCTCCCCTGGCGTCAATCCCCACAAGGGGACTCCGATCTACTACGGGCTGAAGCCCGTGTGGAGTCGTACGCCCCGCAAAAGAACTCCGACTTTCTACACGCAGAAGCGCGTGGAAGATCGTGTCTCCACATGATGTTCCTGTTGAAACTAGTGGCCCGCCTGCCGCTGCCTGTGCTGCATGGTTTGGGGGTAGGACTGGGTTGGCTGATCTACTGGGCGCCGGGCCGACATTCGCCGCGCATGCGCAACAATGTGTTCGAAAGTGGACTCTGCACCTCCGAACGCGATTGTCAGCGCCTGTTGCGTCAATCCATTGGCGAAGCCGGCAAGGCCATCATCGAACTCCTGCCGGTTTGGCTGCGCCCGTATGAAAAGGTGCTGAAACTGGTCAAGGGCACCAGCGGCTGGGAACACATTGACGCAGCGCGCGCGGCAGGCAAGGGCGTCATCGTGATTGCGCCGCATATCGGTTGCTTTGAAGTGATCAATCTGTATTACGCCTCGCAGCACCCGTTTACCGCCATGTACAAGCCACCACGCAAGCCTTTTCTGGCTGCCTTGATGCTGGCCGGGCGCCAGCGTGGTCAGGCAAAACTGGTGCCGACCGACCTGTCCGGCGTGCGCGCGCAACTGGCCGCACTCAAGCGCCATGAAGGCATCGGCATCCTGCCCGACCAGGTGGCCTCCAGTGGCGACGGCGTGTGGGCGCCCTTTTTGGGCCGCCCGGCCTACACGCCCACGCTCACCGCCAGCCTGCAACACAAGACCGGCGCCGCGGCCTTTTTCGTCGCGGCCGAACGACTAAGTTGGGGGCGGGGTTACCACCTGCATGTCTTCCCGGTGCACGAAGGCTTGCCCGCAGACAAAGGAGAAGCCGCCATCCGCATCAATCAGGGTGTGGAAGCGGTCGTGCGACGCTTCCCGGCGCAATACCTGTGGAGTTACAACCGGCACAAGCGCCCGGGCGGCGCCCCATCCCCGGATGGTTCAATCGAAGCATGAATCCTGCGCGCACTGAAAATCTGCTACGCCCTTCGTTAATCCCGGTCTGGTTCAGTGTCGGTTTTTTATGGCTGCTGCACTGGCTGCCACTAGCGCTGCAGGCGGCCATCGGCAATGCATTGGGATGGTTGCTGTCCATGCTGCCTGGTCGACGACGACACATCGCCGCCACTAATCTGGCATTGTGTTTCCCTGATACCCCGGAACCCGTTCGCCAGCGCTGGCTGCGCCAGACCTATCAGGCATCAGTCCGCGCCGTGCTCGAGCACGGCGTGTTGTGGTGGTCTTCCGAGGCACGCCAGCGCCGGCTGATCCAAATTGATAATCCCGAAGCGGCACTGGGCGACGGGAAGCGCCCCGTGATCTGGCTGGCACCGCATTTTGTTGGGCTCGACATGGGCGGTGTACTGTTGGCGATGAACTACCAAATCGCCACCATGTATGCTCCATCCAAAAATCCCGTGTCCGACAAAATGATGTTGCATGGACGTTCCCGATTTGCCTCGCCCGTACTGATTTCAAAAAGCAGTGGTATCAAACCCATTCTTAAAGCGCTCAAAAACGGACAGCCACTCTATTACCTGCCGGACCAGGATCACGGCCGCCACAATGCGGTATTTGTCCCTTTTTTCGGAGTGCCCGCGGCCACCGTGTCGGCATTGCCACGCCTGGCTAAGCTCACGAACGCGCAGGTCATCCCGGTGACCACAACCCAATTGCCAGGTGGACGTGGCTATCGCGTGCGCTTTTACCCCCCATGGGACAATTATCCGAGCGGTGATCTGGAGGCCGATGTGACGCGCATGAATAGCTTCATCGAGGAACGCGTCCGAGAAACGCCGGAACAATATCTGTGGCTGCACCGCCGCTTCAAAACCCGGCCGCCAGGCGAAGCCAGCCTGTATGAATGAGGTTCAGCCCCATGTGCGGCGGTTGATGGCTGGCGACATCGACGCCGTCAGTGCGCTGGCACGCACTGTGTGGCAGGTGACCTACCCACCGCTGATCACGCAGGCACAAATCGATTCGATGCTGGCTGATCGTTATAGCGCCGCACGCATCCAATCCCAGCTTGATGACCCCCAACATGCCTGGTGGATCGCACAGCAACCACAAACCCCGGCCGGCTTTGCCCATGCAAGCCTGGATGGCGCCGACTGCAAGCTCGACAAACTCTACATACACCCCGACCGGCAACATCAGGGAATCGGCCACGCACTGCTGCTCGCCGTTCAACACTGGGCGCGTCAGCACGAAGCGCGTCGCCTGTGGCTGCAAGTCAATCGCGGTAACGCGCAGGCCATTTCGGCCTATCTGAAATACGGGTTCCGGATTGCCGAATCGCGCATATTCGATATTGGCAATGGTTTCGTCATGGACGATCACGTCATGGAATACGCCCTATGAGCTTTGCCAACCCGGACGACGACGCCCTGCGCGCACTGTTTGGCCAAATCAAGACCATCGCCGTGGTGGGCCTGTCACCGCAGCCTGCACGCCCGAGTTACCGTGTTGCGCAAGCGATGCAACGCCATGGCTACCGGATCGTTCCGGTGCGCCCGATGGTGGACGAGGTGCTGGGCGAAAAAGCCTATCCCAGCCTGGCCGACATTCCGTTTGCAGTCGACCTGGTGGATGTGTTTCGCGCCGCCGAACACGTGCCCGCTATCGTTGAGCAATGCCTGGCGCTACACTTGCCTTCCATCTGGCTTCAGGAAGGCATCGTTCACGAGCCTGCCGCACTACGCGCTCAGGGAAACGGCATGATGGTGGTAATGGACCGCTGCCTCATCAAGGAATACGTCAGGTTATTAACCGCATGAAACTTCGCTTCACCAAAATGCACGGCCTGGGCAACGATTTCGTCGTGTTCGACGGCATCAACCAGACCGTCACGCTCACACCCGAGCAATGCCGGCATATTGCCGATCGCCACTTTGGCGTGGGTTGTGACCAGATTTTGCTGGTCGAAAAATCCGCCCGCGACGATGTCGACTTCCGCTACCGCATTTTCAACGCCGACGGTGGCGAGGTGGAACAATGCGGCAACGGCGCGCGCTGCTTCGTGCGTTTTGTGCACGACCACGGGCTGACCGACAAAACCACCATCCGCGTGGAAACCGCGTCCGGCATCATCGAACCGCGCCTGCTCGACAATGGCCTGGTCACGGTAAACATGGGCGCGCCACGCTTTGTGCCCGCCGACATTCCCTTTGCCGCTGAAGCCGAAGCGATGAGCTACGCGCTCAAGGTCGGCCAGCATGTGATCCACATTGCCGCCCTGTCGATGGGCAACCCGCATGCCGTGTTAAAAGTGAACGATCTGGATAATGCGCCGGTGGACATCCTCGGCCCGGCCATCGAGTCACATGGACGCTTTCCGCAACGGGTCAACGCCGGCTTCATGCAGGTGCTCACCCCACACGACATCCGCCTGCGGGTGTATGAACGCGGCGCGGGCGAAACCCTGGCGTGCGGCACCGGCGCCTGCGCGGCAGCCGTTGCAGGCATACGTCAGGACTGGCTGAAAACCCCGGTCAGCGTCCACACACGTGGCGGCGACCTGATCATAGAATGGGCTGGAAAAGACCAGCCGGTTTTCATGACCGGCCCCGCTGAAACCGTATTTGAGGGAGAACTGGAAATCTAATGGACATGCAAGCTGAACACATCGCCGAGTTTTTGACCAAGCACCCGAATTTTTTCAATGACTTTCCCACCCTGCTGGCGGAACTGCATATCCCGCATCCGCACGGCACCCACGCGGTGTCGATGAGTGAGCGCCAATTGATCGCGATGCGCGACAAGGTGCACATGCTGGAAAACAAGCTGGCCGAACTGATCCAGTTCGGTGAGGAAAACGACGGCATTTCCGACAAGCTGCATGCGCTCACGCTGGCGCTGCTGACCGCCCATTCGCCACAGGATATCGTCGCTGCATTGACGCTCCATCTGCGCGAAGGCTTTGCCGTTCCGCACTACGCCATCCGTGCCTGGAATCTGCCGGGTGAAACCCTCTCCGGCCTCAGCGATCCCATCCCGCAAGCGGCACGCGACAGTATCGCTGCCATGACGCAACCGATGTGCGGTGCCCTGGCGGTGAATGAAGCCAGTGACTGGTTTGGTGAAGTGTCACCGCATCTGCGTGCCTTTGCCTGCATTCCGCTGCGCCCTTCGGCCTCTGTCGCACCGGTCGGCCTGCTGGTACTGGCGTCCGAAGAAGCCAAACGTTTCTACGCGGGCATGGGCACGCTCTATCTGGAACGACTGGGCCAGTTGATCAGCACCGCACTGGTGCGGATGCAAGCCTGACTCGTCCCACCCGGCTTGTGAGCGACAAAGGCGAATCTTCCCCCAACCCGTTCCCGCAAGCAGGAACGGCAGGAAACGCTGAGCCAAACCCGATTCAGCACTATCTGCAACATCTCGCTGCCGAACGACGACTGTCACCGCATACGGTTGCTGCGTATCAGCGCGATCTGGCCAATCTGACCCGACTGGTCGCCGATAAACCACTGACCGATCTCACGATCACTGACATTCGTGGCGCCATCGTCAAACTGCGCGGCCAAAACCTGGCGGCCACCAGTGTGGCGCGGCAGCTATCGAGCTGGCGCGGGTTTTATGCATTTGCCTGCCGCCGCCTGGGTTACCCAAGTAACCCCTGTGTCGGCCTGCGACCACCCAAGGCCCCCAAAACCTTGCCGCAGGTGCTGTCGCCCGACGTCTGCGCCCAACTGCTCAAAGGCGGTTCCCCGCCGGCCAGCGACGATGCCTTGCAGGCACGCGACCGTGCCATGTTCGAACTGTTTTATTCATCCGGCCTGCGCTTGTCGGAGTTGAGCGGGCTTGATCTCAACGACCTCAACCTGCAATCCGGTGAGGCGCAGGTCACCGGCAAAGGACGCAAAACCCGCATCGTGCCGGTGGGCCGGCAAGCACTGACGGCTGTTGCTGCCTGGCTGCCGCAGCGGCTCATGCTGGTGCAAGACCAGACCACCGCACTGTTCATCAACCAGCGCGGCACGCGCCTTTCCACCCGCAGCGTGCAGCTACGGCTCGACCGCTGGGCCATCCAGGCAGGACTCGGCCAGCACGTTCACCCGCACATGCTGCGCCATGCCTTTGCCACCCATGTGCTGCAATCGTCTGGTGACCTGCGCGCGGTGCAGGAAATGCTCGGCCACGCCAGCATCAGCACCACTCAGGTTTACACCCATCTCGACTGGCAGCATCTGGCCAGGGTTTACGATCAGGCTCACCCGCGCGCACGCAAAAAATCCTGAACGCAGCCCGATCGGCTCACGCAACGTGTGTAAGTAGACACACTCAATAAAACCACGCTTTCACAGCCCTTCAGAAACCCAAATCGGCGCCGATTGGGTACGTATGAGCCTTCATTCGTCTTGGTTAGTTCGATTTGTACAACAGGTACATCTCAGTACACAGGGACGCGTGTTGGGCACGGTTCTGCTCATCCTCTTAGTGGTGTTTCCGCTGGCGGGTCAACAGGCGCTACACATCGCCCGCCAGGATGCCGACACGACCCTGCAACAACAGGCCACCGTCCATCTCGCCATGCTGGCGCAGTCGGTCACCGACGCGGCAATCCTGCACGATTACGCCGCGATACAAGCGCAACTGAAAATTCAAACCGTGCAAGGCGATCTGCTGTTTGCGGAATATGTCGCCCCCAACGGCGACACCCTGCGCGAACAGGCTGCCCCACCGCACGCCGATCGTCCGGTCTGGTTTGCCAACCTGGTCCGACTCCACATCCCCAACGCGCAATACAGCCTCGATATTGGCGGAAAAAATTATGGTCGCTTGCAAATCCAGCCCTCGCCGCACGCCTATGAAGATTTCCTCTGGCATCTAGGCAATCGGCTGTTCCTGTTACTTGCTGCCGCATTGCTTTTGCTGGGCTGGCTGACCCATGTCCTCCTGAAAAGCAATCTGAAAGATCTTGTCCGCTTGCGTACCACCGCACGCCAGATCGAAGCAGGCAATTACAGCGCGCGTATTCCGGTCCGATCCAGCAGCCCGCCTGAAATCCAGGAAACCACACGGGCATTCAACTACATGAGCTCAGCACTGGAAAGCCTGGTGACCGACCTCAATGAACAGCAAGCCGCACTCGACAACACCGCTGGCGTCACCGAAACGGATTTATCCGGAACCATCACCTTTGCCAACGAACTGTTCTGTATCACCAGCGGTTACACCCGTCAGGAAATCGTTGGCCAAAACTATCGCGACCTGAATTCTGGCTGGCACGATGCTGCCTTTTTCAGTCACTTGTGGAAAACCCTGTCTGGCGGCCGAACCTGGCGCGGCGAAATCTGCAATCGCACCAAAGACGGCCGCGTGTTCTGGACCGCCTCCACCATCATTCCCATCAAGGGCGAGGATGGTCTGCCGCTGAAATATCTGACAATCAACTTTGATATCACGCAACGCAAACTCGACGAAACCACGCTCAGGGAAGAAAAAGAACGCTGGCTGGTCACGCTGCAATCAATCAACGATGCCGTCGTCGTCACCAACGCCCAAAACCAGGTGGTGCACATCAACCCGACCGCCGAGAGCATGCTTGGCGTCTCGCTTAAAGATGCCATGTCGATGCCCCTCACCAACCTCATGCACCTCGACCAGATGGACGGTGCCAAGGATGGGCCGGCCTGCGTCTTGCCAACGGGTTCAGCACTCCACAACCAGACAGGTTCTTCTCAACTGCACACCCGATTTGGGCAAAACATCGCGATTAGTTTCAGTTGTGCGCCTCTCAATGGCAGCGATGGATCAGGTGCGGTTTACGTGCTGCGTGACGAGACCGAGAAAAAACAGCTGCTCGATAACCTGCGCGAAATGGCTTTTCACGACACCCTCACCGCGCTACCGAATCGTCGCGCGGTGGAGGGCCGCCTCGCCCGCGCACTTCGCACCGCGCGTGACCAGGGGCAGCAGCACGCATTCTGCTATATCGATTTGGACCAGTTCAAGCTGGTCAACGACACCTGCGGCCATTCGGTGGGTGACACGCTGCTTATGGATATCGCTCAGGCCATGAAGGACGATCTGCCCAATCACGCCTATCTGGGGCGCCTGGGTGGCGATGAATTCGGGCTCATCCTGTTTGATACCCGGCCCGATGAAGCCAATCGGGTATGCCGGCAGCTGGTTCAGCGTATCCGTGAAGTCCGCTTTGAACACAAAGGCCGGCGCTTCACCCTCGGTGCATGTGCCGGCATTGCGCTCATCACCCGCGATGCCACGACTGCGGGCGACATCATGGTACAGGCCGACATGGCGTGTTACCGCGCCAAATCGGAGGGCAGCGGACGTGTCATGCTGTATGAAGCGGACGAAGTCGGGTTCCGCCGTCTGGAAGCCGAGATGGGATGGGCCGCTGATTTTGCGCAGGCGCTGGAAGCCAATCAGTTTCTGCCCTATCGACAGCTCATCCACCCGACCTCAAGCGACGGCCAGCCGCATTACGAAGTGCTGATCCGCTGGCAGCGCGACGGCGTGATCGAAGGGCCCGCCAAGCTGCTGCCAGCACTTGAACGTTATGGCCAGGCACCGATTCTCGACCGCTGGATGCTGGAAGCCGTGATTGCTTATCTGGCTACGCATCCCGATGACAACGCTGTGTATTTCATTAACCTCTCAGGCAAGACGGTCGCCGACGAGGGCTTCTTCGGACTCATTTGCCAGTTGCTCGATCACTATGATGTGCCTGGAACGCGCTTGGGATTCGAGATCACGGAAACAGCCGCTGTAGTGAATCTGGAGGATGCCCAACGCCTGATTCATGGCCTGCACGGGCGCGGCTGTCAGGTCGCGCTGGATGATTTCGGACGCGATTCGTCTTCCTTCTTCTATCTCAAGCACCTGTCAGCCGACTTTCTCAAAATAGACGGTGCCTTTGTGCGCGGCATGTTGAGCGACCGTCGTGATCAGGCCATCGTGCGTTCCATTGCACAACTGGCGCGCGACTTTGGCATGCACTCCGTCGCCGAGCAGGTGGAAGACGCTGAAATGGCTGAACTACTGACCGAGATTGGCGTGGATTATTTACAGGGGTACCACATCCACCGCCCGGAAGCCTTCCCCAATTGGCAGGCGTTCACCGGCATCCAACCCTCCCAGCGCACCCCGCATCTATCGCTGGTCAAATAAGCCGTCAGATCACCTCGATGTCGGTGATACCTGCAACCGGCTTGGGGTAACGCATGTCCAGTTTTTCCAGCGTTTCAATCAACAGACCGGATACCATCAGGTTGCGAGCCAGCTTACTGTTGGCAGGAATCACATGCCACGGTGCGTGGGCCGTGCTGGTGGCCGACATCGCGGCTTCGTACACCTGCATGTAGTCATCCCACTGCGCGCGAACCGATAGATCGCTCGGCAGGAATTTCCACTGCTTGTCCGGCGTGTCGCGACGCTCTTCCAGCCGTTTTTTCTGCTCATCCTTTGAAATGTGCAGATACAGCTTGAGGATTGTCGTGCCGGTTTCCACGAGCATTCTCTCGAAGTCGTTGATCTGGCGATAACGTCGTTTGCATTCGGCGGCATCAATCCAGCCGTTCACCCGCGTAATCAGCACATCCTCGTAGTGCGAGCGATTGAAAATAACGATTTCACCCGCGCCAGGCACGTGATGATGCACCCGCCACAGGTAGTCACGCGCCAGTTCGTAGTGCGTCGGCGCCTTGAAACTCGCCACCTTGACACCCAGCGGATCGACTTCCTGAAATACATGGCGAATGGTGGAATCCTTGCCCGCCGTATCCACCGCCTGCAACACGACCAGGAGCTTGTTTTTACCTTCTGCGTACAGCAACTCCTGTAACGCTTCCAGCCGAACGCGATATTCGTCCAGGCGCGCACGTGCATCATTTTTCTTCTTGCCGATGATGGCGCGGTCATCGGCATCCCAATCCGACAATTTGACCCGGGTACCGGGTGTAATTCGAGAGTCAGCGGGTTTCATCAATGCTCCCAGGTAAAGACCGCGCTATTCGGGCTTCACCCGAAACCACGCGGCATACAACGCCGGCAGAAAAAACAGTGTGAGGAAGGTAGCGGCAACCAATCCGCCCATTACCGCGAAGGCCATCGGCCCCCAGAAGATCGAGCGCGACAGTGGAATCATGGCCAGTGCGGCGGCGGCGGCGGTCAAACTGATCGGGCGCATCCGGCGTACCGTCGATTCGATGATCGCATTCCACTGCGACAGGCCGCGCGCGACGTCCTGCTGGATCTGATCAACCAGAATCACCGAGTTACGCATAATCATGCCGGCCAGCGAAATAATGCCCAGCAGCGCGACAAAGCCCATCGGCTGGCCGCTCACCAGCAAGGCGATCGCCACACCGATGATCCCGAGCGGCGCGGTCAACACCACCAGAACTGAACGCGAAAAACTGCCGAGTTGCAGCATCAGCAAGCTGAGCGTGGTGATGACAATCAGCGGCCACGATGCTCCGATAGCCGCATTGGCCTTGGCACTGCTTTCCACCGGTCCGCCGACTTCCAGCCGGAAGCCCGGCGGCAACTGCGCCTTGAACTGTGCCACCTGCGGGGCAATGGCGGCGATGATGGTATCGGGCTGAATTTTCCCCACGGGGTCGCCGCGCACAGCGATGGTCGGCAAGCGATCACGGCGCCAGATCACTCCGTCTTCGAATACCGGCCTGAAGCTGGCGATTTGCCCCAGCGTCACGCTCTGGCCGTTGAAGCTGCCGATGGGCAGCGACTTCAACGCATCGACATCCCGGTGCTCGCTGCGCGGCGTGCGCAATACTACGTCGATCAGCAAATCATTTTCGCGGAACTGGGTGACGGGTGCACCCGACAACTGCATCGCCACCAAACGCCCCACCACATCCGAGCTCAGGCCCAATGCCTTGATCTTGTCCTGATCCAGTTGCGCCTTCACTGCCAGCGACTGCTCATTCCAGTCCAGGTTGACTGCTGTCACCGTCGGCTCGGCCGCCACGATCTTGCGCAGTTTTTCAGCCTCGATTTTCAACTGGGGAATATCGGTGCTCGACAGCCGGTATTGCACCGGATAGCCCGCCGGTGGGCCGTATTCAAACCGCACTGCCCGCCCACGCACATTTGGAAAATCGGTCTCGAACAAGGTCTGAATGCGTGCGATTTCACGCTCGCGTGCCGGCACGTCCTGCGCAATCACCACCAACTGCGCAAAGTTCATGTTGTTGAGCCGCTGATCCAGCCCCAGCACAAAGCGGGGCGCCCCCTGGCCGATGTAATTGACTACATGCGCCACATCTTTATCCTGCCGCAGCCGCTTTTCAAACCTGAGCGCTTCGGCACGTGTGGCATCGATGGAAGCCCCTTCCGGAAGCCACAGTTCGACCAGAATCTCCAGTCGGTCGGATTGCGGGAAAAACTGCTTCTCGACCCGCTGCATCGCAGCCACGCCAACAATCAATGCAACGATGGTTATCGCAATCACGCTACGGCGATGCGTCACGCACCAGGTCACCGCATCGCGAAAACGCCGGTAAAACGGCGTGTGGTAAGCCGCCTCTTCATCGACCACATGATGCGCGGGCTTCAGCAGGAGATGACCGAAATACGGCGTGACCATCACGGCCACCAGCCAGGACGACAACAACGCAATGGTCGTCACCGAAAAAATCGCGAAGGTGTATTCACCGACAACCGACTTGGCAAGCGCAATCGGCAGAAAGGCGGTGGCGGTCAGCAGCGTGCCCGTCAGCATGGGAAACGCAGTGGACTGGAACGCATAGGTGGCGGCCTCGAAACGCCCCCAGCCTGCCTCCAGTTTGTGCGCCATCATTTCCACCGCGATGATGGCGTCGTCCACCAGCAGACCCAACGCGATGATGAGCGCACCGGTGGAGATACGGTGCAGATCGATATTGAACAGCCACATGGCAGTAAAGGTAATCGCCAGCACCACAGGGATGCTCAGCATCACCACCAGTCCGGCACGCCATTTCAGCGCCAGAAACGTCACCGCCAGCACAATCGCGACAGCTTCGAGAAAACTCTTCATGAAGAGATTGACGGCGTGGCTCACGATGCTGGGCTGATCGTGAATCCGCCGGATTTCCATGCCCACCGGCAAGGTTTTTTGCAGGGCTTCCATCGCATTCGCAACAGCTGTGCCCATCGCCACCACATCCCCGCCATCGGCCAGCGACACGCCCAGCAAAACCGTCGGCTCGCCCTGCGAATGGATTTCGGTTGCAGGCGGATCTTCATAGCGCCGCGTGACCTCGGCAATATCGCCCAGGCGCAGGCTGTGCGCTCCCACCCGGATGATGGTTTCGCGCAGACGTTCCACATCCGAATACGGGCCTGATACCCGCAGCGGGATCGACAGCACGTCGTTTTCCACCCGCCCATTGGTCACCACGCCATTCTGCTCCTGCACCGCCTGCATGATCTGCTGCGGGGTGAGATTCAGCGTGGCAAACTTCTGCGCCGCCACTTCGATATAAATTTTTTCCGGTACCACGCCGAACAGCTCGACCTTGCCGACATCAGGTAAACGCCGTACCTCGCGCTGCGCGTCTTCGGCTGCACGACGCAGATCTGCCCGGCTGAAGCCTTCGCCGGTCACGGCGTAAATCGAGCCAAACGTATCGCCAAATTCATCATTGAAAAACGGTCCCTGAACCCCGGCAGGCAATTGTGGCTTCAAGTCGCCCATGCGCTTGCGGATTTGGTACCAGGCCTCCGCCACATCGCGCCCGCGCGTGGTTTCCTTCAGGTTCACAAACAGCGCCGTTTCACCCGCCTTGGCATAGCTCTGCACGAAATCCAGTTCGGGCATTTCCTGCAACTTTTTCTCGATGCGCTCGGTCAGCTGTTCCGACACCTCTTGTGCCGTCGCGCCGGGCCAGCTTGCCCGGATCAGCATGGTTTTAAAGGTGAAAGGCGGATCTTCAGCCTGCCCCAACTGGAAATAGGAGCGCACACCCACCAGCAGGATAAGCACAATGAAAAAGCGCATCAGCGCCGGATGCTCGATCGCCCAGCGCGACAGGTTGCCGCGGCCGGGTTTGAATGGCGGCGGAGAGTTCGGGCTGGAGGGTTGGCTCATGGCTGCTTGACGGGGGCCAGCCGCACCTGCTGTCCAGGCGCAATTTTGTGAACGCCGGCGGTTACCACCCAGTCCCCAACTGCCAAGCCCGACTCCACCACCGCGCGATCACCGCTCAACTCGCCCAATTGCACGCTACGCGCCGCAACTTTTTGGGTCTGGCGATCCACCACCCATACCTGTGGCTGACCATTAACCTTGAACAGGGCGGTCTGCGCCACCGACAGGCCTGGGGCCGTTTCGCTGTCGACATCGACCGTCGCCGTCATGCCCAGTTTCACCGCAGCATCCGGCTGGAGAAAGCTCACGCGAGCGCCATAGGTACGGCTGGCGGCATCGGCCATCGGCGACAACTCGCGCAAACGGCCGGCATAGTTCACGCCGGGCATCGACCACAGGCGAATGTTCAATTTCGGTGCGCCACGCAAAGCCTCAAGCGCGTTTTCCGGCACGTCGATACGCACTTCCCGTTCGCCCGTACGTGCCAGTTGTGCTACAGGCTGACCGGCTGACACAACCTGCCCTGCTTCAAATGTGATCGCCGTGATCACCCCCGCGTGCGGCACGGTAAGCCGTGTATACGTTTGCTGATTACCCTGGCGCGAGGCCTCGGCGTGCAATTGACGCGCCCGTGCCAACGCCGCATCGGTAGTGGCGCGGCGCCGGTCAAGTTCGGCCTGCGAAATGAAGTTTTGTGTACGCAGTTCGGTAAAACGCTGTAAATCCTGCTGCGCCAGCTTGGCTTCCGCTTCAGCCGCAGCCAATTGCGCTCGGGCCGCACTGGCCGCCAGCGCGTAATCCTGCGGGTCCAGCGTGGCAATGACCTGGCCCGCCTTGACTTGGGTCCCCACCTCCACCGTGCGGGTTTGTACCCGGCCGGCCACCCTGAATGCCAGGTCGGTTTCGTAACGCGCCCGGACTTCGCCGGCATAACGCATCCCCTGATGCTCGGCACGCAAACCAATCTGTTCAGCACGAACCGGGCGGATATCATCGGGTGGCGGCGGCATTTCGGGACCACATCCCGCAAGCAGAGTGATGCTGAAACAGGCTATCGTCAAGGTTCTCATAGCCCGATTATCGCGTAATCACGCCAAAATGAGTGGCCCCTTCCAGCCCTCCTTATTCCAAGGAGGTTGCACCTTTGGCTCAGGACGTTCAGACTGCTTCACCTTCGCACCGGCACACTTGGCCGTAAATCATTGTTTGTTTAGTACAGGAGTCTCCTGATGCCATCCGCATCCAAACCCCTCACCGAAGCCGCGCTACTGAAAATGCCGGCGTCTGCTTACATGAATTCCGATCAACAGGCGTTCTTCCGCGCACGTCTCGAAATGCTACGTGACGAGATGCTTAGCAATGCGGCAGACACCGGCGCCACATTGAAAGAAAACGAGAACTTTGCCGATCCCAATGACCGCGCCACAGTCGAAGAAGAGCACATGCTGGAACAGCGCGTACGGGATCGCGAGCGCAAGCTGCTGAAAAAGATCCACACCGCACTGACCCGCCTTGATTCAGGCGAGTTTGGCTACTGCCTCGAGACCGGTGAGCCTATTGGCATTCCACGCCTGCTGGCGCGCCCCACTGCCGAATACTCGATCGAAGCCCAGGAACGCCACGAGAAAATGGAAAAGCTGCGCGCCTGATCGGGCTAGCCTCACAAACGTGCTCTCTGTTTTTGTTCTCTCAAGAACCTGCTACCTCCCTGAAATCCGGTTTGCCCCGCAGATGCACGCCGCAGCTCGGGGAACGCAGGCGCTGCAAACCACTTCGTTGTGAATTCTCTGGCTGACGGCAGTTTGCCCATCACCCTGCTCACGGGGTTTCTCGGTAGCGGCAAAACCACGGTTCTGAATCATCTGGTGCGTACGCTCCCGCGCACTGCCATCCTGATGAATGAATTCGGCATGGTCGCGCTCGATCATCAGCTACTGCAAAAAATGGAAGGCCCGATGGCACTGCTTTCGGGTGGCTGCGTGTGCTGCACCATTTCTGGAAGCCTGTCACCCACGCTGAAGAATCTGTGGATGGCACGACAAAAAGGCGACATCCCCGCATTCGAGCGCGTCATCATCGAAACCACCGGCATAGCCGATCCGGCACCCGTGCTCGACAACCTGCTACACGACAACTGGATACGCGCACGCTTCCGCCTCGATGGCGTCATCACCACGGTTGACGCCCTGTTTGGCATGGGCCAACTGGATGAACACTTCGAGGCGGTGAAGCAGGTGGCGGTGGCGGACAAGCTCCTGCTGACCAAAACCGATCTCGCGCCCGCCGATACCGTCGCTGCCTTGCGTAAGCGGCTTGCCACGCTGAACCCGGCGGCCGATATCCTTCCTGTCACAAACGGCGAACTCGATCCCGCCGTGATCCAGAACCTGGGGTTATGGAACGCCGAAACCAAGTCGCTGGAAGTAGCACGCTGGCTGAAACAGCAGCGCTACCAGCCAGCCGACGCCAGCACCCGCGCGCCCGGCGGCAAACTCCAGCCCCAATCCCACGACACGCGTATCCAGGCCTTCTCGGTCGTGCTCGACGCGCCTCTGGATCGCTACGGCCTGCAATCCGCGCTCAGTATGCTCACCGCGTTTCGCGCCGAAAACCTGCTGCGCTTCAAGGCCATTGTGAATTTGCAGGGCGAGCCTCAGCCGGTGGTGCTGCACGGCGTTCAGCACGTGCTGTATCCCGAAGTCCGGCTCGACACCTGGCCGGACGATGACCACCGCAGCCGCTTCGTATTCATCGTGCGTGATCTCGAACCCGAATTCGTCACCCAGTTGCTGGCCGACTTCACCGGCGTGGCCCGCGGACACGTCGAGCCAACCGTCCAGGACCCGCCATGAATCTGGCGCAAACCCTCCTCGTCGGTGCAATTCGTGTGTATCAACTCGCGCTTTCACCCTGGCTGGGCCGACAGTGCCGCTACCTGCCAACCTGCTCGGAATACGGCAAGGAAGCGATTGAAAAGCATGGCGCGCTCAGGGGAAGCTGGCTGGCGGCCAAACGCATCGGCCGCTGCCGGCCCGGTTGCGCACACGGCTACGACCCGGTTCCTCCGGTTAAGCCACTCAAGTAAAATCCTGCCCATGTTGTCGCGCCGTTTGCTTCCCTGGTTGTTTGCACTGGCCCTGATGTTGGGTCAGGCGGCGGCGTTCGCGCATGCAATCGGACATCTGCACAAACACGATGCCGGGATGCCCGAGCCCATGTGCGAAGTATGCGTGGCCCAGGCCAACCTCGGCAGCGCGACCCCGGCAACCGTATTGACCCTGCCTGTCGTGTCCTGCACCTACGCCGACTTGTCTGCCGAGGCGTTACCACTTGTCACCGCCTGTTGCCCCAACCACGCGCAAGCCCGCGCACCGCCTGCCCCCATCTGAAATCCGAACCTCAACATCAGCTGCCCCGTGAGGCCAGCTGATGCGTTCCATTTTTTGACGGAGTTCCACCATGTTACGACCCACTCTGCTGGTGGCCGCGCTGACGGCCACTTTCCCCGCATGTGCCGATGCCGGCCTCGACGCACTGCGCGCCGAACTGAAAGAAATGAAATCCACTTACGAGACGCGCATCCAGGCGCTGGAAACGCGCTTGCAGGCGGCCGAAGCGAAAACCGCGGATGCCGCGCTAAAAGTCGACAATGCCGCACCTCAAGGCGAAACCGCGCAAGCTGCCAGCAACAGTTTCAATCCCGAAATCTCGCTCATCCTGCAAGGCCGTTATGCCCACCTGCAGAACCTGCCCGAACGCCGCATCACGGGTTTTCTGCCCGATGGCACGCCGGAAGGCGCCACGCGCGGATTCTCGGCGGGCGAAAGTGAATTGGTGTTATCCGCCAACATCGATCCGGCTTTCCGCGGCTATTTCAATGCCGTGCTGAACGATGACACGGTCGGTGTGGAAGAAGCCTGGTTCCAGACCCTGACGCTGGATCACGGCTTGACGCTCAAAGGCGGCCGATTCCGTTCCGGCATCGGCTACCAAAACGAGCAGCACCCGCATGCCTGGGATTTCGCCACCAACAATCTGATGGTTGAAGCGCTGTTCGGCGAAGGCTACGGCAACGACGGCCTGCAGCTGAAATGGGTGGCGCCAACCGAGCTGTTCACCGAACTGGGCGCCGAAATCGGGCGCGGGGCCAATTTCCCCGGCACCGACCGCAACGAAAACGGCGTCGGCAGTTATGCCCTGTTTGGCCACATCGGTGGTGATGCCGGCGATTCGCACAGCTGGCGCAGTGGGGTGTCGTATCTTTCGACGCGCGCAGTCGAGCGCAGCGGCAGTCTCGCCGATTTTGCCGGCGTGGGCGTGAACACCGCATTCACCGGTGACAGCACAACCTGGCTGGCGGATTTTGTCTGGAAATGGGCGCCGCTGGGCAATTCAACGGTCAACAACTTCAAGTTTGCCGCCGAGATCTTTCGCCGTCAGGAAAGTGGCCATTTGATGTGTGACGATCTTGACCCTGCCACTCCATCGGCATGCACGGCCGGCATCTCTGGCGTCTATCGCGCCACCCAATACGGGGGCTATGCACAAGGCGTTTACCAGTTCATGCCGCATTGGCGCACCGGCTATCGCTATGATCTGCTCAATCCAGGCTCACGCGATTACGGCCTCAACAACGCCAACCTGCCGCGCCCCGATTACACCCCCACCCGCCACTCGCTGATGGTCGATTACTCGCCCTCCGAATTCTCGCGCCTGCGTCTGCAATACACGAAAGACCGGGCCAGCGAGGAACAGGACGAGAACCAGTGGTATGTGCAATACATCTACAGTCTCGGCGCGCATGGCGCGCATGCTTTTTAAGGAGAACCCGATGAAACCGATTCGTTTACTCGTCATTCTGTTCGCGGTCTGGCCCGCCTTTGCCCATGCCACACTCAACGTCTTTGCCTGCGAGCCCGAGTGGGGGGCGCTGGCCACCGAGCTCGGCGGCGACGCCGTCAAGGTGTATACCGCCACCACGGCGTTTCAGGATCCGCACCGCATCGAGGCGCGCCCCAGCCTGATCGCGCAGATGCGTCGCGCCGACCTGGCCGTCTGCACCGGCGCCGAGCTCGAAATCGGCTGGCTGCCGGTATTGTTGCGGCAGTCGGGCAACGCCGCCATCCAGCCCGGGCAACCGGGCTATTTCGAGGCCGCACGCCAGGTCGCGCTGCTGGAAAAACCGGGCATCCTGGACCGCGCACAGGGCGACGTCCACGCCTCTGGCAATCCGCACATTCAGACCGACCCGCGCAACATCGCCCGCGTGGCGCAAGCACTGGGCGCACGCCTGGCCGCAATCGACCCGGGCCACGCCGCCACGTATCAGGCGCGACTGATGGATTTCAACACCCGCTGGAATGCGGCGATGGCCCGCTGGCAAGCGCAGGCCGTGCCGCTCAAGGGCATGAGCATCGTGGTGCAGCACAAAGCCTTCCCCTATCTGGAAAACTGGCTGGGATTGAAGCAGGTGGCGGTGCTGGAACCCAAGCCCGGGGTCGAGTCTTCGGTCGGCCACCTTGCCGAAGTCGTCGCACGGCTGAAAATCACGCCTGCGCAAGCCGTGCTGCGCGCCGCCTACCAGAATCCGCGTCCGTCGGAATGGCTGGCCAAACACGCCGGCATCCCGGTTGTCGTGCTGCCGTTTACCGTTGGCGGGTCGGATCGGGCCAAAAACTTGTTCGGCTTGTTCGACGACAGCCTCGAACAATTGCTGAAAGCCGTACGATGAACTGGACTGCACTCGACCCGGGACTACTCGGCTGGCCGCTGGTTGCCGGTTTGCTGGTGTTGGCGACCCACGTGCCACTGGGGAGACGCGTGCTGATGCGCGGAATTATTTTTCTCGATCTGGCCATCGCGCAATTCGCCGTGCTCGGTGTCATTGCGGCACATGCTTTCGATCTGGCACCACAAGGCTGGCCCACCCAGCTCGCAGCCGCAGCGGCTGCACTGGGGGGCGCCGCAGTGCTCGCAATCTGCGAGCACCGTTGGCCCGAGATTCAGGAGGCCCTGATTGGATCGGCCTTCGTGGTGGCCGCCAGCCTCAGCGTATTGCTGCTGGCAGGCGACCCACACAGTGGCGAACATTTGTCCGAACTGCTGACCGGGCAAATTCTGTGGGCCACGCCCACGCAGGTCATCCAGATTGGCATTTTTTACGGTTTTTTACTTGGGCTATGGGCTTGGTTGGGCAGCCGGTCAGCGGAGGGACTAAATGCATTCGGTTTTTACCTGATCTTTGCGCTGGCCATTACCGCCTCGGTTCAGTTGGTGGGCGTATATCTGGTGTTCGCCAGCCTGATTCTGCCGGCGCTGGCGAGTCGCGGCCTCGCTTCTCGCAAGGGCATCCTGATCGGATGGACGCTCGGCGCGCTGGCCTATGCTACCGGCTTGGCCATATCGGCGTTGGCCGACTGGCCCGCTGGACCCGCGATTGTCATCGCGCTCGCCGTCCTCGCCCTGATTTCCGGAAACGGATTACGGTTGCTGCAATCGGGCGACAGCGCTAGTATCCGACCCTGAACCTTCTATCAGACTCACCTTATATTCAGTGGCACTTCCGTTTTTCAGAAAAGGCAAGGACAAACCCTCCAGCCCTGCTCAGCAGCCAGCGAAGGCGGCGGGTGCCGACGCGCCCATCACCGAAACCCTGTTGACCATGGACATGGGGGCCAGCGGCATCGTGGTGGAAGAAACCAGCGGCGCGCCCCAGTCACAGGTAGATGAAGCGGCCATCCTGTATGCCAGCAACCAGACCGAGATGGCTGAAAATCTGCTGAAGGGGGTGTTGGCCACGGGCGACCGTCGTGCCTGGCATATGCTATTCGACTTGTATGGCATCCAGAACCGGGAAAAGGAATTTGAACAGTTGGCGCTGGATTACGCGGTGCGTTTTGAAAGTTCGCCGCCCGTTTGGCGACGGGCCAACGGCAACGGTGCAGCCAAGCCTCAGCAAGCACAAACAACCAGTCTGGAACTCCCGGGTCTGCTCGATAAAAAAGCAACCGCCGCACTGCGCGAAGGTCTTGCCGAGATGGATAAGAAGGCTACGGTACGGATCGATTTTTCGCGTATCGAAATGGTCGATGAAACAGGCGCAAACGAATGCGCGCAGATCCTGAGTGCTGCGCGGAAAGCCAAACGCAAATTACAGGTCAGCGGAGTGGATCGCCTGACTGCATTGCTGCAGGATCTCAACCGCGCCACCCACAGTCGGGCTGTGCACTGGCTGCTGTTGCTGGAGCTCTATCAAACGCTGGGACAACAAGAACCCTTCGAGGACCTGGCGGTGGATTACGCCGTTCGCTTTGAAATGTCGCCGCCTTCCTGGAGCGAAGTGCAGGCTGCAGAAGTGGTAAAAGCCGAACCTGCCGCCCCCCGCGACGACGCCCTGCAATTAAGCGGTGAAATCACCCCAAGCAACGACAGCGCCTTGCAGCAATTGGGCAGCTATGCCGCCACCCACAACGAAGTTCTGGTCGATCTCAGCCAGGTCACCCGCGTGGATTACGGCAGTGTCAGCCAGTTCATCAGCGTTTTGATGCAATGCCTCGGTAGCGGCAAGCCCATCACCCTGCGTGGCCACAACGCACTGATTCACGAGCTTTTCCGCGTCATGGGCATCGATCAGTTGGCGCAACTCACGCCACGCCACCCAAGCTAAGCCCGCTTCTTTATCAACCGGCTGGTTTGGAACAGCCGGCCCAGGGGCGCAAGTGAAGCGCGTCTATCTGCCTTGGCCCAAGCCTCATTTATAATCGCACCATGGAACAATATCGCGGTACCACCATTCTGTCCGTCCGGCGCGGCGCGAACGTTGCCCTCGGCGGCGACGGCCAGGTCACCCTCGGCAACATCGTCATCAAATCCACGGCCCGCAAGGTACGTCGGCTCTATCAGGAAAAAGTGCTGGCTGGATTCGCCGGCGGCACGGCTGACGCTTTCACCCTGTTCGAGCGCTTCGAAGCCAAGCTCGAAAAACACTCCGGCCATCTGCTGCGCAGTGCAGTCGAACTTGCCAAGGACTGGCGCACCGACCGCATGCTGCGACGACTTGAGGCCATGCTGGTGGTGGCTGATCTTGAGCATTCGCTGATCATCACCGGAAACGGCGACGTGCTGGAACCCGAACTCGGCATCGCGGCAATCGGCTCGGGCGGTGCCTATGCCCAGTCCGCTGCCTGTGCCCTGCTGGAAAATACCGCGCTCTCCCCGGTTGAAATCGTCAAAAAGAGCCTCACCATTGCAGGCGACATCTGCATTTACTCGAACCAGAACCATGTGATCGAAACCCTGTGACGGGTGAAGGGGGAAGGGTCATGCCCACCCGGCGCTGCGCGCCACCCTCCCTGCCGGGAGGGGCACACCCTTCCCCCCTCACCCTTTACCCTTCACTGCCTTTATGACTCCTAAAGAAATCGTTCACGAACTCGATAAGCACATCGTCGGCCAGGCGGCAGCCAAACGCGCGGTGGCCGTTGCCCTGCGCAACCGCTGGCGGCGCCAGCAGGTGAGTGAGCCCTTACGCCAGGAAATCACGCCAAAAAACATCCTGATGATCGGCCCGACCGGTGTCGGCAAGACCGAAATTGCGCGGCGCCTGGCGCGGCTCGCCAATGCACCCTTCATCAAGATCGAGGCGACCAAGTTCACCGAGGTCGGCTACGTCGGTCGTGACGTCGACACCATCATCCGCGACCTGATGGAAACGGCAATCAAGCAGATGCGCGAGCAAGCCACGTCCAAGGTGCAGTTTCGTGCCGAGGAAGCGGCCGAGGAGCGAATTCTCGACGCGCTGCTGCCTCCACCACGTAGTACCGGCTTTGACGAGACCGAGCCCAAACGCGAGGAAGGCGCCGCACGCCAGCGTTTCCGCAAAATGCTGCGAGAAGGCGAACTAGACGACAAGGAAATCGAAATCGAGTTGGCCGCAGTCAGCCCCAGCATGGAAATCTTCACCCCGCCGGGGATGGAAGACCTGTCGCAGCAACTACAAGGCATGTTCCAGAATATGGGGCAAACCCGCCGCCAGACCCGCAAGCTGAAGGTGCGCGAAGCCTTCAAGTTGTTGACCGAGGAAGAAGCCGGGCGGCTGATCAACGACGAGGACACCAAGCAACAGGCACTCGAAGCCGTCGAGCAAAACGGAATTGTTTTCCTGGACGAAATCGACAAGATTGCTACTCGTAGCGACGCCCACGGCAGCGACGTGTCGCGCCAGGGCGTGCAGCGCGATCTGCTGCCGCTGATCGAGGGCACCACCGTTTCGACCAAGTACGGCATGGTGAAAACCGATCACATCCTGTTCATTGCCAGCGGGGCGTTCCACCTGTCCAAACCATCCGACCTGATCCCGGAACTGCAAGGCCGACTACCGATCCGGGTCGAACTGCAGGCGCTTTCGGTGGACGATTTCGAGCAGATCCTGACCTCGACCGATGCCTGCCTGACCCGCCAGTACGAAGCCCTGCTGGCAACCGAGGGGGTTACGCTCAAATTTACCGAAAACGGCATCCGCCGCATTGCCGAAATCGCCTTCGAGGTGAACGAACGCACCGAAAACATTGGTGCACGGCGTCTGCATACGGTGATGGAAAAGCTGCTGGAAGACATTTCTTTCGATGCCGGCCATGTCACCGGCGAACACCTGATCGATGCCGAAACGGTCACCGCCCGCCTTGCCGCGCTGGCTGCCCGCGAAGACCTCGCGCGCTATGTCTTGTAGCGCGCTATTTAATCCATCGCGTTACGTCCTTTAGCCCTTTTTACTCCGAATTGATCTTGGCCCTCAACCTATGAAACCTGACTCCACCCCGCCTATCGAGAAACGCGGCAAATTTCTCTCCACCATCCTGTTTGGTAGCCGCTGGCTGCAAGTTCCGCTGTATCTGGGTCTGATCGGTGCACAGCTGGTCTATGTCGCGCACTTCATGGTCGAACTTGAACATCTGGTCGCCGGCACCTTCACCCTCACCGAAGAAGCGATCATGCTCATCGTGCTGGGGCTGATCGATGTGGTGATGATCTCCAACCTGCTGATCATGGTCATCGTCGGCGGTTACGAAACCTTTGTTTCACGCCTCAATCTCGAAGGCCACCCCGACGAACCCGAGTGGCTGTCCCACGTCAACGCCAACGTGCTGAAGGTCAAGCTGGCCACGGCCATCATCGGCATCTCGTCGATTCACCTGCTCAAGACTTTCATCAATGCGCCCAACCTGACCGACAAGGTGCTGATGTGGCAGACCATCATCCACATGACCTTTGTTGTCTCGGCCATCTCGATTGCCTACATTGACAAGCTGATGCCACATCCGGAGAAGCATTAATCGAGGGACTGCCTGAAACCGGATGACGGCCTCATTGGCGGTCACCGGCTCCGGGATGAATAGCCAGATGCACCTATTCCACGGCATTCAGGATTAAGCTTTAAGCAGACCTTTCCTTAAAAAGGTTCCCCCAACAACTGCAAACGCCCCTTTTTCAATGCACTAATGCCGCCATCGACATTACTTATTGGCTGCCCACCCCCCCGAGGGCGGAAAATTAGGCGCTAAATTTTCACGGAGACAACGCCATGGCTACTCGCGACACCCTCACCCCCAAAGAAGCCCAATGTAGTGGCGGTGCCGATTATGCGGCACTGGCGCTGGAAGCCTTGCAGGAGCCTGCTGATGCGGCCTATGCCAAGGAGCTGATGGACCGCGTGGCGGATGATTGCCAGTTCACCAAGGATCTGGCGGCCTGCGCCATCGCTTACAAGGCGCTGGGCGAACAAGGGCGTGCCGAAGAACTACTGCAAACCGCGGAAGATTACTGCATGAGCGGTGAAGAGCAGGTTGCGCTGGCCGAAGCCAAGTTCAAGGTACTGGGTGACAAGGATGCGGCCATTGGCGCGTATGAGAAGGCGCTGAAGGAAACCGGCAGCCTCGATCCGCTGATCGAACTGGCGAAAAACGTGATGCGCGTGATTGCCGACAGCGCGTTTGCCAAGAAGATCCTGGAAAAGGCCGAGTCCAAAATCTCACGTGCGGTGGAATACAGCAAGTTGGCGGCGGCCTCGGCCGATCATCTGCTGAACAAGGATTACGCAGCCGAAATTTTCAACAAGGCGGCCGAAAAACTCTCCACGGTGCCCGACCTGCTGGCATTGGCTGGCGAAGTTACCAAAACGCTGGGGGATCCGGCACGTGCAAAAGCCTTGTATGAACGTGCCCTGAATGGCGCGTCCGATTTCACCGCTGCCAAGACCCTGATCGAATCCGCCAAACAGGCAGGCGACACCGCATTCATGCAGGCTGCGCTAAAAAAAGCAGGTGAACTGGCCACCGCCACCGGTGAACACATCGAACTGGCCGAGGGTCTGGCCAGCGTGGGCGACAAACCGGGCGCGGCTGCACTGCTGGACAAGGCTGAGGAAGCCGTGGCCGGACTGGACGAAATGCAAAAGCTGGTTGCGGCAGTAGAAGCCCATCTGGCCGACGATGCCGAACGCCTGACTCGCGTAAAGGCCAAGCTGGAGAAGCGTCAGGCCAACCACACGCGCTATCTGGAATTTCAGAAACTGGAAAGCGAGGCCCGCAGCGTCAAGCATTTCCTTACGCTGGCCGAGCGTGTGCGCCTGGAACTGGAAGACCCGTTCTACGCTGCCAAGCTGATTCAGTCCGCCGAAGAGCTACTCGACGGCACGGGTTACCAATTTTCACGCTACAAGCCGATTTTGCAGGCCGTAGACAAAAATCTGGATGACACCGACTGGCTCAATCGTCTACTTGATCGCGCATCGGAAAACGCAGCCGACTTCATCACGTTCAAAGATCTGGTCACCACCGCTGCGCAAATGAAACACCGCGAATTGGGTGTATCCAAGGCACGTGCCTACCTTGCCGCGCGCGAAGCAGCCCTTGCGGGAGACGCCAATACCACCGTGTACGACACGGCCAAACTGGCCGAAGCAAGCTTTGCGGCAACCCACGACACGGCGGAAGCCGGGCGTCTGCTGGAAATTGCCCGTGCTCAGGCCCATGACCACTTTGCGCTGACGCATATTGGCCACCTGTACGCGGGCATGGGCAATGCGGCCAAAGCGGATGAATATTTTGCCTCGGCTGCGGCTGCCTGCACCAATGGCGACACCTGTATTCAGTTCATCAACCGCCTGAAGGGTTTCGCCCTGTCAGCCGACATCCTGAAAAAATGGTATGCCGAATGCGGCACTCATCTAAGCAAGCCTGCCGACAAATTGCGCTGGGCCGAAGGCATTGCCGATGTCCTCAACGACAAAGCCTGGGCGACCCAGGCCTACAGTCAGCTGGCCGGCCAATTCAGTGGCCCCGAGGCTGCACGATTTGACCTCAGCCGCCGCTCACGCGCCGACCTCAATTACTTCGGTGCCACCCGACGCCACTAACCAGCGACCTGGTCGATTGGCTATGCAACGTTAAGCCAATTGCAATACCCCTGAAAACAGCCCGGTTGTATGGGCTGTTTTTATTTGTACACTTCAGGGTGAAGCTGTCATCAGGAGTTGTCATGGTTGAAAACCTCTCCGCCCTCATCGACACGGTGCAGAAAAACTGCACCATTGCCGACGCCCGCCACGCACGCGACATGACGATGTGCACCTTTCTGCTGGAAATGCGCGAGTACTACCGCTGGGAAATGGAAATCCCCTACGGCGCGCGCCTGCCCAAGGACGAACTCGGGGACTGGCTGAACGCGCGCGAGAGCTTGTGGAACACGGTGGAGGAAGAAGAGTTTTCTCCCTTGCCACTGAGTGAAATCGAGATTGATCCCTTCGAGGCCGACGATATCAATCGCGCACTGATTCCACTGGGCCTGGTTTACAGCAGTGGCCTCGGGCGTTTCCGCAAACCTCATTTTGTCCTGGCTGAACTGAAGCGTACCGAAGTGCGTGAAGGCGTACAGGTTCTGGTAGCTGGCTGCGAATATGCGCGCGACCTGATCGCGCCCCCGGCCGCCATGCGGGGCGGCGCCATTTTTCTACGCATGGACGCGGTGCGGCGTCTGCTGTGGAACAAATACGAGGAATGGCAATGGAAGGAAAAGGAGTCGGCACTGGGTCGCGCGTTTGCTCATTATGATTTTGAGCACGACGTTGAGCGCGGGCTGGATCGCATGGCTGAAGCCGAGAGCGAAGCCATGATCCTGCATGAGATCGGCGAATCACGCGCGGAAGCGCTGCTGGGTGAAGCGTGGAACAGCATGCTCGGCCAGCTCACATCCAGGCATGCCGAGCTCCTGGCACGTGCCGTGCGCGACCATCTGGCTGACTGCCTGGTCACGCTGCCCACCCTGCTCGAACGTGAGGCAACAGGCTCGCTGCATTTCTATCTGGCGAATCTGTCCGGATTGCGGCGTGCGCTTTTCCCCGCCCTGCCTCTGGCCTACGAACGCTGGCTGGTTGACCGTAACACGTCCGCATTGCTCCAGACCGTGACAGCCGCGCAATCCCACTGGCTGGACACGGCTCAGCAACTCATCACGCTGTATCACCGTAATCCACAGCAAGGAGATATGGCACTCAATACACTGGCAGGCGGCGACCTCCTTACACTCAAACACCAGGCGAAAAAAACGGGCGTTTAACGCCCGTTTTTAACTCGTTGCCCGTCTTACGCGGTTGTAACCGGCTCGCGACTCAGTTGCTCGACAATGTTGTCCAACAGCACCTGTTCCTGATACGGCTTGCCCAGGTACACGTTGACACCAATTTCCAGCGCGCGGTTGCGGTGTTTATCCGCCGTACGCGAAGTGATCATGATAATCGGCACGGATTTCAGGCGTGCATCGCTACGCATGACACGAGCGAGTTCGAATCCATCCATGCGCGGCATTTCAACGTCGAGCAACACCACATCCGGTATCAGATCGTGCATCTTTTCCAGCGCGTCAACGCCGTCTTTTGCACTATCGACACGGAATCCTTCACGGGTCAGCAGGCGCGTGGTGATCTTGCGCACGGTCAGCGAATCATCCACCACCAGCACCATCGGTGCCTGCAAGGCTGCGCTGACTTCGGCCGCCGCAGCCGGTGCGTTACGCTCGGCAGCGGTGCGCGGTATGCTGGCCCAACGCAGCGCCAACGGTACCGGATTCAGAATCAGAATCACGCGTCCATCACCACGTACGGTAGCGCCAGCGACACCGGTAATGCGTGCCATCTGCGGGCCAATGTTCTTGACCACGATTTCACGCGTGCCTTCGATGAAATCGACCAGAATGGCTGCCTGACTGGCACCGCTTTGCAATAACACGATCGGGTTGTAACGCTGGACTTCATGCACCGCCTCCATGTCGCCCAACAGATGGGGTAAATACGAGAAGGGGTAACGCGCGCCCCGCCATGTGACTTCACCGGCAGACATGGCCTGTTCCAGTTCAGCAGGCTTCAATTCCAGTACCTGGCGCACCAACGGTGCAGGCAAGGCGTAATCGTGCTTGGCCGCCTGGATCATGACGGCCTGGGTCATGGCGAGCGTCAGAGGCAGATAGATATTAAAGCTGGTGCCTGCGCCCGACGTGGAGACAATGTCGATACGTCCACCAAGTGCGGAAATTTCGCTTTTCACCACATCCATGCCGACGCCACGCCCGGCAACCTGGCTGACCTCTTCCGCCGTGGAGAAGCCCGCGGCAAAAATCATCTGCGACAGCAGCGTTTCTGTCGGCTCAACACCGGGTAACAGCAGGCCGTTGGCTTCGGCTTTTTCGCGAATACGTGCGTAGTTCAGCCCTGCGCCATCGTCCTTCACGGTCAACATCATTTCGTTTCCGGACTGGCGAGCAGAAAGAACGATTTCACCAAATTCAGGTTTACCAGCCGCACGGCGCACCTCGGGTGATTCCACACCGTGAGCCAACGCGTTACGCAGCAAGTGCTCCAGTGGTGCGGTCACTTTCTCAAGCACTGAACGGTCGATTTCAAGGTCGCCGCCCTGAATGTCCAGCTGAGCGCGTTTATCCACATCGCGCGCAGTCTGGCGCACCGTGCGATACAGGCGCTCGGCCACTGAATACAAGGGCACCATGCGCACCCGCAGCAAATCCTGTTGCAGTTCACGGTTCAGGCGCGTCTGCTGTATCAGCGCGGCATCCGCCTCACCCAGACGAGCCAGCAGAATATGTTGCACAGTGGAAATATCGTTCACACTTTCGGCCAGGAAACGGGTGACTTCCTGGAACCGGGTGAATCGGTCAAATTCAAGCGGGTCAAATTCTTCAATGGCACCCTGTGCCTGGAACGTCGCCTGCATTTGCGACTCGGCCTGAATCTCGACTTCGCGAATGTGGCCGCGCAGGCGAACCAAGGCTTCAGTCAGTTCGTTGACATGGCGTTTGAATGCAAACACTTCGCTTTCAATTCGTGAACGTGCAATTGCAACCTCACCCGCCTGGTTCACCATGCGATCAACCCAGTCAGCTCTCACTCTCAGGGTTAGCGCATTGCTTTCACGCGTGACGGCTTGCGTGGCAGTGAGCGGATCGGCTGTTGCCACAGGCGCGCCTGCTCCCTGCGGCAACACCGGCTCAATTGGCGCTTCCAGCGGCTTATCGGCATTACTGTCAACCGCTGAAAAATCACCTTGTTTCATGCGCTCGACCACATCGGCCACACGGTCGATCTGTGCCTCCAGCGTACCGAACACTTCGGCGCTTGCGTTCAGATGGCCTTCAATAACGGCAATCACCCGCGATTCCATCACGTGTGTCAACTCGCCCAGACGCATCGCGCCGACCATGCGCGCGCTGCCCTTGATGGTATGCAAACTACGTTGCAGCGCGTTGCGTGCGGTTGTATCACCCGGCGCTGCTATCCATGCGCGCAATTGCGCACTGGTGTCGGGAATCAGTGTGTCGGCTTCCTCGAGGAAAATCGGCAGCAACTGCTGATCGATTTCATCTGCAACTTCACGCCGCTCGAAAACCGGGGCCGCAGAAGTATGCTTGATATCAGGCACCAGCGAACTGACATCCAATGCACCCGATGCCGTGCCCAATTGAATAACCGCAGATGAATCACGAGTCACGGCCGCTTCAGCCACGACCTCATCGACCGACGCATCGGCATGCAAGTCGGCTGACAGCCCCTCCACCACCGACTCAGCCACTTGATCCATGGCATCGTCCGGCACGGGGGGCGCGGATTCATCTTCCAGTTCGCCCAGGGTTGCGATCAAATCATATGCAGCGTCAGGCAGATGCCCATTTTCAATGTCGGCAATCATTTCATGTAATCGCACGACCGTATCCTGAACCAGCGGCAGGTGCGCCGTTGGCAACGCCACACGTACAAACCGGTTCCAGTATTGTTCAAGTGCATGCGACAGCTCGGCCAAAACCGAAATCCCGGCGGTGCCCGCGATACCACCGAGGGTATGAATGGCACGGCGCGCATGCTCACTGACGGCACTATTGGCCATGTCAGCATGGTGCGCGACTTCTTCCTGCAACACGGCCAGGCGCTGATGCGCCTCCACCATGAAAATCTCATACAAATTGGCAGACATGGAGACCGAGCCGATGCACACTTCATCGGGCATCAATGGCATGTCGATCGACTCACTGGCTTCTGCGTATTCGATGACTGCGCCCACATCAAGTACAGGTGCCTCCGTGACAGCCGCTGTTTCATCAAACTGGGCAACGGCTTCAATCGGGTCCATTTCAACCGCATCAAGCTCAGACACGTCAGCCAATGACGCGGGCTCAATCATCTCTTCGGCGGCACTGGCCTCCAGTGGCTCGGCATCATGGACTTCGTCAAATTCAGCGACAGGTTCGTCAACCGGCGAAGATGCCCATTCAGCTTCGATTTCAGCAACAAGCTCCTCTTCCAGTTCGATGGTCACGTTCTCTTCTACTGGTGGCGCACCCTCGGTTTCAGCGACTGCCTCGATTTCCTGCTCGGGCTCAAACTCCACATCAACCGGCATATTGGCGTCCACTTCCACACTGGCAGATGCAACTTCGATTGCGCTCATATCTGCCATGGGAGCTTCAACTTCTACCGCGGTCAACGGTGCGATATCCAGCGCCTGTCCCTGGGCTACGCGCTCAACAGCTTCGAGCAAGGCCTGCACTGGCAATGCCACTGGCTGATTGTTCTGCAACGCATTAACCCAATCCTGGAACAGGCCACGGGAACGTTCAATCAAACGCAACAAATCGCTACTGGCGGGTTTCTTGTCGGCCAGCCAGCCATTCATCAATTGTTCAAGATGCCACGCGGTTTCACCCAGTTGCTCCAGGCCGACCATGCGGCCACTGCCTTTCAGCGTATGGAAGCCGCGACGAATGACTGTCTGCGAATCGAGATCGTCGGGATGGTTTTGGCAGGTCTCGCACGCCTCGCCCATGGTGACCAGCACTTCGTTGGCTTCTTCCAGGAAAATTTCGAGTAATTCCTGTTCAACGCCCTCAGGCATCGTAGCCAGCAACAACGCCTCGGTTGACAAGCTATCGTCAGCTCCGGCTGCCACCGTGCCAGCTTCAATCGTGTGTTTGGGTGTTGTGCTGGATTCGAGTGCCTGAACCGGTTGCGCATCCTCAACCGTCGCATCGAAATCAGCATGATTCATTTCTGCAGCCGAAGCATCTGTCTCATCAGCCATTTCGGCTTCCCAATCAGGAGCAGACAGAATCTCGTTCTCGTCGCCCGCCTGTTCGGCAGCATCCAATGTCGTCAGGGATTCAACAACAGCCCGTCCGGGAACGGTTTGGCCACACAGGGTCGCAATGTCCGCATCCAGCGCCAATGGTGCCTCAAGAGCGTCACGGCTCAGGTCGAGCGCGGCACGTGTCTGCCGCTTCAGGATATCGTCGTCGATCAGTTCAGCATCGCGACTCAGCTCAATTAGTGCATCAAGAAATTTTTTTTTTGCGCCGTCGTCGGACGTATCACGCCAATCCAGATAAGCCGAGACCACCTCACCCTTGCGTTCAGGCAGGCCGGACTCGATCGAGTCATCCAGCATGCTTCCGCCTTCAGTATCGGCATCAATCACACCAAACTCGATCAGGACAGGGCGTAGAATCCGGCCCGCATCGGCACGGCCGGCACAGTACGATTCAATATACAGCCCCAGGCTGGAGAACGCATCGGCCAGACGTTGCTGGGCAGCTTCGTCCGGATGGCCTTCACTCGCATAGGGTTCCACGGCAGCGGTTGCTGCTGCCAGCAAGCTGGCCGCATCCGGCAATTCCAGCATGGTCAGCGCACCTTGTGCCTGCTGAGCAAGCGCGGGCAAATTGGCCAGTGCCTCACGTTCATTCGCATCACGGAAGAAGGCATCCAGCGCTTCTTCCATCTGCTTCAGGTTTTGCCCCACTTCCTGAGCCATATGCACCAGCATGTCACGCTCTGCTTCACGCTGATGCGTGGTTTCCATCGCGCTGGCTGGCAATTCACGGCCTTCGATCAAGGCACGCAGACGTTCGCCCTGACTATCTGCACGGCCGGAAAAATCGGTATGCAGGACATCTTCGTGGTCGATGGCGTTTTGCATGAACAGCAGTGCAGAGGCGATTTCCAGATTCATCTGGTCACGTATGTCGCCTTCATTCCGGGCAGCAAAATTGGCGGCGCTCGCCAGCTCATCCAGCAACGGTTTGAGGTGGCTTTCGTTGAGTGATTGGGCCTGCGGATGCATGCGCTCCAACTGGGTGTGAAACTGCTCCAATTGATCCGCACGGCCATCCACAAACGCATGCCAGCTGTCACGTGCCGCCTTCAAACCGGATTGCAGCGCATCCAGAACCGGGCGCATCCGCGCCAGCGCTTCCGGATCCAGCATGCCGCGCCCAGGCAGATAGCGGTCCAGGCTGAAAGTTGAACGAACTTCCGCGGCACGACCATCTGATGGCTGACTTTTAGCCACGAAAAACAGCGCATCACGCATCAGACGTTCGGCTACCTGCGGTGAGCCCTCCATCAGGCGGCGCATTTGCAGATCCACACGGGCAAGCAATTGTTTCACATGAAAATCGGCTTCAACCCCGTGCACAATCAGACTGTCGACAAAACCGACACACGCCCACCAGAATGTTTGTGAGGCCTGAGAAGGGGCAATCCGCTCGATTGCCGCCAGGGCATCACGCATGCGCGTCAATCCCTGTTCTGCTTCGACATTGCGCAGGAAGGCCAATAAACCGCGCTGAAACTGGGCACGATTCGTTTTGACTTCAGCAGTCAGGGCTTCTTGCGTCATGCCATTGTTGACGGCTTTCCCCTGTGTCCGTGAACGCAGGTCCGGGAAAAACAGCTCGCCTTCAAACACCCGCTCGGCACCTTGTAATTCACGCAGCCGCTTGTACAGAGGGAACAGTGCCAATTCACCGCTGCCACGTCCATCCGCCAGATCCTTGACCCATCGCTGCAGGCCCTCAATGGTGTTACGCAGGGCGCGCAACATTTCATCGCTCGCCTGTACCCGGTTTTCGTTGATGTCGTCGAGACTGGATTCCAGCGTGGCGCACAGGGTTGCCGCGCCTTCCAGTCCAACCATGCGCAATGCGCCGGTTGCCTGGTGTGCATCGTCGTGCGCCAGGCGCAAGGCATTGGTCAGGTCAGCGTCAACACTAAATGCCTGCACTCGCCCAAGTGCAGCTTGCAGGGCGGCGTCGATATCGCCGCGCACCCAGTTCAACGGGCCAGTGTCGTAATCGTGTAAGGCGCTCATGTATATTGTTCCTAACGTTGGTTGCGGTGCCGTATGCGGCTGTTCGCTTTACGTTGCGTTCAAACTGGTCAGCTGAGCTTGAAGCCCGAAACCGAGTTCTTGAGATCTTGTGCCAGCTGTTTCATGCCGCCAATCGAGTCGGCCGTTTGTTGCGTACCGCTGCTGGTCTGGGCCGAAATGGACTTGATGTCCTGCATGGTTTCGGCCACCTTCGCGGTCGATTCCGCCTGACTTTGCGTGGCCGAAGAAATATCGGCAATCAGTCCGGCCAGTGTTTTCGACACGTCGCCAATCTCGGCCAGCGTCTGACCTGCAGCATCCGACAGCTTGGCGCCTTCGACCACACCCTGGGTCGATACTTCCATCGCCGCCACGGTATCGTGGGTATCCGATTGAATGGTTTTTACAATCGCTGCAATCTGTTTGGTTGCATCGGCTGAACGTTCAGCCAGCCGTTGCACTTCTTCCGCAACCACCGAGAAGCCTCGTCCGGCTTCACCGGCCGAGGCTGCCTGAATGGCGGCATTCAGTGCCAATACGTTGGTCTGCTCGGTAATGTCAGAAATCAGCTCAACGATTTCACCAATCTCCTGTGACGATTCACCCAGGCGCTTGATTCGCTTCGAAGTTTCCTGAATCTGTTCACGCAGGCCGTTCATGCTGGAAATGGCGTTCGCCACAGCCTGCTGGCCTTTTTCGGCAGCAGCCAGGGATTGTTCGGCCACTCGGGCGGACTCGGCGGCATTGCTCGACACCTGTTGCACGGATTGAGCCAGGCTCACCACCGCGGCTGAGGTTTCTTCAATTTCTTCCGTCTGGCGACGTGAGGCTTGTTGCAGCGACTCGGATACCTGACCCGCCTGGCTGGCGGCCTGATCCATCTGTTCCGTGGCATTGTTAATACCGCGCACCAGGGACCGCAACTCTTCCACCGTATAGTTGATCGAGTCTGCTACCGCACCCGTAATGTCTTCCGTCACGCTGGCGTTCATAGTGAGGTTGCCTTCCGCCAGTTCCCCCAGTTCGTCCATCAGACGCAAAATGGCTTCCTGGTTGCGGCTGTTTTCCTCTTCACTCTTGCGCGCCCGCGATTTGGTCTCGTTAATGTTGATCGTCCCCAGCATCACCAGAGATGCCAATGCCACAACAGCAAACAAGGCGGCGAGCAGATAGCCCATACCTCCGGTCGACTGATAATCCTGAGACAGCTGGGTTGTATCCTTCAGCAGGCCATCACTGCCCGCGAATAAATTGCTGGCTGCCTTTTTTGACTGCAACAATGGCTGCGTGTTGGCCAGCACCGCACCCACCGCTTCTACCATGTCGCCCATGTTGGCACCCAGATCTTCCAGGGTCAGCATGCTGTCTTCCTTGCGACTGGCCGCGCCTTCCATCAGCGATTGCACCGTATCGCGGAACGAGGTCGTGTCTTTTTCCAGTTGCAGCACCACTGCCGGGTCAATCAGGTCGGACGACAGCAGCAAGTTGGCGTTTTTCGGCAGCCGCTGGCTCAGCATCACCAGATGACTGGCACGCGACACTTCCCGCACACTGGCACCGGCATCGGCAAGCTGGCTGGCAAGTTGCTCGGCCACTTCCTGCAGATTGATCGACAGCGCATTAATGTTTTTCACACTCTTGTTAAGCGTCACCAGGTTCTTTTGCTGCGACAGAATCTGGGTGACCTGCGGATTGATTTTTTTCCATTGCTCGCTGATTTTTCCCAGCGTGTCACGTGCCGCACCACTTGAAGCGGGGACATCGCTATCGCCATCAGTCAGACCAGCCAATGTTTTCTCAAACGTAGCCTTGCCTTCGGCCAGTTTCTTGAATGCTACCGCATTACCCAGAACGGATTGCTGGGCGGTAAGCGGCAAGCGCTGCGACAGCACTTTCAAATCACCTGACTTGGTCTCATAACTGGTTCGATTATCCAACTGAACCAGACTATAGATGGTGAAACCTGCTGCCAGCAGCAGCGAGACAATCAAGGTGCCGCCGGCATAAAGGTACTGTTTATCAACAGGAAGATGGCCGATGAGGGGGGCCTTGCCTGGTTCCGTGTCCGCTATTTTGCGCACGGTTTGCATGATCAGGGTGGTGTGCTCACTTCCCTTTTTGCCCGTGACCTTTTCGGTCATTCGACCCGCCAGCCCCTTGAGGCCATTCATCGTAATTGCCATGTTCATTGCTCCAATCCCTCTAATTAATCGGCGCAACGCGCCCTGTATTCAACGCTTAATCAGTTACCGAGCTGCGTTTCTACCATCAGGAACCCGGGATTACCGAGTAATTGTCCGAAATCCATATCACACCAATCGATGCCGGACTCGTCGGCATACTGGCGTGCGATCCACGGATGCACACCACCCTCACTGCGCATCTGGTAGCGGTTGATATTTTTCAGGCCCAAAGTGCCGCGCACCAGCAATGCGGCATTCACACCAAAATCATGATGGGGAATCAGCAAACGGCAGTCTGCATGCTCGGGGGTCACACCCTGCCCCATGAAGTCAGCGAAATCGCTCACTGCATACAAATTGCCGCGAATGTTGGCAACCCCGCGAAACCAGCGTCGCGCACCCGGCATCTTGACGATCGGGGGCACGGGAATCACCTCTTCAGTATCGGAAAGGCTCACCAGCCAATTCACCTCGCCCACCCGAAAACCCAAACGGGATCCGGTATTGTCGCGGCTGGCCGCCGCCTGCAGTTTTTGCGAAAGCGTGGTCTGAAACTCGCGCAGGTTGAACTTCTTGCTCATGTTGGCCCGCTCAGCCCAGCGCCTTGATCTGCGACAGCAGATCTTCCGGCTTGACCGGCTTGACCAGATAAGCCTTGGCTCCCTGGCGCATACCCCACACCTTGTCCGTTTCCTGACCCTTGGTGGTGCACATGATGACGGGAATATGCTTGGTCGCCTCTTCCTTGGTAATCATGCGCGTGGCCTGGTAGCCGTTCATCCCGGGCATCACGACATCCATCACAATCAGGTCGGGCAGTGTCTGTTTGGCCTGCGCTACGGCTTCTTCGCCGCTCTCGGCCATGCTGACCAGATAGCCGTTTTTAACCAGCAGCTCAGACAGAAAAAAACGCTCAGTGGGGGAATCGTCAACAACCAGAATACGACTGATAGCCATAATTTATGCTCCTAGAAAAACCTTAAGCCCCTGCGCAAGCGTGCTCACGCACAGCCGTCAGAAGTGTGTCTTTGGTAAAAGGCTTGGTCAGATATTCGTCCGACCCCACCATGCGGCCACGCGCACGATCAAACAGCCCGTCCTTGGACGACAGCATGATGACGGGGGTGGTGCGGTACTTGGCGTTACGCTTGATCAGCGAACAGGTTTGATAGCCATCCAGTCGCGGCATCATGATGTCAACAAACACCACATCCGGATCGTGATCGGTAATTTTTGCCAGTGCATCGAAACCATCCTGCGCCAGGATGACTTCGCAGCCAGCCTGATTCAAAAAGATTTCCGCACTCCGGCGTATGGTGTTGCTGTCATCGATGACCATCACCTTGACGCCTTTCAAAGCTTCGTTATCCACACGTTATCTCCACGAGGACCGTCGGGAAGACAGCACATAGCTGTCCCCTGTGTGGTAAACATTACGGCACCGGTTCGGGCTTCTTTAGCACTTATCGCGCCAGCATGCCGTGTCGTTGCAGCAGACAAACAAAAAGGGCGCTGCAAGCAGCGCCCTTTCAGTCAATGCGGTTTGTGCGATGGCTTTACTACCAGGCTTCCCCGCTGGATTTCTTGTCGGCGCCCGCTACCAGGTTCATGGTCTCAATGATGGCGTTAGGCAGCGTCGAGATACGCATGAACTGCCCCATCCCCACGTCCGGGAAGGCCAGCGCGATGCGAAAGCGTGCATGCGGAGCGCCCACTTCATTGTCGATGACATAAATTTCGTAAGGCAGGCCCGCGATGTTGTTTTCCATGTCGATGCGCTTGATCCACTCGCCATCGTTGTTATCAACATCACTCATGGCCACGCCAAACACTGCCAGCTTGCGGTCGGCCATCACGACTTCATACACCTTGGCCGTTTTGCCCACGCCCTTGGCAAGACTGTCGCGCACAGTTTTAACCGCCTCGTTGAAACTGCCATATTCGGCCAGCTTGTTTTTATACGAGTCCAGACGCTCCATGCCGATCATGTAGCGGTAGTTGGTCAAATTGCCAGCAGATTCGTCGCCGCCCTGCCCCTTGCCGGCACCCAGTGCATCCTGCAAGCGTGCCTGCAAGGCTTTGACCGCGGGTTCTTTCTTGTCAAATGACTTGCGGAAATAGGCGCGATACCAGTAATCCGGGTTGGTATACGCCACGCTGCCGTCGGCTTTGACACCCACGCGAATCGCCGCGCCCAGCACGGCATGCCCGCCGACAGAGCCGACTTCGCCCAGCATGGCATCGTCAGTAGCAACCACCACCCCGTAGCCCGCCAGCGACTTGGGGAAATACTTGCCGACCACCTTGAAACCACCGTTTTTAAGCTTGGTCTCGACAGCTGTCGCCGCACCCTGAACGTTACCGCCGCTCACCGAATCGCCCTGGATATAGGGGGAAATCGCCCACGCGCTTGCCGAAGACACAAGCAAGGCCATTACTGAAATCCACTTCACAATCATGACTCTCTCCTTATTAAAAGTTGTATTCAATCCACCGGCCGCATCCACAAAATACGGTTAAAGCATCCGGTGGTTGGCCGATATTCCTGGGAACAAACACTTGCACCGTTATGCCGCCTACGCTCTAACGCCCGTGTCCCGGCAATACTTGAGTGTTTAAATGTAAAAAAACCAATCCCTTAAAACGCCACCATCTCGAAATCGTCCTTACGCGCACCACAATCCGGACACGTCCAGTTGATGGGCACGTCTTCCCAGCGCGTTCCCAGAGGGATGCCGTCATCCGGTGCGCCGGTCTCTTCGTGATAAATCCAGCCACAAATCAGGCACATCCAGCTTTTGTATTCAAGTGTGTCAGACATAGGTGTGATGGGAATTCAGCTAAAATCGGACATTGATTCTAAAGCAGTGACACCATGCCGCCAATTTTCACTCCCAAACTCTCGCCCCCGCTGGTGCTCAGCTTTGCCGCGTCCGATCCGACCGGTGGCGCGGGGATACAGGCCGACTTGCTCACCCTGGCCAGCATGGGCTGCCACCCGCTGTCGGTCATCACTGCACTGACGGTACAAGATACCGCCGGAATCGACGAAATTCTGGTGATCGACTCCGAGTGGGTAATGGACCAGGCGCGCATGCTGCTTGAAGACGTACCCGTTGCCGCCTTCAAGCTGGGCATGCTGGGCAGCCCGGAATCCATAGCGGTCATCGCCGAAATACTCGCCGACTACCCTGATATCCCCGTTGTGCTCGACCCGGTGCTGTCCTCCGGACGCGGCGACGAACTCGCCACCGACGACATGATCTCGGCGATGCGCGACCTGTTGATCCCGCAAACCAGCATCCTCACGCCGAATAGCCACGAGGCACGCCGTCTGGCACTGTTCGAATCGGATGAGGACGACATGGACCTGGCTGCCTGCGCCAAGCACCTGATCGACCTTGGCTGCGAATATGTACTTATCACCGGCACGCACGAAACCACGCCGCGCGTGCTGAACAGCCTCTACAACCTGGACGGCCATGTGCAAACCGACGCCTGGGATCGCCTGCCCGGCAGCTATCACGGCTCCGGCTGCACCCTGGCTTCAGCCATCGCCGCCACCCTGGCGTATGGCAATGACGTGCCAAGCGCGGTGCGGGAAGCGCAGAATTTCACCTACGAAACCCTGAAGGCAGCCTTCCGGCCCGGCATGGGGCAATACATTCCCGAGCGTTTTTTCTGGGCGCAGGATGCGCAGACAGAAGGCAATGCCTGACTGCCGGCATGTCTGATTTCCCGGGCGGCATTTACGCCATCACCTTCGAAACGGCCGATACCGGACATTTGCTGACGCAAATCGAAGCGGCTCTGGTCGGCGGCGTGGCTGCCGTGCAATACCGCGATAAATCTGCCGACGTTGCACGCCGCCATGAACAGGCCAGCGAACTTGCCAGCCTGTGTCACCAGTTTGGCGTGCCGCTGATTATTAACGACGACCTGCGGCTGGCCGACCTGTGCGATGCCGACGGGGTCCACCTGGGGCGTGACGATGGCAGCCTGCGCGAGGCGCGCATCATTCTCGGCAAGGACAAGCTGATTGGCGCATCGTGTTATCAAAGTCTTGATCTGGCCGTGGCAGCGCAGGCGGCGGGCGCGGACTACGTTGCGTTTGGCAGCTTTTTTTCCTCCCCCACCAAACCGGCCGCCAAACGGGCAGATGTCGCCTTATTGCGCGCAGCCACGCCAGCCATTCACCTTCCGGTTGTCGCCATCGGCGGCATCACCCTGGCCAATGCACCGCAATTGCTGGATGCCGGAGCCGACAGCCTGGCTATCCTCTCGGCCCTGTTTGATGCCGCCGACATCCGCGCCGCCGCATACGATCTGAACCACCTGTTTGAAGCTGAACCCGAACAATGAGACTTGAATCATGAATCGCAACGAAACCCTGTTTGAACAATCGCAAAAAGTCATTCCCGGTGGCGTGAATTCACCCGTCCGCGCCTTCAAGGGTGTCGGCGGCACACCCGTATTCTTTGATCACGCCCAAGGCTCGCGTGTATGGGATGCAGATGGCCGCGAATACATCGACTACGTCGGCTCGTGGGGACCGGCCATACTCGGCCACGCCCACCCCGGCACGGTGAAGGCGGTACAGGATGCTGCGGCACGGGGGTTATCGTTCGGCGCGCCGTCGGCTGGCGAACTGGAAATCGCCGAATTGATCACGCAGCTGGTGCCCAGCATCGAAAAGGTCCGCCTGGTGTCGTCCGGCACCGAAGCCACCATGAGCGCGATCCGCCTGGCGCGCGGCTTCACCGGTCGCAGCAAGATCATCAAATTTGAAGGCTGCTACCACGGTCACGCCGATTTCCTGCTGGTGAAAGCCGGTTCCGGCGCGCTCACTTTCGGCAACCCCACCTCGGCTGGCGTGCCGGCCGAAACCGCCGCGCAGACACTGGTGCTGGACTACAACGATGTCGCCGGACTGGAGCGCACCTTTGCCGAAATCGGTGCGGAGATTGCCTGCATCATCGTCGAGCCCTTCGCCGGCAACATGAACCTGGTCAAACCCACTGCCGAATTCATGGCCGCCATGCGCCGCCTGTGCGATGCCTCCGGTGCGCTGCTGATTTTTGACGAAGTGATGACCGGCTTCCGCGTCGACCTCGGTTGCGCGCAGAAACTGCTCGGCATCCGCCCCGACCTCACGACACTCGGCAAAGTGATCGGCGGCGGCATGCCGGTGGGCGCCTTCGGCGGCCGCGCCGAGGTGATGGACAAACTCGCGCCATTGGGCCCGGTGTATCAGGCCGGTACGCTGTCGGGCAATCCCGTTGCGGTCGCAGCGGGTCTGGCCACCCTCAGGGCGGTGAGCGCGCCGGATTTTTACAAGCGACTTGCCACCAGCACACAAAAATTAATCGTCGGCCTGACGGCAGCGGCGAAAGACGCGGGCGTCACTTTCTGCGCGGACTCAGTCGGCGGCATGTTCGGCCTCTATTTCGCTGCCAAGCCGCCAACCAGCTTTGCCGAGGTGATGCAATGCGACAAGGAAAAGTTCAACCGCTTCTTCCATGCCATGCTCGACCACGGTATCTACCTCGCGCCCTCCGCGTTCGAAGCGGGCTTCGTCTCGGCCGCGCACAGCGACGCCGACATCGACGCCACCATCAGCGCGGCACGCGATGTCTTCAAGACGCTTTAAAGGTTTTGCCCGCGAAGGACGCGACGTTCGCAAAGAGGTTTTCACCTTCGTGTTTCTTCGCGCTCTTCGCGGATGAAAAAAGGTTTTCCGCATGAACGACGAACTCTCCCCCGAAGACGAACTACGGCTCAATGTCCTTTTCAACACCGACATCAAAGCCGTACGCATCGACGAATCGAGCATGACGCTCTGGGCGCTCACGCCGCAGGGCGAAGCCAGTGTGCCGCTCAAGCCCAACGAGCGCTCCGACCGCTACCTCAAACGCGTGCGCGAATTGCTGTCTGGTCACGCGCTCGGTTCACCCGGCGGCTACCCGGTGCACCTGACGCGCTGGACGCGGCAATCGCAAGCTGGCCTGTCAGCCCAGCATCTGGCGCAGTTGTTGTTGATTGCCGAGGAAGAGGCGGTGGTCGCCGTGGTGCACTCACCCGCACTCACGGACGAAATGGCGCGTCACGCATGGTGGTGCATGCCGACCATCGAAAATGCGCGACTGATGCTGATGCGCGACGTGGTGAGCCAGGGCAGCATGGGGCGCACGCTGACCGAATTTCTGCTCGAGCACCTGGCCTTTCTGCACGAAGACGATGTCGGCATTCTCGATACGGTGGCGGTCATGCTTTACTCCGGCGTGCTGACCGACGCCGAGAAGTTGTCGATCTGGAAGCGTGGCAGCGGTCGCAACTCGTATTACATCGCCTTTCTCGAACAGCAGCCCGATACCCTGCCCGCCCCGCGTGATGCGCGTCCGGACCACGGCAGCGTGCCCAGACTGGCCGGCAATCCGTATAGCATGATGCTGGAAAAAGCGCTGTCGGGGCAGGGACAAACCTATCTCGCCACCACCGCAACCATCCTCGACCGGCCGGAAATTCAGGAAGTGGTGAACCACACCTTCGACGCACTGGCCCAGTGGTGCATGCCGTTGCGATCGGTCGATGAAGCCGCGCGCACTGAGGCACGTGCCGCCGTATTGGCGGCGGCCCCGCAATTTGAAGCGGATTGCGCGGCACTCGACACACTGGCTGCAATCGATGCCGACAGCGTGCGGCCAATCTTCCTCAAAACCACGGCGATCGGCTCACTGATGCGGCGCAAGATAGCGCCCATCGTCACCCCACTGCTGGACAGCATCTCGGTGCTGCGACAAACCCGGTAAAGCCTGAACGGCGTTATTTGCCGCCCAGCGCCGAGTCGACGCTCGTCAGAAACTTGTCCGGCTTCTCGAAACCGATGACCTTGTAACCCGACTGCGCCCCCGCACCGTTCCAGAAAATCAGCCCGGGTGGGCCAAACAGGCTGAAGCGTTTCAACAGCGCCTTGTCGGCATCCGTATTGGCGGTGACGTCGGCTTTCAGCAGCAGCACATTTTGCAGACGCGCCTGCACTTTGGGATCGCTGAAGGTGAAACGCTCCATTTCCTTGCACGACACGCACCAGTCCGCATAGAAGTCGAGCATGACTGGCCGGCCCTCGGCCCTGGCCGCAGCCAGTTTGGCATCGAGCGCGGCGACATCCTTGACCTTCTCGAACACCAGGGTTTTCTGCTCCGCCGCGATGGCCTGACCGCCCGAACCGCCCTTGAATACGTCGAGCGGCTGCAGCAGATCGCGGCTGCCGGCCAGCATGCCGAGGATGAGCGACAGTCCACCGATCAACAGCACGACGCCCAGCCCTTTCCACAAGCGCATCCAGCCGGACGCATGGGCAGGCAGCGGATCGAGCGCGTGCAGGAAGATCGCGGAGCCCACCAGCAGCATCGCCCACAGCAGCATGCTGATCCAGGCCGGGATGATCGGTGAGATCAGATAGATGGCGATCGCCAGCATGGTGACGCCGAAGAAGTATTTCACCGCGTTCATCCAGCCACCGGCGCGCGGCAGCAAGGCTCCCGCCGACACACCCACCAGCAGCAGCGGCACGCCCATCCCCAGGGCCAGTACAAACAAAGCGACGCCGCCCAGCGTGGTATTGCCGGTCTGGGCGATGAAGGCAAGTGCAGCTGCCAGCGGTGGGGCCACACACGGGCCCATGATCACGGCCGACAGCGCACCCATGACAAACACACCGACAAAGCTGCCACCCTTCATCTTGTTGGAAGCATCGGAAAATTTGCTCTGAATGAAACTCGGCAGTTGCAATTCAAAGAAGCCAAACATCGACAGCGCCAGCGCTACGAAAATGCCCGCGCCGATTCCGAGCGCCCATGGATTTTGCAGCGCATTGGAAATCAGCGTGCCCGACAAGGCCGCCGCCACCCCGGCCAGCGAATAGGTGATCGCCATGCCCAGCACATAGGCCAGCGCCAACATAAAACCGCTAACTTTAGTGAGTTCCTTTTTCTGCCCGGCGATAATGCCCGACAGGATCGGAATCATCGGAAACACGCACGGTGTCAGTGCCAGCAACAGACCCAGGCCAAAGAAAGTCGCGACGACGGCCCAGAAGCTGCCGCCTTTCAGCACGCGCTCTATTTTGGATGTGTCCGATTCATTCGCCGGGTCGACCATGGCGGCAGGTTCACTGGCAACGGCCTGCGCAGCGATTACAGGATTCGGCCCTCCACCCTGGAGTACGGGGGCGCCGACGCTCAATGCGGTCAATGTAAAGTCGCGATGGATGGGCGGATAGCAGACGCCGACCGCTTCGTTGCAGCCCTGCCAGCTCGCAGACATCACCAGGGTTTCCCCGGCTGCGAGCGCACGCGAAAGTGTCACGCTGGCCGAAAACGCTTTGTGATACACCTCGGTTCGGCCAAAGCTCGGATCCTCCTTGACGTCACCCGCCGGCGTGTTCACGCTCGCCACTTTTACATCGGCTGGTGACTTGACGACATAAGCGAGTTTGTCGCGATACAGATAGGTATCGGGCGTCAGGGTGTAGTCGAATTTGACTGTTTGCGCGTCAACCATGGCCACTGCCACAGGGAAAGCCTCGTCCGGCGGCAGCAACTTCGGCGCGCTCATGCCCCCCAAACTACGCAGGCCATCCAGCGCGGAAGCAAGCGTGCTGGAAGAAGCCTTGCTCACCGGGGCATCAAGCGAGGCCGCTGCGGCCACCGCGACCATCGCCGGCAGTTTGAGCGTGGTGCTCTCCGTCTGCGGGGTGTAGCACAGCCCGGCATCGGCACAGCCTTGCGCAGTGGTTTTCAGCGTGACCGAGGTCGTGCCCGCAGTGCGCTGGATCGGCAGCGCGATGCGGATATCCTTACGATAAATTTCAACCTTGCCGAAATTCTCGTCTTCCTTGACCTTGCCTGCAGGTAGCCTGGACGCGTTCAGCGAAGCACCCGTCACCTCGAATTTGAACTTGTCGCGATACATGTAATAGCCGTCCGCGATCTGCCAGCGCGCTTCCAGCGTGTTGGCATCCAATGCACGTGCCGAGAACTTGAACGCCACTTCCGGTTCCAGAAATTCTTCGGCCTGTGCCACTGGAAAATGCAGGAGCGCACCCCAAAGTAGGGGCAGTGCGCTGAGCAAACGGGTCCATTTATTCATGTTTTTCAGTCTCCGTGGCCAGCCAGTCGAGATAGGCAGGCAGGCCATGTGTTATCGGTATGGCAATCAGTTCGGGTACGTCATAAGGATGCTGCGTTCGTACAATTGCTTCAAGCTGCGGGTAGTTTTCGGCGGTGGTCTTGATCAGCAGCGGAATCTCGGTTGCCGTTTCCACAGCGCCCTGCCATTGGTAAATGGAGCGGCACACCGCCAAAACGTTCACGCACGCCGCTGCACGGCTTTCGATCAATGCGCGTGCCAACTTTTCGGCGCTCGCGACATCGGGTAAATTCGTCAAGACTAACAAAGGTTCCATCACATGCGCTTTAGTTGGATTGTGCTACTTCTGCTGTCGTTCCCGGTGCTGGAAGCCATCGGCATTTTCTGGGTTGCCAGCGCCATCGGCGGCTGGGTGCTGCTATGGCTGCTGCTGGCTGCTGTCATCGGGGTTACCTTGGTGCGTGTGGAACGTGTGGCCTGGAGCGCGCGCATGCTGTTTTCGGTGCAGTCTGGCGCCCATCCGCTAGCCTCGTTGTTCTACAGTAGCCGCATTCTCCTCGCCGGCGGCTTGCTTGTCTTCCCCGGGTTCATCAGCGATGTCCTCGCGCTGATCCTGTTGCTGGTTCCCGGCACCTGGGCCAAACGTGTACCGGACCCCTTGCGCCCGGCTAACGACGACATCCCCTTTTCCCAGTCCTCTCCACCACAGAGCGCGCGCACGGGCGGCACACCCGAAACCATAGACGGTGAGTTCAAGCGCGAGCCGGACGACTTGCTGCGCTAGCGACGGACTTTCAAGGCCAGCGCCTCAAAACAGCTTCATCTGTCCACGTGCCTGTTTGATTTCGCGCAGCAGATCGTCCGAGGTCGGGTAACGGTATTTCAGGCGCAACTCGCGCGTGGTGCGTGCATTCGACAACTGCCGCGACTCGCGCAGAAACGACAACAGGGCTTCCGACAAAACCTTTTCCGCTTCGGCACGGTTTACTCGCGGTGGCCGCTGCAGGTCGAATGCATCCGCACAGCTGTCGAACCAGTCACCCATCTTCAGCGGGTGCGCATCGACCGCATGGTAAATGCGCTGCGCACGGCCACGAAACAATGCGGCCCACGCCAATCTCGCCAGATCGTCCGCATGAATATGGTTGGTATAACTGTCATCCCTGGAAACGAGCGCAGGCGTGCCACGCTTGATCCGTTCCAGCGGCAGGCGATCCGCCGCGTATATACCCGGTGCACGCAGAATGCTGACCTGTACCCGCAAGGCCTCGCCCCAGGCACGCAGTTGTCGCTCGGCATCCACGCGCCGCACGGCGCGGCCATTGACCGGTGCCACGGCACGCGTCTCGGCCACCCAGTCGCCGCCGCAATCGCCATAGACGCCACTGGTACTGATGTAAACCAGCGCGCCCGGCTTGCCCCGGCGCGACAAGGCATGCAAAAGATGCGCCGTGCGCGGATCGGTTGTGCCGTCAGCAGGCGGCGGCGCAAAATGAAACACGCCGTCGACGCGCGGCAAGCGATGCAGACTCTGCGGCGCATCCAGATCGCCCACATAAGGGGTCACACCCAGCGCACGCAACGCAGCCGCCCGCTCGGGGCGACGGGTCAGCCCGACAAATTCAGCCTGTCCCGCATAGCGCTTCACCAGTCGTTCGGCCACATCGCCAAACCCTACAATCAAGATTTTTTTCATTACCGTTTGTCTGTGCCGCCCGTTTGAATTTAACCGCTTGCCTGTAACCCTATACTTGCAAGGGTAAAAACCCGGCGCTCTCGGGCGATAATCTCTGCGTTTGTCACCGCATTCTAAGCCTACATCATGCCGTATCAGGTCACCATCCAGCCCAGCGGGCACCAGTTCAACGTCGACAACGACGAAACCATACTCGAGGCCGCATTACGCGAAGGCTTTTCCCTGCCCTATGGCTGCCGCAACGGCGCCTGTGGCGCCTGCAAGGGTAAAGTGCTATCCGGCGAACTGGATTACGGCAAACATTCGCCCACCACCCTGAAGGACGAAGAAAAAGCCCAGGGCCGAGCGCTGTTCTGCTGTGCCAAGCCCCTGTCCGACCTGAGCATCGAAGCCAGGGAAATCGGTGCTGCGAAAGACATCGTGGTGAAAACACTGCCGTGCCGGGTGGAAAAGCTGGAAAAACGCGCCGACGATGTGATGGTGGTCAAGATCAAACTGCCCGCCAACGAGCGCCTGCAGTTTCTGGCTGGCCAATACATCGACTTTCAGTTGAAGGATGGCAAGACGCGCAGCTACTCGCTCGCCAACCCGCCGCACGACGACGCCTTGCAGGAACTGCACATCCGGCACGTACCGGGTGGATTGTTTACCGATCAAGTATTTTCCAGCTTGAAGGAACGCGACATTCTGCGTCTGAAAGGCCCTCTCGGCAGCTTTTTCATCCGCGAGGATTCCGACAAGCCGATGATCTTCATCGCAGGCGGCACCGGCTTTGCGCCGATCAAGGGCATGCTGGAACACGCTTTCGCGGCGCATATCGATCGCGAAATGGTGCTGTATTGGGGGGTGCGCTCGCTGAAGGATCTGTACATGGTCGAATTGCCGCAGCAATGGCAGGCCGAACGGCCTAATTTCACGTTTATTCCGGTGTTATCCAACCCGGAGCCGGGCGATCAATGGCAGGGCCGTACCGGATACGTACACGCCGCTGTGCTCGCAGACTTTGCTGACTTATCCGGCTATCAGGTCTATGCGTGTGGCGCGCCCATCATGGTGGACAGCGCACGCGAGACATTCACGCAATCACATGGTCTGTCTGAAGATGATTTTTTTGCGGATTCGTTCGTGTATGCAGCAGACACGGAAACCGTCCTCTCCGCCTGAACACAGGCTGAGCCTGACCCAAGCCTAGTGGCTGTGCTGGGCGCCTACTGAGCGCGACAAAGCGCCAATGCCTTTTGATAATGCTGGCAGGCTTCACTCGACTGACCACTCTGGGTTTTCAATTCAGCCATGCGGATGTGACCTTCGGCACTCGCCGAAATGGCGAGGCTGGCTTCCAGATAGCTCTGCGCCTTGCCCCATAGTTGCTGAACGCTGCACAGTTGCGCCAGCGTCAACAGCAACTGGGCGTCACGCGGCTGGGCACGCAACCATTTCTCCGCCTGCTCGATTTGCCGCGTCGGATTGCTGCCGCGCAGTTCTCCATAAAGGGCGACCAGGTCTTCATTCCACTCACGGTTGAGGGCGGATTCCAACACATCCAGCGCAGTGTCGTGTCCACCGCGCTGCATGAAAGCGCGAACGGCTGCGCGTGCCACCCAGGAATCGGCCTTGAAATCAGCCGGGATTTTTTTCCAGTATTCCAGCAGTCCGCGATCATCTTCTGCGCGGCGCTTGAGGTTCTCGGCGTAGGTGATGCGACGATTTTGTGTGGCCACACCCGCTTCCAACGCATTGCTGCGCGCCAGGGCATCGAGCAGACGCTCTGCCTCGTCCCACTGACCGGTCATCTGCCGCGCCTTGAGTTCCAGGCGCAACAGTGCGGTGTGCTTGGGAGCGATGTCCTTGGCGCGATTGATCGCGACCAGCGCAGCGGTTGCGTCCTTGGCATCCAGGCAGGCTTCGGCTTCAAACAATTGGGCAGCCAGTTCGGCGCCATGGGCCGTGGCATCCTGAATAAAACGCTCACGCTGAGCCACGGCGCGCATTTCCTGCGCGGCACGGGCAGCCAGCACGCGCGCCAGCCCCACGCGCGCATCGTCGCCCTGCCATTGGCCGAGCGACTGCGTGGCATCCTGATAACGGTATTCGACATAGGCCTTGAGGCCACCGACAAAATTCTCGTCGCGTTTTTTTGCGGCTCGATGCTCACGCTGCGCACGCACACTGGCCGGCAATCCCAATGTGAGCGCAGCGATACGCAACAGCACCACCCCGCCGATCACCAGGCCCGTGACCGCCAGCGCAAAGCTGATGAAGGAAATTTCCATCCGCCATGGCGGGTACACCAGCACCACGTAGCCAGGGTCGTAACGGCCCGCCATGGCCAGCCCCACGGCCAACACCCCGACTATCAGCAGCGAGATCAGCCAGCGCATTACTGATTCTCCTTGTAGGCATCGAGTGCCGCCAGACTGGCATCGATGCCCGGCAGTTTAGCCACGATCTGCAGGCTGGACAGACGCTTGATCTCCTTGGTCGCCGCCACGACTCCCGCATCGCGCGTATTGAAATAACGCGTGAGCATGTTCTGCACCGCATGCAAGTCGGCCTGATACGCTGGCTGATCCTGAACCAGCAGTGCCAGTCGCGCAGACAGCAGGCGCAGACGTAAATTTTCGCGCAGAAAATACGCCTGGCTGGGCGGCAGCAACACGGCTTCGTTGCCTTCCACGCGGCGAATTTGCACCAGGTGTTTCAGTTCGGTCCAAAGCTCTTGCCCAAGATTGGCGGTGTTCGAGGAGCGCGGCGCGGGCTTCGCCTCGGACCCCTGAGCGCTGGCCAACGGCCAACTGGCATGGTGCGCCACCAACGCTTCAATCCGTGCACTCGCGCCCACTTCGTCAATCGAAGGCACGGCACGCAGGCTCGCCAGATCGGCTGCAATCGCGCGGCGCAACGCGGTAAATTGTGGCTTGTTCAAGCGCTGCAGGCGCACATCCGCCCCCTCCAGCGCAATGATGGCTGCCTTCACGTTGCCGGCCAGTTGCACCTGCTGCGCCGCAGTGAGCAACACCTGCTCGATTTCGGCCAGCGTCCATTGATCACGCCCTTGTGCCAGATCCTTGTACAGCGCTTCGAGCGCAAGCTGCTGCTGCTGCGAGTTCATCACCTGGCTTTCAATATGCGACACTTTTTCACTCACCTGACGCATGGCATCGTCAGCATTGCGCGCCAACAGCCGGGTTTCACTCACCTCTTTGCCGGATTCGGCAAGACGACGTCCCAGTTCGGTTTTCAGGTCGCGTATCCGTTCGCGACTGTCCGACCACGACCAGGCAGCCATCGACGCCGCCAGCACCGCAACCAGCATGGCCACAATTGGCAGGATCGAGGTACGCACACCCTCTGGCGCGGGTGCGGGCGGCACGGCTTGCGGCTCAGCTGCGGGTGAGGCAATGGACGTATCGGTCGTGTCATTCATAGCGTGTTCCTAAACCAGTTAATCAGGCCGTCTACCAGACCCGCATCACCTCCCGGAGTGGCGATGACATGTGCAATTCCAAAATGACGAGCTGCCTCGGCGATTTTCTCATGAGGCGCAAAAAGTGGGGTGGAAGCCAACAAAGGCGCGCCCGCCTCGCCCAGCAATGCTGCCAGATTGTGCAGGGTTTCGGCACTGGCGATGGTGACCGCATCGACTCCGCCTGCCTGCCAGCGTGCCAGCAAAGGCGCAGCATCGGCTTGCGGGCACCGGCGTTGGTAACATTCCAGGAAGTGCGTCTCGGCGCCGCGCGCGCGCAAGGTATCGGCCAGCAAGGCACGCCCACCCACCCCGCGCACGATCACCACCCGTTTCCCCGCCACGTCCTGCAATTGCGGCAAGGCCAGCAGCGCTTCGCTGTCCTGCCCCTGCGGGGTGATGATTTCAGCGACGCCCGCTGCCTGCAGCGCACGCGTGGTGCCCGGCCCCACCGCAAAAATCCTGGCCGCAGGCAACGTATGGCCTGTACTGCGGATCGCCGCCAGACCAAATTGCGCAGCGTTGGGGCTGATGAAAATGACGATATCCGCAGCGGCGAGCTGCTCAAGTGATGCGCGTAGCATCGCCAGCGGAACCGCCTCGACCATGAGCGCAGGAAACTCGATGCTGGTCCCGCCTGCCGCGCGGATCGCCTGGGTCAACGCGGCGGCCTGCTGCAACGGCCGGGTAACCAGCACGGTGCGCCCAGCCAGGGCGTGTGTCATGCGATGGGGGGCAACGCGTCGAGAATGGCGCGTGCGCCCAGTGCCAGAAGCTTGTCGGCCAGGCGCTGGCCCACGGCTTCGGGATCGCTCATGTCGCCTTCGGCCTGGTCCTGGATAAAGCAGCTGCCGTCCGGATGCGCCACAAAGCCATGAATCACCAGCTTGCCGCCCTGTAGCACGGCATGCGCACCCAGCGGCACCTGGCAGCTGCCGCCCAGCACCCGGCTAACCTGACGCTCGGCGCGTACACACGCAGCCGTTTCGGCATGATTGAGCGCGGCCAGCTGACTTGCCACCTCGGTATTGCCGCTGCGGATTTCGATGCCCAGCGCACCTTGTCCGGCAGCGGGAATGCTGTCTTCCACTGAAAGCAGACTCTTGATGCGCGCACCCAGGCCCAGGCGCTTCAAGCCGGCAGCAGCCAGCAGGATGGCGTCGTACTGGCCTTCGTCGAGCTTCTTCAAACGGGTGCCGACATTACCGCGCAGGGGTTTCACCGAGAGATGCGGGTAACGCGCACGCAGTTGGGCCTCGCGCCGCAGGCTGGAGGTGCCGACCACGCTGCCGGGGGGCAAATCGGACAGACGTTCATACTGGTTCGATACAAAGGCGTCGCGCGGATCCTCACGTTCGCCAATGACCGCCAGTTCAAATCCCGGCGGCAGCTCCATCGGCACATCTTTCATCGAATGCACGGCCAGGTCTGCTTGACCCGCTTCCAGCGCCACCTCGAGTTCCTTGACAAACAGGCCCTTGCCGCCGATTTTAGACAGGGTGACATCGAGAATCTGGTCACCGCGCGTGGTCATGCCCAGAATATTCACCGTATGGCCCGGATGCAGCGCGCGCAGTCGATCTCGAATATGCTCGGCCTGCCACATGGCAAGGGCACTTTCACGGGAAGCAATGGTCAGGATAGGCATGGCAGGTAAGAATAGACTGTTTGATTTGGCAGATGATGACGCGACACTGTTGCTTATGAGATATTCACATCCACACAAAGAAACGATAACGATGACGATGACGCGACTGATCGCCGTCTGGGCGCTGATTTTAGCATGGGGGCTGGCCCTGGCAGGCACCGCCCACGCGGCAGACAAACTGATTCACGCGTCAAATTTCAAGACGGACGCACGCGTCGCTGCCCAACGCCAAGTACCGATTCTGGTACTGTTCAGTAGCCCGGGCTGCCATTATTGCCAAACCGTCAAACGTGACTACCTGATCCCGATGCACAAGGATCCGGCCTACCGCAAACGCGTCATCATCCGCGAGGTCACGGTAGGGTCGATCTCGCCCCTCACCGAGTTTGACGGCACGATCACCACTGAAGGCGCATTTGCCGCCACCAACAAGGTACACGTGGTGCCCACCATCAAGGTGTTCGATACGCAGGGCAACGAAGCCAGCGAGGCCATCGTCGGCTTGCTGATCCCTGATTTCTTCTTTGGCTATCTTGAATCAGCCATTGATGAAGGCCAGCGCAAAGTGCGCAACATCAAGTAAATAATGAGCCAGAGGGCCACGCCCTGACGACAACCCATAATTGATCCGGCCAGATTTATCCGCGAGTTCGTTCGTGCTGAGCCTGTCGAAGCACAGCCCTTCGACAGGCTCAGGGCGAACGGTAGTCATGTTTAATTCGTGCCGGATCAAAAGTTTGCGTACATGCCGAGACACGCATCCGCGCGCCGAGTGCGCGAAGCGAACCGCAGCCATAGTCGTTCTATGGCGAGGATGAGCGACAAAGCAATCGGTGATGCGGGGCGCGTCGAACATAGCGAAATTTATGGGTTGTCGTACTAGAATCCCTGCCATGCCGAGCATGCCCCAATGAAAACCCTGTTGGCCGACGACCACCCGCTGATGCGCGAAGGGGTGCGACAGGTATTGGCCCAACTGGAACCGCAGATCGAAATCATCGACGCGCATGATTACCCCAGTCTCTTTGCGCAAACCGCCGCCCATGCCGACCTGGATCTGGCACTGGTCGATCTGAACATGCCGGGTTTTGTCGGCATGCAGGGCATCACCCAGTTTCGCAGCCGTTTCCCGGACATCCCGCTGGTGGTTTTGTCTGCGTCGGAATCGCCGCACGACATACAGAGTGCGCTGGAGGCTGGCGCCCTGGGGTACATCCCCAAAGCAGCGCCGACTGCCGTGATGCTGGCCGCATTACGGCAAGTGCTGGCGGGTGATGTCTATGTTCCGAATTGCCTGGGTAACAGCAACGGCTTGCACACCATCGCGCCGGCCGATTTCGAAGCACTGCAGCACAGCGGACTGACGGCTCGTCAACTGGAAGTAGCGCGCCTGCTGGCACAGGGCAGCGCCAACAAGGCCATCGCGGGCATGTTGGACATGTCGGAAAGTACGGTGAAGGTCCATATCGCGGCCATCTTCCGCGCCTTTAATGCCACCAACCGCACCGAAGCCGTGCTCGCCATTCAGCGGCTGATCCAGGCCCAGTAAGTTCACCGTGAACATCTTGAGTGCCCTGCTCGACCGCTTGTCCCTGCTCAGCATCCGCAGCCGCGTACTGGTAATCGCGTTGCTGCCCGCCTTGCTGACCGAGTTCGGACTGGTGACTTATTTCACCACGCAAACCCTGGCCTCAGCTGAAAACGCACTCCATGCGCGTGCCACCAACGCCGCACGCCACCTGGCCGACACCTTGCCCTATTTGCTGGTCAGCGGGGATACCGCACGGGCGCACGCACTGCTCAAGTCCGAGGCGGAAAACAGCCAACTCTCCTTTGCCCGTATCACGGATGCGCACGGGCGATTGATCGCCAGCACCGGCGACACACTACGCGCTGCCAGCCAGGATCAGCACTACTGGCATCGCGCCGAAATACAATTGCCCCGCGCTGATTTCCGCGATGACCCGCTGTTCGTTATTGGCACCACACCCCCCAATGATCTGCTGGGAGGCGTGGAAGTAGGCGTGTCACTTGACCAGATCGATGCGTTCAAGCGCAACACGCTGTTTCATGCCGCACTGCTGATGCTGGTAGCACTGGCGCTCACCGGCGCACTCGCATGGCGCATGTCCGATCGACTGGCCAGACAGTTGCGACATGTTGGGCATGTGGTAGGCCGACTGGCATGCAATGACCTGGCGGCACGCACCCAGTTGACGCACGAGGGCGAGGTGGGCGCATTGGCCACCGGAGTGAACAATATGGCCGAAGCCCTGCAAGCTCACCGCAGCGAACTGGAAAAACGCATCCTCGAGGCCACTGCCGATCTCGCCGCAAAAAAGACCATGGCCGAACGTGCCAACCAGGCTAAATCACGATTTTTCGCTGCAGCCAGCCATGATCTGAGACAGCCGTTGCACGCGCTCTCCTTGTTTGTGGCCGCACTGAAAGCACGCAACCACCAGACCGAAGCGCAAACCCTGATCGACAACATCGAAGCATCCACCGCAACCATGGAACTGCTGTTCAATGCGCTGCTCGATATTTCGCGCCTGGATGCCGGCACCATCGAGCCTCATCCGGTGCATTTCTCGCTGCAGAAGATGCTGGACGACCTGGACAAGCAATTCCGTGCGCTGGCGGCAGAAAAGCAGCTGCAGCTGCGCTTCCGCCCATGCGATATCACGCTCTACAGCGATCCGCTATTGGTCGAACGCATCCTGGTCAACCTGATTGCCAACGCCATCCGCTACACCGACGATGGCGGCGTGCTGGTGGCCTGCCAACGCCGGGGACGCACAGTTCGAATCAACGTGATCGACACCGGTCGCGGCATATCACCCGAGCAGCAAGACAGCGTATTCCATGAATTCGTGCAATTGCACAATGCGGCCCGTGACCGCAACAAGGGGCTGGGACTGGGGCTGGCCATCGTGTCGCGTCTGGGGCGCTTGCTGGGACACCGGGTGGAATTGCGCTCACGCCCGGAGCGCGGCTCGATATTCAGTTTCACAGTGCCATGCGGGGACGCCAAGCTGATACAAACACCCGCCGCCCCGGTTACCCCCGGACAGATTCCCGGTGACGCCCTGGTTGTACTGGTGGACGATGAAAGCGCCATTCTCCGCGGCATGGCCGAGTTGTTCGATAACTGGCACATTGACCTGGTCACGGCCCACAGTGCCGACGAAGCGACGCAATGGCTGGACAGCCTCGACCGGATACCCGACGTGATCGTGTCGGACTACCGTCTGCCCGATGATACCGACGGCATCGAAGTCATCACCCGTCTACGGCAAAAATATGGGGCCGATATCCCGGCCATCCTGGTCACGGGTGACACCGCGCCCGACACCATTCTGCGTATCAGCCAGGCCGGTTTTCCACTGTTGCATAAACCGCTCCGTCCCGCCAAGCTGCGTGCGCTGCTCACCCATTTGATCCAGCAGTCGCGTGCCAGGGCTGTGGGATAATTCACGCTAAATTCAACTTGGCCCTGAGCCTCCAAACATCATGCATCTCCACATTCTGGGTATTTGCGGCACCTTCATGGGCGGGCTCGCTGCCATTGCACGTGCCGCCGGCCACACCGTCACCGGATGCGACGCCAACGTCTACCCGCCCATGTCCGACCAGCTGCGTGCGCTCGGCATTGAACTGACCGAAGGCTGGGACGCCAGCCAGATCGATTGCAAACCCGACATGTTTGTCGTCGGCAACGTGGTGACACGCGGCAACCCGCTGATGGAAACCATCCTCGATCGCAACCTGCCCTACACCTCCGGCCCGCAGTGGCTGGCAGACAACGTGCTGCACGACAAATGGGTGCTGGCGGTCGCCGGCACCCACGGCAAGACCACCACCTCGGCCATGCTGGCGTGGATACTCGACGACGCCAACATGAATCCGGGCTTTCTCATTGGCGGCATTCCGCAAAATTTCGGCCTGTCCGCCCGCCTCACCGACACCCCGTTTTTCGTCATCGAAGCCGATGAATACGACACCGCCTTCTTCGACAAGCGCTCCAAATTCGTCCACTACCGTCCGCGCACCGTCATCCTCAACAACCTGGAATACGACCACGCCGACATCTTCCCCGACCTCGCCGCCATCGAAACCCAGTTCCACCATCTGGTTCGCACCGTGCCCGGCAACGGGCTGGTCGTATCCAATGGCCGCGAAGCCAGCCTCGAGCGCGTCTTCGAGCGTGGTCTGTGGACACCGGTCGAACGCTTCGGCGGCACGGAAGACTGGACTGCCGGCGAAGCGGATGCCAGCGGATGTTTCGATGTGTTCTTCAACCGCGTATTGCAGGGCCGCGTGACCTGGGACTTGATCGGCGAACACAACCGCATGAATGCCCTTGCCGCCATCGCCGCCGCGCGCCATTCCGGCGTACCGGCCGCCACCGCCATCGACGCCCTGAGTCGCTTTGAAAACGTCAAGCGTCGCATGGAAATACGTGGCACTGTGCATGGCATCACCGTCTACGACGACTTTGCCCATCACCCCACCGCCATCACCACCACGCTGGAAGGCCTGCGGGCGAAGGTCGGCGACGCCCGCATCCTTGCCGTGCTGGAACCGCGTTCCAACACCATGAAGCTGGGTGTCATGAAAGCCGCCCTGCCCGACAGCCTGACCGCCGCCAACCAGGTGTACTGTTACGGCGCCAACCTCGGATGGGATGCCGCAGAAGCACTGGCGCCAATGGGTGACAAGGCGCACGTGTTCGACGATCTCGACAAACTGGTCAGTCAGTTGGTGGCCGATGCCCGAACGGGTGACCATGTGCTGATGATGAGCAACGGAGGGTTCGGCGGCATTCACGCGAAACTTCTGAACGCGTTGCGTCAGCACTACCATGAAGAAGCTGTATAACGTCGCGACCCAAGCTCGCAACCCGCCCAGTCATCCCCACCCTGGTTTTGACTTTCTTCCCCTTACAGACCCGCCGAAAATTGAGTCTGGCGGTCGGATCAGCGGCGAAGGTGTCTGAGCCTTGCTAACAAAAAATTAAATTAAAACAGCAAAAGCGAGGCGAGTTCTTCGCTGCCCGCCCGGCAGACTCAATTTCCGGGAATTCGGGGATGTCGGGGTCGCCTTTTCTTTGGTTACTTTCTTTTGGCGAGACAAAAGAAAGTGACTTGCCGCCGGCAACCCCGGCCAACGATCAGCCGCCCTGAAACGGCACTAACGACTTAGTCGCGCGTCACCAATCCATCACACACCCTTCAACCCACACGTCCGCAGACACTCATTCATGGGACGTGGATGCGCAATCCCGTAGCCCTGGGCATAATCCACACCAATCTCCCTGAGTGCAGCCAGAATCTGGTCGTTTTCCACATATTCGGCGACGGTCTTGATGCCCATGACGTGGCCGACGGTATGAATGGCCTGCACCATGGCACGCGCCACCGGATCGTTTGCCACGTCCTTGACGAAGACGCCGTCGATCTTCAGGTAATCCACCGGCAGAGTCTTGAGATAGGCAAACGAGGACAGGCCGCTGCCAAAGTCGTCCAGCGCAAAACGGCAGCCTTTCAGCCGCAAGGCATGCATGAAGGTGGCGGCACGCTCCAGATTGGCGATGGCCACGCTTTCGGTGATCTCGAAGCAGATGGACTCGGGCGGCACCTGGTGCAGGGCCAACTGTTCGTCGATGTACTTCTGTAAACCCGGTTCACCGAGCGATGCACCGGACAGATTGATGTTGCACATCAGGCGGCGTTGATCCTGCTGCTGGCGCAGATAGTCGCCAATGCTGGTCAGGGCGGCACCGATCACCCAGCGGTCGATGGCCGGCATCAGGTTGTAGCGCTCGGCGGCAGGCAGGAATGCCATCGGCGGAACCAGGTTGCCATCCTCATCCTCCAGTCGCAGCAGGACCTCGCCATGCCTGGAGAGATCGCCGTTCAGCGGCGCAATGGTCTGGCAATGCAGGCGGAAGCGGTTTTCGTCCATGGCCTTGTGCAAACGCGATACCCACTGCATCTCGCCATGACGCCGGGCCATTTCCATGTCGCCAGGCTGGTAGACCTGAACCCGGTTGCGCCCCTTTTCCTTGGCAGTAAAGCAGGCGGCATCGGCTTCACTCAACACTTCGGCCGGAGTGACGCTGTCCTCGCTGATCGGCACCAATCCGATACTGACCCCAATGTCGAAACTGTGGCCCTGCCAGACGAAGCGGAAATCCTTGACCGTCCCCAGCAGTTCCTCGGTGATCTGCTGCGCACGCTCCAGTGGGCAGTTCTCCAGCAACAAGCCGAATTCATCCCCCCCCAGACGGGCAAGGGTGTCGGCATCACGCACCTTCTCTTTCAGCAGGAAGGTGATCTGGCACAACAGGCGGTCGCCGACGGCGTGGCCGCAGGTGTCGTTGACCAGCTTGAACTGATCAAGATCGAGATAGGCCAGGGCATGCTGCTGATGAGTGTGCTTGGCCTGCACCAGCAGTTCCGACAGGCGGCGCTCGAACTCGCGGCGATTGATGAGGCCGGTAAGCGCATCGTGGGCCGCGTGATACGAGAGAAGATGCGGGATACGGTGCATCAGGCTGACGTCGTAGAACACCATGACCGCGCCGACGATGTTGCCGCTGCGGTCCAGAATCGGCGCCGCCGAGTCCTCGATCACGAACTCGGCGCCATCACGCCGGACAAGCACGGTATTGGTGCCCAGACCGACCACGCAGCGGTTGCGCAGACATGCCTCGATGGGGTTGGGCTCGGGTTCGCGGCTCAGACCATTAACGATGTGAAACACTTCGCTGATTTTATGGCCGCGTACCTCGGCGTTGCTCCAGCCGGTCATTTCCTCGGCCACCGGATTAAGCGTTTCGACCCGAGCCTCGGCATCGGTTGTGATCACGGCATCGCCGATCGAATTCAGCGTGATCTCGGCCATTTCCTTCTGGCGGAACAGATCATTAGCCGTCTGCCGCACTTTGGTCAAACTTATAATGGCAACCCCCAAGGCGAAAATCGCCACAATGAACTGGAAAACCATCTTCCACATCGCTGCGCGCATGGCGCGATTCGCACCCTCGCTGGTGATTTGCGATATCACGGTGGAAACGGCAAGCAGGCTGTCAATGGCGTGGGTGGCGGCCGCCACCCATTGGTCGGCATCCACTGGATATTGACCGCTCTCTGCTGCGGCATAGACCTGACGGCGCTGGCGCTCGAACTCATCCAGGAAACTAATCTGCATGACCTGTACCGCCCGCACAATACGCACATCCGTGTCGGGCCGGCTGCTGAAGGCAATCATCTCGCGAGTAGCACGGTCCACCTCGCCACGACAGGTTTTCAGGTCCTCCAGCGTCGGCGCTTGCAACGGCCGGCGCGAACCGATATGCCACGCGAGGGTGCCGCGCTCGAGTCCCGCCTCTTCGCTTGCCACCGCAGCCCAGCGCTTCATGCTGCGATCCAGCTGTGCCACATGGCGCGGCGACTCGACCGTCAGAAAGATTTCCTCCCGCAGCCGTTCGGCTTCCCCGATCAAGGCGCTGCTGACCTTGATCCATTCCGGTCCACTGATGGCACAGGCCGCCGAGTCGGTCAGGCAGCGGTCGGCCTGTTCGCGCGCCTCAAGGAAATTGTGTTGAGCCTGCTTCGCCATATCGATGACGGCAGGAAAATCATGATTGATACCCGCTGCCTTCAGCGCCTCGGCCGACGCCAGGGCGGCCTGCCAGGCGACATCACCCCGCTGGCGCAGTTCGCCAATCCTGCCCCGGATATCGAGCGAAGCCTGACGCCCCATACCCAGCGCAGCAGAAGTCAGGCCGCGTTCTGTAGCAATGATGCCGGCAGCACGGATCAGTTGATCGGTCATGATGTCGGCAAGCACCATCTGCTGGTTGGCGCGATAGTCCCGATAAGACTGCCATGCCATGACGCCTGACAAACCCACCACGAACAGGGTCAGACCTACAATCGAGAGATTGATGAGTTGACGGGGGGGTATGGCGGCAAACGGCAGGAAAGAGAGGGGGCGGCGGGATTTCTTCATGAATCCTCTTCAGGGTTTCTCACTCAAATATAACCATGTCGCTATCAAGGCTTTAATGTGCAGTTAAACACAAAATTTACTGTCGTAGGTTGCCACACTCACGCATGCTTGCACTAACAACACTTCATGTGTGGCTTTTACACGCCTGTCCTGGCTGCAACTCTCCCCATTTCTGGAATCCCCCCCACCCCGGTAAAATCCACGGATGATTGTCTATCTTCATGGCTTCAACTCCTCCCCCGCTTCAGGCAAAGCCAAAGTGCTCGGTGAGTATATGGCCGGCCTCGGGCGGCAGACGGACTACTTCTGCCCGGCGCTGCCCAACAGCCCGCGCGAGGCCATCGCGCACGTCGAGGCCGGTCTGGCTCAACACAAAGGGCCCGTCACCCTGATCGGCAGTTCGCTCGGCGGCTTCTACGCCACCTATCTGGCAGAAAAACACGGCTGGAAGGCGGTGCTGGTGAACCCGGCGGTGCATGCGCATGTGCTGATGCGTGGCGCGCTCGGCCCGCAGACCAACTGGCACTCTGGCGAGACGTGGGAACTTACCAAGGCGCATCTGGCCGAACTCGCCGCGCTGGATATCGACGCCATCACCCGGCCCGAACGCTACCTGCTGCTGGCACAAACCGGCGACGAGGTGCTCGATTACCGCGACGCGGTGGCCTACTATGCGGGGGCCACCCACCTCATCGAAGACAGCGGTGACCACGGCTTTGCCGGGTTCGAGCGCCACTTTCAAACCATTCTGGATTTCTGATTTTTCATGCACGTTATTTTTGAAGAAGACGGCCACTTCAAGGCCGGTTCGATCCTGTCCGAAACCGACGCCACCGCGCAGGTTGAAACCGCCTCGGGCAAACGCAGCAAAATCAAGGCCGCCAACCTGCTGCTACGTTTTACTGCGCCCATGCCAAGTGAAGTCATGGCTGAGGCCGAGACGCTTGCAGCGGACCTCGACGCCGATTTTTTGTGGGAAGCGGCGGGCACGGACGAATTCGGCTTCGAACAGCTGACGCAGGAATACTACGGCCACACGCCGCGACCCGCCGAATCCGTGGCGCTGCTGTTGAAACTGCACGGTTCGCCGATTTACTTCCACAAGAAAGGCAAGGGCCGCTATCGCCCCGCCCCCGTCGAGACCCTGGCCGCGGCCAAGGCCGGGCTGGAGAAGAAACGTCTGGCAGCCGAGCGTCAGGCAAAACTGGCTGACGAACTAACAGCTTTCCGGCTGCCCGAAGAATATGTGTCCCTGATCCCGCGCATTCTGATTGCACCGGACAAAAACACCCTGGAATACAAGGCGCTGGAAGATGCGGCGGCGGCCACGGGACTATCACCCCTGCGATTGATTGAACGCTGCGGTGCGATCCCGTCCACGCTCGAGTTTCATCAAGCCTGCTTTCAACTGGAATATTTCCCGCGTGGCACCGGCTTTGCCGATGTGACCGACCCAAGCGACCCGCCCGAACTGCCGAAAAGCACCGTGCGTGCTTTTTCCATGGACGACGAAGCAACGACCGAAATCGACGATGCGCTGTCGGTGCAATGGCTGGACGACGGCAATATCCGGGTCGGCATTCACATCGCCGCACCTGCACTCGGTATTCCCCTCGGTTCGGAACTCGACAAGGTGGCGCGCGAGCGGCTGTCGACCGTGTATTTCCCGGGCAACAAGATCACCATGTTGCCGGATGCGCTGATCCACCATTACACGCTGGGTGAAACCCATGATTGCCCGGCACTGTCGCTGTATGTGGACGTTACGTCCGACCTGCGCGTGCTGGGCACCGAAACCAGGCTCGAAATGGTGCATATCGCCGACAACCTGCGCCACGAATTGCTGGAAATCGAATTCAACGCCGACACCCTGCGCAACCCGGACGTGGCCGACTATCCCTACCGTCGCGAGCTCGAGTGGTTGCATGATTTTGCCGCCGTACTCGAAGCGGGTCGTGGCAAGGCCGACACGGTGGATCGCGTCGACTACAACTTCAAGGTCGATGGCGAGCGCGTCAGCATCGTGCCGCGCAAGCGCGGTAGCCCCATCGACAAAGTGGTGTCGGAGTTCATGATTTTTGCCAACGCGCACTGGGGCGGCTGGCTGGCGGAAAACCGCGTGCCCGGCATCTACCGCGCACAATCGGGCGGCAAGACCCGCATGACAACTTCGCCCGACCCGCACGTCGGCCTGGGCGTCGACCAGTACGCCTGGTCGTCATCCCCCTTGCGGCGCTATGTCGATCTGGTTAACCAGCGCCAGCTGATTTCAGTGCTCCAGCAAACCGAACCGGCCTATCCGCCGCGCAGTGAGCAGCTATTCTCGGTGGTGCGCGAATTCGAGCTGGCCTACGATGCCTACAATGAGTTTCAGCGCCGCCTGGAACGTTACTGGATGCTGCGCTGGCTGATCCAGGAAAATATCAGCGAGGTGAATGCCAGCGTGATTCGCGATGATCTGGTGCGCTTTGACTCACTGCCGATGGTGACACGTGCGCCTTCAGTCGCCGGAGTTGCACCAGGATCGAAGGTGCGGTTGGCGATCTCAAGCATTGATCTGCTCGACATCACATTTCATGCTGAATTGCTGGAAACGCTGGAAACACCGCCTGACAGCAGCGCTGCCGTTTCGTAGAATCAGATCTATCCTTATTATTTGATCGGCATGGCGTCCGCCCCTTCCACCCTTCTCGCTGAACCTTCCAAACAAGGCACGCGCTTCGCACTCGCCTTGCTGGCGTCGGCTGCGGTTCATGGCATGGTGTTATCGACCCAGTTCGTGCAAATCAACCCACGGCTGTTCGAGGATCCCAGCCTGCCGATGGAAGTGGTGCTGGTGAATGCCAAGAGTCTGGAATCCCCGCTTAACCCGGATGCGTTGGCGCAGGTCAATCTTGCAGGCGGTGGCAATACGGAACAGGACCGGCAGATGAAGAGCCCCTTGCCTGCCAGCAGTGAAACCCAGACCGGCAGCGAAGAAGCCGCCTTGCAGTCGCGCGTCGCCGAACTCGAACAGCAGGCCAAGGCCCTGTTAAGCCAGATCAAACCCAACGCGCAGCTTCAAGATCGTCCACGCACTACGCCGCCCACCCCCGAACAACCCGCCATTGATGTCAGCCAGATCAACCAGCAAGCGCGCGAAATGGCCCAATTGCAGGCGCGCATCTCACAGCAATGGGATGGTTATCAAAAAATTCCCAAGCGCGCCTTCGTCGGCGCCAACGTCAGGGAATATGCGTTTGCACGCTATGTGGAAGACTGGGTCACCAAGGTCGAACGTATTGGCAATGTGAACTACCCCGAGGCCGCACGTCGCCAGGGTATCTACGGCAGCCTCAAGCTCACGGTGTCGATCTATTCAGATGGTCGCATCGAAGCCATCGAGATCGATCGGTCGTCAGGCTCGAAAATTCTTGATGCGGCCGCCAGGAAAATTGTCGAAGCCGGAGAGCGCTACGCCCCCTTCCCCGACGACATGCGGAAAAAAGCCGACATCCTGTCAATCACCCGCACCTGGACCTTCACCCGCTCCGACCAGCTTGTCGGAACCGATTAGGGGAAACTCCGAAAGGCCGCGTCCCTCATCCTTCGGCCTCACCCTGGAAGGATTATAAAAAATAGACTGTGTATAATATTAGAATTGTCTAATAATCATCGGGCTTTCACCATGCATACCGGCACCACCCTTACCCAGTTCATTATTGAAGAACAGCGCCGCACCGCTGGCGCCACTGGCGATTTCACCTCGCTCCTGAACGACGTCGTCATTGCCTGCAAAGCCATTTCCAATGTGGTGAACAAAGGCGCGCTACTGGGCGTGATGGGTTCGCTCGATTCCGAAAACGTGCAGGGCGAAACGCAGAAGAAGCTCGACGTCATCACCAACGACATCATGATCCGCTCCAACGAGTGGGCAGGCCACCTGGCCGGCATGGCGTCGGAAGAGATGGACGATGTCTATGCCATTCCCGGTCAATATCCGCTGGGCAAATACCTGCTGGTGTTCGACCCGCTGGACGGATCCAGCAACGTGGACGTGAACATTTCCGTCGGCACCATCTTCTCGATTTTGAAGGCCCCGGTTGCCGGCCGCATCGCCAAGGCCGAAGACTTTCTGCAAACCGGCGCCAGGCAAGTGTGCGCCGGCTACGCGATTTATGGTTCCTCGACCATGCTGGTGCTGACCTTCGGCCACGGCACCAACGGCTTCACACTGGACCGTGATGTCGGCGAGTTCGTGCTGACCCACCCCAACATGAAGATTCCCACCGAGACCCGTGAGTTCGCAATCAACGCCTCCAACATGCGTTTCTGGGAAAAGCCGGTGCAGCGCTACGTCGATGAGTGTCTCGCCGGCAAGACCGGTCCGCGCGGCAAGGATTTCAACATGCGCTGGGTCGCCTCCATGGTCGCCGAAGTGCACCGCATCCTCACCCGTGGCGGCATCTTCATGTACCCCAAGGACACCAAGGATCCCACCAAGGCCGGCAAGCTGCGCCTGCTGTACGAAGCCAACCCGATGGCCTTCATCGTCGAGCAGGCTGGCGGCGCTGCCACCACCGGGCGCGAACGCATCCTCGATCTGAGTCCCGAAGGCCTGCACCAGCGCGTGCCGGTGATTCTGGGTTCCAAGTCCGAAGTGGATACCGTGACCGGTTACCACCACGAAAAAGCTGCGTAAAAAGCCATTCGACGCACACTAAAAAAGCCGGGTTCGCCCGGCTTTTTTATTGGTGTTCGGAATCTGTACATCCAAATGTGGGCGTCCATATACCCACCATCTACCAGCAGGTTTTAATAGGCCAACATCAACGATTCCGAAGCCTATAAAAACTCCTTTAGTGCCGCATCCCCCTTCGCAAAGCCACCATCCCGTGCGCGTTCAAACCATTTCCTCGCCAGTTCTTTGTTGACTTCAACTCCCCGGCCATAAAGATAAAACACGCCCAAGTTGTACTGGGCTTGGCCATATCCTCGTTCTGCCGCCTTTTGATACCAGCGAACCGCTTCCATGTCGGCCTGCTTCGTGCCGCGACCCTTGTCGTAAATGACGCCCAGGTATGCCTGGGCCTCGATCAACCCGCTATTCGCCGACTTTTGATACCACTCAATCGCTTGACTCATGCTGCGATCGACACCTTTGCCATCCTCGAACCGTGTCGCAAGTACGTACTGGGCTTTGGCATCTCCCGATTGAGCCGCAAGCCGATCTGCCTCGTAGCCAGCTACATCCTGTCTACGTGATCGCAGTTCTGCCTGGATTCTCTCTTGCCTTTGCAGAATAGGCATTGCTCTGGCATATCCACCCTTGGCCGCCATGACCATCCAATGCAGTGCTTGCTCCTCATTTCGTTCGACACCATCGCCAAGCGCATACGCATAACTCAGATTGAATTGCGCAATGGGATACCCCTGCTCAGCCGCCTTTCGCGTTAACCTTGCAAACTCGTTGTAGTCCAGCCTCACAGCACCTGAACCAGGCAGCTGGTAAAGCATTCCCAAACCAGATTGCGCTGGCGCGCCGCCTTGATCGGCTAGGTCTCGAACTTCCTCGAAGAATGTCTTTGTGCTGTCTTTCCACCTATAGCCTCTGAACAGCAAACACATAACGTACCGATCCGAAAGATCATCGGAAGCGTTCGAGCTGAAGAGGCTCTCCATCCGAACTGGATAACCCTCGTCGTTTACAACCGGCGAAGATCGCCCAGAGAGCGCTGTTGTGTAAACAAATCCGCCAGTGTTTCGGCCTTTCAAGACATACTTCTTGAGGTCATCGAAAATTCCCAGAAGCGAATAACTTTCTTGCAGGGAAAACTTTCCTTGCGCAACGCCAAGGCACTTCCCCATGTCCGTGGATCGGGACTCTTTCGTTGTGCCGGTGGGCGCAATCAATTCCTGTCCAAACGCAAGCGTTGAAAAAAGCGGAGTCACGATAAATGCCAGAAGCAATCGGAGATTCATGATTGGTTTCTTTCAGTTGGAATCAAAAGAATTTCGGAATAAGACTAACTGCGAACCCATTTTAAAGTTTGAAACCAGATGGTATCCGTTTATAGATGACTGCTTTCTGTGTGCGGATCGGACATCCGATTCCAATACTTCGAACCTGTCCGGCAGGCATCTGAATTACAGCCTTAACCCCGCTTCCCAATTGCCTTTTTGTTATTTGGACGTGGATCAGGACGCAGCCAACTTGAACAGCGCCAGCGCCTGTTCCCGCTGCACGGCATGATTCACGATGGGTGCGGGATAGGTGTCTCCGATCATGCAGCCGGTTCGCTGCTGCTCGGTGGCCGGCATCGTCCAGGGCGCGTGGATGAACTTGTCTTGAACATCCGCCAGTTCCGGCAGGTAGCGACGGATAAACAGGCCTTGCGCATCGAAGCGCTCGGACTGCGTGACGGGGTTGAAGATGCGAAACCAAGGCTGGGCGTCGCAGCCGACTGAGGCGGCCCACTGCCAGCCGCCACTGTTGGCGGCCAGATCAAAGTCGATCAGTTTGTCGGCGAAATAGCGCTCGCCCAGCCGCCAGTCGACCAGCAAATCCTTGGTGAGAAAACTCGCGGCCACCATGCGCAGGCGGTTGTGCATATAGCCGGTTTGATTGAGCTGGCGCATTGCGGCATCGACCAGCGGATAGCCGGTGCGCGCTTCGCACCATGCGTCAAAATGACCCGGCGGGTTGGGCCACGGCAGCGCATCGTATTGCTGCTTGAAGGCGTGGCCTGCGGCGACGTCGGGGCGGTGCCAGAGCGTTTGGTGATAAAAATCGCGCCAGATCAGTTCGGATAACCAGGTTTGCGCGCCGCGCCCGCCCTGCTGGTAAGCCGCCGCCGCGAGCTGGCGTATGGAAATCGTGCCGAAACGCAGGTGTACCGACAAAAACGACGGCCCCTTGATGGCGGGAAAATCACGCGTCTCCTGATAGTGGACGATGCGTTCCAGAAAATCGTCAAACAACCGCGCGGCCCCGGACATCCCGGTGGGCAGCTTCAATTCACGCAGATTGGTGGTTGCAAAGCCCATGTCCTGCAGAGCCGGGACCGGGGTCGAGCGCGCAACCAGCCGGTCAGTCCAGGCATCAACCGGATAGGCTTGCAGGTAATAAGGTGTCAGCGTTTTCAGCCAGGCATTCTTGTAAGGGGTGAAGACACTGTAGGGCGTGCCGCTGGCAGTAAGCACTTCCTCGCGTTCAAAAATCACCGCGTCCTTGTAGTGATGAACAGTAATATCGTGGGCGTGCAGCGCGGTTTCGACCGCGGTGTCGCGCGTTAAGGCGGCGGGATCATCGTCGTGGTTGAAAAATACAGCATCGGCTTGAAGATCAACCGCCAGTTGGACAATTTCGTCCTTCGCGACACCGTATTTGATGATGAGACCGCCGCCCATGGCTTGCAGGGCCTGCTGCAATTCGGTGACGCTGGCATGGATGAACTCAACCCGTCGGTCGGCTGGATCGGCCAGCCCATCCAGAATCTCCCGATCGAAAACAAACACGCATACCACTTGCCTGGCACGTTTAAGCGCGTGATAAAGAGCCGCGTGATCAAAGTCGCGCAGGTCACGGCGAAACCAAACCAGGGCGCGGGTGTATTCAGGCATGGAACATACTGGTCGATATAGCGTAAGGGCAGGACACAAAAAGTGATGCCCGCTTGATTTGAGACAGCTTACAATGGGAAGGAAATCATGGAAACCGTTAACCTCACCCACAATTTTCTGATCGCCATGCCGGGCATGGTTGATCCCAATTTCAATGGCACGCTGACCTATATCTGCGACCACAGCGACCAGGGTGCGCTGGGAGTGGTGGTCAACCGGCCAATCGATCTGGATCTTTCGACCCTGTTCGAGCAGATCGGCTTGTCTTTGCCCGAGCGCCTGCACAAGAACACGGTGTATTTTGGCGGACCGGTGCAAACCGAACGCGGCTTTGTGCTGCACACCCCGCCACACACTTTCAGCTCCACGCTCACCGTCAACGATGCCATCAGCCTGACCACCTCAAAGGATGTACTGGAGGCTGTCAGCCAGGATGCCGGGCCCGAAAAATTCATGGTCTCGCTAGGTTATGCAGGCTGGGCAGCCGGCCAGCTGGAAGATGAAATCAAACAGAATGCCTGGCTGTCGGTCGCTGCCGACCCCCAGGTGATTTTTGATTTGATGCCTGAAGAGCGCCTTCCTGCCGCGATGAAACTGCTGGGCATCGATTTCGCCAGTCTGTCCGAAGAAGCCGGGCACGCTTGAAGCCGGCAGACACCCACGGCACCGTGCTGGCCCTCGATCTGGGCCTGAAACGTACCGGTGTCGCGTCGGGTGAGTTGTCCATCGGAATCGCCCACCCCCTTACCGTCATCCAGGCCGATTCGACCGAGGCCCGGCTCTCGGCCATCGCCAAGCTGATCACCGAATGGCAGCCTGTCCTGCTAGTGCTGGGATTACCCACCCACGCCGACGGCAGCGAACATGAAATGACCCGGGTGGCCAAAAACTTCGCCCGTAAACTAGAATCGCGCTTTAATCTACCGGTGTTTTGGGTGGACGAACGGCACACCAGCACGGCCGCCGAATCCGAGCTTCATGCACAAGGAATTCACGGCAAGAAGAACAAGGCGCTGACAGACGCCGTCGCCGCGCAACTTATTCTCCAAGGATTTTTTGATGCACGCCTCATTGCCTGACGCCAACACGCTGATTGCGCAACTTGCCGCAGCCATTGCGCCCACGCTCACGCCCGACACCGTGATCGTCGGCATCCACACCGGCGGCGTATGGGTGGCTGAGCGTCTACATGTTTTGCTGCGATGCCCCACCCCGCTCGGCACGCTCGACATCTCGTTTTATCGCGACGACTTTTCGCGCATTGGCCTGCATCCCCAGGTGAAACCCTCAACCCTGCCCGTTGATCTGGAAGGCCGCGACATCCTGCTGGTCGATGATGTACTCCACTCCGGACGCACCGTGCGCGCGGCCATGAACGAACTGTTCGACTATGGCCGCCCGGCCACGATCCGGCTGGCGGTGCTGGTTGACCGGGGCGACCATGAACTACCCATCCGGCCCGACTTTGCAGGGCTCACGCTTACCGTGCCCAACCACCAGAACATCAATCTTTCGCGGCTGGACGACGGCCATTTGACCCTCTCGCTCGCATGAACCCACAACTCAATCAAGACGGCAGCTTGCGCCACCTGCTCACGCTCGACGGCCTGCCGCGCGCCATCCTGACGCACATTCTCGACACCGCCGAATCCTTCATGGACGTGGGTGAGCGTGAAGTAAAAAAAGTGCCCCTGCTGCGCGGGAAAAGCATATTCAACCTGTTTTTCGAGCCTTCGACGCGTACCCGTACCACCTTTGAAATTGCCGCCAAACGCCTGTCTGCCGATGTGGTCAATCTCAACATTTCCACCTCCAGCCAGACCAAGGGCGAGGCCATTCTCGATACCGTCGACAACCTTGCGGCAATGCACGCTGACATGTTCATCGTGCGCCACTCGCAGTCGGGCGCGGCCCATTTCATCGCCCGCAATGTGGCGCCCCATATCTCGGTGATCAACGCCGGCGATGGGCGCCACGCCCATCCGACCCAGGGTTTGCTCGACATGTTTACCATTCGCCGCTTCAAGGGCGGCTTTCACAACCTGACGGTAGCGATCGTCGGCGACGTGCTGCATTCGCGTGTAGCGCGTTCACAGATTCACGCGCTCACCACGCTGGGGGTGCCGGAAGTCCGTGTGATTGCGCCCAAAACGCTGCTGCCTACAGGTGTCGAGCAAATGGGCGTCAAGGTGTATCACGACATGGCCGCCGGCCTGCACGGCTGCGATGTGGTCATCATGCTGCGCCTGCAGAATGAGCGCATGAAAGGCGCAATGCTGCCCAGCGCCCAGGAGTACTTCAAGTTCTTTGGCCTGACGCCGGAGAAACTCGCTTATGCCAAACCCGATGCCATCGTCATGCATCCCGGTCCGATGAATCGCGGCGTGGAAATCGATTCGGAAGTGGCCGACGGGCCCCAGTCGGTGATCCTGCCGCAGGTGACTTACGGGATTGCGGTTCGAATGGCCGTGATGGCGTTGCTGGCGGGAGGGTCGGCCACATGAAAATTCATATCAAGAATGGGCGTGTAATCGACCCGATGAGCGCACGTGACGAAGTCACCGATCTGTTTGTGGTGGCAGGGAAAATAGTTGCCATTGGCGACGCACCCGCTGATTTCCACGCCAATCGCACCCTGGATGCCAGCGGCCTCATCGTCTGCCCTGGTTTGGTTGATCTGTCGGTGCGGCTGCGCGAGCCCGGCTTTGAATATCGCGCTACGCTCGAATCCGAAATGCTCGCGGCTGCCGCGGGCGGAATCACGTCGTTGGCCTGCCCACCCGACACCGATCCCCCGCTGGATGAACCCGGACTGGTGGAAATGCTGAAATTCCGCGCCAAGAATTTACCCGGGCCACGCGTCTACCCAATCGGTGCGTTGACGCAAAAACTCGAAGGCAAACTGCTGACCGAGATGGCCGAACTGACCGAAGCGGGCTGCCGCGCTTTCACCCAGGCCGATGCGCCGCTGACCGACACCCAGGTGCTGCTGCGCGCCATGCAATACGCGGCCACGTTCGATTTCAGCCTGTGGCTGCGCCCGCAGGATGTGTCGCTGGCACGCGATGGTATTGCACACGATGGCCCCGTGGCGTCCCGTCTTGGCCTGGCGGGCATCCCCGCGCTGGCGGAAACCGTGGCATTGGCGACCATTTTGCTACTCGCACGCGAGACCGGGGCCCGTATTCACCTCGCCCGCCTGTCCACCCGCGAGGGGATCGCCATGGTGCGTGCCGCCAAGGCACAGGGGTTGGCGATCACCTGTGACGTGGCCAGCACCCACGTCCATTTATCGGAGAACGATCTCATCGGTTTCGATTCGCATATGCATCTGGTGCCGCCACTCAGGGGGCTGCGCGATCGCGATGCCATTCGCGAAGCGCTGCGTGATGGCTCCATCGACGCGCTGTGTTCTGACCACACTCCGGTCGACGAAGATGAGAAGCAGGTGCCATTTGGCGAATCGGCACCGGGTGCCTCGGGGGTCGAACTGCTATTGCCACTGACCCTGAAATGGGCGCGCGAAATGGGCGTGTCGCTGATGCAGGCGATTGATCTGATTTCGTGGAGGCCTGCACAAATATTGGGCGTCCCCGGCGGCCATCTGTCGGTAGGCAGTTATGCCGATATCTGCATCTTCGACGAAACAGTCGAGTGGATGGTCACCCCCCAAACCCTGACCAGCCAGGGTGACAACACCCCCTTCCTCAGCCACCCGATGCAGGGCCGGGTGCGCTACACACTGATCGATGGCCATATCGACTTCGAGTCGTCGCATTGAGCACCGCATTACCGTCCATGGCGGGTAATCCACCCGCCATGCCTCGCGTGTCGTTTCCATTGTTGCTGCTGAGCCTGGCAGCCGGTGCGCTGGCCGTGGCTGGTTTCGCACCGTTCAAATGGTGGCCGCTACCCGTATTAAGCCTGGCGCTGTTATTCGCGCTACTGGTGCGCATCTCGTCGAGCCGCGCAGGTTTCCTGATCGGCCTCGCCTGGGGGCTTGGGTTTTTTATCGCCGGGGTCAGCTGGATATTCGTCAGCCTGTCGGTCTATGGCGGCATGGCAACCTGGCTGGCGGCACTGGCCACGTTCCTGTTTTGTGCGGTGCTGGCCCTGTTCCCCGCCGCAGTCGGCGCGCTGCAGGCACGCTGGCGCATTGCTCCCGCGTTGCGCCTGTTGCTGTTGATGCCGCTATTGTGGGGGACGGCGGAATGGGTGCGAGGCTGGTTCTTCACCGGCTTCCCATGGCTGGGCATAGGCTACTCGCAGGTACCGCTCAGCCCGCTGGCCGGCTACGCGCCGCTGATCGGCGTGTATGGCGTGTCATTCCTGTCGGCACTGATCGCGGCACTGCTGGCGTGGAGTGTGACGACGCGTGACCACGTGCCAAAACGGATATGGGCGCTGGTTGCAATCGTGACGTTAGGGATTGGCGGACAAATCCTGCGCGGCATCAACTGGACCACGCCCGATGGCGTCCCCACTACAGTCGCGCTGTTGCAGGGCAATGTGCCGCAGGACATGAAATGGCAGCCGGAAAAAACCCGCGCCACGCTGGAAAGCTACGCGCGCATGGCGGCTGCGTCACCGGCGCAACTGATTGTGTTGCCGGAAACTGCTCTACCTCTGTTTGAATCCGATCTCCCGGATTTTTACCGCGACGGCCTGAGCTCGCTCGGCAAAAAAAACGGCGGTGATGTGCTGATCGGGCTGCCAACCGGGTCGCCGTATGGAGCGTATTACAACAGCGTTGTCAGTTTGGGGACTGCACCCAGCCAGCGCTATCACAAAGTGCATCTGGTGCCGTTTGGTGAATTCATTCCGCTGAAAACGGTGTGGGGCTGGGTAATCAAGGTACTGCATATTCCACTGTCAGACTTTGCGCGCGGTGCGTCCGACCAGCGTCCGCTCGCCATTGGTGGCCAACGCGTGGCCACCAATATCTGTTACGAAGATGCGTTTGGCGAGGAGATCATCCGCCAGTTGCCAGAAGCCAGTGTACTGGTCAACGTCAGCAACCTGGCCTGGTTTGGTGACTCGTTCGCGCCGTGGCAGCACACCCAGATGTCACAGATGCGCGCACTGGAAACCGGCCGCATGATGCTGCGCGCCACCAATACCGGGGTCACGGCCATCATCGATGCAAAGGGTCATATCCTAGCGGCATTACCCCTGTTTCAGCCGGGCAGCCTCTCGGGGAAAATCCAGGGTTATGCAGGCAGCACGCCGTATGTGCGCTGGGGCAACCTGCCGGTGCTGATTGTATGGGGAGGACTCGGACTCGGTCTGCTGGTAATGGGACTCAGGCAGCGGCCCTGATCCGCGTGGCGTTGCGGCCACCGCGCTTGGCTTCCAGCAACGCGGCATCTGCACGCGCCAAAGCTTCGTTATCCAGCTTGTCCTCTCGACTGTATTCCGACAGACCGCCGCTCCAGGACAGTTTCTGCGTGACACCCGGAATCAGTTCCACGCTTTCCGGCATATTGGCGCGCAGCCGGTCGGCCAATTCCTGCGCTTTATCCAGCTGCGTGTAGGGGAACAGCACGCAGAACTCGTCGCCCCCCAGACGCGCAATAAAATCGCTGTTGCGCAGACAGCTTTTCAGCACATTGCCAAACTTGATGATGAGTTGATCGCCCGCCTCATGGCCAAAGGTGTCGTTCACCTGCTTGAAATTATCAATATCGAGAATCAGCAAACTGTGCGACCAGCCATCTTTCAACGTCGCAAACAGCTCTTTCTGCTTTTCGTCAAAACTGCGCCGGTTGTTGACCTGGGACAAGTGATCAAGCCGCGCCTGGGACGACACTTCTTTCTGACGGCCGAGCATGACCTTGCCGAGTTTCAGCATGGTTTCGAGCGGGGTCTGGAACTCAGCCAGACTCATCGGGTAAGCCGAGCGCAGGCGTTGCTGCCGCAGATCATTGGTGAATTTCACCATCATCCGCAGATTGTCGACCACCCGGTTTCGTACAGCCAAAGCGGTCGCCACCACCAAAATCGCAATCACCAGGCTGGCGACCAGCCAACCCAGCACATAGGGCGCGACACTCTCGACCACCGGGGTGATCGGTCGCCACACGGCGATTTGCCAGGGCGTGCCGGCCAAAGCAACCAGGGTGGGGTGGGTATGGCGTTTGATTGCCTGATTGCCACGCCGCATCAATACCATGGACGTATTACCCGCCTGATTTTGCTGCAATTCGGCGTAAGCGGCGGCATCCGGCAACGGCAGCGTATCAAACAGGGCCTGCAACTGCGGCACGCTCTGCTCAACAATGACAAACCCGAGTCGCTTGCCATCACTCCCCACTACCGGATGTGACAAGGACAGATTAAAGGTAGCTGAAGCGGTAGTCCCGGCGCCCCCTTGTCCCGCCGTGGCCAGAAGGCGCCGCGTATCGCCCGGCAGGAAACCCGGCAACAATTGACGTTGCCCATCCGTAACGAACAACACAGCGGCATCCTGATTCAGGGCGTGCAGGTTGTCAGCCTGCGCCTGACACACTTCCGGCGCGGCTGCCACAAAACACGCCAGCGTTTGCGGATGGGCCGCAATCCGTGACGCGCTGCGCCGCATAGCGTCGGCCATGAACTCGATTTGCGCAGCCATCACAGGCTTCTCAAATTCCTCCTGCACCGGCTGCGCTTGCGGCCGCGTCAGATAGAACGCAGCCGTGATCACCCCCGTTAGCAGCACGAGCGCTGCAACGAGGGTTAAACCAAATCGCAATATGGATGAATGAGGCATACGTTCAGAAAGCGTCAAGGCGGTTTAACGCCTGTTCACCACTGTGGGTCACCTTGCCTGGCGCCCGACATTCCAAACCGCCCCCCGCACAACGGGGAAATAAGTATCAACACGTCCCAACCTCTTATGTTTATTGTCTCCGCAACGACAAGCGCCCGATCCTTCCCGGACAGCCAGCCGACTTGGCGCTATACGCAGCAAAATCCATGCCCCAATGTGAATACACCCGGCAGGTAAGCCTGCCGGGTGTATTCATCATGTCTGTGTAAAGAAATCCGACACTATTGCCTGCCCGTACTGCCAAACCCTCCTTCACCGCGTTGGCTCATGTCGAATTCGTCCACCATATTGAACTCAGCCTGTATCACCGGCACGATCACGAGTTGGGCCAGGCGTTCCATCGGTGTCAATTCGAACGCCTGCTGGCTGCGATTCCAGGCGGAAACCATGAGCTGGCCTTGGTAATCCGAATCGATCAAGCCCACCAGGTTGCCCAGCACGATGCCATGCTTATGTCCCAGACCCGAGCGCGGCAGAATCAACGCAGCAAATCCCGGATCGGCCAAATGGATGGCCATGCCCGTAGGGATCAGCTGAGTTTCGCCTGGAGCAAGCATCATTGGGGCATCAATACAGGCGCGCAAATCCAGTCCGGCAGCGCCTGTCGTAGCGTAATGCGGCAGTTGATCGCGCAGGCGAGCGTCGAGAATCTTCACATCCATCTTCATTTTCGTCGGGCTTTCGTCAGTTCAGGTGATTCACAAGGTGGGCTATCAAATTTCGTGCCTGAGTCAGTTTGTCGGCACGCTGGAGCCGGTGTTGGCCCTGGTTATCAAACAGCACCAGTTCAGCTGAGTCCTGCCCAAGCGTGTCTTGCGCCAGGTTGCCGACCAGAAGCGGCAGTTTCTTGCGCAGCCGCTTGGCTTCGGCGTATTCCGTCAATTGCTCGGTCTCGGCGGCGAACCCTACGCAAAATGGCGCGTTGGGCAAGGCTGCCACCTCGGCCAGAATGTCCGGGTTGGCGATCAAGCGCAGCGTCAGATCGTCCACACTTTTCTTGATTTTTTGCGGCGCGGTCGTGTCCACCCGGTAATCCGCCACCGCCGCGACCGCGATGAATACGTCGCAGGGCAGTTCGGCCAGCACCGCACGATGCATGTCTGCCGCACTTTGCACGTCGATTCGACGCACACCCGCAGGCGTGGCCAGACAGGTTGCGCCCGAAACCAGGCACACTTCGGCACCCGCTTCGGCTGCCGCTTGGGCAACCGCGTAGCCCATCTTGCCGGAACTCAGATTGGTCAGGCCACGCACCGGATCAATCGGTTCGAAGGTGGGGCCGGCGGTCACCAGCACCCGCTTGCCCGCCAGCGTGCCTCGGCCCAACAAGCCCAATACAGCGTCCATGATGTCGGCCGGTTCCAGCATACGACCCAGGCCGATTTCGCCACAGGCCTGTTCACCGGCCGCAGGGCCCAGCACCTGTACGCCATCCGCATGCAACTGCTCAATATTGCGCTGGGTGGGTGCTGCTGCCCACATTTCATGGTTCATCGCGGGCGCGACAGCCAGCTTGCAAGCGCGCGCAAGACAGAGCGTCGACAGCGCATCATCCGCCCGCCCCTGCGCGAGCTTGGCCAGAAAGTCGGCAGAAGCCGGTGCCACCAGCAACAGGTCGGCATTGCGCGACAGATGAATATGTTCCATGCCATCCCCGCTGGCGGCATCCCACAGCGACATCAGCACCGGTTTGCCGGACAGAGCCTGAAATGTGAGTGGCGTGACAAACTGCTGCGCCGCAGCCGTCATCACCACCCGCACCTCGGCGCCCGCTTTAACCAGCAGACGACACAATTCGGCTGCTTTATAGGCAGCAATGCCACCGGTTACCCCGAGGATAATTTTTTTGCAGGCTAGCGACACCGTCTCGGCTTTCAATAACAATGGCGACATTCTACGGGAGAGGGGTGAGCATGGCGATTCGTGACTGGCCGGAAGACACGCGTCCTCGCGAAAAACTGTTGAAACAGGGCGCCTCCGCCCTGACCGATGCCGAACTGGTTGCTGTGTTTTTACGCACGGGCATGGTTGGCAAAAGCGCGGTCGACCTGGGGCGTGACCTGATCGAGCGCTTCGGCGGGCTGGCGGGGCTCTGCCGCGCGGACAAAAAATCAGCCTGTGCCGCACCGGGTGTGGGCGAAGCCAAATATGCCTTGCTGCAGGCGGTGATGGAGATGGCCCGCCGCACGCTGGGTGAAGACATGCAGGCAGGCGACGCCCTCGAATCACCGCATGCCGTGCGCGACTACTTGCGGCTGATCCTGCGCAACAAGGAATATGAAGTGTTTTGCTGCGTGTTTCTTGATGCGCAAAACCGCGTCATTGCGGTCGAAGAACTGTTTCGCGGCACGCTGACCCAAACCAGCGTCTACCCCCGGGAAATCGTCAAACGCGCGCTGGCGCACAACGCGGCCGCACTGATACTGGCGCACAACCACCCCAGCGGGGTAGCCGAACCCAGTCAGGCCGACCGCAGCCTCACCCGCCGATTGGCGGAAGCACTGGCACTGGTAGACGTGCGCGTGCTGGACCATTTCATCGTGGCAGGCGCGTCATCTCTATCATTCATGGAGTCCGGCCATCTTTGAATGCCCGCAACGCTTGCCTCGCACTTGCAAGCTGTGATATAAATCGCGGTTCTCGGATTAGCCCTCACGGTTAATCCCAAATGGTTAACCCTCAATTTTGGAGCAGTGTCATGGCTCGCGTATGTGTCGTAACGGGCAAGAAGCCCATGGTCGGAAACAACGTTTCCCACGCCAACAATAGAACCAAGCGTCGTTTCCTTCCCAACCTGCAATACCGCCGGTTCTGGGTTGAAAGCGAAAACCGCTGGATCCGTCTGCGTTTGTCCACTGCTGCCCTGCGCACCATCGACAAGAATGGCATCGATGCCATTCTTGTCGACCTCCGCGCCAGCGGCGTGGCCGTTTAAGGAGTTGAATCATGGCTAAAGGCGGACGCGAAAAGATCAAGCTGGAGTCCACTGCGGGCACCGGTCACTTCTACACTACCACCAAGAACAAAAAGACCATGCCCGAGAAAATGGAGATCAGCAAGTTCGATCCCAAGGCTCGCAAGCATGTGATGTACAAGGAAATCAAACTGAAGTAATTCGGTTGATAACCAATAAAAAACCCGCCAACCGGCGGGTTTTTTATTGGGTTTTGCTTCCGAGTAACGAATCATCATCCCGCCACCAGACGGCCCTAAGGAGATACTGAACAAGTTGGTTTGCTGTGTGGTTCGACTAGCTCACCACGAACGAAATCAATTACTTGCCGTTCGTCCTATCGAAGGAAGCCTGTCAAAGGACTTGTTCAGTGTTTCCCAAGGAGCCCCTGAACAAAGTCGTCTCCCCGGCGAACGCCGGGGTCCAGATGCTAGATTTGGCTGGATTCCGGCGTTCGCCGGAATGACGTCGTGGACTTGTTCAGCGTTTCCCCAAGGCCACCAGCAGCGATCAGGCATAGCTGCGCAAGCGCACCGAGAAGTCCTTCAGGGATTGAATGCCGCTATCCTCGGCGCGTTTACACCACGCCTGCAACTGCTCCAGCAGCTGTTCGCGCGTCGCTGTCGAGCGGCTCCAGATGGCTGCTAGCTCCTGTCGCATGAAATAGACCGTTTGCAGGCGCTCACTTTTGCCCAGCAGGCCGTCCAGATCCGCCTTGTCGGCAGCGGCCAGTTCGGCCGGTTCTTTGTGCAGCCAACGGCGAAAGCTATCGAGGTTCCAGTTTTGCGGCATGTTCGCACTTGCCTTCAAGCGCGCAATCTCGGCCGCGCTGTCCGCCCGTACGCTGCGCACAAAACGCGTCATGACATCGTAGCGATGGGTGATGATGGCTTGCAGCGTGTCCAGGTCACACAACGGTTTGGCCGGCAGCCACTTCACGGTGGGGGCCACCTTGCGAACCGTGGCCAGGCCAACGTAGGTCATCAGCTTGATATAGAGCCAGCCAATATCGAACTCGTACCACTTGTTGGACAGGCGGGCGGACGTGCCGTAGGCGTGATGATTGTTATGCAGTTCTTCGCCGCCGATCAGGATGCCCCATGGCATGACATTGGTGCTGGCATCTTCGCACGCAAAATTGCGATACCCCCAGTAATGGCCGATGCCATTGATGATGCCCGCAGCCGTAATCGGAATCCACGCCATTTGCACGGCCCAGATGGTCAGTCCGATCGGGCCAAACACCACCAGATTGATCGCCATCATCAGCCAGATGCCCGCAGCCGAGTGACCGCTGTAGACATTGCGTTCCAGCCAGTCATCGGGCGTGCCATGACCGTACTTTTCCAGTGTCGCGGCCACCTTGGCTTCGGCGCGATACAGTTCGGAGCCTTCCCAGAACACTTTCTTGATGCCGCGCGTCTGCGGGCTGTGCGGATCTTCCGGCGTTTCACACTTGGCGTGATGCTTGCGATGAATGGCGACCCATTCCTTGGTGACCATACCGCAGGTAAGCCACAACCAGAAACGGAAGAAATGACTGACAACAGGGTGCAGATCGACCGCACGGTGTGCCTGCGAACGATGCAGAAAAATGGTGACCGCAGCGATGGTGATGTGGGTAAGTGCCAGCGCAGCCAGTACGTAACCCCACCACGGCAAGTCCAGCAAGCCTAAGTGCATATAGTTTATGGTTTCTAATAAAGGACGATTCCGCTAGTCAATCTACGTATAAATCCCATAAATATCAAGGATTATTCGCTTCCACGACCGCCGCCGTGGCCATGTGTATCACGCGCTGCGGGAAGGGAATTTCGACCCCTGCGGCTTTGAAACGTCGCCAGATCGCCCAATTAATGTCGGAACGCAGATTGTTCTGGCCTTCACCGGCATCCCGTATCCATACCGCCAGTTCCAGCAAGATGCCATTATCGGCAAACTCCTTCAACAACACCTTGGGCAGATTGTCGGGTTCATCGAGAATCACCCGGCTCTGCGCGTGAGCCGCCTCCAGCATCAACGCCTCGGCCCGCTCCAGATCCGTGCCGTAGGACACCTGCATCGGCAAGGTAATGCGGACGTTGGGTTTGGACAGCGAATGGTTGATTACGGTCTGAGCAATCAGCATTTCATTGGGGACGATGCTTTCGGTGCCATCGAGTGCTTTCAGCAGCGTGTAGCGTGTGTTGATCTGGCTGACCTCACCGTATTTGTTATCCACCGTGACCAGGTCGCCAATTCGCACCGACCGGTCCAGCAAAATGATGAAGCCGGAAATGTAGTTGCTGGCGACCTTTTGCAGGCCAAAGCCAATACCCACGCCCAGCGCCCCGCCGAATACCGACAGCACGGTGAGGTCGATGCCCACCGCCGGCAGGGCCACCAGCACGGCCAGAATCAAAAACACGGTGCGGGCGGCTTTCGCCATGGCCATGCGCAACGACAAATTCATCTGCGTGACGTTCATCAGGCGGCTTTCGACCAGACGCGCCAGCATCAGCGCGACAATGATCGCCACCACAATCACCACCGCGGCCTGGAACAGTAGCCACAGTGAAAAGCGATGGCTGCCCGACTGGAATGACAGCGCTTCCATGGCCGCGTAGAGACGCGGCCGCAGCCCGGTGATATGCAACGCAAACGCGCCCCAGATCAACCAGGCGAATGCCCGTTCCCATAGCTTGAGCGATTCACGTGGTTCAAATATGTAGCGCAGCGCATAAATGACTAACCGAACCCCCACCAATGCCAGCAGCAGAGGCACTGCCAGATTCAGGAGATGCGTGTTGACCAGCCAGATGCCCGCGATCGCGCGCCCTGTCAGCAGCACCAGCAGCATGAAGAGCGGGAACACGATGCGCCGGATCCCCGCGCGCCCGGCAAACCAGTGTGAATCAGGGGCATCAAGATAAGGCTTGGCCAGCCGGACCGCGCCCCAGGCGATCAGGACACACACTGCCAACACGCCGAGCTGCCACATCAGGGCAGCATCCTGACCACCTTCGATCAGGCGCGTCAGGAGATTGTCGAAGGGGATTGATTTAGACAAGATCAGAAATTGTGGGTGAACTGGGCGGAAAGGATGTCGACCGAGGCGTCGTAATCACCGGTCAAGGTCACGTTTCCAACCCCTAGAACGGGTTCTGTCTTGGCGATATGCGCATCTCTAACAAAAAGATGGGCGTACCCAACATCGATCACGCTTTTAGGTGAAAGCTGGTAGCGCACGCCCAATGCAAGCCAGGTGCGGCTCTCGTCCGGGATGCGGGCAGTGCGGAAGGCACCGGACACCGGTGTCTCGTCATACGCCACGCCGACGCGGAAGGTCAACATATCGCTGTGTCGATAATTCGCACCAAGCGAATACCGGTAACTGTCATCCCAGTTTTCCGGCGTTACCAGAGGCGTCTGGGGGGTGGGGCGCACGATACGCAATTCATCAAAATCGCTCCAGCCTGTCCAGGTTACATCCGCGAGCAAGTCCCAGCGGCTGTCCAGCTTGTGGAACAGCGACAGCGAAGCCGAATCGGGCAACGTGACGCCCGCCGTGACGGGTGTGACCGTCGTCGAACCGCTGACTGTCAGGTCACCTTCCAGTGTGTGATCGACTTCCGATCGGTAAGCAAGGCCGATCCGGGTCGCGTCGCTTAATTTCCACAGTGCGCCAAGATTGAAACCAAAGCTGTAATCATCACCTTTGATTTCAACGACCGCGCCCGTGGCTACCGCGCTAGTCAGCGTTGCCTCCGCATACTGGACGCTGGCTCCCGCTCCCAGCGAAAGTGTTTCACTAACCTTCCAGGCAATCGAAGGGTTGAGATTGACCGTTTTCAGTTCGGATTTGATCGCCTGCGTACTCCCTGCCCAAGTCCGGTCATACTCAGTCGCCAGGCCAAACGGCGCATTCATGCCCACGCCAACATGCAGCCCGGAACCGAGTCGCATCGCGTAATAGGCATTGGGAACAAACGCTAGTCCTCCCGCATCACCACCATTGCCACCTGTATTGACGCCAGCGATAGAGGGCGAGGCGCTCCCCGTAAACTCAGCCTGTGGCTTGATCAAATGCCCCGCCATCACCAACTGACGATCCGACAACAAGGTCATGCCCGCCGGGTTGAAGAATATCGTGCTGGCGTCCTGTGCGCTGGCTGCCTGGCCCGCATAGGCATTACCCAGGCCACTGGCATTTTGTTCGATCAGGGCAAAACCCGCCGCATGGGCCAGTCCACACCAACCAATCAAGGCCAGGCCAAGCGTCAGACGATTGGGTTGAAATAAAAGCATGTACCTTACTCCACAAAAATTTTAGTCATGAATTTAGCGCGCGAAATCGGCATACATGGCCTCGACCACCGCGCGATACCGGTCGAGTACCTGGTTACGTTTAACTTTCAGGGTGGGCGTCAGCAGGCCGTCATCCACCGTCCACGGCGCAAGTTCCGGATGCAGACGGCGAATCTGGGCGTAGCCCGGGAAATGCTTGAGATGGTCGGCCACCCGCCGGGTGAGCGCCTTGACGACCTTGGGGTCGCGCAGCGACATGGGATGGGCCGGATCGACGCTGAGGCTGGCGGCAAAAGTCTGCCAATGTTCCTCGTTCAAAATAGTAAGCGCAGCCAGATAAGGCCTGCCTTCACCCACAATCATCACCTGTTCAAACAACGGATCCAACAGAATCGCCGACTCCATGTCGGTCGGCGGCACTTTCTCGCCGTTATTCAGCACGATGATGTCCTTGATCCGCCCGATGATCGTGTAATGGCCGTCCGCATCGACACGCGCCTTGTCGCCTGTGTGCAGCCAGCCGTCGGCATCGATCATGGCGCGGGTGGCCTCCTCGTTTTGCCAGTAGCCGCGCATCACGCAGCGGCTGCGCGTAAGCAGTTCATCGTTATCGCCGATCTTCACTTCGATCTCGGGCATGGGTGGGCCGATACTCGACGGCACGTTGGAATCGGGCCGGTTCACGCACACGACCGGGCTGGTCTCGGTCAGTCCGTAGCCCTGATAAATCGGCACACCCAGCCCGATAAACACCCGCGCAATTTCAGGGGAGAGCGCCGCGCCGCCCGAAACGGCTATCTTCAAACGCCCACCCAATTTTTCGGTGACGTTGCCCGCCACCAGTTTGTGCAGAAGCGGCCAGAGCAATAGTTCGGGGTGCCAGCCTGCGCGGCCCTGAGCACGCTCAAAACGACGCCAGCCCACCTGAACCGCCAGATTGAACAGCAGTTTGGCGAGCGCGCCCTTCTTTCCCAGTCCATCCTGAATGCGCGCGTACACCCGCTCATAAATACGCGGCACCGAAATCAGCACAGTGGGACGGATCGTCAGCAGATCCTGGGCGAGCTGGGCGATGGAGCGAGCATAGGCAACTTCGGCACCGACCAGCATCGGCAGGTAATAACCCGCCGTGCGCTCCAGCGTATGGGACATGGGCAAAAATGACAGGAAGACTTCATCTGGCCCGAAATCCGCACATTGCGTAGCGTAAAACGCATTCCACAGCATGTTCTCGTGCGTCAGCATCACGCCCTTGGGCCGACCCGTGGTTCCTGATGTGTAAACAATGCTGGCCAGCAAATCGGCGCTGATATGGCGCACCGGCACGGGTGTATCGACCGCAGCCACCAGCCAGTCGGCCAGCACCACAAAGCGCGTGCTCCAGTTCACCAGCGCATTTTCCGGCGGGGTCAGGCTGACGATGTGTTGCAGGGTGTTGGCCGAACCGGTAATTTCAGCCAGTTTTTTATGCTGGAACTTGCCCTCGACCAAGAGCAGCCTGGCACCTGAATGATTGAGGATATACGCAGCGTTGTCCGGACGGTCATCCAGATACAGCGGCACAGTCACCAGCCCCAGCGCCAGTGCGGCCTGATCGAAAATCACCCATTCGACGCAATTTTTCAGCATGATGGCGACGCGGTCGCCGGGGACGAGGCCTTCCTTCACCAAGGCTGCCTGCCAGCGCTGCACCTGTTCGGCCACTTGCGCCCAGGTGAAGCTCACCCATGCATCCAGTGATTCATCAAACTGGCGATAGGCAAGCCGATCCGGAGACGCCGCCACGCGGGCCTGAAACAGGCCGCACAACGTGCCCAGCCTGTCGGGATTGAATGATGCTGCAGTCATATCGGGCATCAAGATACTCTCTGAAAACGCCAGTCAGATAACTGTAATGCCAAAACCGGTCAGGTGTCGGATTTGACCAGGACGGCAGCAAAAAAGCCGTCCGTTCCATGTATCGCAGGCGACATTTTGAGCATGGCACCCGTATCAAGGTCGATCTTGCTCTGTGCCAGCAATTCATTCACTGGCAGCAAGGTGAATCCGCCGTCTGCCAGCAGCGCTTCGACGATGGCCTCGTTTTCTTCCGGCAACAGGCTGCACGTGGCATAGACCAGGCGACCACCGGGTTTCAGCAGCCTGGCCGCCGCGCGCAGAATGGCCGACTGCTTCTGCGTCAACTCCGCGACACTTTCGGGCGTTTGGCGAAATTTCAGGTCGGGATTGCGGCGTACCGTACCCAGGCCCGAACACGGCGCATCGACCAGCACACGGTCGAGCTTGCCCGCCAGCCGTTTCACCCGCGTGTCATTTTCGGAAGCGAGCAACTGCGGCATGACGTTGGACAGCCCCGAACGCGCCAGGCGCGGTTTCATCTTGGCAAGCCGCTTGTCTGCCACATCGAATGCATACAAGCGACCGCTTGAGGCCATCATCGCGCCAATAGCCAACGTTTTGCCGCCTGCACCCGCGCAAAAGTCGCACACCATTTCTCCGCGTCGCGCGCCCAGCAGCAAAGCCAGCAACTGGCTGCCTTCGTCCTGCACTTCCAGGCTGCCATCGACAAACAGAGGGTGGCGATTGATCGCCGGATGGTCCTTGAAGCGGAGTCCCCACGGCGAATAAGGGGTGGCCTCGACGGCCAGTCCCTCTGCGCGCAGCTGCGCCAATACAGCGTCACGGTTCGCCTTGTGCACGTTTACCCGCACGTCCATCGGTGCCTGCTGCTGCAGCGCGCGGCCCAAAGCCAGGATATCGGCCTCGGTCATCGACAGCTGCAATTTCTCGATCACCCAGTCGGGCAGATCGGCCGCCACGCCAAGCGGGAGATCATCCGTTTTAGCGTTGCGGATATGGCCGATCAACTCGGGCTTGGCGAATTGTTCCAGCGTCGCCCCACTCACGCCGCGTACCTTGATCAGCCAGGCAATCACCAGTGTGCGCGGATTGGCGGCCGGCACCACCACCGACAGATATCGATAACGTCGCAGCACGCCGAACACGGCTTCGGCCACGAACGCACGATCATGCGGCCCGAGTTTTTTATGTTCACGGAAAAACGCCGACAACTCGGCGTCGGCCGGACGTTTGAAATCCAGCACCAGATCGAGTGCCTGAGTGGCGAGTTGCAGAAGAGGCGGAGTCAGTTCCATCAGAGGGGATCAGGCAGGTTGCAGACGGCAGGAACACCTGCCAGGAGTTTATTCGTCGTCGCCGAGTTCGGGGTCCCAGCCTTGTTCACGTGCCTGCTCGGTCGCTCTTTTGTACAGGCCTGCGTGACGCTCGCGCAATTCGGTCGGAAGGCGGCTTGGCAGATTGCTGTATTTGTCCCACTCGGCATCGACCTTGTCGGCCAGTGCCTGCATTTGCCCCAGACTCCATCCGGCACATTCCTCGGTTTCAGGGATGAAACCAAACAGCCAGCCGTCGATGACGACGCGCGCAAGCATGGTGAGGCTATGCTTGTCCTGGTGAAACCCGGGGTAGGTCGGTTTGTTGTTCATGGCGGCGTATCACTGTCTTTCGGGTATTCGTTGTAGGGAAAGCGCGTGTGTCCATAGCGGATCACCAGCACGGCTACCGTCAGCAGCAGGATCGATGCGGTCACGCCCAGCATGCGCCAGTCGTCGAGGCTTTTCATGTCGAGCACCAGATAACGTGCCAGTGCCACAATGGCGATATAGATGGGAAAACGCACAGGCAGCTGCCCGGAACGGAAATACACGCCCACCATGGCGAAGATTTCCAGGTACAGGAACAGCAGCAGCAGGTCGGCCAGCGTCACGGTCCCGGCAGCGATCATGACCTTCACTTCAAACACGCCTGCCACCAGCGTGGCCAGCGTGATGACAAAAAGGCCTATGGTCTCGAACACACCCAGCACATTGAGTGCCAAGCGTGAAAGTATGCGGTCTTTAGCGGGGTTCATGACAATAGTCCGGGCAAGTGATGAAGGATACCATCAAGCCGGGTCCGAACGCTTGTGGCCTAGCCATTCGCGCCAGATGGCGACCGACACGGCTAGTAGCACTGGCCCAAGAAACAGGCCGATCAGGCCAAACGCGTTGATGCCACCAAGCACGCCCAGAAAAACCAGCAAAAACGGGATGCGCGTCGGCCCGCTGATGACCAATGGACGAATCAGGTTATCGACCCAACTCACCACCAGCGCCCCCCACAAAAACAGGCCCACTGCCGCCTGGGTTTCACCGTGCGCCAGCAAGCTCAGGGACAAACCAATCCACACCACCGGGCCAATAAAGGGGATCAGCGAGATCAGTGCGGTGATCACCCCCCACAAGGTCGGTGCCGGGAGGCCGGCTACCCAATAGCCCAGTCCTGCGAGCACGCCCTGCGCCAGTGCCGTCAGCACAATGCCGAACACCACCGCGCGGACCGTTACGCCAACCGCCTGAATGTAGCCGCGGGCCGCATCGCCCAGCCAGCGCGTGGCCACCCCGCGAAACTGCGCCAGCACGCTGACACCATGTCGAAACAAAAAAAACAGCGCGAACACAGCCAGTGCAAATTTCGCGGCGATTCGTCCAACGCCACCAACCAGCGCCTTCAATGAAGCGGCATCCCCTAAGCCCAGGACGCCAACCTGCGCACGCAACCACTCGGCATCGCCCTCCACATTCTGGTATTGCGATGCAAACCATTCCCCACCCGGCCAGGTGCGCACGGCAGGGGGCAGCGGCGGCAAGCCTTGGGCCATCAGCTGTTTGAACGTCACAGTCGCTGCTGCCACATCCAGTGCCACGGTGAACATCACCCACACCAGGGGCAACAACAGCGTTGCCGCCACTCCCACGGTCATGAGCAATGCAACGAGATTGGGGCGCTCAGGCAGCTGGTTAAGCAGGCGCTGATGGAAGGGCCAGCTTACGTAAGCCAGAATCCCCGCCCAGGCCAGCGAAGCAAAAAAGGGCGACAACACCCACAAAGTAAGCCCGAAAATAAAGACCAGAAACGCAAACGCCACGACACGGCGAGCGAGTGGAGAATCAATGTTAAGTGCCATGCGACTAGCTTACCGGATGCGCGCCTGATTCAGTCATTGCCACGGTAGATGGGCAAGACGCTGGGCACAGGTCTGTGGGCTTCAGGTTTCAGATCCCGGCGACGGGATTGCCCTCGCCAATCCAGCGGCTGATGCCATGACGCACGTTGTAAACCTGCGTATAGCCCCTCTCCATCAGTTCACGCGCCAGGGCGTCGGTACGGTTGCCAGGGCGGCAGATTAGAGCCACCGGATCGTTCTTGCCCACTTCAGCCGTGAAACGCGGCAGAAATTCCGGGTTGGTCCGCCCGCTCGCATCAACGTATGTCAGGGGGCGACTGCCTTCCACCACCTTGGTCTGGCGCCACTCTTCCGGTCGGCGGATGTCATACAAAGGCACGTCTTGCGCCAGCAGGGCTTTCAAACCGGCGTTGTCGACGTTGGTGTAAGGTGGCTCGGCGCATCCACCGAGCGTGAACGCCAGCAGCAAAACGCCAAACAGACGCGGCCACATCAGCGTGCCCCCTTGCGCGTGGCAATCAGGCTGGCGATCACACTCGAGCCGATCAGCACGGCGACGATGGCCAGCGACGCACCCACCGGCACGTGGTACCACGGCATGATCAGCATCTTGGTGCCGATGAAGGTCAGCACCATGGCGAGGCCATATTTCAGCAGATGGAAACGATCCGCCACGTCGGCCAGCAGAAAATACAGTGCGCGCAGGCCCATGATGGCGAAAATATTGGATGTAAAAACAATAAATGGATCGGTGGTGATGGCGAAAATGGCCGGGATCGAATCCACCGCGAACACCAGGTCGGTGACCTCGATCAGGATCAGCACCAAGAACAACGGGGTGAAATAGCGCACCCCGTCTTTCATCACGGCAAATTTCTCGCCGTGATCGCCCTCGGCAATGCGCAGATGCTTGCGCGCAAATCGAAGCACCGGATTCTTCTCCAGGTCGGGTTCCTTTTCCGCCATCACCAGCATGCGCATGCCGGTAAAAACCAGAAAAGCGCCGAACAGATACAGCACCCAGCTGAATTCCTGTACCACCCAGGCCCCAGCCAAAATCATGATGGCGCGCATGACGATAGCGCCCAACACGCCGTAGATCAGCACGCGGCGCTGATACTCAGGCGCGACATGGAAGGACGCGAAGATGAGCAGGAAGATGAACACGTTGTCCACCGACAGCGACTTCTCGATCAGATAACCGGTCAGGAATTCGAGTGCCTTGCGGTCGGCGATTTCCGAGCCGACCGTACCGCTCAAGTACCACCACAGACCGGCATTGAACGCGAGCGCCAGGCTCACCCACACCAGCGACCAGCCGGCCGCCTCCTTGACACTCACCTTGTGCGCTTTTCTGCCACCGAACACGAACAGGTCAAGCGCCAACATGACCAGCACGAAGGCAATGAAGGCGGCCCACATCCAGGGTTCGCCTATGGAGATCTTGTTATTCATCTGCGCGTTCAACTTTCAAAAGGAATCAAAAAGCCCCAGCGCTCGCCCGCCTGGCACGCAAGCCGGGCGAGCGCTGGGGCAAGCTGAAAGCCGGATTTACTGCACCGCGCGCAGGGCGGCGATGCGTTCTTCCAGCGGCGGGTGCGTCATGAACAGACGCTTGATGCCGGACGCCCCGCTACCACTGATGCCGAAGGCCGCCATTTTCTCCGGCAAGGGCGCCGGATGCAGGCTGCCCAGACGCTCCAGCGCACCGATCATGTTCTGTTTGCCCGCCAGGCTGGCACCGCCACGGTCGGCGCGGAATTCGCGCTGGCGTGAAAACCACATGACGATGATCGAGGCGAGTACGCCGAGTATCAGTTCGGCAATGATCATGGTGACAAAAAATGCCGGGCCGGTACCGCGCTCGGTTTTGAACACCACCTTGTCCACCACATAACCGATGACGCGCGACAGGAACATGACAAAAGTGTTCACCACGCCCTGAATCAGCGCCAGCGTCACCATGTCGCCGTTGGCGACGTGGGCGATTTCATGGCCGATCACGGCTTCGGCCTCCTCGCGTGTCATCGCTTGCAACAGCCCGGACGACACCGCGACCAGCGCGTTGTTTTTGTTCATGCCGGTGGCGAAAGCATTGGCTTCGGCTGTATCGAAAATCCCGACTTCGGGCATGCCGATCCCGGCGTCGGCTGCGTACTTCTTCACGGTATCAACCAGCCAGAACTCGGTCGAATTCGACGGCGTTTCGATCACCCGCACGCCCATCGATTTCTTCGCCATCCATTTCGAGATCGCCAGCGAAATCAGCGAACCGCCGAAGCCCATCACCGCCGCGAAGATCAGCAGCGAAGTCAGGTTGAGCCCGTTGGCGGTGAGATAGGGCTCGACGCCCAGAATGCGCATGGTGAGCGACAGCACCAGCACGATGGCCATGTTGGTGGCGAGGAACAAAAAAATACGTTTCATGGTGTTCTCCAATGTTTGCCCAGACCGTGTTTGAGCTGACAGCGCTCTCGCGGATACCTGACAGAGTATAGATTGCTCATTAACAATAAAATTCGATTTTTATACTGCTATTGTTCGGTTTTATCGATCCGAGATGCGCCATGCTCAACTACAAGCACCTGCATTATTTCCGTACCGTCGCTAAAGCGGGGGCCATCAACCGGGCCGCCGAGAAACTGCACCTGACGCCGCAAACCCTGTCGGGCCAGATCAGCACGTTCGAGGCCCGTCTGGGCGTGACTTTGTTCCGTCGCACTGGACGCCGGCTGGAACTGACCGATGCCGGACGCACCGCGTTGACGTACGCCGACGAAATTTTCCAGGTGGGCGCTGAACTTGAAGATGCGTTGCAAAACACCCCGGGCACCCGCATACATCCGTTTCGGGTCGGCATCGCCGACGTCGTGCCCAAAGCCATCGCCTATCAACTGCTGGCCCCTGCCCTCACGCTGGCCGAACCGGTCAAGCTGGTATGCAGGGAAGACCGGCTGGAGCAATTAGCCGCCGAGCTCTCCATCCATCGACTCGACATGGTACTGGCCGATCGTCCGCTGCCGCCCACCATGGACATTAAAGGCTACAGCCACCCGCTAGGCGAATGCGGAATTGCTTTTTTGGCCGCTCGCACTCTCGCGAACACCCTTGCGCCAGGGTTTCCCGCCTGCCTGCACAGCGCGCCGCTGCTAATTCCGGGTGAAGACAGCGCGCTACGCGTGCCCCTGTTGCGCTGGCTCGAGCGCAAGGGCCAGCAGCCCACCATCGTCGGCGAATTCGACGACAGTGCCTTGATGAGCGCCTTTGGCCAGGCGGGCGCGGGTGTGTTCCCGGTGCCGTTGACTACCGCGCCGGAGGTGATGCGGCAATACGACGTGATCGAACTGGGGCAGACGCTGGATATTCGCGAACGCTTCTTCGTTATTTCGGTGGAGCGGCGGCTCAGCCACCCGGCGGTGCTGGCCGTGAGCGAGGCCGCGCGGCTGCGGTTTCAGCTACCCAACGCGGATTGATCCCACACCGATGCATTCAGGCATCCGCGTTCAGGTATCGATGTCGCTGAGCCAGCATACCGCCTCGGCTGGCGACATGATCCGGAATGATGGCGCGCAGCAGCGGCGCAATTTGAGCAGCGCGCGATCCTTGCTGATCAAGCCCTGAGCCTGAGCTGCGGCGGCCAATTCAAGGAATTTCTGATCATCGGGATCGCTGCAACGCGGCATACGACTCCACACGGGCTTGAGCCCGTAGTGGATCGGAGTCCCCTTGTGGGGCAACGCCGCACCCACCGCAACGGTTTCCACCGTCATCGACAAAACCTGATAAGCCTCAAGCAAGGCTGCCTGCCGCGCGGGTTCCAATGCAAATTCCGGATACGCCAGCACACGCCGCAGCTCTTCAACCGTGGCGTCGGTTACCACACAAGCCACGCGCCCCGTTTCCAGCGCGTGCAGCAGCGGCCGTGCAACCGGATCGTCAAAATGCAGCAGGTCGAGCACCACATTGGTGTCAAGCACCAGAATGGGCTTAGTCAATATCGGTGTGCTCGGCAATGAATTCGCGTACCCAGTGTTCCGGCTTGGCGCTGGAAAAACGCCCGACGATTTCGCCCTTGACGAACAACAGCACAGTGGGGAATCCGCGCAATCCGTAGCGTCCGGCGAGCTTCATGTTGGCACCCTCGTCAACCTCGACCTTGGCCATATGAAGCTTGCCGGCGTGATGCGCGATGACACGTTCCAGCACCGGCGTCAACGCCTTGCAGGGCGGGCACCAGTCGGCCCAGAAATCGACCAGGATCGGCAGCGTATGCGAAGCCTCGATCACGTCGCGATCGAAGTGTTCCAGATGAGTGTCAAAAATCAGGCCCGGGGCGGGCGTGGCGTGCAGATGGGTCATGGCGTGGAATCAGTTGAGGGGCAGTTCGAAATCAGTTCACGCCTATTTTGCCTCAAGGACCGGCCTTTTCTGCCTGCGCGGTCCGCACGAACCCACCCCTCCTGCGAAAAAACTGCTTCACCAAGAGTGCGACGGGCTGCTATTTTTACACCATGAAAGAGCGCTTTTATCGCGAACAGGAAATCGAGCGGCTACCGGCCTTTCTGCCCGCCGCCACCTACAACCTGGCGCATACCCTGCTGACACACACCGGCCAATGCCTGTTCGTGCCGATCCGCAGCCTGCAGTACATGGCGGTGCTGGACGCGGAAGAATTCATTTTTATCGACGGCCAGAACAAGGCCTGGGTCGAACTGGCCTGGCAGCATTTTCGCCCGCAGGCGCGCAGTGCGCTCGACGAACGCGTGCCGTTCGAGGTGGTGCATTACGCACCACAAGCTGCAGCAACCATGAAGCGCCTGCCGGGCGAGTTCCACAAGGCGCTGCTGGTCCTCGCCGAGCGCGACCTGCCGCAGCAGGATGCGCGCGTGCTGCCGCTGGTGCGTCCGCCTCGCCCGGAATAAAGGGCGGGCGCCGGGAAGGAAAAATGCTCCCGGACCGCGCCGACTGGACGTCAACCACACCGTAGTGTTAAAACGCCTGCATGCGCTTTCCACCTCCCCCTAGCCTGCCATGAGCGACCGCACCGTTTTTTCCGTCCTGGTCGTGGAAGACAGCGCAGACCTGGCGGCCAACATCTCCGATTTCCTGGAAGGCCATGGCCACCAGGTGGATGTGGCACAGGATGGCGTCACCGGTCTGCATCTGGCGGTGACCCAGCCGCATGACGTCATCGTGCTCGACCTGATGCTGCCCGGCATCGACGGCCTCACCCTGTGCCGCCGCCTGCGCCAGGACGCGCAATCGCAGACGCCGGTGCTGATGCTGACCGCACGCGCCACGCTGGACGACAAGATCGCCGGTTTCGGCGAAGGCGCCGACGATTACCTGACCAAACCGTTTGAGCTGCGTGAACTGGAACTGCGCCTCGCCGCCCTGGTGCGGCGCGCCAAAAGCGGCGAACGCCTGAACCGGCTGCAGGTGGGAGATTTGGCATTCGACCTCGGCACCCGCGTCGTGCAGCGCGCCGGCCGCCCCCTCAGCCTGCCGATGCTGCCGATGCGCATCCTTGAGCTGCTGATGAAACGCTCGCCCAACGTGGTGTGGCGGCGCGAGATCGAACAGGCGGCGTGGGGCGATTCGCCACCCGACTCCGATTCCCTGCGCGTGCACATGCACACCCTGCGCGCGGCCATCGACCCCGCCGACCTACCGCCGCTGCTACACACCCTGCGCGGCGTCGGGTACCAGCTGAAAGCGCCGGATGTTCCGCCTGCATAGCCTGCGCGCACGCGTCGCCCTCTACTTCGCGGCTTTTGGCGCGCTGCTCAGCGTGGTCATGGCGCTGATGATGTACCAGTCCGCCCACGACCTGAGCGTGCGTCTGGTGGACGAAACCCTGACCGCCGAACTCGACGACTACATCGCCCGCCGCGGGCGCAACCCCCACTCGCTGCCGCCCGCCACCGTCACTCTGCAGGGCTATGTTCGGAAAGCGGGCGCAACGGATGGCGTGCCGGATTACCTCGCCAAACTGCCACCCGGACGTCACGAAGTCCGCGTCGGCACCCTGTTCTACCGGGCGGCCGTGCTGGACCGGGACAACGCGCGCTACTACCTGCTCTACGACATCTCCCTCAAGCTCAAGCGCGAGCAGCGCTTTGCCCAGCAGCTCAGCATCGTCGCCGTCGCCATGACGCTACTCTCCACCTTGCTCGGTTTTTTTCTGTCCGGCGCAGTCGTGGCGCCGGTAGCCAAACTCGCTGCGCAGGTGCGGCACCGCCGGCCGGAAAACTGGGACCAGCCGTTGGCCGAACATTTTCACGACCGCGAGATCGAGGAACTGGCCGGCGTGTTCGACCGCCAGCTCAGCCGCATGCGCGCCTTCATGGAACGCGAACGCGCCTTCGGCGCCGACATGAGCCACGAATTGCGCACCGCGCTGGCCGTCATTCTCAGCGCCACCGAAGTCCTGCTGGACGACGACAAATTGAGCGACAAGCAGACCGCGCGCGTGCAGCGTATCGAGCGCGCCGCGCGCGACATGGCCGAACTCGGCACCGCCCTGCTGCTGATGGCGCGCGAAGACCACACTCAGCCCGGCAGCGGCTGCCAGGTATCCGCCGTCGTCGAAGAAGCAGTCGAAAAACAGCACCTCCTGCTCGGCAGCAAACCCGTCACCGTAGACGTGCAAACCGACCCCGCCCTCGTCGTCGCCGCCGATTGCGGACTGGTCGACATCCTCGTCAGCAACCTCGTGCGCAACGCCTTTTCCTACACCGACGCCGGCAGCGTCACCGTCCGCCAGGACAGCCGCAGCCTCGTCATCGCCGACACCGGCCGCGGCATCCCCGGCGACGCCATCGACCAAGCCTTCCTGCGCCATTTCCGCGACATCAGCAGCAGCGGTGCCGGTATTGGATTGTCATTGGTCAAACGCATCTGCGATCGTTACGGCTGGCAGGTGAGGCTGGAGAGCGGGGAGCAGCAGGGCACGACTGTGACGGTGGTGTTTGTGCGGTAGGAATCAGGCGGATTTCGGCCAGGAGCGGACAGCCAGGGCTGTCGCCGGATTGCAGCCATTCAGATAACCAATTACCAACATATTGCCAGCAATCATCCGCCTTACTATAATGCTGAACGTAAGGACAAAAGGAGATTGCAATGTCAAACGACGCCACACTTACCAGCAAGGGTCAAACAACGATCCCCAAGGAAATTCGGGATAGTCTTTCCATGAAGACCGGAGACCGGATGACGTTCACGTTGATGCCGGATGCCACAGTAATCATGCGGGTGAAGTCCAAGAGTGTTACCGAACTGGCGGGTGCGTTACACAAGAAAGGTCGCAAGCCCGTTCCGGTTGAGCAGTTGTCGCGGTGATGCTGGGGATCGATACCAACGTTCTCGTTCGCTTTCTGGTTCGGGATGATGAAGCTCAGTTTGAGAAGGCACGCAAACTGATCAAACGTGAAGTCGCGGCAGGGCGCTGCGTTTTCGTAAGCCATTTGGTTATCCTGGAAACAGAATGGGTGCTGCGTAGCCGATACAGCCTGCCAAAGAATCTGATCATTGAGGCCATCTCGGGCCTGCTCGATGCGACCGATGTTCGATTCGAGGATGAACCGGCCGTCGAGGAGGCTCTATTCATCTGGAAGGATACGACTGCCGATTTCGCTGATTGCCTGATCGGTGCCAAGAACAGACGGCTCGGCTGTCGAGCGACGGCAACCTTCGATGTGAAGGCTGCCAAGTTGCCGGGGTTTATAGCCGGCTAACAATAGTCGGCGAAGCGTCGTGGTCACATCGCGATTGCTGGAGGCGTTCCTGGCCTGCCCTGTCAAGTGTCATCTCCTGGCCAAGGGGAAAATCCCAGCGGGCACCGAATACTCAGCATGGGCCGCCGCGAGGGAGGAATCCTACCAGCGTGAGGGTATTCAAAAGCTTACGACGACCTTGGACATCGCGTCTCCCCAACAGAGCATTCGTAACATTCCTGATCGGCCGCTTTCGTGTCTTTCGAACGGCTGTTCAGGGTCACCTCCAGACCTCAGCAGCCCACCAACTTAACCCCATCTTGCCCCCCACTTAACCATGCGTTAACGCCCGCATCGCTAGCATTCGACCATCTCCTAACGGTCGGATTTTTCCAGCGATGACTACCCCACTTGCCCGTCTCGGCATTCCACCCCTCCGCCTCGACTGGCCGCGGTTTCTGCCGTTTCTGCGCTGGCGCGATCGCGTGACCAAACAAACCCTGCGCGATGACCTGATGGCTGGTCTGACCGGTGCGCTGGTGGCGCTGCCGCAGGGGGTGGCGTTTGCCACCATCGCGGGCATGCCGCCGGAATACGGGCTGTATGCGGGCATGATTCCCGCCATCATCGCGGCGCTGTTCGGGTCGTCCTGGCATCTGGTGTCGGGGCCGACGACGGCGGCGTCGATCGTGCTGTTCTCGGTGCTGTCACCGCATGCCGAGCCGGGCTCGGCGCAGTATGTGAGCCTGGCGCTGACGCTGACCTTTCTGGTGGGGGTGATCCAACTGGTGATGGGGCTGGCGCGCATGGGCACGCTGGTCAACTTTATCTCGCATTCGGTGGTAACCGGGTTCACCGCCGGCGCGGCGATTCTGATCGCCACCAATCAGGTGAAGCATTTCTTCGGTCTGGAGATTGCGCGCGGGTCGTCGTTCAGCGACACCTGGAGCACCCTGTTTCACCAGCTCGATCAGGTGCAGCCGGGCGTGATGGCGGTGGCCAGCCTGACGCTGGTGCTGGGCATCGCGGTCAAACACTTTTTCCCGAAATGGCCTTACATGATCGTAGCCATGCTGGGCGGTTCGGCGGCAGCGGCGGCACTGAGCGTCTGGCACGGCGTGCAGATGTCCACGGTGGGCGCGCTGCCGGCGAGCCTGCCGCCGCTGTCGGTGCCCGCACTGGACGGCGAGAGCATCCGCGCGGTGGCATCCGGCGTGGTGGCGGTGACGCTGCTGGCGCTGACCGAGGCGGTGTCGATCGCCCGTGCGCTGGCGGCACGCTCCGGCCAGCACGTGGACGGCAACCAGGAGTTCATCGGCCAGGGTATGTCGAACCTCGCCGGCGCGTTCTTCTCGGGCTATGTCGCCACCGGCTCGTTCAACCGCAGCGGCGTGAACTACGCCGCCGGCGCCAAGACCCCGCTGGCGGCGATGATGGCAGGTTTCTTCCTGCTGCTGGTGGTGCTGCTGGTGGCGCCGTGGGCGCGCTTCCTGCCCAACGCCGCCATGGCCGGCATCCTGTTCCTGGTGGCTTGGGGCCTGATCGACTTCAAGGAGATCATCCACACGGTGAAGACCAACCGCTCCGAACTAGCCATCATGACCGCCACCTTCGCCGCCACGCTGTTCCTGACGCTGGAAGAGGCCATCATCATCGGCGTGCTGATGTCGCTGTCGCTGTATCTGGCACGTACCTCCAAGCCGCAGGTGCGCGAGCGTGCGCCCAACCCGCACAGCATGAAGCGCAAGTTCACCGACGCCGACCACGCGCCGCAGTGCCCGCAACTGCGCTTCGTGCGCATCGACGGCTCGCTGTTCTTCGGCTCCACCGCGCACGTGCGCGAAAAGCTGGCCGCCCAGGACCAGGCCAAGCCCGAGCAGAAACACGTGGCGATCATTGCGCACGGCATCAACTTCATCGACATGGCCGGCGCCGAGGCGCTCGCCGACGAGGCGCGGCGACGTCGCGCGGCGGGTGGCGGTCTCTATCTCATCGGCGTGAAAGACACGGTGCAGGAACAGCTGGCGGAAAGCGGCGCGCTGAAAGCGATCGGCGGCGCCAACCTGTTCGATTCCAAGACCGAAGCCATCGCCGAAATCTACCGTCGCCTGGACCACGATGTCTGCCGCACCTGCAAGGCGCGTGTTTTCCGCGAATGCGCACCCGCGCGTACCGAGTCGTCCGGCTTGCCTCAACCCCTTATCCACGCAGGAGCTCACTCATGAAAACCCATCAACGCATCCTGATCCCACTCACCCATGGCTACAGCTGTTCGGCCTTGCTGCGCCGCGCCTGCGAGCTCGCCGCGTCCGGAGATGTCGACCTGCTGGTGGTGAGCGTGCTCGACACGCGGTCCGGCTTTGAGCCCGATGGCCCTGCCGGAAATCTGCCTGGCGAGCGCGCCGCGCGCCTCGCCCCTTCGGAGCAAAAACGGCTTGAGCACGACCTGATGCGGCACGGCCTTGACCGGGCACAGGCCACCGTTATCTGGGGAGAGCCGCGCGCCGCCCTGTCCGCCCTGATCCGCAGCTGGAACCCTGACATGGTCATGTGCGATGGGCGGACACGCCGCATGCTGCCCGCCCGTACGAGCCAGGAAGGGCCGGAATTGATGCGGATCGACCGCAACGGCGCCTTTGCGCGCCTGGCTGGGTTTTTCTATCCGCAAGTGCAGGGGCATGCCTGAACGGCACACGCGCCAGGGCGATGCCCACCGATTTTTTGTTCCGGCACGAATTAAACATGAGTACCGTTCACCCTGATCGTGAGCCTGCCGAACGATCGAAGGGCTGTGCTTCGACAGGCCTGTCCTGAGCGAGCCGAAGGGCTCAGCACGAACGAACTCGCGAATAAGTCTGGCCGGATCAATAGTCAACCAACAGGAAGGAATCCAATTTGATCCGCCGCAACCCGCGAGGCGACCTGCCGGTCGTGCACGAAACCGCATTTGTCGATCCCACCGCCATCCTCTGTGGCCGCATCATCGTTGGCGAGAATGTTTTCATCGGGCCGTACGCCGTGATTCGCGCCGACGAAGTCGACGACAACGGCCACATGGAGCCCATCGTCATCGGCGCGCACTCCAACATCCAGGACGGCGTGGTCATCCACTCCAAGGCCGGCGGACGGGTCGAGATCGGCGAATACACGTCGATCGCCCACCGCTCCATCGTGCACGGCCCCTGCAAAGTGGGGAACCGCGTGTTCATCGGCTTCAATTCCGTGCTGTTCAACTGCGTGGTGGGCGAAGGCTCCGTAGTACGCCACAACTCGGTGGTCGAGGGCTGCAGCGTGCCCGACGGCTTCTACATTCCCTCCACCTGCAACATTCACTCGGACGAGGAACTGGCCCGCATCGAACCCGTCACCCCCGATGTCACCGGCTTCTCCGAAAGCGTGGCGCAGGCCAACCACGAACTGGTCAAGGGCTACAAGCGCATCCGCAACGAGTTTTAAGGAGACACTGATTTATTCCACTTTCGCCGGTGAGACGAATAAATCAGCGTTTCCTTAACGCGCAATACCCGGTTCAAGTGTAGGCAGGGGCGATGACTGTTCCGACTGCGGCTTGCTGACCGGGCAGAACAGGTCGTCCTTACCCTCATCGCCCAGCCATTCGTAAATAGCCGCCAGCGCCTGGTCCTCGTTGGCAAAAATGTGCTTCTGGCCAATTTCGTCGAACAGGCCGGTGTTGCGCATCACGTCCAGCACCTGCTTCTTGAGGCCGGAGAACACGAATGTGATGCCGCTTTCATGCAGGCGCTCGTTGAGATGCTTGATGACTTCCTCGCCGGTGGCATCCAGATTGTTGATGCCATCGCCCACCACCAGCACATATTTGGCCTTGGGGTTGCCAGCCACTGCCTCAAGGATGGTGTCCTCGAAGTAGGAGACGTTGGCGAAATACAGCTGGCCGTCGAAGCGCATGGCGACGACATGCTCACTGGTGGGCAGATCCGGGTTCACCTTGATGTCGCGCAGTGTGCCGTCGGCATAGCGGCCAAGCTGGGCGACGCGCGGTTTCATGGTGCGATACAGATACAGCGCCAGCGCCAGTGCCGCGCCGATCAGGATGCCTTTGTCCAGATGCGGGGCGGCGATGAGCGTGACGAAGAAGGTGACGATCGCCACCACACCGTCCGCCTTGCTCGCTTTCCAGGCGTGCTTGATGGCGCCGGGAGTGACCAGGCCCGCCACCGCCAGCAGGATGATGACCCCCAGGGTGGCCTTCGGCAGGTGATAGAGGAAGGGCGTCAGGAACAGCAGCGTGACCGCCACGAAAATGCCGTTGAACACCATGGCGAAACCGGTTTTTGCACCTGCCTGCAGGTTGATCACCGAGCCGGTGAAGGAGCCGGTCGCCGGGTAGGCCTGGAAAAACGAGCCGCCCATGTTGGCGACGCCCTGCCCGATGAGTTCCTGGTTAGGGTCCAGACGCTGCTTGGTCTGCGCGGCCAGCGCCTTGGCCATGGAGATGCTTTCCATGAAGGCGACCAGCGAAATAATCAGCGCGGCGGCAAACAGCTGCATGAAGGCGTCGAGCGACAACGCAGGCACACGGAACGACGGCAAGCCGACCGGGATGTTGCCGACAACGTCGCCACCACCGGTCAGATTCATCATTCCACCGTCAATCTTCTTGATATGCCACTGGTGGCCATCGGTTTTCACGCCGGCAGGAACTGCCCCTTTCAGATACAGCGTGGCCGCCTGATCCACGGGCGCATCGGCACGCACGAAATTTAGCTTGCGGATATATTGCAGGCGTTCCTTGTTTTGCTGTTCAAAGCCGGAGGCCTCCAGATTCAGCAGGTCAATCTGGTAGCTGAGATCAGCCACGGCACGTGCGTCGTGTTCTTTTTCCTGTATGCGGAGCTCGGCAGATTTCATCGTGACATCAGACTTGATTTCATCAATGCGCATCTGCGCCTGGGCGTAGCTCGCCACCAGTTCGCGCGCAGCCGGTTCGGCAATCGTGTCCGGCGCACCGCTGGTCTTGTTCGCAAAGCCGGTCGCAAAGCTGACCAGGGTGGTGATCACCACAGCGATCAGCACGCTGGGTTTGGACAACACCTTGATCTTCTTCATCCCCAGCATCAATGCCAGTGCAAAAACCGACATGGCCAGCGTGGGCAGATGGGTTTGCGGCAGATACGTGAACATGCCCCAGATGTCTGCCAGGAAGGAGTCGCTACGGCCCTTGGGTATGCCCAGCAACATATCCAGCTGGGACAGCGCGATGATGATGGCTGCCGCATTCATGAAGCCCAGAATCACCGGATGCGACACGAAATTGACAATCGTGCCCAGCTTGAGCACGCCGAGACTGAACTGGATGATGCCGACCATCAGGGTCAGCAACAGCGCAAGGCCGATGTAATCCTCGGAAAGCGGAATCGCCAGTGGCGCCAGCGCGGCCGCCGTCATCAGCGAAATAATCGCCACCGGCCCCGTTGCCAACTGCCGGGAAGACCCCCACATCGCCCCCAGAATGGCGGGGATAAACGCCGTATACAGGCCGAAATACACCGGCAACCCCGACAATTGCGCATACGCCATCGCCTTCGGCACCAGCACCAGCGCGCCGGTGATACCCGCCATCACGTCACCGCGCAGGATGATCGAATTGATGGGGAACCAGGCCAGAAAGGGGAAAAAACGCAAAAGCAATTTGTTGTCGTGCATGAGGGCCGCCCTGAATCCTGTCAAGTTGCTTATCGCAACATGCGTGTTGAAAAATGTAATATTCTAACATTCAGACACGATTTGCCGGAAGCGTCGACCACGACAGCCTGAGGTGTTCAAGCGTAGTGCCTTCCATTCCCGCCCTCATTCACATAAACCGAGACAGCCCATGATTCGTCGCAATCCCAACGGAGACATCCCCCAGGTCCACGAGTCCGCCTTTGTCGACCCCACCGCCATCCTCTGCGGCAAGATCATCGTCGAAGCCAACGTGTTCATCGGACCATATGCCGTGATCCGCGCCGACGAGGTCAATGACGAGGGCGGCATGGAACCCATCGTCATCGGCGCCAATTCGAACATCCAGGACGGCGTGGTGATTCACTGCAAAGCGGGGGGCGGTGTAAACATCGGGCGCGGCACCTCGATCGCGCACCGCTCCATCGTGCACGGCCCCTGCACGGTCGGCGACCACGTTTTTGTTGGCTTCAACTCAGTGCTGTTTAATTGCGTGGTCGGCAGCCATTCCGTGATCCGACACAACTCCGTGGTCGAAGGCTGCGAGGTTCCGCACAGCTTCTACATCCCCTCGACCGCCAACATCCGATCCAACGATGACCTGGCCGGGATCGAGCGCGTGACGCCGGATGTCAGCGATTTCTCGGAAAGCGTGACGCAGGCCAATAACGAACTGGTGAAGGGCTACAAGCGAATACGCAACGAATTCTGATTGGCTGGAAACGGGCCCATAACGGCTGGTCAGCTGGATCTCGGCGAATGACTGGTTGTTGGCCAGCGGACATTGACTTTAATTTTCACTATGTCCGCCTTGGGTCGGGAGTACGCATTCGCCGAAGTTGAAAGCGGTCATTCAGGGCATTTCTGGCTAATGGCCGGTTTGGTCCATAGGCGACCTAGGTGGCGAAGTATCCCAACGGCAGATCCGCCCCGAACAAGAAACGTTCGGAACCGACACTTCAACCTGAACTTCTGCTCCTGACCAGCAACTGCCTATTGCAGATAGCGGCGCCCTACCCCTTTTCCACCTCGTAGCGTTTCAGCTTGCGCCACAGGGACACCCGGTCGATGCCGAGGGTTTGCGCAGCCAGCGTCTGGTTGCCCCCGGATTCCAGCAGCACCCAGGCGATGTAGTCCTGTTCCTGCTCTTCCAAGGTGGGGATGCGCCCGGCTTTTTTGCGGAAGGTGCGGATGGAGAGTTCGCGCAGATCGTCTGGCAGCTGGGCGGGCTCGATACTGTGGCCGTTAGTTAGCGCAACGCCGCGCTCGATGATGTTTTCCAGCTCGCGCACGTTGCCGGGAAAGTCGTAGGCACGCAGCAGGTCGAGCGTGTCGGGGGCCAGTTCGGTGACGTCCTTGCCCATCGTCGCAGCGTGCTTCGCCAGAAAGTGGTGGGCCAGCAGCGGCACGTCTTCCTTGCGCGCGCTCAAGGCGGGAATGTGCAGGTTGACGACGTTGAGGCGGAAGTAGAGATCCTGGCGGAAGCCGCCCTGCTTCACCATTTCCTGCACATCGCGATTGGTGGCAGCGATGAAGCGCACGTCGATTTTCACCGGCATGGTGGCGCCCAGCGGCAGTACTTCTTTTTCCTGAATCACGCGCAGCAGCTTGACCTGCATGGCGGGCGACATTTCGGTAATCTCGTCGAGAAACAGCGTGCCACCGCTGGCTGCTTCGAGCAGGCCTTTCTTGTCAGCGTGGGCGCCGGTGAAGGCGCCTTTGGTGTGGCCGAAAAGTTCGTTGGCCAGCAGTTCCTCGTTGAAGGCGCCGCAGTTCACCGCAACGAAGGGCTGGGATTCGCGCCGGCTGTGATGGTGCAGGTAACGCGCGAAGAGTTCCTTGCCGGTGCCGGACTCGCCGGTGATGAGAATGTTGCAGTCAGTGGGCGCAACCTGCTTCGCCATATCGAGCAGGTGCTGCATGTGACTGTCCTGGGTAAGGATGCGCACCTTGCCCTGGTAGCTTTCCACCTGTTCCCGCAGGCTACGGTTTTCGCGTTTGAGACGGGTTTTTTCCAGCGCTTCGGCCACGACCTTACGCACCTCGTCCAGACGAAAGGGCTTGGCGATGTAGTAGAAGGCACCGTGCTTCATCGCTTCGACGGCGGACTCCAGCGTAGCGTAGCCGGTGATCAGTATGACTTCGGTGTCGGGGTGACTTTCACGGCAACGCTTGAGGATCTGCATGCCGTCCACCTTCTCCATCCGCAGGTCGGTGAGCACCACGTCAAAGGGCTGTTTCTCCAGCAGGGCCAGCGCGTTGCCGCCGCTCTGGCTTGCGGTGACCGCATAGCCCTCCTTCTTCATCACGTGTTCGAGGTTTTTCATGGCGATCTTTTCGTCGTCCACGATCAATACCTTACCGCTGGTCATGCATTTCTCCCTGCGGATGCGGGTGCATCCGCGCTATCTGATGTGACAGGCAAACGAATATGGAAAGTTGTCCCCTTGCCGGGCTGACTTTCCACGGCAACGCAGCCACCGTGTTCCTCGATGATTTCAAAGGCAATGAACAGCCCCAATCCCGATCCCTTGCCCACGTCCTTGGTGGTGAAGAAGGGGTCGAAAATGCGCGGCAACTGATCGGCCGGCATGCCGTGGCCATCGTCCCGCACTTCGATATCGACCACTTCGCCGGCGTGGACGCAGCGGCCGAAGGCCATCAGGTTGCGTCCGGCGGGCACGCCCTGCCCCACGGGATGCTGACGGGCGGTGATCGTCACATGACCTGCGCCCTCGACCGCTTCCAGCGCATTGCGGATCAGGTTGAGAAATACCTGCTGCAAACGCTGACGGTCGCCGACCACGCTCGCCTCTGGCGGAATATCGAGCGCTACCGCAACCTGGCTGGGAACCTGGCCTTTGACGAAACGCAGCGTTTCCGCGATCAGCGGCGCCAGCGGCAGGACTTCACGGCGGATTTCGCGGTCACGCGCAAAATCCAGCAGCGAGCGCACGATGTTGCGGGCACGCAAGGTTTGGGCGTCGATCTCTCCCAGCAGTTCACTGCGCAGCGCGGGATCGGCGGTCTCGCCTTCCTCCAGCAGAATCTGACAAGAGCTCGAAATATTCGACAGCGGATTGTTGAGTTCATGCGCCACGCCCGACAGCAGGGTGCCGAGGGAGGCCAGCTTCTCGGCGCGCAGCAGTTGCTGCTGGCGCAATTCCAGTTCGCGCATCACCTGGTTGAAGGCCTGGGTGAGCGAGGCGATTTCACGGTCGGTCGAAGCGAGCGCCAGGCGAGTGAGTTTTCCGCTGGCGACGGCGGCCATGTCTTCTTCCAGACGCTTGAGCGGGCGGGCCACACGCCACGACACCAGCAGACCGATGCCCACCGCCACCACCGCCAGCAACACGATGGAGGCGGCCAGCACCTGACGGTGGCGATCCAGCGAGGCTTGCAGACTGGCGCGCTCAGCACGGGCAATCACCTCCGCCGCAGTCACGATGGTCTTGCCCAACTGGCGGATTTCGTTTTCCTGCCTATCGGGCTGCGCAATACCGCTTGCGGTATAAGCGTCCATGAGCGTGGCGTATCGCCTGAGCGAATGCACCAGTGCATCGATTTGCTGCGCGCCCGCGAAGCTGACGAAGGCCGGTCGATGATCCTGCAACAAGCTCTGTGCCTGCCGAATAAACGCGCGGTTTTCAGCCAGGTCTTCGGCTTGCTGATAGAGAAAAATGTTTTTCTCGAAGCGGCGGATTTCCAGAGTGGCATCGAAAAATTCGGCGACATGTGCTCCCGCCACGATCTTGTCGCCGATGAGGCGCAACTCGAAAAAGGCGAACACCGACAGGCCGACGATCAGCGTGGCCAGCGCGTAATACCCGAATGTGATCTTTTGGCGCAACGAATGCATGGCGCCAGCATGCCTGCTATTGTTGCTGTTTGCAATATATGCAGAGTAATTGCAACACCGCCGGAAAGATTCCGCTTAACCCAGTCTTAACAAAGGTCTGATGCCAACCATTGGCAGACGTCTTGCCAAAAAACAAAATTGAAGTTGCTTAATGCAACAAATCAAACCATCTTCCCGTCAGCCGCACATGGCCTGGAGTCACTTAATAATCAATACATTGTGAACTTTCTCCGTGGCTGGCACGCTTGCTGCATAGAAGGATGCGTCTTGATAGCAAGCATCCTTGAATGACCCGCCCCGGCAAACAACGAACCGTACTGCTCGCCGTCCGCGAAGGGCATGTGGATCCGCGTCTGCTGACTTCCGCGTTGTCGCTTTGCAGCCGCCTTGAGGCCGACCTGGAAATCCAGATCATCGCCGGTGGCGATGCGCCGCCGGCCGAGATGGAGGATTTCCTGAATTCGCTGCGCGAAGCGGGCCTGCCTTTCAGCCTCGATGTGAAGCCCAGCCTGCGTCGGCGCGACCTGGTCGACTATGCCAATGCCCATGAGCACATTGCGGCGGTGGTGATCGACTCGCGCGAGGGCTGGGAGGCGCTGGCCCAGGACCGTAGCAGCGACCCGTGGAAACACCTGGCATGCCCGCTGGTGACCGCCGCATCGCACGACAAGAAACAAGCCTGATCCGTACGCAATCAACTGACCTGAAAAACCAACCATGCCCGCCTTCCTGATCAAATTCCTGCCCTTCCTGCGCTGGTTCCCCATGAAGGGCGACGTGCTGAAGGCCGACTTTATGGCGGGCCTGACCGTGGCCCTGGTGCTGATTCCGCAATCGATGGCCTACGCGCAACTCGCCGGGCTGCCTGCGTACTACGGGTTATATGCGGCCTTCCTGCCGGTGGCGGTGGCGTCCTTGTGGGGCAGTTCAAGCCAGCTCGGCACCGGGCCGGTGGCGGTGGTGTCGCTGCTGACCGCATCGTCGCTGGCGGTGCTGGCGGCGCCGGGCTCCGATCAATTCATCGCGCTGGCCATCATGCTGGCGCTGCTGGTGGGCATCATGCAGTTGCTGCTCGGCGTGTTCAAGCTGGGCGTGATCGTCAATTTTCTGTCGCATCCGGTCATCGTCGGCTTCACCAACGCAGCGGCCATCATCATTGCGCTGTCGCAGGTGTCCAAGCTGTTTGGCGTGCCAATGGGCCGCAGCGAGCACTTCATCAACGACATCGTGGGCGTGCTCAAACTGATCGGCGACACCCATCTGCCGACGCTGGCGATGGGCGCGCTGGCCATCGCCATCATGTGGAGCATCAAGAAATATGCGCCCAAACTTCCCGGCGTGCTGATTGCGGTGGTGGTAACGACGCTGCTGTCATGGTCGATCGGCTTCGAGCGCAATGCACCCGGCGCGCCCGAGCAAATCGCCGATCCTGAACTGCTGGCCGTGGTGCAGCAAAGCATGGGGGCCGCCCAGCGGGTGGACGCGCTGAATGCACGGATCGCCGACAAATCGGCCGCGCTGAAAGCCGCCGAAAAAACCGCGGGCGAGAACAACATCGGCACCGTGCAAACGGAGGCCGAGCTGTCGCTGTTGCGGATCGACCTGCACGATGCGGAAGCGGCTTTTGCCAAGGAAAAGGCGGCGCTGCGGCACTTGCAGGTAGTGCGCAGCACGGACGCGAGCGGCGCGACGCTGGCGATCTACCGGGCGGACAAGGCACCGCAGGGCGTGACGCTGGATGAAACGCGCTATCGCCTGCGCAAGCTCAACGCCCATAATTTCCAGCTGGTGGGCGGCGGCGAGGTGGTGGGCGCCATTCCTGAAGGCCTGCCCAGCGTCAAGATGCCCAGCTTCAACCTCGATGCGCTGGGTTCGCTGCTGTCGGCCGCGCTGGTCATTTCGCTGGTGGGTTTCATGGAAGCGATCTCGATCGCCAAGGCCGTTGCGGCCAGAACCCGGCAGCGTATCGATCCCAACCAGGAGCTGGTCGGCCAGGGGCTGGCCAATATAGTGGGCAGCTTTACCCAGGCCTTCCCGGTCTCGGGCTCGTTCTCGCGCACGGCCGTCAACATGAATGCGGGCGCCAAAACCGGCATGAGTTCGGTGATCACCGCGCTGATCGTATTGACTGCGCTGCTGTTCCTTACCCCGCTGCTGTACCACCTGCCGCAGGCGGTGCTGGCCGCCATCATCATCATGGCAGTGGTTGGCCTGGTGAACTTCAAGGCGGTGAAGCATGCCTGGCAGGCCAGCCGTCATGACGGCGTCGCCGCCGGGGTGACCTTCATCGCCACGCTGGCCTTCGCCCCGCATCTGGACAAGGGCATCATGGTGGGCGCGGGCCTGGCACTGGGTCTGTACCTGTATCGCACCATGTCGCCGCGCGTCGCCATTCTCGGTCGTTACAAGGATGGCACCCTGCGCGACCTCAGTGTGAATCCGGATCTGCCCACCAGCAAGCACGTGGTGGCGATCCGCTTCGACGGCTCGCTGTACTTCGCCAATGTCTCCTACTTCGAGGACGCGGTGCTGGAAGCCGTGTCCAATTACCCCGATGCCAAATACGTGCTGGTAGTGGGCGCCGGCATCAACCAGCTGGACGCGTCCGGTGAAGAGGTCATTCATCACCTGGTCGAGCGCCTGAAGAGCACAGGGATCACCCTGATGTTCAGCGGCCTGAAAAAACAGGTGCTGGATGTGATGCGTGCCACCGGGCTGTTCGATCTCATCGGCCAGGACAAGCTGTTTGCCACGGAAGACCAGGCGATTGCCTCGATTTACGAGCAGCTGGGTGAAAATGCGGCGGACGATCTTTTCTGCGCGGTGTCACCGGGACGATAGGTTTTCTTGAACATGACAAACGGGTTTTCTTCCTACTTCGCGGATCCGGTCCAGTGGGCCTGGGCAGGGGTGATGTTCTGGCTGGTGCTGGGATTCACGGCCCTGCTGCTGCAGCGCGCGCCGCACCTGCTGACCCGGCTGGTATTTCCGCTGGGCGCGCTGGGCGCACTCTTCATCGCCGGCGTGGGCGTGGCCGGCCTGCTGCAGCCGACCTCCACGGTGATCCTGCCGATCGGGCTACCCGACTTGCCCTTCCACCTGCGGCTGGATGCCCTGTCCGCCTTCTTCATGGTGCTGCTGGGCGGCGCGGCGTTCGGCATCACCGTGTATGCGTCCGGGTATTTCCGCAACATGGCCGCCGGTCCGCTGGCGCTGCTGGCCCTGTGGTACCACCTGTTCCTGGGCGGCATGGTCACGGTGCTGCTGGCTGACGATGCCTACGCCTTCATGGTGGCGTGGGAGGTGATGGCACTGTCGTCCTACTTCCTCGTCACCACCGACCACAAGATTCCCGAAATCCGCCGCGCCGGCTTTCTCTATCTGCTGATCGCGCACGTCGGTGCGGTCTCGCTGCTGCTGACCTTCGGCGTGCTGCAGGGCGGCCACGGCGACTACACCTTCGACACCATGCGCCTGGCGGAAATGACGCCGTTCTGGGCCTCGGCCGCGTACCTGCTGGCGCTGTTCGGATTCGGCGCCAAGGCGGGTCTGGTGCCGATGCATGTGTGGTTGCCGGAAGCGCACCCGGCCGCGCCCTCGCCGGTGTCCGCGCTGATGTCGGGGGTAATGCTGAAGACCGCCATCTATGGCCTGTTGCGGGTGACCTTCGACCTGCTCAATATCCAGATCGGCTGGTGGGGCACGCTGGCGCTGGCGCTCGGTTTGATTACTGCGCTGTACGGCGTGATCTTCGCCGCGGTGCAGTCGGACATGAAGCGGCTGCTGGCCTGGTCGTCGATCGAAAACATCGGCATTCTTATCGCCGCCTTCGGCCTGACGCTGATCTTCTACACCGACGGCAAGGGTGCACTGGCGGCGCTGACGCTCACCGCCCTGTTCTATCACGCGCTCAACCATGCCTTCTTCAAGGGCCTGCTGTTCGTCGGCACCGGCTCGGTGCTGCACGCCACTGGCGAACGCAACATGGGACGGCTGGGCGGACTGATGCGCTTCATGCCGTGGACCGCATGGCTGACCCTGATCGGCGCGCTGGCCATCGCCGGCCTGCCGCCGCTGAACGGCTTCGTCTCGGAATGGCTGTTGCTGCAGGCCTTCCTGCTGACCCCCGGCCTGACCCAGCCCTATCTCAACATGGTGATCCCGGTGGCAGCGGCCACCGTGGCGCTGGCCGCTGCGCTGGCCGCCTATGTCATGGTGAAATTCTTCGGCGTCGTATTTCTCGGCCAGCCGCGCGACCCGGCGCTACAGCACGCGCACGATGCAAGCTGGCCGGAACGCCTCGGCATGTTGTGGCTGGCCGCAGGCTGCGTGCTGCTGGGTCTGTTTCCCGCCCAGGTCATCGGCTGGCTCGCCCCGGTGGTGCGCCTGCTGACCAACCAGACCCTGGTGAATGACGGCAACTGGCTGACGCTGGCCCCCGTCTCGGCGGAGCGCGCAAGCTACGCGCCGCTGGTCTTCTTCGTGGTGGTGGTGGTGGTGCTGCTGCTCACGTTCCTCTGGGTGCGCCGCGTCTACCACGGCCGGGTGCGCCGCAGCGATCCATGGGATTGCGGCTACCCGGAACACGATGCGCGCATGCAGGACAGCGCCGAAGGCTTCGGCCAGCCGATCCGGCAGATTTTCGAAGTGTTCATGAAAGTGGAGCGGGAAACCCCCGATCCTTTCTCGCGTTCCCCGCACTACCACGGCGCATCACTGGACAAGATCTGGTTCATTTTCTATGAACCGATCGCGCGGGTGGCGGGCTGGCTGTCGGAACAGGCCGGACGGCTGCAGCACGGCCGTATCCAGTGGTATCTGATCTACAGCTTCGTCACCCTGATCTTCCTTCTGGTCTTTACAACACGATGAGCACCGGCATCCTTCTGCAACTCGCCCAGACCCTGCTGGCCATTCTGCTGGCGCCCCTGCTGATGGGCTGGGTCAACCAGTGTCGCGCCTGGCTGCAGGGCCGCGGCGCGCCCCCCATCACCCAGCCCTATCGCACGCTGCGCAAGCTGTTCCACAAGGACGCGGTGATCGCGCACAACGCCTCGCCGCTGTTCCGCTTCGCGCCCTACATGATCTTTGCCTGCATGGCGCTGGCGGCGGGCATCGTGCCGACCATCGCCAACGACCTGCCGTTTTCGCCGGCGGCTGACGTCATCGCCCTGGTCGGCATCTTCGCGCTGGCGCGGGTGTTCCTGGCGCTGGCGGCGATGGACATCGGCACCGCCTTCGGCAGCCTCGGCGCGCGCCGCGAAATGCTGGTGTCCTTCCTCGCCGAGCCAGCGCTCTTGATGGTATTTTTCACCGCCAGCCTGATCTCGCAGTCCACCGAACTGCCGGTGATCGTCGAGACGCTGGCGCATCGCGAATTCGCCATCTACCCCAGCCTGGCGTTTACGGCGGTGGCGTTCTGGATGATCTCGGTGGCGGAAAACGCGCGCATCCCGGTGGACAATCCCGGCACGCACCTGGAACTGACCATGATCCACGAGGCGATGATTCTCGAATATTCGGCCCGCCATCTGGCGCTGATCGAATGGGCGGTGGCGCTGAAGCTGTTCACTTATTCGGCGCTCGGCATCGCGCTGTTCCTGCCCTGGGGCATCGCGGTTCAGGGCGATCTCGCTGCGCTGCCGCTGGCGCTGCTGGCGATGGTCGTCAAACTGCTAATCGGCGGCGCCGTGCTGGCGTTCATCGAGACCATTTCGGCCAAGGTGCGCCTGTTCCGCGCACCGGAATTCCTCGGCACCGCCTTCCTGCTGGCGGTGCTGGGCATGCTGATCCATTTCATGCTGGAGGTCTGACATGAGCCTCACCTACCACCTTCAGATCGTCAATCTGCTGGCCGCCCTGCTGTTGCTGATTTCCTTCGCCATGCTGTCGCAGCGCCGCATCGCCGGGCTGATCACGCTGTTTGCCTGGCAAGGCGCGGCGCTGGCGGCGTCCGCTGCGCTGGTGGGCTGGTCCACCGACCAGCATCACCTGTATTACTCGGCGGCGCTCACCCTGGTGCTCAAGGTGATCGCCATGCCCTGGTTCTTCTTCCGGCTCGTGAAAAAACTGGACATGGATCGCGACGTGGAGCCGATGATCAACATCCCGACCACCATGCTGATCGGCATTGTGCTGGTGATCTTTTCCTTCAATCTGGCGCAGCCCATCTCGGAACTGTCCGGCACGGTGATGCGCTCGACCCTGGGTATCGCCCTGGCCTGCGTGCTGCTCGCCTTCCTCATGATGATCACCCGCAGCAAGGCGATCCCCCAGGTGATCGGCTTTCTAGCGATCGAGAACAGCCTGTTCTTCGCCGCCACCAGCGCCACCTACGGCATGCCGCTGGTGGTGGAACTGGGCGTGGCGCTGGACGTGCTGGTGGGCGTGTTCGTGATGGGCATCTTCTTCTTCCAGATTCGCGAGACCTTCGATTCGCTGGATCTGAAGCACATGGAAAAACTCAGGGAAAAATAAGTCGTGGAAATCTATTGGCTACTCGGCATTCCGCTGACCGGCGGCATCTTCCTGGCGCTGTGGGGCTGCCGGAAACATTCGCCTGAAATCAATGTGCTTTTCAGCCTGCTGACGCTGCTGGTGGCCGCATGGCTGACGCATCGCATCATCGAAGACGGCCCGATGATGGTGGGCAATGGCTGGTTCTTCATTGACTCGTTCAATGTATTCCTGGTCGCGCTGACCGCCTTCGTCGCCTTCACCACGGCACTGTTCTCGCGCCCCTACATGCGCATCGAAGCCGAGCATGGCCGGCTCAACGACAAGCGCCTGCGCCTGTATCACAGCAGCTACCAGATTTTCATCGCCGCCATGCTGCTGGCCCTGACCACCAACAACATGGGCATCCTGTGGGTGGCGATGGAGGCCGCGACGCTGGCCACCGTGCTGCTGGTGTCGCTATACCGCACTCCGGCCTCGCTGGAAGCGGCCTGGAAGTATTTCATCCTGTGCGGCGTCGGCATCGCGCTGGCACTGTTCGGCACCATCCTGCTTTATTTCGCGGCGGAAAAAGTGCTGGGCTCGGGCGGCACCGCGCTGCTGTGGACGCACCTGAACGGCGTCAAGTCGCAGCTGGAGCCCACGGTGCTGTCGCTGGCTTTCGTCTTCCTGCTGGTCGGCTATGGCACCAAGGTCGGTCTGGCCCCCCTGCACAGCTGGCTGCCGGACGCCCACGCCGAAGGCCCGACGCCGGTATCCGCCGTACTGTCCGGCCTGCTGCTCAACGTCGCGCTATATGCAGTGATGCGTTCCAAGGTGCTGGTGGACGGCGCACTCGGCAACGAGATGGCGGGCAACCTGATGATGGGCTTCGGCCTGCTCTCGGTGGTGCTGGCCGCCTTCCTGATCAAGCGCCAAACCGACGTCAAGCGCATGTTCGCCTACTCGTCGATCGAACACATGGGCCTCATCACCTTCGCCTTCGGCATGGGTGGCGCGGTGGCGAACTTCGCGGCGCTGCTGCACATGACCATGCACTCACTCACCAAGTCCGCCATCTTCTTTGCCGTCGGCCACGCCACGCAGAAGTCCGGCACCCAGCTGATGGACGGCATCCGCGGCCTGATCCAGACCAATCCCACCATCGGCTGGGGACTGATGCTGGGCACCGTCGCCATCCTCGGCGTGCCACCGTTCGGCGTGTTCGCCAGCGAATTCCTCATCATCACCACCGCCATGCACGAGCATCCCTGGGCCACGCCCTTCCTGCTGCTGGCGCTGGGCGTGGCGTTTGCCTCCATCTTCGGCAAGGTGCAGCCGATGGTGTTCGGCGAGACCGAACTGCCGAAGCTGCCCTACCAGCCCGCCCTGACGCCGGTGTTCATGCATCTGGGCCTGGTGCTGATGCTGGGTTTGTTCATCCCGCCGTATCTCGCTTCCTGGTACAAGCAGGCGGCGCAACTCCTGGGAGGCTGATGGCCCATGAATAAATCTACTGCGCGTCACGATAGCTGCGTTGGGCGGTGCTCGTTCCTCTCCTATCAACCACGATATGTCTCGTCACTGTGCGCCGTCCGCCTTGCTCTCGCGCCGCTCGCTACGATTTCTCCAAGGGCCATACGATGAAAATCGGCGAACACGACTGGCATCTCGACCCCCTCGGCAAGCACATCTGGCGCGGCCGCATGGAAGCCGGGCAACTGCTCGCGCTGGCACGCGCGGTCAAGGAAGAGGGTGGACAACTCATTGCCTTGTGGGGCTCGGACGACCGCCGCCTCGGCAACGGCTTCGGTATTCATGTGGCTTTTCTTACCAGCGCCGGGCTCGCCTGGGTGAGCAGCGCGCTCACGGCGGAGGCGCCGGCCTATCCGGATCTGGCCCATATCTTCCCGCAGGCCGACCGCATGCAGCGCGCGACCTTCGACCTGCTCGGCATCCATGTCCGCGACGCAGTGGACGACCGCAAGTGGCTGCGTCACGGCGCCTGGCCGGCGGACGTCTTTCCGCTACGCAAGGACTTCGATGCCAGCCGGCCCGCCACGCATGACACCGACACCTACCCCTTCATCCGCGTCGAAGGCGACGGCGTGCACGAGATCGCGGTCGGCCCGATCCACGCCGGCACCATCGAGCCGGGGCATTTCCGCTTCTCCGTCATCGGCGAGCGCGTTCTCAGGCTGGAACAGCGCCTGGGCTACACCCACAAGGGCACGGAAAAACGCTTCGAGGGCATGGACCTCGCAACCGGCGCGAAACTCGCCGGGCGCGTTTCCGGCGATTCGCACATCGCCTACGCCTGGGCCTACTGCATGGCCGTTGAAACAGCGACTGCCAGTGAAGCGCCGCAACGCGCCGTGTGGCTGCGCGCGCTGTTCCTGGAAATCGAGCGCATCGCCAACCACCTGGGCGACCTCGGCTACCTCGGCAACGACGTCGCCCTCGCCTTCGGCTTCATGCAGTTCTGGCGGCTGAAGGAAGACTGGCTGCGGCTCACCGCCAAGCTGTTCGGCCACCGCTACCTATTCGACTGCATCGTGCCCGGCGGGGTCGCGCTGGACATCACCGACAGCGGCCGCGCGGAACTCGCAGCCGAAGCCGACCGCCTCGAGGCGGAAGTGCACTCGCTCAAGGCCATCTACGACGACCACGCCACGCTGCAGGACCGCTTCACCAACACCGGCGTCTGCAAGCCCGATCTCGCGGCGAGGCTCGGCCTGACCGGCCTGGCCGGCCGCGCCAGCGCGCAGGCCTGGGACGCCCGCGCCCAGTTCCCGCAGGCGCCCTACGACCAGCTCGACGTCAGCATGGCCACGCAGCGCCGCGGCGACGTGCTGGCGCGCGCCGAAGTGCGCTTCACCGAAGTCCATGAATCGCTGCGCCTGATCCGCGACCTCCTCAAGCGCCTGCCGGCGGGGGCGATTCACGCCCCGCTCAAGCCGGTTCAGGGCGTGTGCGAAGGCCTCGGCTGGGTGGAAGGCTGGCGCGGCGAAGTGGTGGTGGCAATGCGCATCGGCGCCGATGGCAAACTCGATCGGGTGCATCCGCATGATCCGTCGTGGCAGAACTGGCCGCTGCTGGAAATCGGCATACTGGGCAACATCGTTCCCGACTTCCCGCTCATCAACAAATCGTTCAACCTGAGCTACAGCGGACCGGATTTATAAGATGGCAACCCACCTGATCCTGCAGAAGATTTTCAAGACCGGCATCGTTTCCGAACCCGCGCCCGAGGCCGACCTCGCGCTGCGCACCCGCGAGCAGGAACTACACGCGGAACTCCTCAAGGTGTTCGGCCAGTCAGTGGCGATCCGCCATGTCGACGCCGGTTCCTGCAACGGCTGCGAGCTGGAAATCCATGCGATCAACGGACCGCATTACAACATCGAGGGGATGGGCGTGAAGTTCGTGGCCAGCCCCCGCCATGCCGACATGCTGCTGGTCACCGGCCCGGTTTCACGCAATCTCGAAGTCGCGCTGAAACGCGCCTACGACGCCACCCCGGAACCCAAGTGGGTGGTCGCCATGGGCGACTGCGGCTGCACCGGCGGAATGTTCGGTGAGAACTACGCCACGTGCGGAAAGGTCTCCAACGTCATCCCGGTCGACGTCGAAGTGCCGGGCTGCCCGCCCACGCCGATCGCCTTGCTGCAGGGCATTCTTGCCGCCGTCAGCAAGGGCAATAAAAACACAGCATCTTAGGCAAAGCCCTGCACAGCTACGGCAAGGGCAACGTGTTCAATCTGGGGCATGGCCTTTCCCGGTTCACCCCGCCTGAAAATGCGGCTTCCTTAGTTAAGGCAGTAGTGAACCGAGCCGACCACACCATGCTGACCGCATTGACCATCGATATATAGCCAAGATTCAGGCTGAGCAATCCATGACCCCCAGCAGCCAGCAAATCCGGTTTTTCCGTCGGCATATCCCGACTTTCGAGTGCGTACCCGGCTGCCATGACTGCTGCGGTCCGGTGATCGCATCAAGCGAAGAAATGGCCCGGCTTCCGCTCAAAAGCGAGGCGGCGCATGCAACGGCGCTGGCCGAATTAAGCTGCCCGCACCTGGGTGACCAGGGCTGCCAGGTCTACGCCGAGCGCCCGCTGATTTGCCGCCTGTTCGGCACGACGCCCCGACTCGCCTGCCCGAATGGCAAATGCCCCGAGGTGATGATCGACCCGCGCATTGAGCAACAGATTTACCGCTATTTCACGACCACGCGACGGGTGCTGGTTTGATGGAAAACCCGATGAAAAAAACAAGGGATCAGGCCGTGGCGACCACAAAGTCATTTTTTTATTGGGATGGCGAGACACTGGTGCTCAATATTCTCGGCAAGCCCAGCGCCAGGCAGGATGCCATCGGCAAACCGAAAGGTCCTCAACTCAAGATCAGCGTCACCGCGGCTCCGCGCGCGGGCAGAGCGACCGACCACATGGTGCGATTTCTGGCGGAGGAATTCGACGTAGCCACGGGCGACATCGAAGTCGTCTTCGGCCGCATGAATGTGAATAAAACTGCGCATCCAATCCCCCAAGCGGCTTCCAGCGGTCTTTGCGCAGCAGGAATTGATCTGATAGCCGTTTTAACGGGTTAAGCCTGCGTACAGCAGCGGCAGCTTCTCCGGCAGGCGCTGGACGTGATCGACCACCATGAAGTTGTTCTGCCCGAAGATGCGCGACACGTAATTGTCGGCGCGCGGATCGAGGCTCATGCAGTAGGTGACAACACCGTCGCGCGCGACTTCTTCCACCGCCTTTTTCGTATCGAAGCGCAGGTACTGCGGATCGCGCACGTCGATGTCGGCGGGCTCACCGTCGGTAATCACGATCAACAGTTTCTTCGCCGAGCGCTGCAGCTTGAGGTGATGCCCGGCGTGGCGGATCGCCGCGCCCATGCGGGTGGACAGCTGGCCGGTCATGCCCGCCAGTTTGGCCTTGGGCGTTTCGTCCCACTGCTGGTCAAAATCCTTGAAGCGGGTGTACTCGACGTCATGACGGCCATCGGAGCAGAAGCCATGAATGGCGAACGGGTCGCCCACCTTGTTGATCGCGTCGGCCAGCAACACGCAGGCTTGCTGGGTGAGTTCGCGCACCGAGTATTCCTGATCCTGCACCGTTTCGTTGGTCGATTCGGACAAGTCGAGCAGCACCAGGATCGAAAAGTCACGCGTCTTGCGTACGCTGCGCATCATGATGCGCGGGTCAGGCTGGTTGCCCATGCGGATATCGATGAAGCTCGCAATCGCCGCGTTGATATCGATTTCGTCGCCGTCCTCCAGCTTGCGGATGCGCTGCACGCCCTGCGGCTGCATCGCATCGAGCAAGAATTTCATGCGATGGATTTCGCGTTTGTACTTGGCGGTGATGTCGTCGATGACCTGCAGGTCGCCGGACTTGGGACGCTTTTCCTGCACCGTGGCCCAGGCCGGACGCTCCAGTTGAATCTGGTAATCCCACTCGGAATAGTGGAAGGGTTCGGACAATGGCTCCTTGCCTTCCAGCTCGTTCCAGCTCTTGCCCATGTCTTCATACGGAAACAGCTCGGTGGGCAGCACCCAGATTTCCTCGGCGTCGTCACCTGCGCCTTCGACCTCGACTTCATTGGCCATTTCCATCACGTTCACATATTTGCGAACCTGCTTGGTGGATTCATAGCCGGCACCGGCCGCCTTGTTGAAATCAAACTCTTCAAATTCCCAGAAGTAGCGATTGTCGTCACGGTAGAGCGCAGTGAGCAGGTCGGTGCGCGGATTGAACGGGATACGCTTCTGAGCAAAGCTGTGCGCGAGTTGAACGCCGATTTCCCACGAGGTGTGGTTGTTGTCGAGCTTGTCCTGCGCCAGCGCAAACAGCCCACGCGCCTCCACGATCCATGGATCGTTATCTGTATAGCTGTCATCCAGCAGCGCGCGCGCCAAACGATTGAGGTAATCGCCCATGCTGGCGTTCATCTCGGGCGTGGCAGTGTGCAACTTGCACCACAACTGTTTCATACCGGGAAAGCGGCGGATCGTCAGCGCCTCAACGCGCGCATCTTCAATCACCGAAATCACCGCCATCTGCATCGGATTGATCGCCTCGGCGGAAATCGGCTGGCGGGTTTCGACCATATGCGCGGCGCAGTGCGCGGCGGTGGCGCGGTAAAGCTCCAGACCCGAAACGGGTTCGTGGCCTTCAAGCGTGAAGTCATCGAACGCATCCGGCAGATGCAGCAGATAGTCTTCGATATAAGGCTTGTGGCCTTCGCGCGATTCGAAATCGCCAGAAGTCGGGCGCATGAAAAAGTCGCGCGCCCACAGCGCCCGCAGATACATGTTGATACGGCGCTGCACATCGACCAGCAGCGTGCCCTTGCGCTCCTTCTGCAACATCGCGATTGAGTCTTTCGACTCCAGGTTGAAGTAGCGAATCTGCTCCTCGTAATTGGTGCGGTGCGCGTGCGCGCCCCATAGTGCCCAACGTCGCAGACCACCCAGGGTCAGCTGCTTGAACAGCACTTCCAGCTTGTCCAGCATGGGGCGCACGCCACGCGGCGCTTGCGCAATCAGGGTGTTGATGAATTGCAGGTAATTGAGAAAAAGTTGCGCATCGCCGAGCCGGTTGGCCGCAGTTGGCGACGTTGCCAACAGCAGCTCGATCACCGAGCCCGAGGTTCTGGAGGCAAGCGAAAGCGCGGCAGTCACGAGGTCGCCAATCACGTCCTCGCCAACCTCCTTGGCCACCTGCGGCGCATCCGTAATCCAGGCCTCGACCAGCGAGTCGCCCTTGCCGAGTCCACGGATAGCGGCCACACCTTTGAGATAGGTATCCAGCCCGCGCGGCGAGAACACCTTGGTCGCGTCGTGCCAGGTGGCATCGAGCGCATCCCGGGTATGCGGCGACAAGCCTTCCAGTAGTTCAGCGTAGTCTTCGAGTTTGATGCTCATGATTTTTTATCCGCGAAGTGCGCGAAGAAACGCGAAGGAAGAACACATCGGGTTTACTTCACGTTTCTTCGCGTCCTTTATGCCCCTCGGATATTCGCGGAAAAAGGGTTAGAAGAATGTCGACACCGCCGCGTCCAGCGCATCGCGCATGTCGGGGTCGTCGGTGATCGGACGCACCAGCGCAACGCGACAAGCCGCCAGCGGATTGACGCCCTTGGCAATCAGCGAACCTGCGTAAATCAGCATGCGGGTCGACAGACCTTCGTCCAGACCATGCCCCTTGAGGTTGCGCGAACGCTCGGCAATCGATACCAGCTTGCCCGCGATTTCGGCGGACACACCGGATTCATGGGTGACGATCTCGGTCTCGATCGCGTGATCGGGGTAAGTAAAATCGAGGCCGCCGAAACGCTGCTTGGTCGACTGCTTGAGATCCTTCATCAGGCTCTGATAGCCGGGATTGTAAGAAATCACAATCTGGAAATCGGGGTGAGCATGAACCAGCTCGCCTTTCTTTTCCAGTGGCAGCACGCGCCGGTTATCGGTCAACGGGTGAATCACCACGGTGGTGTCCTGGCGCGCTTCCACCACTTCGTCCAGATACACAATGGCGCCGTGACGGGCACCGATCGCCAGCGGACCATCCTGCCATTCCGTGCCCGCTGCGGACAGCAGGAAACGGCCGACCAGGTCGGAAGCGGTCATGTCCTCGTTACACGCCACCGTGATCAGCGGCTTGTTCAGTTTATGCGCCATGTATTCGACGAAACGCGTCTTGCCGCAACCGGTCGGGCCTTTCAGCATCATCGGCATGCGCACGGAGTAAGCCGCTTCATACAGCTCGACTTCGTCAGCAACGGGACGGTAATAAGGCTCCTGGGTGATGCGGTATTGATCGACGATGTTGCTCATTTAAATTCCTTTTTTATTCATCCGCGAAGGACGCGAAGTGACGCGAAGGAGAATCTTCAAAACGCGCCTGCTGTTCGAAGCGGACTGACAAACAGCGGTGGCTGTCCAACAACCCGATGGGGTTTCTTCGCGGCCTTCGCGGATAAACAAGCAAAACAAAAAGCCCCCGCACCCAGCGGGCAACGGGGGCTGTTACGGTCTCCCGTCGCGACTTAAACCGTCTTGCCGCGGAAAATCACCATGGCCGCGCCCTGCGACTGGTTGAAGTTGTTGTAACCAATCAGTCGGACGTGGTTATTGGGGTTGGCCTTGTGGCAGGCTTCAGCTTCAGCCAGCACCACACTTACATCGGTTTCGCCAAACATCGGCAGCTTCCACATATACCAGTACGAATCCATCAGGTACTCGGGTTCGGTGTGCTCAATGGCCGGGTTCCAGCCTTTTTTCACCAGATACTCGACCTGCTTGCGGATATTGGCGGCATCCATCGCGGGCAGGTAGGAGAAAGTTTCGAATTTGCGGCTGGCGGGATCGCTCACGCGGCTTTTGTAATCCATTACTTCAGACATTTTGTTTCCTTTCAGTTCAGTTCATTTAACTGGATCCCGGATCAGGTCCGGGATGACCTTGCGTTAGCGCAAGGTCACTTGTGGGCGACGTCCAGCTTGTCGACGGTGTCGAACTCGAACTTGATCTCTTTCCACGTTTCCATGGCGATCTTCAGTTCGGGACTGTGCGAAGCGGCAGTGGTCAGAATGTCCTTGCCTTCCTTCTCGAGCTCACGACCCTGGTTGCGTGCTTCCACACAGGCTTCCAGCGCGACGCGGTTGGCGGCGGCGCCAGCAGCGTTACCCCAGGGGTGGCCAAGCGTACCGCCACCAAACTGCAGCACCGAGTCGTCGCCGAAGATGTTGACCAGTGCGGGCATGTGCCACACGTGAATACCACCGGAAGCAACCGGAATCACGCCGGGCATGGAACCCCAGTCCTGATCGAAGAACAAGCCGCGCGAACGGTCTTCCGGAATGAAGCTGTCACGCATGGTGTCGATCCAGCCCAAGGTTGCTTCGCGGTCGCCTTCCAGCTTGCCGACGACGGTGCCGGAGTGCAGGTGGTCACCTCCCGACAGACGCAGCACCTTGGTCAGCACACGGAAGTGAATACCGTGGTGGGGGTTGCGGTCGAGCACGGCGTGCATGGCGCGGTGGATGTGCAGCAGCATGCCGTTGTCGCGACACCAGTTGGCCAGACCCGTGTTGGCGGTCAGGCCGCCGGTCAGGTAGTCGTGCATGATGATCGGTGCGCCGATTTCCTTGGCGTACTCAGCACGCTTGTACATTTCTTCCGGGGTCGGCGCGGTCACATTCAGATAGTGGCCCTTGCGCTCGCCGGTTTCACGTTCTGCTTTCAGCGTGGCTTCCTGCACGAAGGCAAAACGGTCACGCCAACGCATGAACGGCTGGCTGTTGACGTTCTCGTCGTCCTTGGTGAAGTCGAGACCGCCACGCAGACATTCGTACACGGCACGGCCGTAGTTCTTGGCAGACAGACCGAGCTTCGGCTTGATGGTGCAACCCAGCATCGGACGGCCATACTTGTTCATGCGGTCACGCTCAACCTGAATACCGGCGGGCGGGCCGCCACAGGTTTTGACGTAGGCGATCGGGAAGCGAATGTCTTCCAGACGCAGGGCGCGCAGCGCCTTGAAGCCGAACACGTTGCCGACCAGCGAGGTCAGCACGTTCACGACCGAACCTTCTTCGAACAGGTCGATCGGGTAAGCCACGAAGGCGTAGAAGCAGGTGTCGTCGCCGGGCACATCTTCAATGCGGTAGGCGCGGCCTTTGTAGTAATCGAGGTCGGTCAGCAGGTCGGTCCACACCGTGGTCCAGGTGCCGGTTGACGATTCGGCAGCCACCGCAGCAGCAACTTCCTCACGCGACACACCCGCTTGCGGGGTGATCTTGAAGCAGGCCAGCAGGTCGGTATCCAGCGGAGTATAGTCCGGCGTCCAGTAAGTCTGACGATATTCTTTTACACCGGCGTTATAGGTTTTAACAGCCATAATTTCCTCCTACAGAAAGGGGTGGGTTTCCGTGTAGCGCCCCAGCGGCCTGACACGATGGAATGCATCTTGCAGGCGTTTAATCATCAATAACAGTCGATATTTTCTATTTCATACATAGACTATAATCTATGCTTATTCAGTGTCCGACTCGTTTAAATGCGCCGCCACACCACCTTCCGCCAACTGGAAATATTTGAAGCCATTGCCCGCCTGGGCAGTTTTACGCGGGCTTCGGAGGAACTGTTTCTCACCCAGCCCACCGTCTCCATGCAGATGAAAAAGCTGGGGGAAGCGGTCGGCGTACCGCTGGTGGAACAGGTCGGCAAGAAAATCCATCTGACCGCGGACGGACGGGAACTGGCGCAGGCCACCCGCGAAATCTTCAGCATCCTCGACCACTACACCATGTCGGTAGACGAACGGCGGGGACTGAAGCAGGGCAAACTCAGCCTGATGGCAATCACCACCGCCTCCTATTTCGCGCCGCGCCTCTTGGGTGAATTCGTCAAGCTGTATCCCGGCATCGACGTCAGCCTGCGCGTCACCAACAAGGAACAAGTGCTGGCCAGCATCGCCGATAACCTCGACGACCTCTATTTTCTCGGCCAGCCGCCCGAAGACATCGACGTCGTCGCCACCCCCATCATGGACAACCCGATCATCGTGCTGGCCGCACCGGATCACCCGCTGGCACACAAGAAGAAGATCCCGTTGCAACGTATCGCGCTGGAACCCTGGCTGATGCGGGAACGCGGCTCCGGCACCCGCAACGCCATCGAGCGAACCTTCACCGGACACGGCCTCAACATCCACCCGCGCCTGGAACTGGGCAGCAACGAAGCCATCAAGCAGGCCATCCTCGCCGGCCTCGGCATCTCCGCCCTCTCCCGCCACGCCCTCACGCTCAACCAGCCCGGCCAGTTTGCCGTGCTGGATGTGGTGGGCTTTCCCATCCTGCGCCACTGGTACGCCGTCTATCCGGCCGGGCGGCAGCTGTCGGTGGTGGCGCGGGCGTTTCTGGATTATTTGCTGGGGCGGGGGGAGGCGGCACCGGCAAAGGTGGGTAAGAAGAAGTAGTGAATTGGAGCGAATAAGGCCTGGCGCGGCGCGCGACTATGCCGATGCGGTGCTGGCGCTGCCCGTGCTGCAGGCCTGGGTGGCGGATGCAGAGGCGGAAACCGAGCGCATCGAGAAGTTTGATCTCTACGAATAAGGCGATGAGGGTGGCGTCAGTGATACTTTTAGAAGGCCCGTGGGATTTCCTGTTTTTAAAACAAGGTAAAGCCGTATGAACATCGCAAATTGCGAAGATCTGCTAAAGGCCGCCAGGCAGCAACCCGAACCGCAACGGCTTCTTTTCGTTTTTACAAAACCCGAACTGCCTGATGGCTATACCGAAGCCCAGAATCAAGATTTTCAAGCAGGGACGGGGGGCGTATTGACCCCCCGGATGTGCACCGACAAGGCCCTGGATGAGCTGGGTGATTTTTCCGATCTGGTGAAGGAATCACGCCAGAGAGGACAGGATTGGAAAATCGTGTCTGTCGCCAGACTGCCAGGGCACACGGGTGTGATGCCGACCCCCGAAGAGGCGCAGGAGCCCTTGAATACGATGATCCATTCCATACAGAATGGCGTGATCTCCAAGTATCTGGCGTTCGATCAGAGCGGGGATCTGGTTCGGATTTCCAGAAAAATAGTATGAACATCGCTCCCGCCGGCGCGAAAACTTTTCGCCTATTTGCGCTTTTGTTTTTGTTTATTGCGTCGTTCGCCTTGCTAACCTATGGCTTGCGGGTTGAACTTTTGGCCGTGGTGGTGTGGATAGGCGCGACGATACAAGAAGCGCCTGTTTGGGGCGCCATCGTTTTCTTTTTTGCCTCGGCCTGTTCAGTCCTGTTTCTCTTCCTCTCCAGCGTACTGCTGGTCCCTTCGGCGATTCTGGCCTGGGGGAAGTGGCTGACCTTTTTTATGCTCTCGATGGGCTGGTTGTGTGGATGGATGGCAACTTATGCCATCGGCCGGTTTTTTCGCGATCGTGCGTTTGTCGAAAAGAAGTTGAACGAGCAACACATCAAAAGTGCCTTCTTCCTGTCGGGAAAACTCCCTTTTTCGTTCGTGCTTATCGTGGTCAGTTCGCTTCCAGCCGAGATCGTTGGGTATGCCTTGGGGGCGGTGCGCTATCCGTTCTGGTTATTCTTTCTGGCTTTGGCACTGGTAGAAATTCCGTTTGCTTTTCTCCTCGTATTTATCGGCGAGTCGTTCTTTCTTGAAAATGTCGGCTTGCTCATCGGTCTCATGGTTCTCCTGCTTGGCATCCTGGTATGGGAAGTCAAAAATGCCCGTCGCATGAGACATCCTTCATAAACAGGCATTTCCCCGCAGACACGGTGGGCAAGACCTATGCCGTGGCGCTGGAAGGCGTGGCGCTCGACTATGCCGATGCGATGCAGGCTTGGGGGGCGGAGGCGGAAACCGGGCGCGTCGAGAGGTTCGATCTCGACGAATAAGGCGATGGGGGTGACGCCGGGCGGCTGGGTTCAGCAGTTGGCCAGCTGCGTGCTCTCCATGCCATGAGGCTTATTGATTGGGTGCAAAAGCCAGTTATTGATTCGGCCTGATGAAGTTTGAAGTGATATTGAAAGCTGGCTTGCCCCGACTGTATAAAACCGTGCGGGAGGCCGAATCAATAACCATTAAAAACAGCGTCCTATTGAGACGGCTCAACGGACTGGTCCACTCAAGACGGCGTGAAAAACACTTTATAGGTTCAAACATTTCCTGGCCGTCTCAATAGTATCTGGAACGTTTCCGGCATTTTTTCGTCTGCCATATACAACCCCAACAATAGGGCTGAAGTATTCAGTCCCCTTTTATCCATGCACCCGAGCAAGAATGCCTTAAAGGCCCGCGCCGATGCCGTGCGCAAAACGAATTCAGACACGCCACCCATGCAAACCAAAATCAATGGATCTGTCTTTGCCGGCTTCAAGCGGGTGCTCCACAAGGGCGCGCTGATCTTCGCCCTCATCATCGCGGTTCTATTCGCCATGATTTACTACCAGTACCAGCGCTCGGAAGAGGCCGTTCGCTCGGTGGACCACACGCGTCAGGTCATTGCGTACATCGACTCGCTGCGCACGTATCTGCTCAATCTGGACACCGCGGTTCGCAAATACGCTGAGTCGCAAAATCGCACCGATCTTGATCCCAGCCTGATCTGTCGCCAATCGCGGTGTCCCAGTTCCGAAGAACTGATCGCGTTGATCGGTGCTGACGGCTCCCGGGCGGCTCGCCTGGCACCGCTGCCGTCACTGCAATCGGCATTGGAGACAGGATTCAGCGCGCTCCAGCAACGCGCAGTGGTGAATGGCGATGCCACACGCCCAGAACGGGAACTTGCGGGGTTCGACAAGTCCGCCATCGAGCAAATCCATCGCATTCTGATCGAGACCGGGCGGGAAGAGCTGAACGAGTTGGAAACGCGCGAAACGGCACGCATTCACGACCAGAATTTGTCGTCGATGCTGCTGGGAATAGCCGGGCTGTGGACGGGATTGGCACTCCTCGGGCTGTACCGGGAAACCAGTCGCCTGATCGGGGCAGGCATCCATGCCGAGCAAACGATCCGGCAACTCAGCCTGCGCGACCCGCTGACGGGCCTGGCCAACCGGCGCTTCCTGCACGAAAACGAAAAGCATTTGATCGCCGGCGCCAAGCGTTCAGGGAATCAGATGGCTGTGCTGGCTATCGATCTGGACGAATTCAAGGCGGTGAACGACCGTTACGGGCATGCCGCGGGCGATGAGGTGCTCGTAGCGTCGGCGGAACGGATGAAGCAGTTGCTCCGCGAGTCGGATGTGATCGCCCGTTTCGGCGGCGACGAGTTTGTCATCGTGCTGGGGCAGGTCGACGATGCGGCAGCGGCACGTGAAGTCGCACGCCGCGTGGTGGAGAGTCTGGGTCAGCCCATGCCGCTTGCCGGCGGGGGAACCGCATACATCGGGGCTTCGGTGGGCATCGCCATGTGCTGCGCTGGCAAAGAAACGCTGGATGAGCTGCTGAAGAAAGCAGACGCGGCGCTGTACGCGGCGAAACGTGACGGCAAGCACACCTACCGTGAGGCTGAGGCTTCAGGCGTGTAAACCGCGTAAGCCATGGGACATCGAGACCACTATCACGTCTATGTGATCGAACTGTCGAAAGACGTTCTATACGAAGGCCGATTCAAGAAAGCCAACCCCGGTTACATCGCGGGCAAGCCGTGCATCTATGTAGGCATGACGGGACTGGATCCCGACGTGCGCTTCGACAAACACAAGGCCGGTATCCAGTCCAACCGATTCGTCAAACAATTCGGCCTGCGCTTATTGCCTGAGCTATACGAACTGTATAACCCGATGTCCTATGACGGCGCGCGCGACCTGGAAGTGGAATTGGCGATTGATTTTCGTGAAGCGGGGTACGGGGTTTGGCAGGCGTGAGCAGATTTATTTGGTCAACGCCATGAAAAGCTCGGGGAGCTTTTCCGGCAGGCGCTGGATGTTGTCGATCACCGTGTACTGTCGGCCGAAAATGTTGCTGACATATTCGTCGGCCTTCGGGTCGAGGCTGATGCAATAGGTAAAAATACCGTTGCGGTCGAGTTCCTTCACGGCCTGACGAGCATCTTCGATCAACAACTGTTCGTCATTGGTGTCGATGTCCGAGGGTTGGCCATCGGTGAGGATGAGCATGAGTTTCTTGTCGGCCGGCCGCGCTTCCAGGTAGTGGGCGGCATGACGCATGGCCGCCCCCATGCGGGTGGAATAACCGGCCTGCATGGCCGCCAGGCGCCCCTTTGCATCGTCGCCCCAGCGTTCGCCATAGCCCTTGATGTGCAGATAGCGCACGTCATGGCGGGTGTTGGAGTGGAAGCCGGCGATGGCGAATGGATCACCCAGTTGTTCGACCGCCCAGGCCAGCAGCGAGACGGCTTCCTGACTAAGCTCGAGGATGGTCTGGTCGCTGCCGGCCGCTTTCTCGTTGAGGGACTCCGACAGGTCGAGCAACAGCATCACCGAAATGTCGCGACCATTGGTACGGTGGCTCATGTTGATGCGCGGATCAGGCGTGGCACCGCCCTTGAAATCGATCAGGGAACGCAGGGCCACGTCGAGGTCGAGTTCGCTGCCTTCCTCCTGATAACGGATGCGCACCTTGTCCTGTGGCTTGAGCAGGTCGAGCATGCGCTTCAGGCGCTTGGCTAGCGCACTGTGTTTCAGCAACAGTTTGTCGATGTCGGCGGGGTTGCCTTTCGGGTGCAGGGCTTCGTAGACACTGGCCCAGTCGGGGCGATAGGTCTGGCTGTGGTAGTCCCATTCCGGATAATGTCGCGGTGGCAGGCCCTTGAGTTCCTCACCTGGTTCGATCTTGCGTTTGGCGTCGAAGGCGTCTTCCTCGTCACCCTCCTCGATGAATTTCCACATCTGGCGGTTGTCGTCGCGGTAATCGATCACCGTGTCGGCGAAATGAATTTTGGCGAGCTGGTCGCTCTGGAGACGGGTCCTGGCGACGTAGCTCAACGCCAGGGAGGCGATTTCATTGGTGCTGGATTCACGCTGCCCGGATTCATCTGGCGCCATCAGCGCGTGGAAGCGCTGCACATAATCAAGCAGATTGGCTTCACCGTAACCGTGATCCGGGTCGAGCAAAGCGCGCGACAACATCGCCATGCGGTGACGCAAGCAAGAGGTGGTTTTTTCGTCACAGGCGCCTTCGACCGGCTTGGGATGCAGCGCCAGAAAAATGCGCTTGAGGCCGGGGTATTCGCGGCACAGTAGAATTTCTACCCGGCAATCCTCGAAAAACTCCACCGCCATGCGCTGGAACGGACTCCAGTTGTCGGCAATCTGGGCCTCGGTCCAGCGGCGGTGGCCGACCATGTGGGCGAGGGTGACACGGTAGCGGTCCAGACCGCTAACGCGGTCTCCCTCTCCCGCCCCTCTCCCAAAGGGGGCGGGGAGAAAGTCGTCGTACACATCTGGCACGCGCATACCGAGCTTGTCGTAATACGGCACCGGCTTGCGCAACTCATCGAAGGCCGTGGAATAAGGCACCAGTTGCTCCGCTTCCTGCCACAAACCGCGCAGGTAGAGGTCAAGCTTGCGCTCCACGTCCATGAACAGGGTGCCGTGGCGCTCACGTTGCAATATGGCGCGACTGTCAGCGGATTGCAGGCTGAAATAATCCCGTTGCCGCTCCGGATGCGTACGGTAGTTGCGGATGCCATATTCCACCCAGTTCCGTAGACCGGCCACGCTGAGCTGGCCCAGCAGGAACGGCGCCTGATCAAAAAAATCGGGCAGGCCGGGGCTGGGGAAAGTGGTGTGATGGCCATGGATGGAACCGGTGGTGCGCTCCATCAAATCCAGGGCGATACCCAGATAACGCCCCATCCGCTCCTGCGAGTGCAGTTTGCGCGCCACCGGTGCCAGCGTTTGCAGGAAGGGCGTGATGGCCTTGCCGTTGGGTGATTTCTGCATGCGCTGGATCAGGCCCATCACCTCGGGCAGCGCAGATTCACCCAAGGCCTTGGCGGTGGTGGGCCATTCCTCCATGAACGCCAGCATCGGATCGACGCCACGCCCCAGCTTGCCAATAATACGGGCGGCCTCCAGATAAGCATCGATCCCCTCGCGGGAAAGGATAGCCAGAGCTTCCGCCATGACATCCTCGAACACGTCCTCAATCGGCTTGAAGCCGGTGTCGAGCTGGGTCCAGTAGGCCTTCATCAGGGGGTGCTGGTATTCGGTTTCGGTCATGGTCTTTTCCCTCCCCTCCCCCGGGGGGAGGGAGAAACACATCAAGCAAACGTCGCGTCGATAGCGTGATCCAGGGTTTCGCGAATGTCGGCGTCGTCGGTGATGGGACGCACCAAGGCCATACGACAGGCATCCACTGGGTCCACACCATCCTTGATCAGCGTGGCGGCATACACCAGCAGGCGAGTGGAGATACCTTCGTCGAGGCCGTGGCCTTTCAGGTTGCGGGCGATATGCGCGATCTTTACCAACTGGCCCGCAGCGGCTTCGTCGAGGCCGGTTTCCCTGGCCAGGATGGTAGTTTCCAGTTCGGTATTCGGGTAATCGAAATCGAAGGCGGTGAAGCGCTGTTTGGTGGACTGCTTCAGGTCCTTCATCAGCGACTGGTAGCCGGGATTGTAGGAAATCACCAGCTGGAAGTCGGGATGTGCCTGAATCAGCTCGCCCTTCTTGTCCAGCGGCAGGGTACGGCGGTGATCGGTCAGCGGGTGGATCACCACAGTGGTGTCCTGACGCGCTTCGACGATTTCATCCAGGTAACAGATAGCCCCCATGCGCGCGGCGGTAGTGAGCGGGCCATCCAGCCAGCGGGTGCCGTTGGCTTCCAGCAGATAACGGCCCACCAGATCGCTGGCGGTCATGTCTTCGTTGCAGGCGACGGTGATCAGTGGCTTGCCCAGCTTCCAGGCCATGTATTCGACGAAGCGGGATTTGCCGCAACCCGTCGGGCCTTTCACCATCACCGGCAGATGATTGCGATAGGCGGCCTCGTACAGCGCCACTTCCTTGCCCTGGGCTTCGTAATAGGGTTCCTGATGAACCTTGTATTGCTCTTTGTCGGTGCTCATGGTGCGCTCCATTTCTCTCCCCTTTGCAACAAGGGTGTCCGTTCCGGAAACAAAACGCCCCCAGAAGCGGGGGCGTTTCTTGCTGATTCACTGCATCACTCGACTTACTTGTGCACGCCCAGCTTTTCGCGCCAGCCGGGGAAAATCTTGTCGGCGTCGCCCGGGAAGGATTCGAACGCACGCGCAAATTCCTTGTGCTCTTTCGCGAATTCGATCGGGTCGGCACCGGCTTTCCAGCACTCGTACGACTGACGCAGGGAAACCGCGCCGGCTGCCGGGCTGTCGATGTGGCCGTAGGAGCCGCCACCGGAGGTGTTGATCACGTTGC
>JASJPE010000008.1:0-34238 GCA_031426895.1 Thiobacillus sp. | reverse complement strand
CTACTGAAATCAGTTTAGGAAATTGGAGAGCGTTTTCACACAGCCTCGGTCGATTTGAGACCACCGAGCAAAACAAATCTGGCACATGCTGCCAGATCAAGTTTGAATCTCTACACCTCACCCGATACACACGCATAACCGGTTTTTGAGGTTATCAGGGTGATTGCAACCTTGTCACCATGCACCGCCAAGCCTTTACGGCATTAGGTCTCGGCGGTCACGTTGCCAATGAAGCCAGCGCAGCGCCTTGATGCAGCCATTCACTTTGGCGCGCTACGCTGGCGACTCCATCGTATCAAGCAGCTTGCCCAGATCGTCTACCGTTGCGTCAGCCTTGCGGGCTGCCTGTAGCTGCTCAATCAATTTGGACTTGATGCGCGGCTGCGGGTGGCCTTTTTCTTTTTCCATGGTCGGCTCCGCTCAGGCTGCCAGCTTGGCAAATGCGGCGCGGATTTCGCCGACGTTGAACCGGGTCGTGTTGGCACCCAGCTTTCGGGGACGTGGCAGCTTGCCAATTCTCGACCAGCGCCAGATGGTGACTTCGGACACGTCCAACAAGCTCGCCAGTGTGCGTGCCGGTACCTTTCGCGCTTTTGTTGGTATCTGTTTTGTTGGTACGCGAAGTGCCAACACAAATACCAACAGATTGATGGTATTTCGATGCTATGCCATGACACGGCCTGAGGCAACAAAAACCCGCAATCCATTGCTAGATGCGGGTTTAGGTTGCTGCATGATGCTGTGTGGTACTTGTTCGTGGTGCCGTTGGCCGGAATCGAACTGGCGACCTTCGCATTACGAATCGGAAGAAGGGGGTGCCCCCCCCGCATTAATCGACATTAACAAAACCATATACAGCAATCGTTTAGGCGTATAGTTACCTTAACGGGGTAACACTAAATTTAACCAAATTTAACGGCCAAAGTTACCCCGGCGTTACCCGTGAAAAATGCGAAGGTTATGAGAGGGTCGAGAAATGGCAACCAAAATTCAGTTCACCAAGGACGAAATCAAGGGTCTGGCGCTTCCGGATTCTGGTGTCCGGGTTGACTACCAGGACACCAAAACAGCCGGGCTGCAGCTTCGGGTTACGTCCAAAGGCGTCAAGACGTTTTCATTCCTGCGGCGCATCAATGGCAGCTTGGAGCGCATCACGCTGGGGCGCTTCCCTGAAGTGACGCTAGAGCAGGCGCGGGACAAGATTGCGCTGATTGCTGCGGAGATCGTCAAAGGTGAAAACCCAGCCAAGATTAAGCGGGCGCATCGGGAAGAGCCCACCTTTTCGGAAGTGTTCGACCTATTCATCCCCGGCAAGCGCAAGCGGAACGGTCAACCGCTGTCCGAGCGCACGAAAACGGATTACCGGGACAGCCTGCGAATCCACCTGAGCAAGATCAAGAATTTGAAGTTGTCACGAATTGGACGTGATGACGTGAGGCGTGCCCATGCCGCCGCGACAAAAATATCCCCGGCATCGGCTAATCGTGCCGTGGCGATTGTTTCGTCTGTCTTCAACTACGCCATAGACGAACTAGGCATCTACGCCGGGAGCAACCCCGCCAGCAAGATCAAAAAGAATTTCGAGGCACCGCGAGAGCGTTTTGCACAGGCTGATGAAATGCCGCGTCTGGTTGCTGCGATGGCAGAAGACCCGCTAGGCGATTTTTTCCTGCTGGCGCTGCTGACCGGCGCACGTCGTGCAAACCTTCAAGCCATACGCAAGAGTGAGTTAAATCTTGACGAAGGGTTATGGCGTATCCCGGTAACGAAGAACGGCACCAGCCAGAACGTGACGCTATCACCGGAGGCTGTAATCATCCTGCGCAACCGCATCGAGGCCAGCGACCAGAAAGAGGATTTTGTATTCCCCGGTACAGGCAAAACCGGACACCTGACAGAACCAAAAAACGCATGGGCGCGCATCCTGAAGAAAGCCGAAATCGAGGATTTACGAATCCATGATTTACGTCGCACGCTGGGAAGCTGGCAGGCCAAGACGGGCGCATCGTTGACGATCATCGGCAAGAGCCTGAACCATAAGACGCACCAGGCCACGGCGATTTATGCGCGGCTCGACTTGGATCCCGTGCGCGCATCTGTGAACACAGCGACCACCGCCATGATGCAGGCGGCAGGGGTTAAGAAAACTGCGCAGGTGAAGCGCATAAGGGGCGGCAAATAGACCTTAATTGAGCATCACGAAAATAATCCACGTTTCACCTTATTCGTGGACAAACAACCGACCATGATGCATCCATACGGCACCCCGCCGGGTTTTATGGATGCACATGATGAGCAACGAAGCCCCCACCATCGCGGAGATCATCCGCGCCAATTCCGACCTTGTAGACGAAACAATCGCCGCCGCGATGGTCGACGTTGCACCTGGCACGCTGTCTGTCTGGCGCTCGACCGGGCGCTATGGCATCCCGTTTGTGAAAGTCGGCAGGAAAGTCAGGTATAGCCGCAAGGCTTTGGCGGAATGGCTGGAGTCTCGCACCCGCAGCAATGGCGCAACCGTTTAAAGGCGCGCGCCATGACACCACCAACCAAAGAAAAAGGCCGCCCCGGCTGGCACCGGGAAGCGGCCTTGCACAACAATTCCAGTCCGCATCGTAGCGCTGCGACGTCGACAAATCAAGCCAGGCGGCTACCGGCATACGGTCGTCAACTGGTTGAAGCGCAACGCCATGGCTTAAGGGTTGCATGGTTGGTGATCGCCCTCGACTGGGATATTGCCAAGCCGCTTCCGCGCGTAGTGGTGCCGCGAGACATGTCCAGCGGCCTGCTCGATCTGTCGTTCGTACGCGATACGATCTGCGCGATCGCACACCGCGACGAATTGGCCAGGGCGCTCGACGTTGCCGAGATTGCTTTGCGCAGCGGCGCGGTTATGACACCGGTGCATGACGTCGCGACAGGAACATTCATGACCACCTACGAAGTGTGCCGGGCGCGCGGATTGGTGCAGCCATGACGGTTCTCGACCAGTTCCTTATTCCAGCCAGGGAGGCGCCACCGATGCAGCCTTGGCCAGAACTCGAGGGGGACATAAGCCCGCTGCTTGCGACTTCCCCTGAGCCTCGCAAATGGTTTGCCCACAATCGTCTGTTGCTGGGGCGTGCTGCAGTTTTGACTGGAATCGGAGGCTCTTCAAAAACCACGGCGATGTATCACATGGCTTTGGGTGGGGTGCTCGGGCATCTACCTTGGGGATGGAAGGTAGACACGACGGGAACCGCCTTGCTCTTCCTTACTGAGGACACAGCCGACGATGTGCATCACTCATTGGATGCCATGGCCGATGGACTCGGTGACGAAGAGCGCGAGTTGCTTGGGCGCAAGTTGAAGATTTTCCCAATGGCCGGCGAGGACGTGAGATTGCTGTCCATCGATCAGGGCTCGCTGTTCGAGAACTCCCGTGGCATGGGCCTGATCGAGCGCTGCAAGCAATACGGGGATGTGGTTTTTATTGGGCTGGACCCGGCGCTCGCGCTGACCGAGGGCGATGAGATGAGCCAGTCCCATCAACGCTACCTGGGCCAATACTGCGACAAGTTGGCTATCAAGACCGGGGCGTGCGTCATGCTGACTACCCACTCCACCAAATCAAGCGCTAATGCGGACGAGCTGACCAGCCATCAATCGCGAGGAGGCGGTGGCATTACCGATGCCGTGCGCGCTGAGTTTGTATTGCGGACCATGACCGCCAAGGAAGCGACGCTGTTCGGGATCGCTGACCAGGCTGAGCGTAAACGATATGTGCAGTTGGTTTGCACCAAGGGTAACAAGTTGCCGCTCGATGCATTCGCCCCAGTATGGCTGGAGCGCGGGCGCGGCGGCCTGCTGTCGCCTGCTGATTTGAGTTTCCAGGACAGACAGGATGCCAAGGTCACCGTGGGCGACATGCGCATCCTGGGGGTGCTGCGCGATCTGTGCAAGGACGCCACGCCCATGCTCGCGGAGTGGCGCGCGGAGTGCGAGACGCTTGGGTTTGTGTCTGGCAGAACCGCTGAAGGGCGCGTAACCCAGATGAAGCGCGCGGTTTCAAGGCTTGCCGAAAGCAGCTTGATTCGCCAGGGAGTTGGAAGGGGGTTCTACATTCCTGTCTATGACGGAGATCTCGCATGATGACGACCAGGATGTCAGGCAGCAGGTCAGGGCCAAGGGTCAGGGTCATACCTAAAGGTATGACCCCTGACCCTGACCCTTCGTTGACCTCTCGGGCCTTCGTTGTCCCTTGTTTGGACCCTCGCGGGTCCTCCCTTGACCCTTCAGCATACGGGTCGGCGATGCTCGGAAATTCTCTAGTCATGGAATGTTTGCTAGGGGGTTGTACTTGTATCCAGAGGTGAAGGTCTATGAGTGATCGTTACAGCATCCTCGTCAGGGCATCCGCTGGAGATGCTGACGCCAAGGCCGAAGCCGTTGAAATCGTTCTCCGTGGAATCCGGTTTTATTTGGAGGGAAACGGCGCCAGGGACTTATCCAGCTATTGCGGATTGCCGCCGCCGACCGCCCGCAGAAAATTTGCGCGGATGCAATCCGATTACTGGATATGCCGAGCGGCTCAACTGATTGACGCTTCCAAACCATGGCCATGCGCCGTCGCCTTGGAACGCGAGCTGCGCGTTTTCTTCACCAGCATTTGGCCTGCCTGGCGCCACTATGAAAATCCGCCGGACGGCGCATCAGATCTGCGCACGGCTTTGTTTCATGCGGTACGCGCTGAGCCTGGCATGAAATTCAGCGCCCGCTCCCTTTACCGCCGCATCACCGCCGCGGAATCCGCCACCCCAATTCAGTCACTCAAAGGAGTACTCGAAATGAAAACCAAAGCCCAGATCGACCGTGATGCGGAAATCGAATGGGGGTTTGCCCCCGAAGTGCAGGCCGAATTTGGCGGCAGCCTGGCGGCATATCAGGCTTATCGCAGAGCCGAGCACGCCGGGGTAATTCGCACTCTTGGCAGCAAAGTTACTGACAAAAATCCCGGTAGTTTTGGCAGTGAGAAGTCGGGACACTGAAAGTCAAAGGAGGGCAACCCATGTCCGATTCTCAAAACCAAGTCCGCGCCGCCGCGGCAAACGAATTCCGCCGCAGTCCGGCGCTGCAGGCCGAGTTCACATCTGAGCAGGCCTATGCCGCTTATCGCTGTGCCATGGATCGCGGCGCTGCCAGAATTTTTGGCCCCGCTGTACCCACCAAAAGCTATACCGCCCATTCCGCAAGCGGCGCTCGCGTGGATGCTGTCTCTGCCGCGCCTGGCCAACCCAGCATGAATATTCAGGTCGTCCGCCCTGGTCAACCCACCATGAATATTCAGGTCGGCCGCGCTGTGGCACGGGATGACCGCGAGGCCATCAAGTCGATTGTTCGCGAGTTCCAGCAAACTCACAGGCCCGGCAGCTATCGGGTGGATGAGGTCGCAGCGTTCATTGCTGAACGCGTTGGTCTGACTCAAGCCCAGGCGTATTACGCGCATGAGCAGAGCGTCATGTCGACGAGCGCGGTGGCGTGATATGTCCGATAAAAAACTGCGGTTCGACATCGAGGCCAACAGCGATTCCGCTAAACGCGCGCTGGCGGAACTGCGGAGCGAGTTCTACGCCACCCTCGGCGCGCTGAAAAAACAGCAGGGCGACATCGCGCTGTTCAAGGCGGCGCAGCGTGATGCCGCCGCGCTGGAAAAGCAGTTTAAGGCGCTGGCGAGGGCCGGCGGCGACACCACGCAGTTGAATGCCTCACTGGCCGCCCAGCGGGCCACGCTGGCGCAGTTGTCAGCATCCTTACAAAAGGCCGGTGTTGACACCAATTCGCTGACCGCCGCGCAGGCCAGGCTTCGCACCCAGGTTGAGCAGGTCAAGCGGAATTTTGCCGTGCAGTCGCAATCGGTACGCGACGATCTTGGCGGTATCGAGAAGAAAACGGCCGGCGTCGGCAATGCGCTGTCGGGGCTGTTCTCAAGGATCGGGTTTCAGCTTGGCGCGGTTCTCAGCATCGGGAAAATTGGCGGCATGGCGGACGATGCCGCCAACCTGGCGGCGCGTCTCAAGCTGGCCAGCCGCAACTCGGAAGAATTCGCCGCGGCGAATGATGACGTTGTGCGAATCGCGTCTGCAGCACGTGTGCCACTGGCACAGACCGCCGAACTCTATGTGAGGATTGCCGGCAGCGTGAAAGATTTGGGCGTTGCGCAAAAGGATGTTGCCGGAGTGACCGAGGCGGTCGGCCTGGCCCTGAAACTGTCGGGCGCTTCCACGGCTGAATCTTCCAGCGCAATGCTGCAATTTAGCCAGGCCATCGCCTCCGGCGTGCTGCGCGGCGAAGAATTCAACAGCGTCAATGAGTCGGCGCCGCGTCTGTTGCAGGGTCTTGCCAAGTCGCTGGGCGTGCCTGTCGGGCAGTTGCGCGAAATGGCCAAGGCTGGCCAGCTCACCCGCGAAGTTTTGATCGATGGCCTGCTGAAGGATCTGCCAACGTTACGGGATGAGGCCGCAAGCCTGCCGGATACCATCGGCGGGACGTTCACCGACCTGGGCAACAAGCTGCGGATCGTCGTAGGCCAGTTTGACCAGGCAACGGGCGCGAGCAAGGGTTTTGCCGGCGTCATCAACGCTATCGGCACAACCGGGATTGAAGCGCTGGCCGTTGTCGGAGCAAACCTTGCGTTTGTGTTCAAGGGCATCGGCCGGGAAATCGGCGGGATCGCCGCCCAGCTCGTGGCGCTTGCCCGTCTCGACTTCGAGGGCGTCAAGTTCATCGGCGCGGCGATGAAGCAGGACGCCGAGGAAGCGCGCCGGGAACTCGACGCCTTCGAGAAACGGATACTCGAAGGCGCGGGGCGCGTGGTCCAGGCGACGGAGAAAACCACGCAGGCGACGTCAGACCGCAATACCGCACAGAAAGCCCTGGCCGAACGTTTTGCCGAGATCAAGGAGGGAGAAACCAAGCGGGTCAAGGACGCTCTGGAAGAACAGGTGGCCGCCCACCGGAAAGCGCAGAGCGAGGCCGATAAAATCGATTCTGAGCGCGTCGAATTGGCCAAACGGAATGCGGCGCGGCTGGCCGATATTCAGACACCGAAAGCCAAGGCCGCCGACCTCAACGCCGCCGACCCGACAGAACGCTTTTTCAATCAGGCTGCCGCGCGCTCACAGCTGCAATCATTGCAGGCGCAACAGCAGGCCGCCTTGGCCAAGGGTGATTTTGATGCCGCGCTGGATACAGGCGAGCGCGCGTCGGCACTGATAGCCGAATTGAATGCAGCGGGCGCCAATGCGTCGAGCATATTGGCAAGCCAACAGCGCGAAGTGGCCGCCCTGCAAGATGAAGCGCTGGCCGGCAAGGCCGAGGCAGCCAAAGCGAAGGCGGCCGAGGCTGCGGCAGCTGTCGACGCACTCAAGAAAGAGCTTGAATCGCTGAAGGCTGTACCGGTCCAAGTCGACCTGAAAAAAGCCGAGGAATCTGTCCGCGAGGCACAAAAACGGATGCAAGCCATTTTGGATGGCAAGCCTCTTACCCAGAGCGTCAGCCTTACTGCCGGCGGCGCCGATCTGCCAGCGAAAGCCGATGGCGGACTACTCAGGGGGCCGGGCAGCGGCACCAGCGATAGCATCTTGGCGCGGGTCTCAAACGGCGAATACATAGTTAAAGCGGCAGCGGTGCGCAAGCTGGGGTTGGCGAACATGAACGCGATCAATCAAGGCAGGATGCCGGACCTTCGCGCGGCTGCCATGCGGCTGACGGAAAGCAGACGGCTCGCCATGCGCGGTCACATTGGTCGACTGCCCCGCTTTGCCGACGGCGGGCTGATTTCCGGTTCCGTTGCCAGCCTGCCGCGGCAGTCTGCTGCCGGCGCTGGCGGCGCCACCAGCATCCTCAACCTCACCCTACCCGGCGTCGGCACATTCGAAACCCGCGCCGACGCCGCTGTGGCCGATTCGCTCGAGCGCGCGCTGCGCACCGCCGCGCTCAAGCACGGCCGGCGCAACTAAGAAAAGGACGCAAGACAATGGGAGCATCAACACTAGGATCACGCGCCATCATGGGCGAGTTCTACAACACGCTGGAGAGCGACTTAGCCAATCACTGGGTTTCCGAATTGTCATTCCCGGTCGAATCCAATCAGGGCAGCGAGACCCACGTTTGCATTAAAGCGGCAACCGCCATGATGCGCGAGTGGATCGGCGGCCGCCAGGGTGCAGGTTTTTGGGAAGACGGGATAACCATCGTCACCAGGAAATTCGAAGGCACGCTGGAAGTGCTGGTCGACGAACTTCGACGCGACAAAACGGGCCAGGTATTGCTGCGCACGCGCGCCCTGGCTGCGAGCTCGACCACGCTGTGGGCAAAGCAGATAACCGAGCTGGCCGACCAGGGCGAGACGGGCATCGGATATGCCGGGGAAACGTTCTTTAACGCTGCTCACACGCGCAACGTCGATGGTGCCACCCCTCAGTCGAACTTGCTTGAATTGAACGTGGCGAATCCGACCAATCCGACCGGCCCGCAGATTGTTGAAGCTATAAGCAGATGCCTCATGGCGATCATGAGTTTTCGTGATTATGAAGGCGAACCAATCAATGACGGCGCGATGCATTTCGACGTTTTTGTGCCCATGGCCTTCGTGTCAGCTCTTCGTTTGGGGGTCGTGGATTCCCTGAACGTCGGCGGATATTCGGTGCGCATTATCGCAAATCCCTGGCTGACCTGGACCTCAAAAATTGCGGTCTTCCGCGCCGACGGCACCGCCAAACCCTTCATTCGCCAGCATGAATTCACCCACTTCGCGTCGGTGGGTGCCGGTTCCGAGCTGGAGTTCAACGAAGAGGTTCACCACTACGGAGTTTCCAGCAGCCGCAACTGCGGCTTTGGACTTTGGGAGCACTCCTGCATGACAAAATTTTCACCATTACCTTAGGAGCATGACCATGGCATTGCTAGATTTTTTAAGCCTGCGCAAGCAGATTTCCGACGCCGGCGAAGAGATTCGCAGCCGTCGCAGCTCGATTGAGATTTTACGGCGCGAACGCGACTTGATCGCCGCCGCGCCGCTGTCCCGCGAGGACACCATCCGGGAGCTGCACGCCCGCATCGAGGCGGAGGGCGCCAAGCATCTGAAGATTTTCACCGGGACCTTGCGGCAGCTGGTTATCAAGGGCTGCCCGACGCGGATCAATGGCCCTATCCTTGCGGCCCAGAAGCCGGATGTGTTGCCGACGCCGGCCAGCCTGGAGGCCGCTATCAGCTTGATGTTTGCGGACCAGTTCAAGGTCTCGGTGGCCAGTGTCGTCGAATCGATGGCGTGGCCGCAAGGGGCCATGCCTCATGCAGACAAGGTGAAAAAGTTGGCCGAGCTCGACGCTCGTATCGGCAAAATTGAATCCGACCTTACCGGGCTTGTTCGCAGCGCGCGCGCGGCCGGAATTTCCGTATAGGGGGGCGCCATGTATCTACCGGACTATTCCCCCAAGCAGGCCCAGAAGGATCTGGGGCTGGTGCTCGCGCACCGCGTCCGCAATCCTTCGGCCCCCGCTACGCCCGCGTTGGACGATGCGGAAAACAACCTCAAATTTTTGAGCGCCGAAGAGTTGCTCGACGTCGTGGTTGCCACGCTTAACAGCGGCTACGTGCGAGGTGTTGAACGCCCAGGATCGGCTGTTAAGGATCCGTTCGAGCGCGGCCAGCTCCCCGCCGGTATGACCCTGCGCGATCGACAAGCTGATTGATTTAAGCGCGCGGCAGGGAGTGTAGGGCTGCCATACTTGCCGCTCGCTGGTTTATGAGGCTCCCTCATGGGGGGCCTTGTCGGCCACTTCGTCATGGCGGCCCGCAGGCGAGACTGCCCCGGGCCTGACTTTCGCTCGTCACGGGGAAAATACCTTCACGTGGTCCCGTATGCCCGTAGGAATTGAACGGAGTACCGGTAGAAAAAGCCAGGCCGCGCGCCTGGCTTTTTTCATGCGCGCCCCCGCTGAAAAACCGCCCCCCAGAATCGCTGTGGCGCGGTTTTTTTCGACTGGCTGAACTTGGGACCCTATGCATCGTAAAAAAACCCGGCACGCGGGCCGGGCTTGTGCTGGGGGGCTACGGCGCCCACGCCGCTGGCGTCGACTCTTTGGCAGCTGTTTCAGATAGTTTCTGTATTGTCCAGATTAATGTCGATTGGAGCGCCGGGTCTGAATCCTTTTCCAGCGCTGTTGCGGCAAGGTTTTCAAGCGTCATAAATAGCACCATAAAATCGGATGCAGTTCGAAAAGTTGCGGGGGGTGTGGTTGCCATGATGCGGGGCCCTTTTTTGCACGTTGGGGTATGGCCTGGCTGTGGTTGTGTCACCTGCCCGGCCTGCTTTGCCATTCGTTAAGTGGCAACTGAATCGTATTGGCGGGGAACAAGCGTAGTAAAGGAATAATCGTGCTGCCCTGGGCAATCCCGATAGCGGAAACCCTCAGGGGGCCCGTGTTTGCTGGGTTTCGGCCTTCCTGCCTTGCCCTAAGTAGGCAAGTCGAATTCCTGGCTGAGATATGCGAACGCGCTGTTGCTCGGGAATAAACGTGCTGTTTATCAGTGGGGCTTGTTTGTGGTGCTGGTGCTGGCGACTGGAAGCGGGCGCCGAAGCTGGCGGGGGGATAACTACGCCCCTGCCGCGTTTTATTGGAAAAAGCGGAAACGTTACCCCGGCGTTACCCCGCAGAATAAATGAAAACGGCTTCCATCTCTGGAAGCCGCTTGTTTACTGGTGCCGTTGGCCGGAATCGAACTGGCGACCTTCGCATTACGAATGCGCTGCTCTACCAACTGAGCTACAACGGCAAAAATCAGCGCGCATTATAGCGGAATCATTCGCCGCTGTGCGGCTTACAGTGCTGCTTTGAGGCGACTGATCACCCTGTCTTTCCCGATCAGTTCCAGCGTGGCATCGATTGCGGGCGTTTGCGGTTCGCCGGTGACGAGCACGCGCACAGGCATCGCCAGCTTGGGCATCTTGAGGCCATGCGCCGCGAGGATTTCCTTGAAAGCGGCACTGATCGCGCTGCGTTCCCAGGTCAAGCCTTCAAACCGGGCCACCAGATCGGCGAGTGCCGGCAGCACCTCGGGCGTGATGTGCTGCGCCAGCAGTTCGGGCGTGGGGTGCAGGGTGCGGTAAAAAAGCGTGGCGGCATCGGCCAGTTCTTCAATGGTGGCGGCGCGTTCCTTGACCAGTGCACATACTGCAGCGAGATCGGGGCCTTCGTCCGGGTTGGCGCCATTGCGAACCAGGAAGGGGCGCATGAGTTTGGCCAGCCGCGCATCATCGGCAGCCTTGATGTATTGCTGATTGAGCCAGCGCAGCTTTTCAGTGTTGAATTGAGCGGCCGATGGCGTGATGTGGTCGAGGTCGAACCACTGCACGAACTGCTCGCGGCTGAAAATCTCGGCATCGCCATGCGACCAGCCGAGTCGCGCGAGATAGTTGATGACCGCTTCCGGCAGGTAACCTTCCTCGAAATACTGCATCACCGACACCGCACCATGGCGTTTGGAAAGCTTGGTGCCATCGTCGCCGAGGATCATCGACAGATGCGCGTACTGCGGCACCGTGGCGCCCAGTGCCTTGAGGATGTTGATCTGGCGCGGAGTGTTGTTGACGTGGTCATCGCCGCGGATCACGTGGGTGATCCGCATGTCCCAGTCGTCCACCACCACGCAGAAATTGTAGGTCGGGGTGCCGTCGCCGCGCGCGATGATGAGATCGTCGAGCTCGGCGTTGGCAAATTCGATCGTGCCCTTGACCAGATCTTTCCATGTCACGCTGCCCGTGGTCGGGTTCTTGAAACGCACCACGGGGTCAATGCCCGCAGGGGGCGTGGGCAGCGTTCTGCCGTCCTCGGGGCGCCAGCGGCCGTCGTAGCGCGGCTTTTCGCCGCGCGTGCGCTGCACCTCGCGCATCGCATCGAGTTCCGAGGGGCTGCAATAGCAGTGATAGGCCTGGCCGTTGGCCAGCATCTGCGCGATCACTTCCTTGTAGCGATCCATGCTTTGCATCTGATAGAACGGGCCTTCATCGTGACCCAGTTCCAGCCAGGCCATGCCGTCGAGGATGGCTTGCACCGCCTCGGGCGTTGAACGTGCCACATCCGTGTCTTCGATGCGCAAAATGAACTGGCCACCGTGATGGCGCGCAAACGCCCACGAAAACAGCGCAGTGCGCGCACCGCCAATATGCAGGTAACCAGTGGGGGAAGGAGCAAAACGGGTGCGGATCATGACAGGGCCGAGCGACAAAACCCGCTATTTTACTGGATAGCACGCCTCAAAATTGACCGTGGGCATCGGGTTATGGTTTAATTCGCGCCGCTTCGGGCAGTTAGCTCAGTGGTAGAGCACTGCCTTCACACGGCAGGGGTCACAAGTTCGAACCTTGTACTGCCCACCATCCCGAACATGCTCGATCAAGATCAAGGACTTACGGTGACGTAAGTCCTTTTTTTGTCACGCATCATTCGTCGCTTTTTCCTGGCTTTGGCAATTCAAGGGCCTCATGCTCATGGTGTCATGAACCGGTGGGCAATCCAGTGATCCAGGCTCAGTTTCCCCGCACCGCTGAACAGTAAAGGCACGAACATGACCAGATACATCAACGCCAGTTTGTAGCCGTTGTCGCACACGTTGTAGCCATTGCCTGCGTGAACGCTGGTCCAGGCAACAAGGGTAAGAATGACCAGCGAGACGCTGAAAAAACGGGTGCCCAGTCCAATCACCAGTGCAACTGCGCCAAGCAATTCGGACCAGGTTGCAAGAAACCACGAAATGTCGACTGGCACGAGATTGAGCGGGAAGGGGAAGTCGCCCTGAATATCAGCGAACCAGTTATCGCCGCTGTATTTCGTGACGCCGGATTCCCAGAACTCCCAGGCCAGCAACAGCCGCAAGCCCAGCATTCCGATATGGCTGCCAGCCTGGTCGAGCAGGATCGTCAGCGCTGTATAAAAGTGAATGATTGAATGCATGATGTCCCTTTGGATGGATAGGGGAACGTTCCTGGCGTGTGCCGGGACACGTGCCCCCGGCCTGGTTCCTTGGGCTTGGCGTCTTACTTTTTGTTGGCGCCGCACTTGCCCTCGCCACATTTTCCGTCTTTGGCTTTAACTTTGGTTTCTGTGGCTTTCATGTCCTTGGCACCGCCGCACTTGCCATCCTGGGCCTTGGCCTCTTTTTTATCGCCGCATTTACCATCCTGAACCTTGTCTGCAGTGGCAACCTGATAACCCTGGGTTAGCGCGTTGAGTGCAAACGGATTGCCCGCGGCGTGAGCGATCCCCGTCATGCCGATGGCGGTGGTCAGGGCGAGGGCGAGTGTCGTGGTGTTGGTTTTCATGTGATCTCCCGGGTGTACCCGGCTCCATTCTGGTCAGAACGCTGGCGGGCTCGGTATGAGTCAGCAACAGCGTTACTGCCCATAGGTCGGCAATGCGGTGATTTCCTTACAGCGCGCCTCAATGAGCTTATTTCTATCCAGCGCCGGCGTGTATGGGTCGCAGCGTATTTCTGGAGAGGTGTAAGGGCGGGTTGTCTATAACGACTCAAGGTGTTTAACCGGATAAAAGGAGACTCCCATGTCCAGACTTGCCATGATCGTGTTGTCGGTAGCCTTGCTTGCCTCACCTGCTTATGCGGCGGAAGGGATGGTGTCTGTGGCTGCAGCTCATTCGGCCCAGGCCACGATGGATAAGCTGGAAGCCATTGCTCGGGCGCGAGGTTTGAACATTTTTGCGCGTATCGACCATGCCGCAGGCGCGCTCAGCATTGGGCAGGATTTGCGGCCGACTCAATTGCTTGTTTTTGGTCATCCAAAAGGCGGCACACCTGTGCTGCAATGTGTGCAAACGATGGGCCTGGATTTGCCCTTGCGGGTGCTGGCCTGGGAGGACGCAATGGGGAAAAGCTGGCTGGGCTATCAGACGCTATCAGGGCCAGGGCATATGCAAACCGATACAAGCTGCGCTGCCGCATTCAAGCAGCTGAATGACACCCTCGATGCGTTGGTGCGTGAAGCTGCCAAGGTGTAAAGCCACTCAAGTGGACCCGGCTGTGTGCGTATAAATGAATGGAGCGGCCGTGCAGGGCTTCCGGGCCGGCTGGTGAAAACCATTGCCGCTCCGGGCCTCAGCCGGTATAGTGCGCCCTCCCGCACCCAACCAATCGGTGCGCGGTTCTCACCCTGATCTCACGATCCCCTATTCGTCTGCCTCGATTGGTGTCACTGCAAACGTGACAGGCCGTCGCAGGAAACCACATGACTACTGAAATTACCTTTTCCAGCCTCGCGCTGGCCGAACCCATTTTGCGTGCGATTGCCGAAGCCGGTTACACCACGCCCACTCCGATTCAGGCGCAGGCCATTCCGCAAGTGCTGGACGGTGGCGACCTGCTCGCCGCCGCGCAAACCGGCACCGGCAAGACCGCTGGCTTCACTTTGCCGATCCTGCACCAGTTATCGGCGCGTGCTGCGCAAGCCCCCAAGGCGGGCCGCCCGCGTTGCCTGATTCTGGTGCCGACACGCGAGCTCGCGGCGCAGGTTGAAGAATCGGTTAAAACTTACGGCAAATATCTGCCACTCACCACCATGGTGATGTTCGGCGGCGTCAACATCAATCCGCAGTTCAAGGCGCTGAAATCGCGCGTGGATATTCTGGTGGCCACACCGGGCCGTCTGCTCGATCACATGGGCCAGAAGACGGTGGATTTATCCGGCGTCGAAATCCTGGTGCTCGACGAAGCCGACCGCATGCTCGACATGGGCTTTATCCGCGACATCAAGAAAGTGCTTGCTGTGATGCCCAGGCAGCGCCAGACCTTGTTGTTCTCGGCGACCTTCTCCGACGAGATACGGACCCTGGCCAACGGCCTGCTGCACAACCCGAAGAGCGTCGAAGTGGCGCGCCGCAATACTGCTGTGGAGATCATCGAGCAGTCGATGCACCGCGTGCCGCAGGCGCACAAGCGTGACTTGCTAACGCATCTGATCAACCACCACGACTGGCAGCAAGTGCTGGTGTTTACCCGTACCAAACATGGCGCCAACAAGCTGGCCGAGAAGCTGAACAAGGACAACATCACCGCTGCCGCCATTCATGGCAACAAGAGCCAGTCGGCACGCACCAAGGCGCTGGCAAGCTTCAAGGACGGTAGTGTGCGTGTGCTGGTTGCCACCGACATCGCCGCGCGCGGCATCGACATCGACCAGTTGCCGCAAGTGGTCAACTTTGAATTGCCCAACGTGGCGGAAGACTATGTCCATCGCATCGGCCGCACCGGTCGTGCAGGCAGCACCGGCTCGGCCTTGTCACTGGTGGACGATGAGGAAATCAGCTATCTTCGCGACATCGAAAAGCTGATCAAGCGCTCGATCGTGCGGGTGGAAATTGAAGGCTTTACCCCGCCGGCCAAAGCCGACCTGATGTCGGACGAACGCCCACCACGTCCGCCGCAAGGGCGTGGTGGACGGGGCCAGAGCAATGGCCAACGTGGCACGCAATCCGGCAATCGCAATGCGCCGGGCCGGTCTGCTCAGGGCCAGTCTGCGGCTGGCGGTGCCAAACCCGCGGCCACCCAGCCCGCCCCCAACCGCGCTGCCCCGCCGCGTAAACCGCGTCCGCAGGCTGCGCCGTTCTCATCCAAGCCGGGCTCACGCGGCCATTAATAAAGTGTTGAGCGGGTTCTTCGCCAAGGTTTTCTGAGCATGGGCGAAGTGCCCCGGACGAACGGGCCGAATTTTGGCGCGTAACGGCTATCACCGCCATGAACTGCTTGTAAGCCCGTCAAACGACTCCGCGGTCTGAAATCCAGCCGCGGTTATCTGACTGTGCCTGCCTGGTGCAGGACGGCAATCTGCCGGGCCAGGCAATCCCGATTCCCTTTGTATTACGTGATAAATTCCTTTGTGTGGCAGTGATTTGTAGCACGACGCCCTTGTAGCACGGGCCGGTTACGCATCAGGCAAACTGGACGGGGGATACGATCATGTGCATGGATGTCTTTCCTCAGCGGATAAAACCTCGTGGCTAGAGCGCTGCGCATATTGATAGCGATTGCCTTGCTGACGGGCATTGCCTACCTGTTTCTCCCTTCGCAAGCATGGGCAGACAGGATGCCCGCTCCAGAACACCCTTCGCTTTCCCAGGCAGACAAAGACTGGCTGACCGCTCATCCGGTGATTCGCATCGGGATCGACGCCAGCTATGGCCCGTATTCCTTTCTCGATAAACAGGGGCAGTTGCAGGGAATAGTCCGTGAGTTTCTGGACTACCTCGGTCCGGCATTGGGGGTTCGTTTCGAGGTCGTTGCCGACCTGGACTGGCCCCAACTTATGGCTGCCGTGCAGGAACGTCGCATCGATGCCGTGGCCACCGTGGCGCATTTGCCTGAACGTGAGGCCTTCCTCGAATTTACCTCCATCTACCTGCCCACGCCGCTGGTCATCATGACCCGTGACGACACGCCTCAACTGCGTTCAACCGAGGAACTGGCAGGCCTGAGCCTGGTGCTGGTACAGGGGTATTCGTCGAGCAAGGAAGTCATGGAGCGGTATCCGGCTTTGCAACCTCACTATGTGGCCGCGCCGCTTGAAGCATTGATGGCAGTGGCTTCGGGTGCAACGGATGCGTATATCGGCGCACTCGGTGTGAGTACGTATCTGGCGGCCCAGTATGGGTTTTCCAACCTCAAGGTCAATGCTGCTTTCGACATGAGAATGAACGGTCAGCGCTTTGGCGTGCGCAAGGACTGGCCGCAGCTGGCACGCATTCTTGACCAGGCACTGGTTGACATGCCGGCTCAGCGCAAGAATGAAATCATTCAGACATGGATGCCGGGCCACGCCGATGACATCCAGCGTCTCAGCCAGCCGACCTTGATCTCACGCCTGTCCCCCTGGTTGGCCGGGGTTACGGGCCTGGCCGTGCTGGGCTATCTCGTGATTCTGCTGTGGAATCGCCAGCTGCGGCACGAGCTGGCTCGGCGCAGGGCCGAGCTGGAACGAGCCCAGCGCATTGCCCATATGGGTGACTGGTCGATGGATTTGGCCAGCGGCGGGATTCAGTGGTCGGACGAACTGTTCCGCATTGCCGGTCGCTCCCCGTGCGAACTGGACTGGCCCACCTTGCGTCGCTGGATTCACCCGGAGGAGCGGGACGCCCACGAACATTACCTGTCTCAATTGGGGGGGCTCGCCCCTGGCGATAGCCTGCCGCCGCTCATCTCCCACGTATTGCGGCCGGACGGCAGTTCGCGCTGGCTGGAAATCACCTGCACGGCTGAGTTCAATCGTATGGGTAAACCGTGTCGTTACTACGGAACCGCACTGGACATCACCGAGCGCAAGACGGCGGAGGAGCGCATCTATCGTCTCAACCGGTTGTACGGTGTGTTGAGCGGCATTAACGAGGCCATTGTGCGATTGCGAAACCCACAGGCCTTGTACGACGAGGCCTGTCGTATTGCTGTCAAGGTCGGTGGATTCCGCATGGCCTGGCTGGGTATGGTGGAAGCCGATTCGCACCATGTGCGGCCTTTGGCGCATGCGGGGGTGGTGGAGCATTACCTGGAGAATATTCATATCTCGCTCGGCGAGGATGAACATGCCCGCGGACCCACGGGGACGGCCTTGCGTGAAGGGCGGCACGCAGTCTGCAATGACATCGCCAATGATCCACACATGGCACCCTGGCGCGATGCGGCACTGGCTCTGGGCTATCGGGCCTCTGCTGCATTCCCGATCCGGGTGGGCGGCCAGGTGCGCGGTGCCTTCAATCTCTACGCGGATCGTGCTGGGTTCTTTGACGAAGACGAATTGCGCTTGCTGGATGAACTGGCTGAGAACATCGGCTTCGCCCTGGAATTCATCGAGGCCGATCGCACCCGGGCAACCCTGAACCGGCACATGGTGGACCTGCTGGAAAGCATGAGCGACGGTTTTGTCAGTCTGGATCGGACGTGGTGTTACCAGTACGTCAATCGCAAGGCCGGGGAGATGTTTGGTCGATCAGCGGCTGACCTGATCGGCAAGCACATCTGGACCGAATTTCCCGAGGGGGTCGGCCAGCCCTTCCAGGCAGCCTACGAGCAGGTGATGCATGACGGCGAAATGGTGCGTCTGGAAGACTACTATCCACCCTGGGATCAGTGGTATGAAAACCGCATCTACCCCACCCAGGATGGCATTTCGGTTTTCTTTACCGACATCACCGAACGGAAGAAGCAGGAAACAGAACTAAAGCGGTTGCACAGCATCCTGAATGCCCTGGTGGAAGGCAGCACGGACGCGATTTTCGTCAAGGATGCTGAAGGGCGTTACATCGCGGGTAACCAGGCGCTGTCCGTGTTGCTTGGCCGTTCCATGGAGGAAATCCTGGGTGCAGATGACCATGCTCTGTTTGCAACAGAGTCGGCGGAACGCTTCCGTGCCGATGACCTGCGCATCATGAATGCAGGCGAAACCCACACTTATGAGGAACCGGTTACTACCCCCACCGCCACTTACTATTACCTGACCACCAAAGGCCCGCTTCTTATCGACGGCGAAATACGCGGTGTGTTCGGCATTGCCCGCGACATCACCGACCGCAAGCTTGTCGAAGCCGCACTTCTGGAAAGCGAATCCCGATTACGGCTGTTCATCGAACACGCACCGGCCGCCCTCGCCATGTTCGATCGTGAGATGCGATATCTGGCCTTCAGTACCCGCTGGTTGTCGGACTATGACCTGGAAAGCGACATCCTCGGCCGATCCCATTACGACATTTTCCCGGAGATCCCGGAGCGCTGGAAGACCATCCACAACCGTGGCCTGAGCGGGGAGGTGGTACGGTCCGATGAGGATCAGTTTGCGCGCGAAGATGGCAGCGTGATCTGGTTGCGCTGGGAGGTGCGACCCTGGATTGCGGCAGACGGTAGCGTGGGCGGCATCGTCATCTTCTCGGAAGACATCTCCGAGAGTAAAAATGCCGAAGCCGAGTTGCGGCGGCAGAAGGATCTGCTGGCCCACACGGGACGTCTGGCCAAGGTGGGCGGCTGGGAGATTGAGGTGGCGACGATGCGGTGCATCATGACCGATGAAGTGGCCCGTATCTATGACCTGGAGCCGGGCCCGCAGATCACGGATGCCCCGCTCATGGCCTGTCTGATCGAGCCGGACCGGAGCAGGCTGGAACAGGCTCAGCAAGCGGCCATTGAGCGTGCCCAGCCCTATGAACTGGAACTGCAAATCACCACCGCCAAGGGGGCGCACAAGTGGATCCATGCAGTCGGCATGCCGGTGTTGGAGGAGGGCTTGGTGGTACGCCTCGAAGGGGCGGTCCAGGACATCACCGAACGCAAGCAGGTTGAGGCGCGGGCACGGCGGAGCTGGCTGGTGCTGGATTCCGTATTCCAGGCCTTGCCCGACCTGTTCTTTTTGATGGACGCAAACGGCACCATCCGTGATTACCGGGCGCAGCAAAGCCGCTTGCTTTATTTGCAGCCCGAGGCTTTCCTGGGCAAGCGCATGCAGGACGTGCTGCCCCCTGAACCGGGGGTCAGTTTCGGAAACAAAATTGCAGAAATTGGCAAACGCGGTGGGTTGGTCACTTTTGAATACGATCTGCTTATGCCAGATGGCATGCAGCATTTCGAAGCCCGACTGACCCAACTACCGGGCAGCATGCAATTGATCGCCGTGGTACGCGACATCACCGAGCGCAAGCAGGCGGAACTGGCCTTGCGGGACAGCGAGATGCGCTACCGGTCGCTGCTCGAACTGGCGCCATTCCCCGCCGTGCTCACCCGGGTGCGGGATGGCATCCTGCTGTATGGCAACCACCGTGCGGAAATCCAGTATGGGATATCGCGCGAAAACGGGATCGGCCAGCCTGCGGAACGGTTCTACGAGGACAGCTCGCAGCGTGAGCGTTTTCTGGAGCCGCTGCAAAAAACAGGCAAGGTCAATGACCTCGAAGTGCGCATGCGGACAGCAGACGGCCACCCCTTCTGGGCGCTGGTGTCGGCGTCCATTGTGGAGTTCGATAACGAACCGGCCATCTTCACCGCCATCAACGACATCACTGCCCGCAAGCAGGTGGAAGTGGCGCTGCAGGAGCAGGAGGCCTTCTTTCGTCTGATTGCCGAGAACATGGGCGATATGGTGGCGGTGCTGGATCTGGAGGGGCGACGTCTGTACAACAGCCCGTCCTACCAGGTCTTGTTTGGCGATCCCGAAGCCTTGATGGGCACGGATTCATTCGCCGAAATTCACCCGGACGATCGGGACAAGGTGCGCGAGGTGTTCATGGAAACGGTGCGGACCGGACACGGGCATCGCATCGATTTTCGCTTCGTGTTGCCCGATGGACGGCTGCGTTACATGGAGTCCCAGGGCGGCGTGATTCGCGGAGCGGATGGCAAGGTTGAACGGGTGGTGGTGGTGTCCCGCGATGTTACCGAGCGCAGGCAGATGGAAGACGAAATCCGTCAGCTCAACGCCGAACTGGAGGAGCGGGTGCGCCTGCGCACGGCTGAACTCGCCAACGCCAACAAGGAGCTGGAAACGTTTACCTATTCGGTCTCGCACGACCTCAAGGCGCCCTTGCGCGGTATTGATGGCTACAGCCGGCTGCTGCTGGAGGATTACCGGGATCGTCTGGACCAGGCGGGTATTCTGCTGGTGAACAATGTGCGCAACGGCGTGGCGCAGATGAGCCAGTTGATCGAGGATCTGCTGGCGTATTCCCGCATGGAGCGGCGTAGCCTGCTGGGCCAGTCACTGGATCTGTCACAAGTCGTGGTCAAGGTGCTGGGCGAAATGCGGGCCGATATTCAACAGCACGGCATGGTGGTGGATATGTCATTGCAGGGGCTGACGGTGCGTGCCGACCCGGAGGGGCTTGCCATCGTGCTGCGCAATCTGGTCGATAACGCGCTTAAATTTACCCGTGACAGCCATCCGCCGACCTTGTCCATCAGTGGCGTGGCTGGCGAGAAATCGATTACCCTGACCATCAGGGACAACGGTATTGGGTTTGATATGCAATTCCACAACCGAATTTTTGAAATTTTCCAGCGTTTGCAGCGTGCCGAGGAGTATCCCGGTACCGGCGTCGGCCTGGCCATCGTGCATAAGGCCATGCAGCGCATGGGCGGCGACATTCGGGCCGAAAGCGTGCCCGGCAAGGGCGCCACGTTCTACCTGGAGTTGCCGCGATGACGCCCCATCCAAGTACTCGCCCGATCCTGCTGGTGGAAGACAATCCGGTTGATGTGGACCTGATGTTACGTGCCTTTGCGCGCCGCGAACTGGCCAACCCCGTGCAGGTGGCCCGCGACGGCCAGGAAGCGCTGGACTGGATTCCGCGCTGGGAAGCGGGCGAAACCATGCCGCTGGTGATCCTGCTGGATGTGAAGCTGCCGCGCGTGAATGGACTGGAGGTGCTGCGTCGCCTGCGCGAACATCCGGTGAGCCAGAATTTACCGGTGGTGATGCTGACGTCGTCCAGCGAAGACAGGGATGTGCAAATGGCGTATCAACACCATGCCAATTCTTATATCGTCAAACCGGTGAGTTTCGACAATCTCATGGATGTGGCGGCCCAGATCGAGTTGTACTGGTGTCTTGTCAATCATCCTCCGGGTTAGGATCGACCATGCGTGTGCTGTATGTGGAAGACAATCCGGTCGATGCCGATCTGACTAGCCGCCACCTGGCGCGCCAGGCGCCCGACATCATGCTGACGACGGTATCCAGCTTGTCGGAGGCGCGCGAGCGCCTGCAGACGCCTGCTGATTTCGATGTGGTTCTGGTCGACTTGAAACTGCCGGACGGATCGGGGCTCGAATTGTTGAACTGGATCCGCCGGCAGTCTTTGCCCCTGGCCGTGGTCATGCTCACTGGGTCAGGCGACCAGAAAGCGGCCGTGGTGGCCCTTCAGGTGGGGGCGGATGATTACCTGACCAAGAGCATTGCCTCGCTGGAGCGTCTGGCCACCACCCTGCGCAACGCCTGCGCGCACTTCCCGACTTCCAGGGCGGCACGCTTCCGCTCCCTGCGCGTGCTGTATGCAGAACACCATGCGGCGGATATCGATCTGGCCCGGCGGCATCTGGGGCGCTATGCCCCGCATATCCAGTTAACCGTGGTGGGCGATGCCGACCAGGTGTTGCACAGTTTGCCTGCGGACAGCGAATCGCCTGCGGATTTTGACGTGGTGCTGCTGGACTATCGTCTGCCGGGACTCGATGCGCTGGAGGTGGTGAAAGTGCTGCGTACCGAGCGCGGTCTGGATATTCCCATTGTCATTGTCACCGGCCAGGGCAGCGAGACGGTGTCGGCCCAGGCGATTCATCTGGGCGTTGATGATTACATCGTCAAACATGCGGACTATCTGCACGAACTGCCGGCCACGCTGGAAAATGTCCGGCACCAGGTGGAACTGACCCGGGAGCGATTCCACCTGCGCGAAACCTCGGAACGCCTGGAACATGCGCTGGCCACCAGTTCCGTGGTGCTCTACACCCTGCAGCCGGATCAGGCAGGAGCGAAGCTCACCTGGGTCAGCAGCAATATCCAGCGCCTGCTGGGGTATACGGAAGAACAGGTATTGCAGGCGGACTGGTGGGCCAGCCATCTGCATCCGGACGATCGGGAAGCCGCACTGGCCCGCGTGAGCTGCTTGTCAGACGCCCAGCCTGTCAGCCATGACTATCGCTTTTTCAATGCGGCAGGGCAGCTTCGCTGGTTGCGTGACGAACTTCGACTGGCGCGGCCAGGGGAAGGGTCATCCGGCGAGGCGTTTGGCGCCTGGCACGACATCACCGAGTCCAGGCTGGCCGAGCAATTGCGGGAAACCCGCATTGCCGTGCTGGATGGCCTGATGGCCAATCAGGCTTTGTCACTGATCCTGGGCGAGATCGCCCGGCGTCTGGAGGCCGTTCACCCGGATATGCGCGTTTCCATTCTGGTGAGCGATCCCCGCAGTGGCCAACTGTTCACCGCGGCCGCACCCAGCTTGCCCGATTTTTTCAATGTGGCAGTGGATGGGCTGGATCCGGGTATGGGCCGTGGCTCGTGTGGCACGTCGGCGGCTACTGGCGAGGCCTGCATCGTTGAAGACATACGCACACATGAATTCTGGGCGCCTTACACGGAGGTTGCCGAGCGTGCCGGGCTGCGTGCCTGCTGGTCAATCCCGTTCAAGGACAAGGCGGGCAAGGTGCTGGGCACGTTCGGCACGTATTACGCCCAGCCACGCACGCCTACCAGGGAAGAACTGGATCTGATCGGTGAATTTGCCCGCATCGCCGGACTGGCGGTAGAGCGGGGGCGTGCCGAACTTTCCTTGCGTCAGGCGGCAGCCATGTTCGAAAGCACGCGCGAAGGGGTGGTGATCACCGATCTGCAGCCGCGCATTGTTGACGTCAACCCCGCTTACACCGCCATCACCGGCTATACCGAGGCAGAAGTGCTGGGGAGTAACCCCAGCCTGTTGCAATCAGGCCGCGAAGACAAGGCTTTTTATCAGGCCATGTGGGGCAGCATTATCGAGACTGGCCATTGGCAGGGCGAGATCTGGAACCGGCGCAAGAATGGCGAACTGTTTCCCGAGTTGCTTACCATCAGTACTGTATATGACGCTGAAGGACTGCCCAGCAATTATGTGGGCATCATGACCGACATCAGCCAGTTGAAGGATTCGGAAGCGCGTCTGGCACATCTGGCGCACTACGATCCACTGACGCATCTGCCCAACCGGCTGTTGCTGCAGTCACGCCTGAAGCATGCGCTGGAGACAGCCGACCGCCACAAGCGCAGGGTTGCGGTGCTGTATATCGATCTGGATCGTTTCAAGAACGTCAATGACAGCCTGGGCCATCCGGTGGGCGACGAATTGCTGGAAGCGCTGGCCCTGCGCATGCGGGCCCGCTTGCGCGAAGACGACACCCTGGGTCGTCTGGGGGGAGACGAATTCCTGCTGATACTGGAAGATGTGCAACGTCCGGAGAATGCCGCTGAGATAGCCAAGGAAATGATCCAGATGCTGGAGCAGCCCTTCCACCTGCCCAGCGGACATGAAGTGTATGTGGGCGCCAGCATTGGCATCAGTCTGTTCCCGGACGATGGCCTGACAGGCACCGCACTGATCCAGCATGCCGACGTGGCCTTGTATCGGGCCAAGGAAACCGGCCGCAATACCTTCAGTTTTTACACGCCCGGCCTGACCGAGGCAGCCGACGAGCGGCTGGAGATGGAAGTGCGCCTGCGCCGCGCTCTGGTCCTGGGTGAATTCGTATTGCACTACCAGCCCCTGGTGGATATGCACACGGGAAAAGTGACGGGATGTGAAGCGCTGGTGCGCTGGAATGACCCGGAACAAGGCCTGGTATCGCCAGCCCGGTTTATTCCGCTGGCGGAAGAAATCGGCCTGATCGTGCCACTGGGCGAGTGGGTGTTGCACCAGGCATGCGTTCAGGCCCGTGCCTGGCTCGATGCCGGCCTGCCTCCCCTGCTGCTGGCGGTGAATCTGTCGGCACGTCAGTTGCAACAGGCCAACATTGTCGAGCGTGTGGCGGCGATCCTGGATAAAACCGGATTGCCCGCTGAACATCTCAAACTGGAACTGACCGAGAGCATGATCATGGGCCACGGCGAAGAGGCCGTCGTTTTGTTGCAATCACTCAAGGCATTGGGCCTGAGTCTGTCCATTGACGATTTTGGTACGGGTTATTCCTCGCTGGCTTATCTCAAGCGTTTTCCCATTGACGAACTCAAGATCGATCAGGGTTTTGTGCGCGATATTCCGCTCGACCACAACGACATGGAAATTGCCGCTGCGATCATCAGCCTGGCGCGCAGCATGCGATTGAACGTCGTGGCCGAAGGGGTGGAAACCGAAGCGCAGCGGGAGTTTCTGTCGCAGCAGGGGTGCCATGCCTACCAGGGATTCCTGTTCAGTGCGGCCCTGCCCGCCGCGGACTTTGCCCTGCTGGTGAGCAGCATTGAAGGATGAGTGGTCTGGCGGATCCAGGGTGCGCACTCACTACCGAGCGATTGATTTGACGTACACCCAGTCTGAATGAATAGAGAATGGGGAGCATGCCTGATAAATCAGCGGGTTGTCTGGAACGGCCAATTCAAAGCGTGCAGGGTGGTTCGGGCATAGAGTAAAGCACGGTGGGTTTATGCGCCGTGGATTTGTAATCAGGAGATGACATGATTTCACACTCAATGTATTGGCGCTGTTCGCTGAAGTGGTTCGCATGTGTCTTGATGGTGTTTGCCGGGTTTGCAAACGCAGCAGAAAAACAGGGCGCTTACTATGGCGGGAAAGCGACCGAATATCCCGCCTGGTTCAAGGAAAGCTTTCTGAACCTGAGGGACGATATTGCGGAAGCCCAATCGAAAAGAAAGCGCGTGATGATTCTGTTCACGCAGGACAACTGCCCCTATTGCCATGCTTTGGTTGAGCGCAACCTGTCGCAGCAGGATATCGAAACCTACCTGCGGAAAAATTTTGATGTGATCGCCATCAATATGTGGGGCGACCGTGAGGTGGTGGCACTCGACAATCAGCGCATGACGGAGAAGCAGTTTGCCGCCAGCCTCAAGGTGCAATACACGCCGAGCATTCTGTTTTTAGATGAAGCCGGGCAAACCGTCCTGCGACTGAATGGTTACATTCAGCCTGCCCGATTCAAGACGGCGCTGGAGTTTGTCGCGCAGGGCAGGGAAAAGGAAACCAGCTACCGTGATTACGTCGCGGCCCATCAGCCTCCAGAGACTGGCGGTGAATTGATCGATGAATCCTTCTTCAAGCGCCCGCCCTTTGACTTGACGCGCAAGGGCAGCAAGGCCAGGCCGATTGCTGTCTTTTTTGAGCAACGGGATTGCCCCAGTTGCGCCGAGTTACATGCGAGGGTGCTGCCGGACAAGGAAACGCGCGACATCATCGCCCAGTTCGACACGATCCAGCTCAACATGTGGTCAGGCTCGCCGGTGGTCACCCCACAGGGAAAAACCACCACGGCGCGCGAATGGGCGAAGGAACTGGACATCAAATATGCGCCATCGATCGTGGTGTTCAACGAGAAAGGGAGGGAGATCATTCGCTCCGAGGCCTTCTTCAAACTCTTTCATACGCAGGGCATTTTCACGTATGTGCTGAGCGGGGCGTATCTGAAAGAGCCGAGCTTCCAGCGCTACTTGTCCGCCAGAGCGGAACATCTGCGCGAGCAAGGCAAGGATGTGGATATCTGGCGCATGGCCGATGAGCCTGTGGGCAAGAAATAGCCATGGGTAGAGCACAAAGATAAAGCGGCCATCAAGGCCGCTTTTTGGTGGGCGTCAGCGCGGTGCCTGCCAGCAGTTGTTGCTGACCTGCCAGGTCATCGAAAGCTGTTCACTTGCTGAGTACAACACGTATTTCACCCCCATGTAATCGGAGCCTTTGCGCCAGAACATGGCCAGCAGATTTTTCTCGCCGTTGGCGATGACGCTGGTATAGGGAATGACCTTGAGCGGGTTGCCGTAGAGGTTGGAATAATTGGAAGCGATAACGATAAAGTGGCGGAAGGCCGGTTCGACTTCCTGGTCGAATGCCACCAGCTTGTCGTTGCAGAAGGTGAACAGAAAACGGCGACCAGCCGGATTGTTGGGCGCATCGTAGGCAAACAGGCCATCATTGCCAACCGGCAGGATCTTGTCGAAGTTCCAGGTCTTGAGTGCCTGCTGGACATCGTCGCGGCCCATGCCGTTTTTGAATTCGCCGATTTCCCAAGCCTGGGCGGGAAGGGCGAGCAGTAATCCGGCAAGCAGGCTGAGTGTTTTTGTTTTGATGGCCATGGCATTAAAAAGGGCTGGTGTGAACCAGCCCCAAGCATACCGCAGCGGGCGCTTTCTACAGATTTACTTGCTCGTCACAGCGCCAAAAACCTTTTTCAGCAAATCGCTGCCCGCCTGCAGCGGATTGGCGCGAATGGCTGCTTCCTTTTCCCCAATCAGGGTATAGAGGCGGTCGAGTGCCTGCTGGGTCACGTACTGTTCGACATTGGCCTGGTTCTTGTCGACCAGATTGAATTGAGCGGCCAGCCCGGCGTACTGGTTGTATTGCTGCGCCAGTCCAACCTTGTCGGTGGTGGCTTTGACGATGGGGCCAAAGCGTTCGGTGAGTTTGGCTTCGGTTTTGGTGCGAAAGAAGTCAGTGGCCGATGTTTTGCCGCCGCTCAGAATGCCTTTGGCGTCTTCCAGCGACATCTCTTTGACGGCATCGACCAGCAGGATCCTGGCTTCCGGCACAGCCGCTTCGGCCGCGCGGTTCATCGACAGCACCAGCGCGTCGGCCTGTTTGCCCATGCCAAACAGGTGCATGGCTTTTTCAGCTTTTTGCAGGCTGGGCGGCAGCGGGATTTTCAGGGCGGCGTTGCCGAAGAATCCATCCTGCTGGCCCAGTTGGGCGACTGCAGCATCGGCACCGCGCGTCAGCGCTTCTTTCAGGCCGGCGCTGATGTCGCTATTGGAGAGGGCATCCACACCCGAAACCGCTGGCTGGCTGGCTGGTTTGCCAAGTACGCCCTTCAACATGCCGTTCCAGTCGAAGGCGTGGGCGGGCAGGGCCAGCGTGAGGCCGGCGGCCAGAATTATCCAGCGCTTTGAAATACGGATGGCCATGGTGGATCTCCTCAGTGGGGTGGGTCACAATGCCGTTCGCCTAGCCTCTGAGTCGTTCGCCCTGAGCTTGTCGAAGGGCTGCCCTTCGACAAGCTCAGGGCGAACGACACGAAATGGCACACCCAAACTAAACAGTATTGGGTGGGGTCATAGCACCTCGGCTGCGTAATCGGCCAGGCGTGAACGCTCGCCGCGTTGCAGGGTGACGTGGCCGTTGTGCAGCCACCCCTTGAAGTGATCCACCACGTAGGTGAGCCCGGAACTGCCTTCGGTGAGGTAGGGCGTATCGATCTGCGAGATGTTGCCCAGACAGACCACCTTGGTTCCCGGCCCGGCGCGCGTGATCAGCGTCTTCATCTGCTTGGGCGTGAGGTTCTGCGCTTCATCAATAATAAGAAACTTATTGAGGAAAGTCCGTCCACGCATGAAATTTAACGATTTGACCTTGATGCGGCTACGGATCAAATCCTGTGTTGCAGCACGTCCCCAGTCGCCACCTTCGTCGTCACTCTTGTTCAGTACATCGAGGTTGTCTTCCAGGGCGCCCATCCACGGCGTCATTTTTTCTTCCTCGGTGCCAGGCAAAAAGCCGATATCCTCACCCACAGGAACAGTAACGCGGGTCATGATGATCTCGGTGTAGATTTTCTTGTCCAGCACCTGGGCCAGTGCCGAGGCCAGTGTGAGCAGGGTTTTGCCGGTGCCGGCCTGACCGAGCAGGGTGACGAAATCGATCTCGGGGTCCATCAACACATTGAGTGCGAAATTCTGCTCGCGATTGCGCGCGACAATGCCCCACACGTTGTTCTTTTGGTGGCTGAAATCCCGCACCGTGACCATTTCGGCCTGCTTGCCTTCCACCTTCAATACCTTGGCGTAGAGCGGATTGGGACCTTCCTGATAGACGAACTCGTTGGGTAGAAAGGTCGATATCAAGGGTCCATTGACGCGGTAGTAGGTGTGACCATTGGCCTGCCACGATTCCATGCCCTTGCCGTGGGTATCCCAGAAGTCGGCGGGCAGTTCACGCACGCCGGAATAGAGCAGGTCGGTGTCTTCCAGTACCTTGTCATTGAAGTAGTCTTCGGCAGGCAGGCCCAGCGCACGAGCCTTGATGCGCATATTGATGTCTTTCGACACCAGGATGACCTGACGCTTGGGGTGATGGCGCGAGAGGAACAGCACCACACCGAGAATCTGGTTGTCGACCTTGCTGGTCGGCAGATTCATCGGGATGTCGCCGGAGATGGCCTCGGTTTGCAGGAACAGCCTGCCGGTGGCGGCGTTGTGGCTGTGTGCGGCAAGCGGTACGCCGTCTTCAATTGAATCGAGCTTGCTGACGATCTCATCGATAAAGCGGCTGGTCTGGCGCGCGTTGCGCGACACCTCGGTCATCCCCTTTTTGTGCATGTCGAGTTCTTCCAGCGTGGCGATCGGCACATAGATATCGTGCTCTTCAAAACGGAACAGGCTGGTGGGGTCGTGCATCAGCACATTGGTGTCAAGAACAAACAGTTTGGTCGACGCGGCAGATTTTCTCGGCATGGCGATGTGGTGGTGGCCCGGTGATGAGAATACTTTCATCCTACCTCAAGCTTGTGGCTGCTTGTCCAGTGAAAAAACTAAAGCTGAAACTGTTCTGTTATTGCGGATTTGATTGCGTGTTTCTCAGTAGAATGGGGGGCTTCCTCTTCAGCAGAGTCGTGATGAAGGTGATTGGCACGGTGCACACCCATTCAGCCGAAACGAAAGTCAGACCTGGTTTTCGATTTGATCGCCGCGCCATATTGGGTCTGCTCAGTTTGCTGCTGGTGTGGGCGAACCCTGCGCACGCCCAGACTACCGCTCATATCCTGCTGCAGGATTCTCCACTGGCCGGATTTCAATATCACGCAGGCAAGACGTTGTGGCCGCAGATGCAGGTGGGCGATGCCCTCACGCTGATTCGCGAGCCGGACAATGCACACGATGCAAAAGCTGTGCGGGTGGAATGGCAGGGCCACAAGCTTGGCTATGTGCCACGTCGTGAAAATGCCGATGTCGCCCGTTTCATGGATGGAGGAGAAACGCTGGTTGCCCGCATCAGCCGGTTGGCCGAGGTACGCGATCCGTGGTCGCGGGTGCGTTTTGAAATTCTGATTCCGGTCCTGCCTCCCGTACAAAAAATACCGTGATGGTTTTGCCTGCCCGGTTTGTCAGCCAAGCGCCTGGGGCAGCCCCTTGCAGGAACCGGTAAAATATCGCCCATGAAATTGCTTGTTCTCGATAACTCCACCGAATATTGCTCAGCCGCGCTATGGCTGGATGGCCAGATTCACGCGCGCCGTGTGCTGGCCGAACAGAGGCACAGCAGCCTGCTGCTGCCGATGGTGGACGAACTGCTGCGTGAAGCTGCGATGACGCTGCGCCAGCTTGACGGCATCGCTTATGGTGCGGGTCCGGGTTCATTTACGGGTCTGCGCATTGCCTGTGCGGTGACGCAAGGTCTGGCGCTTGGCGCCGAGCTACCGGTGGTGGGCATCTCTACGCTTGAATCCATTGCCGGGCAGACGGGTGCAGACAGGGTGCTGACGGTGCTTGATGCGCGGATGGCCGAGGTGTATTGGGCCGCGTATCAGCGTGATCCGGCAGGCTGGCGTTGTGTCATCGAACCTGCGTTGGCCTTGCCTGAATCGGTGCGGGTGCCTGACGGCGATGGTTGGGTGGGGGCAGGAAATGGTTTTGCGGCGCTGGGCGCTGTGTTGCGTCCGCGACTGACGGAGCAACTGGTGCGCATCGACGATACGATCATGCCGGATGCCGCAGCCATGGCACCGCTTGCTGCCCAGGCGTTCGAGCGTGGTGAAAGTGTGGATGCGGCGCTGGCTGCGCCAATTTATCTGCGCGATAAAGTTGCGCAGACAATCGATGAGCGCCGTGCGAGAAAAACCGCATGAGTGCTGTGCTCAAAAAGGCGTATCACGTACGCCCCATGATCCTGGCAGACTTGCCGCTCATTCATGAAATTGAATTGGCAAGTTATGACTATCCGTGGAGTGCCGGCAGTTTTTCTGATTCGCTCAACGCGGGCTACAGCATGTGGGTGCACGAGGCTGATGGAGGCATCATCGGCTATTACGCCATGATGGCGGCGGCAGGCGAATCCCATTTGCTCAATCTCACCATTGCACCAGCCTGGCGTCGTCACGGCCTGGGGCGCGATTTGCTGGAGCATTGCCTGGCATGCGCCTGCGACCACAAGGCGGAGAGCATGTTTCTGGAAGTGCGCACCTCCAATACCGCTGCGATAGGCCTGTATCACAATAGCGGTTTTGTTGATCTGGCTGTGCGCCGGGCCTATTACCCGGCACGAGAGGGTCGCGAGGATGCACTGATCATGAAGCGCGAGTTGTCATGTTGAGCCGGGACGATGTGTTCAATGAACTGGGGATAGGCCCGGCGTGGCGGTTGCGCGAGACAGCTGATGTGCCTGACGTGCCTGGATCACCGACTGTCTACACGTGGGATGCGTTGGCTGAGGCCGTTGCGCATTGCACGGCCTGTAAACTCCATGCCAGCCGCACGCAGGGTGTGCTGGGCGTGGGCGACCAGCAGGCCGACTGGCTGATTATCGGCGAAGCGCCGGGTGAGGAAGAGGATGCGCAAGGCGAGCCGTTTGTTGGGCAGGCGGGTAAGCTGCTCGATGCCATGCTGATGTCGATTGGCCTGGCGCGTGGAAAGAACGTCTATATCGCCAACGTGTTGAAGTCTCGCCCACCCGGCAACCGTCATCCCGAGCCGGATGAAATAGCGGCATGTCGGCCTTATCTGCTGGCGCAAATTGAATTGATTCAGCCGAAAGTCATCCTTGCGCTCGGATTGGTTGCTGCGCATAGCCTGCTCGATACCGACGAAACGATTGGTCACTTGCGTGGGCGGGCGCATCAATTCCAGGGTGTGCCACTGGTCGTGACGTATCACCCAGCCTACCTGCTACGCAAGCCGACCGACAAGGCGCTTGCGTGGGAGGATTTGTGTCTTGCACGGCGACTGATGCAAGCTGCTTCCTGAATTTATTACCCGGTATTGATTGGCCTGACGGTTTATGAAACTTCTTCATTCTGCTTTGCGCTTTCGCGTTAATTACTTTTCCGATCTGGGCCGGCACCAGGTGGTGGTGTGGGCGCCAGGCGACACGCAGCCGGTCGACGCACAGGTTGATGTGGGGCCCAAGCTCGAGCATGACATTCCCAACGAGGTGTTCCACAGCGAAATCGCACCGCTCAAACAGGGGCGATTTTATCCGTCACAGCTGTTGCATGCCGATGAGGCACCCGGCCCGATGTTCCGGGTGATGAAACTGAATGCCGATAGCTTCGTGGCCAATTTCAGCCACCCGCTGCAGGGGCGCATTTTTAGCATCGACAGTGGCAAGAGCGATGTTTCGACCGAACCGGTGGGACAGATCGGGCAGCTCCTGGAATGGAGTGGCATGGAAACGCAGATGCAGACGCCGACTGATTTTGAAGGGCCGGATGCATTTGTGCGCGAAGACGAGACACCCGATGCCGAGTTTTACGCACAGCCCCGAAAAGTAACGCACGTCGATGCGGTGTGTGCCCGCCGGATTCAGGCGCTGTATCGCACCGTGCTGCCGGAAAATGCGCAGGTGCTTGACCTGATGGCAGGCTGGCGTTCACATATACCGGATACGGTTCAGTCCACCGTGGGCCTGGGGATGAATGCCGAGGAACTGGCGGACAATCCGCAACTTGCCGAGCGCATCGTGCACGACCTCAATGTCGATCCCAGGCTGCCGTTTGCCGACGCCAGCTTCGATGCAGTGGTGTGCACGGTGTCGTTTGAGTACCTGACGCAGCCCCACAGGATCGTGGCAGAGGCCCGGCGGGTATTGAAGCCGGGCGGCATGTTCGTGGTGACGATGTCGAACCGGTATTTTCCGCCCAAGGTGATTAAACTGTGGACGCAACTACATCCGATGGAGCGCATGGCCTGGGTCGGCATGCTGATCAAGCAGGCTGGCTTCAAAAAGGTTGAAACCTATGTCGAGCGCGGGCTTAAACGTCCAAAGGATGATCGCTACGCAGACAGGCTGGGCGAGTCCGATCCGCTGTTTGCCTCATGGGGCGTGGCATAACCGTAAGCTGCACTTACAACTCGGGAGACTGAAATGTTCAAATGGTCAGATGTTTTCAAATGGGTGGCTGCGGGATTTGTGTTGCTGAGTTTGTCGGGCTGCGGGTACAACACGCTGCAAAGCACTGATGAGGACATCAAGGCCACTTGGGCCGAAGTGTTGAACCAGTACCAGCGCCGCGCCGATCTGGTGCCGAATCTGGTCAACGTGGTGAAGGGCTACGCCGCTCACGAGAAGGACGTGTTCATTGCCGTGACCGAAGCGCGTGCCCGTGTCGGTTCCATCCAGGCGACGCCGGAATTGGTCAATGACGAGGCGGCATTCCAGAAATACATCGCTGCCCAGGGGCAGATGACCAGCGCGATTTCGCGCTTGCTGCTGGTGGCGGAAAACTACCCGCAACTCAAGGCGGATGGATTATTCCGTGACCTGCAGGCCCAGCTCGAAGGCACCGAGAATCGCATCACGGTGGCGCGCAATCGGTATATCAGCGCAGTGAAAACCTACAACGTCACGGTGCGTTCCTTCCCCTCCAACCTCACGGCGATGATGTTTGGTTATGCCACCAAGCCCAGCTTTACGGTGGAGAATGAGAAGGCCATTGCCGCGCCACCCAGGGTTGATTTCGGTGCGCCCGCTGCTCCGGCCAGTACCGGTGCAGCCCCCGCCAGTCCTGCTCCGGCCTACTGATCCGTTTGTTTACTTCCGTCTACCGGTCAAGGTTTGCGCTCGGCTGCTTGCTGCTGATGTTTGCGTGGCCGGTCTGGGCACAGGTGGCCTTGGCCGAGTTGTCGCGCCGGGTGACGGATCTGACCGGGACGCTGAGCGCGAGCCAGGTTGCGACGCTCGAAAAATCGCTTGCCGCATTTGAAACGAAAAAAGGCAGCCAGATTGCAGTGCTGATCGTGCCAACGACCCAACCCGAAGCGATCGAGCAATTTGGTATTCGTGTAGCGGAAAAATGGAAACTTGGCCGCACAGATGTTGACGATGGACTGATCCTGATTGTGGCCAAAAACGACCGGAAGCTTCGCATCGAAGTGGGATACGGGCTGGAAGGTGCGATCCCCGATGCGGTGGCCAGGCGGGTGATAGACGAAGTCATCACGCCTTATTTCAAGGCAGACGATTTCAATGGCGGTATCGACGCAGGGGTGCAGCAACTCATGCGGCTGATCGAAGGTGAATCGCTGCCGCCGCCTGGCAAACAGGATGGGGGTGGAGGCGATGAACCATTTGTTCTGCTCATTGTGGGCGGCATCATTGCTGGCTGGCTGCTCTCCGCCATGATGAGCCGTCCGGCTGCCGGTGGCGTTGCTGCGCTGGGTAGCGGGGCGGTGGGAGCGATGCTGCTGGGGTTCAGTCCGATATTGTTATTTATTGCCGTGTTCGTGTTTGCCGGCGTGGCATCGGGATTCCGTGGCGGCA
>JASJPE010000007.1:0-60409 GCA_031426895.1 Thiobacillus sp. | reverse complement strand
CGTCGAGGAGAACACTAAAACCCCCTCCCACAAAGAGGGGGTTTTTTATTGCGCGTTAAAATTGGCAGCAACTATGAACCATACAGCCATGTAAAATTTGGCCGGTGCATACTCGTCCTCACAAAGCGCTGTTCCCGATTCTGCGTCGTCTGTCTGATGGTGTGTTTCATTCCGGGCAGGATTTGGCCTATGAGTTCGATCTCTCACGCGCCAGTATTTTCAATGTTCTAAACCAGGCTGAGGCGATGGGGCTCAATGTTCATGCGGTGCGTGGACGGGGATACAGGATTCCGGAAGCAATTGAGTGGATGGATGAGGGTGCTGTCGCCTCACGGTTGGATGAGCTCGCACCGTTCTTCTCGGTGCGGATTTTGGATAGCGTGGATTCGACCAATAGCGCATTGATGACCGCTGCCATGACGGGTGCACCCGATGGCACGGTACTGTGTGCCGAACATCAGGGTGCGGGTAAGGGTCGGCGTGGCCGTCAATGGCATGCCGTGCTGGGCGGCAGTTTGACCTTCTCGGTACTGTGGCGTTTTGACAGTGGCTTGCAGTCGCTGGCTGGCTTGAGCCTGGCGGTTGGGTTGGCGATTGCACGTACAGTGAATCGCCATAGCCGCCATACGGCACGTTTGAAGTGGCCGAATGACGTGCTGGTTGATTACCGCAAGCTGGCCGGCATTCTGGTCGAGGTACAGGGTGACATGAATGGCGCTGCTTTCGCGGTGGTTGGCGTTGGTCTGAATGTCTGCCTGAACGAAGCGCAGCGCGATGCCGTGGATCAGGCGGTGGTCGATCTTGCGGAAATGGGCGTTAGCGTTGGCCGTAATCAATTGTTGGCAGACTGCTTACAGGAATTGCATAGGGTTTTGAACACGTTCCGTCAGCATGGATTCGCCGCCTTGCGTGCTGACTGGATGGCGTTGGATGCCTTTACAGACCGGGCGGTGGTACTACAGTTGCCGAATACGCAAGGTGTGCATGGTGTTGCAGCCGGAGTGGATGATACGGGGGCCTTCTTGTTGCGTGGCATGAATTCCAGTTTAACTGCGTACAACGGTGGTGAAATCAGTTTGCGCCTGGATAAATCGTGGCGATAAGCGCAAGGCGACTGTTGCTGGATGCGGGTAATACGCGGCTGAAATGGGTCGTGGTGGTGGATGGTGTGTGGTGTGAACGTGGCAGCCTACCGTACACGGACTTGTCAGTATTCGCACAGGTGCCCAGGGTGGGTGACGCTTGCTTCATTGCCAGTGTTGTGAACCCTGATCGGGAGGGTCAGATTAGCGCGCTTTTAGGCACCGCTTCAATCACGCCGCAATGGTTAAAAACCGAGGCTCAATTTCTGGATGTGAAGAATGCTTATGCGAATCCGCAGCAATTGGGGGTGGATCGCTGGATGGGGTTGGTTGGCGCCCGTGTACGCAGCCGGGCCCCAACCTTGGTGGTGTCGGTAGGAACGGCGATGACGGTCGATGCCTTGTCGGCGGAGGGCGTGTTTTTAGGCGGATTGATTGTTCCCGGCATTGAGTTGATGCAAGGCTCGCTTCATCAGGGTACGGCTGGCGTGGTTGATGTGGAGGGTGATTGGCAGGCATTTCCACGCTGCACGGCTGATGCGGTCCAAAGTGGTGTTGTGGCCGCACTGTGCGGCGCGATACAACAGCAGCACGCGCGTCTGAGCGAGATGGCCGGCGTGCAGGCACATTGCATGATGACCGGAGGAGGCGCGTCGGTGTTGCTACCGCATTTATCCTTGTTAGCGGAGCAGGTGCCTGCCTTGGTGTTGGAAGGCATAGATCTCGTATCGAGAGAAAGTGAAGCTGCATGAAATGGATGATGTGGGTTTTGTTGGCGGCCAATATTGCGGTGGCAGGATTTTTCATGGGGCGGAGTTACTGGCCGCAATCCGGAGCGGACCAGACTGCGCCGATGAATGTCGATCGCCTCAGCCTGCGCAGCCAGGCAGGTACGCCATCGAATGAGGTGCCACCGCCTCGCACAGAAGTGGTGAAAGACTTGTGCGTGGAATGGCGTGGACTGAACAAGGATGAGTTTGCACGGGTCCGTGAACAACTCAAGGCGCTGGCGGGTGAGCGGGTGATGTCGTTTACCGAGGTGCCGCTGAACATGCGGCATTGGGTGATTTTTCCGCCCTTGCCCAGCCCGGAGTCGGCAGAGGCCAAGTTGAAAGAACTGGTGGCTGCGGGTTTGAAGGATGCCTTCGTCGTGAAGGATGAGGCATGGCGTAATGCCATTTCACTTGGCTTGTACGCGAATGCCGAATCCGCACAGCGGCGGGTGAGTGAAGTGGAGGCGCTGGGTGTGCTGGGGACGCGCGTCGAACTGCAAGCGCGCCAGGGAACAGACTATTATTTCGTCATCCGCAGCGAAGATCTGGATGCATTGAAAAGCCTGAGCGGGATCAAGCAGGCGTATCCAAACAGCCAGCAGTCGCGCGTGGCCTGCCCGTCATAAGCTGCGCAGCAGGTATTCGGCGGCGATGCCGCCGAATACCGCTGCGCCGAACCAGGTGTTGTGCAAAAAGGCGCGGAAGCATTGTTGTGGGTCGCGACCCTGTATCAGTTTCAGGTGATAAACAGCGATTGCCGCTGCCACCAGCAGCCCAGTGTAGTAAGCGACGCCCATTTCACGCTGCAATCCGACCCAGGCGAGCAGCCCCAGTGTCGCGGCATAGCACACCGCAATGGCGGTGAGGTCGTGTTTGCCGAAGGTGATGGCTGAGGTCTTGATGCCGATCTTGAGGTCGTCTTCGCGATCGACCATGGCGTATTGCGTATCGTAGGCGATGGCCCAGAAGGTGTTGGCTAGCAGTAGCACCCAGGCTTCCAGCGGGACATCGCCCCATAGCGCAGCGTAGCTCATTGGAATGCCAAATCCGAATGCAATGCCAAGATAGGCCTGCGGAATGGCAAAAAACCGTTTTGTGAATGGATAGCTGGCTGCCAGAAACAGCGCGACCACAGATAGCCCGATGACCAGATTGTTGAGCGGCAGAATGAGCAGGAACGCGAGCAATGAGAGCCCCGCCGCCAACAGCAGCGCTTCTTTCGGCGATATCTTGCCGGCAGCCAGTGGGCGTTCGCGAGTGCGTGCCACAAGCGGGTCAAAGTTGCGGTCAGCGTAGTCATTGATGACGCAGCCAGCCGAGCGCATCAGCACCACCCCCATGACGAAGATCCACAGAATCAGCCAGTCCGGGCGACCATGGCTGGCCAGCCATTGCCCCCACAGCGTGGGCCACAGCAGCAGCAGAATGCCGATCGGCTTGTCGAGCCGCATCAGTTTCTCGTAGTGGGTGAGGCGTTCGGTCAGGGTCATAGTGGGGTGATCGACGGCAGGAATACTTCGGTAACCAGGAGTGGACGCCCGGCCAGACAGAATACCGAGCGGCGCGCCCACAGACAGCGTTCAGTCTGTGGCAGGTGATGATTGATGCGCATGAACAAGGGATGGCGCGGTGTGAGTTTGCGATAGGCAAGCGCTTGCCGCCGGATGCGCGGGTTGTTGAACAAGGCCTCGCCCAGAGGGCGGCTGCCCAGACGGGTAATGCCATTCCAGGCGCCTCGCAAGCTTTTGCGGGTCAAGACGCTATGCGCAAACACGACTACCTGGTCATCGCATCGCAGGGTGACATCGCGCACATAGGCATACTGTCGACCTGACAGACTGAGCAATGCAGCCTCGTCGATATTTGCACGCGCCAAACCGGTGGTCAACGGGGTAACGCTGAAGCGGGTGCAGCGCGCTTTCAGACGTCGCGTCAGCGACCCGCGGTCGCAAAGCCAGCGACGCAGTGAGCGGGGTAGGGCGGGCGGGCGGGAAAGCCAGCCACGTTGAGTATCGGGCACCGTGTGTCGTCGCTGATGCGGAAAGTCCGCATTATGCCAAAGCTGTCCCCGACTGCGTGTTGCACACCATGTCGTGAGGGGGGGATGATTGTAAAGTCCCGTTGTGAGTTGCATTCAATCTGTGATGTTTACACTGCTCGATGCTACGATGCCCCACACAAACCTACCAGCAACAAGGAATCCATCCATGCGTCTGCGTACATTGCCGACTCTCGCTGCTCTACTGATAGCGGGGTCCCTGCTTGGCGGCTGTTCGACCGGCCAGATCATCGCCCGCGGGGCTGCACCCCTGATTGACCATGGCGTGGCAGCGATGAACCGTGAAACCGATCTTGAGTTGGCGCGTGCGAGCATGCCGGCCAATATCAAGATGATCGAAGCCTTGCTGCTGGCTGACCCGGGCAACACGCCGTACCGCATCCAGGCCGCGATGGGCTTGTATGGCTATGCGATGAGCTTTGTGGAAGAGGGTGATCCGGCGCGTGCAGCCAAACTGTATCGGCGTGCACTGGATCACGCTGAAATGGCACTTGCCGCAACCGGTGTTGCTCCGGATGCGCTCAAAGGCAACGCGGCCACACTGGACCAGGCCTTGATGAAACTCGATGCGCGTGCCGTGCCAGCCTTGTTCTGGACAGCGTCGGCCTGGGCTAAATGGATCGAGCTCCAGCTCGACGACCCGGAACGGCTTTCCGAACTGCCTCGTGTTGAAGCCTTGATGCGCCGGGCACTGGTGCTTGATGAAACCTATTATTACGGCAGCGCACATGTGTTTTTTGGCGTGTATTACGGTGGTCGAGCCCCCATGTTTGGTGGGGACTTCACACGCGCGGCGCAGCATTTCGACCGCGCTGCCCAGATTGGCGAGAACAAGATGCTGCTGGTGGATATGTATCGTGCGAAATACCTGATGCGGCAAATGAATGACCGTGCTGCATTTCATGCGACGTTGACCCAAGTCGTGAATGCGCCGGACCGTGCAAAATCCGATCCTGATCTCAACTTTGCCAATGCACTGGCCAAGCACAAGGCCGCCGCCCTATTGGCTCAAGAGGAGGAATTGTTTTGAACCTGAATCGCTACCCCATGTTGCAAGCCTTTCTTGTTGTGTTGTGTTTGTGTGCAAGCGTGGCAACCCATGCGGCCGATACCTATGTCCTTAAATTCGCCACGCTCGCCCCGCAGGGGTCGACCTGGATGAAGGCCTTCGACGCCTGGGGCAAGGAACTGGCGACCAGGAGTCAGGGGCGGCTCACGGTCAAGTTCTACCCTGGCGGCATCTCGGGTGACGAACCGGACATGTTGCGCAAGATACGCTTCAATCAGTTACAGGGAGCGGCGCTGAGTGGCCATGGCGTCGGGGAAATCTTCCCGCCTGCGCGCATTCTGGAAACGCCGTTTCTGTTCCGCGATCATGCCGAGATCGACGCGGTGCGCGTCAAAATTCAACCGGTGATCGATGCCGGATTTCGCAATAATCAGTACGAGTTACTCGCCTGGATGGAAGTGGGCAACATCCATTTCTTTTCGACCAAACCGTTGGGGAATGTGAATGAACTCGCGCGCCGCCGCATCTGGCAATGGCAAGGCGACCGCTTCATTGATGCGTTTTTCAATGCCAACGGCTGGTCGCCGGTGGCGCTACCGATCACCGAGGTTTACACCGGTCTTTCAACCGGACTCGTCGATACCGTGGTGAGCACGCCGCTCGCCAGCATTGCGCTGCAATGGGCGGGCAAGACGCCTTATATGAGCAGCCAGCCGATGGCGACGGGAATCGGGGCAGTGGTGGTGTCGAACAGGTTCTACGCCGGCCTGCCCGCCGATCTGCAGGCCCTGCTGAAAAACACGGGCGTGCCGCTATCGCAAAAACTGATTGCCGACACCCGGCGCGATGATCTGAAATCGCTTGCGGTGCTGGCCAAGACCACCCAGCCGATGGTGGGTTTTCAGGCGATTGATCTCGTCGAGCAGACTGCGCTTTCCCGCAAGGCAGTCAGCGCCTTGGAGGCCAAGGGGTATCTGCTCGCCGAACTTGACCGGCAGGTTGATACCGCGCTGGCCCGTCATCGCAGCGGTAAAAATTAAGTTGGGTGTACTGCATACCTGTCGTTGGCTGGAAAAGGCACTGACACGAGTCGAATTGAGTGCGGCGCTGCTCGCCTTTGCCGCCATGCTGGCGCTGTCAGTGGCCGATATCATCGGGCGCAATTTGTTCCATGCAACTTTGCCCGGTGGCGATCTCATTCTGCGACAGATGGTGTTGTGGGTTGCGCTGCCCGGCGCCGCCCTTGCCGTTGCTGCTCAACGCCATCTGCACCTTGACCCTGCCAACCTCGCAGCCCGTCCGCGTTGGAGGAAGTGGGCTGCGATTCCTTTCAATCTGGCCGCCGCCTTCGTTTGCGCGTTGCTCACGCATGCCGCGTGGGTGTATTGGCAAGGCGAGTTGCAATACCAGGCGGCAGAAGCCATCTGGCTGACCTGGCTGGGCCTGATTCTGCCGGTTGCATTCGGGTTGCTGGCGTTGCATTTTTTACTGCGTGCCGTGCTGGCGAACCAGGTGGAAGCAGCGTGACGATCCTGTTTTTCGTTGTACTGGCGCTGCTGGGCATGCCCCTTTTTATTGTGTTGGGTGCGGCGGCGCTCACCGCCACCCGCGACGCCCAACTTGATCCAGCGCTGCTGATCGTCGAGTTTGCGCGGCTTGCCGCATCACCGAATCTGGTGGCCATTCCGCTTTTCGTTCTGGCTGGGGCAACCCTAGGGCAGGGCGGGGCGCCACAGCGGCTGGTGCGGTTTTTCAATGCGCTGCTGGGCTGGATGCCGTCAGGGATTGCCTGGGTCGCTATCGCGACATGCATGGTGTTCACCGCCTTCTCTGGCGCTTCCGGGGTCACCATCCTGGCGCTCGGCGGGTTGCTGTATCCGATGTTGAAAAACGAGCATTACCCCGAGAAATTCGCACTGGGGCTCATTACATCGGGCGGGTCGATGGGCTTGCTGTTGCCCCCCAGCCTGGCGGTACTGCTATACGGCGTGGTGGCACAGGTCAACATCGGTGATCTGTTCGTGGCCGGCCTGCTGCCCACCTTGTTGCTGTTTGTCCTGGTCGGGGTTTATTCCTTGTTGCGCGGTGCACGAGGTGCACATCGCCATCATTTCCAGTTGAATGAGCTTGCCGCCGCCGCGCGCGCAGGTTGGGCCGACCTGCTGTTGCCTGTTGGCGTAATCGGCGGACTGGCAGCCGGATGGCTGACCGTTGCCGAACTTGCCGCGTGCACGGCGCTGTATGCGCTTGTACTTGAAACGCTGCTCCACCGAACAATCAGTGTGAAGGCTCTGGTATGGGTTGCCTATGAAGCCGCTACGCTGGTGGGCAGCCTGTTCATTATTCTGGGACTGAGCCTGGGGCTGACCAATCTGCTGATCGACGCGCAGGTTCCGATGCACCTGCTTGAATGGGTTCAGGCGCAGGTCACCAGTCCGCTGGAATTCCTGATGTGGATGAATATCGCCCTGCTGGCGGTGGGCTGCATGATGGACATCTTTTCTGCCATCGTGATCGTCACGCCCTTGCTGTTGCCGCTGGCCACGCATTTCGGCATCCACCCGGTGCATCTGGGCATCGTCATCCTCGCCAATCTGGAAATCGGCTACCTCACACCGCCGGTGGGGATCAATCTCTACCTCGCCAGTCAGCGCTTCAAGCAGCCGGTACTAGCCGTATTCCGTGCCACGCTGCCGTTCCTGGGTGTCCTGCTGGTCTGGCTGCTGCTGCTGACTTATATTCCGGCGTTGAGTTTGTGGCGTTCAGGTGGCGGCTAAGGCCTGACGGCTTCCGAGCCAGCGTTCAACGTGGTGTTCAGCAATGTCTGGATGCGCATTCAAACAGCGTTGCGCCAGATTGCGCGCGCTTTCGAGCAGGGCGATATCGCGTTCGAGGTCGGCAAAGCGCAGCATGGGCAGTCCACTTTGGCGACTGCCGAGCAACTCGCCGGGGCCGCGCAGCAGCAAATCCTGGCGTGCAATCTCAAAGCCGTCGGTCAGTTCGAAAATCACTTTGAGCCGGGCTCGTGCAAGCTCGGATACGGGTGTTTGATATAGCAGTACACACACTGATTCGCGACTGCCGCGCCCCACCCGCCCGCGCAACTGATGCAACTGGGCCAGTCCCATGCGTTCGGCGTGCTCGATCACCATCAGCGCGGCATTGGGAACATCGACGCCAACCTCGATGACAGTGGTGGCCACCAGCAGGTCGATTTCATGGGCCTGAAACGCAGCCATCACCGCCTGTTTTTCATTCGACTTCAGTCGCCCATGCACCAGACCAATGCGTAACTTTGGGAGTTGCGCCACCAGCGCGGCATGGGTGTCCTGCGCGGTCTGCAACTGCAGTTTTTCGGATTCCTCGATCAGCGGGCAAACCCAGTAGGCCTGACCACCTGCCAGGCAGGCTTCGCGTATCCGTGCCACCACATCGTCGCGGCGCGTGGCGCTGACCAATTTGGTCACGACAGGCGTTCGACCCGGCGGCAGCGCGTCGATCACCGACACGTCGAGATCGGCAAAAAAGCTCATTGCCAGCGTGCGCGGGATGGGCGTTGCGCTCATCATCAGTTGATGCGGCTCGATGCCTTTTTGCATCAGCGCCAGCCGCTGGCCGACACCAAATCGATGCTGTTCATCGACGACTGCCAGTCCCAGCCGGGCAAAACTGCCTGCTTCCTGAAACAGGGCGTGGGTGCCGAATGCGAGGTCGATTTCGCCAGCGGCAATCGCCTGCCAGGCAGCGGTGCGTTCGGATTTTTTCTGGCTGCCGGATACCCATGCGCAGCGCACGCCGAGTGCCGACAAGGGAGAAGCCAGCTTGCGGTAATGCTGCTCGGCGAGAATTTCGGTGGGCGCCATGAATGCCGCCTGTAGTCCATTCTCAATAGCCTGCATGCAGGCGAGCGCGGCCACCACGGTTTTGCCGCTGCCGACATCGCCCTGCAGCAGGCGGCGCATGGGGTGGGGCTGTTCCAGGTCGGTACTGATCTCTTGCCAGGCGTGCGCTTGCGCAGCCGTCAATTCAAACGGTAGCGTTTGGGTGAAAGCGGTTGTGAGTTGCTGTTTGGCAGGCAGCGGCGTGGTGCGTTGACTGCGCCGCAGGCGACGCGAGGTGGCGAGCGAGATTTGCTGCGCCAGTAATTCGTCGAATGCCAGCCGTTGCCAAGCCGGGTGGCGGTGCGATTCGAGTTCAGCCAGCGCGCTGTCGAGCGGCGGCTGGTGCAGCAGGCGGATGCTGCTTTCCAGCCCGGGCAAGCCGAATTCGGTCAGCCAGGCTCCAGGCAGCGTATCGGTGATGGGCGCTTCCAGTGCGCGCGTGACCAGTTTACGTAGCGTGGCTTGCCCGAGGCCTGCCGTGGTGGGGTACACCGGCGTGAGTTGAGAGGGCAGAGGCGTCGTGTCATCCGCTTTGCTAAAGCGCGGGTGCACCATTTCCAGTCCGAGAAAACCGCCACGTATGTCGCCGTTGAAACGAAAGCTCTCGCCCGGCTGAAACAGCTTGAGATGACTGGGGTAAAAATTCAGGAAACGCAGGCCGAGCACCCCGCTGGCATCTTCCACCGTCACGGTCAGCATGCGGCGTGGGCGGTAGACCACCTTGGCCTCGCGAACCACGGCCTGAACCTGTGCGGTCAATCCCGGCAGCAGGTCGCGAATCGGGGTGATGCGGGTTTCATCTTCCCAGCGCAGTGGCAGGTGCAACACCAGGTCGGCGTCGCGGGTGAGGCCAAGCTTGGCGAGTTTGGCGGCGGTTGCCGGGCTGACCGGAAAGGAAAACGGCGAGGCCGTTTTCAATTGATTAGCACGCCCTGTTAACCGATGACCATCACGGCATCGGCCTCGACCAGTGCACCGCGCGGCAATGCCGATACACCGACCGCGGCACGTGCCGGATAGGGCTGGCTGAAGTAGCCCGCCATGATTTCGTTGACCCTGGGAAAGTGGCCGAGGTCGGTTAGAAACACATTCAGCTTCACCACATCGCTGAGCGATCCACCGGCCGCCGCCGCCACCGCCGCCAGGTTCTTGAATACCTGGTGAATCTGCGCATCGATTCCTTCGACCATTTGCATGGAAGCAGGCTCCAGCCCGATCTGGCCGGACAGGTACACAGTGTGGTCAACCCGCACAGCCTGCGAATAGGTGCCGATTGCGGCGGGTGCGTCGGCGGTCTGGATGATGCTTTTGTTCATGCTGAAAGGGTCCTGTTGCGGGGCTGAAGATTTTATTGGGTCGATACGGCGCGACCGTCTTTCTTGCCCTTGATGCGGAAAATCCGCACCACTTCGGGCAAGGTGCGCAGGCCACGCATCACGCGGGCAAGGTGCATGCGGTTTTCCACCTGCACGGTGAAGAACAGCACGGTGTAGGGGCTGCCATCTTCTTCGTCCATCGACACGTTGCCGATATTGGAGCCATGCTCGGCAATGGCAGCCGCCACTTTGGCCAGCACGCCACGCTGGTTGCCAACCACCACCTTGATCAACACGTCAAACATGCGTCCGGCTTCGGCTTCCCATTCGACGTCCAGCCATTTGTCCGGATCGGCGCGGAAGGTGCGAATCGACGCGCAGTCATGGGTGTGAATGATAAGACCACGATCCTTGTGGATGAAGCCGAGGATGGGGTCGCCGGGAATGGGGTGGCAACATTGCGCCAGCTCGACGGCGACACCCTCGGTACCACGAATACTGATGGCATGGGGATGGGCGGGCTCGCCAGTGTGTTCGCCCAGCACGTGCAGCAGTTGGTGTGCCACGACCAGAGGCAGCTTGCGCCCCAGCCCGATTCCGGCAAACAACTCCTGACGGGTTTGCACACCATATTCCTTGAGGACACGGTCCCAAACGGCTGGCTCAGGGCTGCTTGCTTCGGGGTTGAGGGCGGCAATGGCATTGTTGAGCAAGCGCTCGCCCAGTGCGGCCGCTTCTTCAGTGCCCGTGTTGCGCAGGTGGTTGCGAATATGCGAGCGAGCCTTGCCGGTGACGACGAAATTCAGCCAGGCTGCGTTGGGACTGGCATTGGAGGCGGTGATGATTTCGACGTGGTCGCCGTTGCGCAACTGCGTACGCAGTGGCATCAGATCGTAATTGATCTTGACTGCGATACAGCGGTGACCGACGTCAGTGTGCACGGCAAAGGCAAAGTCCACGGCAGTGGCGCCGCGCGGCAGCGCCATGATCTTGCCTTGCGGCGTGAACACATACACCTCGTCGGGGAACAAGTCGATCTTGATATGTTCCAGAAACTCGGTTGAGTCCCCATGGTCGGCCTGGATGTCGAGCAGCGATTGCAGCCAGCGATGGGTGCGTGCCTGCACGTCATTGAGCGCGTTGTCCGACGATTTGTACATCCAGTGCGAGGCCACGCCGGACTCGGCCAGCCGGTTCATATCAACGGTGCGGATCTGCACCTCGATCGGGGTGCCGTTGGGGCCGAACAGGATCGAATGCAGCGATTGATAACCGTTGGCCTTGGGAATCGCGATGTAATCCTTGAACTTGCCGGGAATCGGTTTGTACAGGGCATGCATCGCACCCAGTGCCAGATAGCAGGACGGCAGGTCGCGCACCACGACGCGAAAGCCATAGATATCGAATACTTCGGAGAACGCCAGATTTTTTTCCTGCATCTTGCGGTAGATGCTGAACAGGTGTTTTTCCCGGCCGGTGATGGTTGCCTCGATCTTGCAATGTTCGAGCTTGTCCTGCAGGGCAAGCTTGATCTTGTCGACCAGTTCGCGCCGGTTGCCGCGCGCAGCTTTGACGGCTTTTGCCAGCACCTGATAGCGATTGGGGTGACTGTAGTGAAAACCAAGGTCTTCCAGTTCCTGATACACCGTGTGCAGCCCTAGCCGGTTGGCTATCGGAGCATAAATTTCCAGCGTTTCAGCGGCGATGCGGCGGCGTTTTTCTGGCGGCATCGACCCCATGGTGTGCATGTTGTGCAGGCGGTCGGCCAGCTTGACCAGAATGACGCGTACATCCTGCGCCATGGCCAGCAGCATCTTGCGAAAGTTCTCGGCTTGCGCATGCTGCTCGGAGGCAAAAGCCAGTTTGTCGAGTTTGGATACACCTTCGACCAGCACCGCCACAGCCTTGCCAAAGCGTGCTTCGATCTCGACCGCCGTGGCTGGCGTGTCTTCCACCACGTCGTGCAGCAATGCGGCGGACAGGGTTTGCGCGTCGAGATGCCAGCCCGCCAGAATGCCGGCAACTGCCAGGGGGTGGGATATATAAGGTTCGCCGCTCTTGCGGAACTGGCCTTCGTGGGCGCTACGGCTGAACTCGTAGGCTTCTTCGATGACGCTGATTTCGTCCGGCGGCAGGTAGGCCAGCGCCGGGCGTAGCGCCTCAAATGCGTGCGCCATCATCGGCGCGCCAATCTCGCGTGCCGGTTGAGGGAGGGGTGAGCGCTCAGGCGCGGCCTCGGTTGAGGATCTCACGGCCAACCTTGCCAGCTGCAATCTCGCGCAGTGCGGTGACAACGGACTTGTCCTTGGTGTCGACCATGGGCTGTGAGCCTTGCGCCAGCTGGCGCGCGCGGTAGGTGACGGCGAGCGTCAATTCAAAACGGTTGGGGAATATGTCGATACAGTCATCAACGGTAATACGGGCCATAGGGATACTCCTGCTTCAGGTCGTACGGTTTAGATGCGTCGGAATTCGTTGAACAGCACGGTGTGCCGGTCCAACTGGCGTGCAGTTTCGAGACGAACGCTGCGAGTGACGGCGACCAGATCCAGCAAGGCATGGTCGAAATCATCATTGACGATTATATAGTCGAACGCCCCGGCATGAGTGACGTCTTGGGCGGCGGCGGCCAGACGGCGCTCGATTACCTCCTCACTATCCTGCTGCCGACCAATGAGGCGGGTGCGGAGCGCCTGGAACGAGGGCGGCAGGATAAAGATTGAGACGGATTGCGGGAAATGCTGTTTGACCTGCTCGGCGCCCTGCCAGTCGATCTCCAGCAGAATGTCGTGCCCCGCGTTGAGGTCGCGGGAAATGCTGCCTTTTGAAGTGCCGTAATAATTACCGTACACCTCGGCGTGTTCGAGAAACTCGTTTTCGGCCAGCATGGCCTGAAAACGATGGCGGTCGACAAAATGGTAGTCACGGCCATCGTTTTCGCCCGGGCGCGCGGCGCGAGTCGTGTAGGACACCGACAGTCGAATGGCCTGGTCGTTTTTCAGTAATGCCTTGACCAGGCTGGTCTTGCCGGCCCCCGAAGGGGCGCTGACGATGTAAAGCACGCCTTGGCTGGTGTGTGAGGTCATGGTTGCTCCGGATTCCCTGTTATTTCAATAAAAAAGCCTATCCACGAAGGGTGCGAAGGGCCGCGAAGTAAAATCTCAGGGTTTCCCCTCGTGTTTCTTCGCGCTCTTCGCGGACAAAAATCACTCGATATTCTGCACCTGTTCGCGCATCTGCTCGATCAAGACCTTGAGTTCGAGTGAAACGCGCGAGGTTTCCACCGCCACTGATTTGGAACCGAGGGTGTTGGCTTCGCGGTGCAGTTCCTGCATCAGGAAGTCGAGTCGCTTGCCGATGGCGTTTTTCTGGTCGAGCACGCGACGGACTTCGGAAAAATGGGCGGTCAGGCGGGAAATTTCTTCGTCAATATCGGCTTTCTGGGCCGCCAGCGCGATTTCCTGAGCCAGCCGCTCGTGCCCGGCTTCACCTAGCGCGTCGCGCAGGCGTTCCGTCAGTCTGTCGCGCTGGGCCGCTGCCAGGGCGGGGAGTAAGGGTTGCAAACCGGCTACCTGGGCTTCGGCAGCGCCGAGCCGGTCGAGAATGTGCTGCTTCAACTTGGCGCCTTCGCGCTGGCGGCTTTCCACCAGTTCGTCCAGTGTGGCGCGAACGCCCGCCAATACTGCCTCGTTCAGGACATCTGGTGACAGGGCGGCTGTCTGCACCGCACCAGGCCAGCGCAGGATATCGTTGACGCTCAGGTGCGCGCTGTTTGGCAGGCGTTGCAGCACTTCGTCCTGCCAGTGCGCAAGGCGCTCAAGAATGGCTGGACTCAAGCCGTTATCCAACGAGTCGGCGGAAACCGGCAGCAGGCTGATCCGGCATTCCACCTTGCCGCGTGCGAGGCGTTGATTAATCAACTCGCGCAATTGCGGTTCCAGCGGGCGGAGTTCGTCAGCCAGGCGGAAATGCAACTCGAGGTAACGCTGATTGACGCTGCGCAGGTCGATGTTGACGCTTGCATGGTCTAGGTTGAGGCTATGGGCGGAAAACCCGGTCATGCTTGTGGTCATGTGTGGCGTGGTAACAGGATTGGATTAAGGTGTAAGCCGGTGCGGAGCCGGCATGGGTTTTTCCGGCTTGCCGGCACAATAGAAAAGATAATAGACGTTCGACTATGGCGACTCAACCTAATCAGGCACTTCCCAACGGATACCGGCTGAACGAATACACCATCGTGCGCAAGATAGGCGGCGGTGGTTTCAGTATGGTGTACTTGGCACGCGACGAAAACAACCAGTCCGTGGCAATCAAGGAGTATTTGCCGGGGCAGTTGGTGCTGCGTACCGAAGGCTCGGTCATCGTGCAGGCCAATTCGACCGAAAACAACAACATCTTTCGCCATGGCATGAAGTGTTTTTTCGAGGAAGGTCGGGCGTTGGCGTGTATCGATCACCCCAATGTCATCCGCGTGACCAACTTCTTCCGCGCCAACGATACCGTTTATATGGTGATGCGCTTCGAGCGCGGCAAAACCTTGCAGCAGCACATTCAGGCCAACCGCGGCACCATCCGTGAAAGCTTTATCCGGCGGGTGTTTGCGCAGCTGCTGAACGGGTTGCGCGAGGTGCATACGCACAAGCTGCTACACCTTGATATCAAGCCGTCGAATCTGTATATCCGCCTGGACGGCTCGCCGGTACTGATCGACTTTGGCGCGGCCCGACAGACCCTCACCCAGGAAGAGAGCAAGCTGCAGCCCATGTACACACCGGGGTTTGCCGCGCCCGAGCAGTATCACAATCGTGAACGGCTGGGCCCATGGTCCGATGTCTACAGCGTGGGGGCCAGCCTCTACGCCTGCCTGGCGGGTTATCCGCCGCAGTCAGCCGATGCGCGTTTGATCAATGACAAACTGGTGCCGGCAACGACCAACTGGAAGGGGGCCTACTCCGACCAGTTGCTGGAAACCATCGATCATTGTCTCAAGCTTAATTACATGGAGCGCCCGCAAAGCGTCTTCAGCTTGCAGAAGACGCTGATGGACCGGACCGCGATGGCGCCGCCCCGCCCTTCATTTTTATCGAGTATCAAGCGCTCACTCAGCAAAGATTTGTTCTAAAGTATCGGTCATGAAATTCACCATCTATCAGGCGTCACGCCAGGGCGGACGCAAAAACAATCAAGACCGGGTTGCTTACTCCTACAGTCGCGACGCGCTGCTGATGGTGGTGGCGGACGGGATGGGCGGCCACATGCATGGTGAAATTGCCGCGCAGATTGCGGTACAGACGCTTACTGACCAGTTTCAGAAAGTGGCCAAGCCCCGGCTGGACGATCCGATGGCTTTCCTGTCGGACACGACTACACGTGCCCATTTCGCCATCAACGACTACGCAGTTGAGCAGGACCTGTTGGAAATTCCCCACACCACTTGCGTCGCTGCCGTGATCCAGGACAACACGGCGTACTGGGCGCATGTGGGCGATTCGCGTCTGTATCTGTTCAGCGATGGCAGCATGATCGCACGCACCGAAGACCACACCGCGGTGGCCCAGTTGGTTCGCGACGGCATCATCAGCGAAGAAGAAGCCGGGCATCATCCGGAACGCAACAAGGTATCCAACTGCCTGGGCGGCTACATTTCGCCTCAGGTGGAATGCAATGCACCGATTCCGTTGCACGACGCCGACACCATGCTGCTGTGCACTGACGGTATCTGGGGCATGATCAATGCCCATGAGTTGTCGGCCTTGCTGCATGCTTACACGCTGGATGACGCAGTGCGCCATTTAATGGATCACGCCGAATTTCGTGGCGGTGAGCATGGCGACAACCTCAGCCTCATCGCCATGACCTGGGGTGAGGCACGCATGCCGAGCAAGGATTCCATTTCCACCCTGGCGTTGCCGGATGGCGGCGTTACCACGCAGATCAATGCAATGCGCCCGCTGCCCGGTACCCCGGCGGTGTCGGACGACGAAATCGAACGCGCGATTGCCGAAATCCAGCAGGCCATCCAGAAAATTTCCGCCAAGTAAGCTGGCTGCAAGGCAAGTCTTCGCGCGTGGGCAGCCGCCCATGCATGAGGCTGGCGCGGTAAAATCGCGCTTTCCACTTTTTAGTTTGCAGCCATGTCCACCATTACCCGCCCCAGTGGCCGCGCGCTCGACGCGCTGCGCACCCTGTCGTTTACCCGTGGTTTCACCAAACACGCCGAAGGCTCGGTGCTCGTCAGCATGGGCGACACTCGTGTGCTGTGCACCGCCAGCGTGCTCGACAGGATTCCGCCGCACAAAAAAGGCAGTGGTGAAGGCTGGGTGACGGCTGAATACGGCATGTTGCCGCGCTCCACCCACACGCGCAGCGACCGTGAAGCCGCACGCGGCAAGCAAAGCGGCCGCACCCAGGAAATCCAGCGCCTGATCGGGCGCTCCCTGCGCGCCGTGGTCGATCTGAAGAAGCTCGGTGAGCGCACGCTGCATATTGACTGCGATGTCTTGCAGGCTGATGGCGGCACCCGCTGCGCCAGCATTTGCGGCGCTTACGTTGCGGTAGCCGATGCGGTGGCCGGTCTGCTGCGCGAAGGCAAGCTTGCCGAAACCCCGCTCAACGACAGCATTGCCGCGGTCTCGGTTGGCGTTTATGAAGGGCATCCGGTGCTCGATCTGGATTACATCGAAGATTTTGAGTGCGACACCGACATGAACGTGGTGATCACTGGCAGTGGCGGCATCGTCGAAATACAGGGCACGGCTGAAGGCGTGCCGTTTTCGCGTGCCACCCTGGATGCATTGGTTGACCTGGCGGCCGCCGGTATCGCGCAAATCACCGCTGCGCAACTGATGACGTTAAAAGCGGATTGATCCGCGAAGGACGCGAAGGGGCGCGAAGAAAATCCGAATCCCCCTTCGCGTTTCTTCGCGTCCTTTATGCCCTTCGGGTATTCGCGGATAAAAAAATCAAAAGGAACCCCTCATGAGCAAACTTGTTATCGCCTCCGGCAATGTCGGCAAGCTGCGTGAAATCGCCCGCATCCTCGCGCCGCTCGGAATTGAAGCCGTGCCGCAATCGCAGTTCAATGTGCCCGATTGTCCCGAGCCCTACGTCACCTTTGTCGAAAACTGCCTGGCCAAGGCGCGCCATGCCAGCCTGCACAGCGGCCTGCCCGCGCTGGCCGACGATTCGGGCATCTGTGTCGAGGCGCTGGGCGGCGCACCGGGGGTGCAGTCGGCGCGTTATGCCGGCGAACCCAAGTCCGATGCCAGCAACAACGACAAACTTATCGCCGCACTGGCCAACGAAACCAATCGCCGCGCGCACTACACCTGCGTCATGGTCTATGTGCGCCATCCCGACGATCCCGAACCGGTGATCGCCGAAGGCCGCTGGTTTGGTGAAATCATCGACACACCGCGCGGCGAAAACGGCTTTGGTTATGACCCGTATTTTCTGGTGCCCGAGTTTGACAAGACCGGCGCCGAACTGGATGCAGACACCAAGAATACCGTCAGCCATCGCGGCAAGGCGTTACGCGAACTGGTGGACCAACTCAAGCAATTGAACCGGATTGGCTGATTCCGTCGTGCGTTTCGCCAGTGGTGGCCTGACGGTTTCGCCGCCGCTGTCGCTCTACATCCACCTGCCGTGGTGCGTGAAGAAATGCCCGTATTGCGACTTCAACTCGCACGCGTCGCAGGGCATCCCCGAAGCCGCCTACATCGACGCGCTGCTGTCGGACCTGGAACAGGTGCTGCCCGATATCTGGGGCCGTAAAATCCACACCGTGTTTTTTGGCGGCGGCACCCCCAGTCTGTTTTCGGCAGCAGGCATCGATCGCATACTGACGGGTGTGCGCACGCTCACGCAATTGCTGCCAAATGCGGAGATCACGCTGGAAGCCAACCCCGGCACGGTGGAAGCAGCCAGGTTTGCAGGCTTTCGTGAAGCGGGGGTGACGCGGGTCTCGCTTGGTATCCAGAGCTTCAACCCGCAGCATCTCAAGGCGCTCGGGCGCATTCATGACGACAGCGAAGCACGGCGCGCAGCCGAACTCGCTGCCACGCATTTCGACACCTTCAATCTCGATTTGATGTTTGCCTTGCCGGGGCAAACCCTGGATGAAGCACTGGCCGATATCGACACGGCGCTGACGTTCAAGCCGCCGCATCTGTCGGCCTACCATCTCACGCTCGAACCCAACACGCCGTTCGGCCACACCGCGCCACCGAACCTGCCGGACGACGATGTCGCTGCGGACATGCACCAGGCCATCGAAGCGCGGCTGATCGAAGCCGGCATGCAGCACTACGAAACCTCGGCCTACGCGCGGCCCCATCACGCCAGCCGTCACAACCTCAACTACTGGCAGTTTGGCGACTACCTCGGCATCGGTGCGGGCGCGCATTCCAAACTCAGCTTTCACGACCGCATCCTGCGGCAAATGCGCACCAAGCATCCGCAGCAATACATGCAAACTCTGCTACACCCCTCCCCCTCTGGGGGAGGGGTCGGGGGAGAGGGAAATCACATTGCTGACACCCGCACGCTCACACGTAGCGACCTGCCGTTCGAATTCATGATGAACGCGCTGCGCTTGAATGAGGGTGTGCCATCGGTCTTGTTTGAAGAACGCACGGGTTTGCCGTTGATCGTTTGTTCCGCAGCACTGGAACAGGCGCGGGCTAAAGGTCTGCTGGCGCACGATGCCACACAGCTCAAACCCACTTTGCTTGGGCAGCGTTATCTGAACGATTTGCTGGAATTGTTTTTGCCGTAAGGTGCGCTGAATCCATCTTTTGGCAAGCGTCCTTCGACAATCCTGTCGAAGGACATACCCGGCGTTTCCATATGCGCGAGTGCGTGGTTTTTAGATGTCCGAACTGACGGTGCGGAAACCCGCAAACATATCGCGCCGATGCGGCAGATAAAAATTGCGGAAGCCCGGGCGCTTGAGCGGCGAGTGGGTAAAGGGCCCGCCGCCACGCAACTCCCCGTGGGTGTGAAACCAGGGCTGGGAATAGTCCTGATACGGGTCGGGAGAAAAGCCGGGATACGGCGCAAACGGTTCGCGCAGCCACTCCCAGCACACGCCCCAGCAAAAATCTGCCAGTGCTGTTGCCCGCATCCACTGCCCGGCCGTCGGCAGGCTGCGCCCCAGCCAGGCCGCGCAGGCCTCCGCCTCAAAGCGGTTGATATGCAGCATGGGTTGATCCGGACTCAGCGGCGACCAATCCGCAAAGCGTCGCACCTGCCACGTACCCTGTTCCCGTCGCCAGTACAGCGGATGGAGTGCGCCGCTGCCCGTTCGCCATGCCCACCCCGCGTCCGACCACCCCGCATTGTCCTGGTAACCGCCCGCGTCGACAAAAGCAGCAAAGCTCACTTCGGACACCGGGCTCGCGTCGATATCGAATGCCGGCAACTCAATCGTGTAGCGCCATTTTTCATTGTCGAAGATAAAGCCTTCGTCGGCGCCGCTGCCCAGTGTGACCTCGCCCTCGCCAAACACCAGGCGATCACCCTGCGCAGTCAACCTGTCGTGCGCTACAGGTTGCGCGGGTGGCGTCAGCCCCAGATTCTGAAAAGCCATCCACCAGGCTTCGATATGCATCCGCTCGTGATAGAGGCAGAGTTCGGCAAAATAAGCCAGCTCCGGGTTGAATGACTTGCGCAGCCGGGTTGTCACGGCTGCCGTTACCTGGCTGGCGTAGTCATCCAGCGCGGCAGGCTGCAGCAAAGGCAGGCCCCAGCGGCTGTCATGTGCAACGGTGGACGAGTTGTACAGCGCATCGGCACCGGCCAGCAGGCTATCCGTAAAGCGGCCATCCGGCTGCGCCCGCACACACCAGCGCTCCTGAAACCAGATGATATGTCCCACCTCCCATAGCGGTGGATTCAGATGCTCGGCGCGTGGCCCCAGCCAGTTGGCGTCCGGCAAACACGCCATCAGCGCACGCAGTTGCCCACGCGCCTGCGCCAGCTTGTCGATAAGCTGGTGTGCGGAGTAGCCACTGACGGGGCGAGTCATGTTCATGCTATACAGATGAGGTACATCCGCTGGATTCTAGGCGTCGAACCTCAACTTGGGTGAATTGGGGTGGAGGCTTGCGTTTTTGGTTTCCGGCGGGTGGGTTCAGCGTGTATCCAAGCGCAGCCTTAACCACAGGAGCATGGCCTAGTGTCCTTCCGTTTTCTGGATTTGCACCACCAGCGCGACGACTTGCGCACCGATGTGCTGGCCGGATTGGCCGCCCACCCTAAATCCATCCCGCCCAAATACTTTTACGACGAATTGGGCTGCCAGCTGTTCGAAGCCATTTGCGCGCAGCCCGAATACACCCTCACCCGCACCGAGCATGCCCTGATGGCCTCGCGCATGCCTGAGATCGCGGCGGCCATCGGCGCGGTGGATTGCATCGTCGAACCGGGCGCGGGCGACTGCAGCAAAGTCAGAGTGTTGCTGGATGCTTTGCACCCCAGCCAGCTCGTCGTGCTCGACATTGCCGGGCACGCACTCGCTGCCGCCGCGGAGCCGCTCGCCGATGACCACCCCGGCCTTGCCGTTACCGCACTCGGCATGGATTTTATTCACGATCTGGAAGCAGCCTTGCCCCACGTGTCGGCGGGCCGCCGGCTGGTCTACTACCCCGGCTCCAGCATCGGTAATTTTTCACCCGACGAAGCCGTGGCCTTGCTCAAGCGGTTTCAGCAACTGGCCGGTTCAGCAGGCCAGTTGCTCATCGGCTTCGAACTCAAAAAAGACCCCGAGCAATTGCACCGCGCCTACAACGACGCTGCCGGCATCACCGCCGCCTTCAACCTCAACCTGCTGGTCCGGTTGAATCGTGAACTCGACACTGATTTCGATCCGACTCTGTTTCGCCACTACGCGTTTTACAACCCATGGCAAGGCCGCATCGAAATGCATCTGGTCAGCCTGTCCGAGCAGACCGTCACGGTCGCAAACCAGCGCGTTCATTTCGACCTGGGCGAAACCCTGCACACCGAAAACTCCTACAAATTCCGTCGCGATGAATTCAGCGCCATTGCTGAGCGTGCCGGCTGGCATCGGGCGGGTGAGTGGGAGCAGGATGGGTTTGCGGTTCAGTTGTATGGGTAGGGCGCAGACGCATTCGTGCATGGCGCAAACCGGCCAAGAGTCGTCATTCGGGCTGGCTCACCTATCCGTCCGAAGTTCGGCGATTCTGTTGAAAAACTCCCTGGATATTGCGGCTGATTTGGCTATGATTTCACCATCTGATGCGCGGAGAGCCTAGCTATGATGGGAAGTCAGACAGGCAGTCAGGATCGACTGTTTTACTCTTTCAACCTCGACGAACACATTCCCCAGAATCACCTCCTCCGCAGCATGGACCGCTGCCTCGACCTGAGCGAACTACGCCAGCACCTGGCGGATTACTACAGCCACACTGGCCGTCCTTCGACTGATCCCGAACTGATGATCCGCATGCTGATCATTGGTTATTGTTACGGCATTCGTTCTGAACGACGCTTGTGCGAAGAAGTCCATCTCAACCTCGCCTATCGCTGGTTTTGCCGCCTTGGCCTGGAAGATGCCGTGCCAGACCACTCCACCTTCTCCAAGAATCGCCATGGACGCTTTCGTGCCAGCGAGGCCTTCCGCTGGGTGTTCGACGAAGTGGTCCGCCGTTGCATGGCTGAGGGTCTCGTCAAGGGCGAGGGCTTCGCGGTGGACGCCAGCCTGATCGCGGCGGACGCAAGCCATCAGCACAGCGTGCAGACTGGAGAGGCAATCGACTGGACGAACCCGACACTCGGCAACCGTGCCGTGCGTGAGTATCTGGAAGCATTGGACGACGAGGCACTCGCCGAAGTGGTACCCCGCAAGACTTCTCTGTCTGACCCGCAATCGCGATGGACGGCTGCAACCGGCGGCATCGCCTTCTTCGCCTACTCGACCAACTACCTGATCGACACTTCCCATGGCGTCATCCTTGATGTGGAAGCGACGCCGGCGAACCGTACCGAGGAAGTCGCATCCACCAAGGTGATGGTGGATCGGGTGGAGGCGCGGTTCGAGCTTACGCCCCAGCAGCTCATCGGTGACACGGCTTACGGGTCCGCGCAGCTGCTCGGCTGGATGGTCGGCGAGAAAGGCATCGAACCGCATGTGCCGGTCTGGGACAAGACCGAACGTAAGGACGACACCCTCTCCAGCAATGACTTCACGTGGAATGAAGCAGCCGACGAGTACCGCTGTCCGGAAGGACATGCACTACGGATCAACTGGCGTCCATTCAAGAACCCGCGTTCGCATGTCACGAAGGCTGACACCCTCATCTATCGGTCAAGCCAGGCCGACTGCAAGAACTGCCCAATGAAACCCAGGTGCTGCCCGAACACTGCAGTCCGCAAGATCACTCGCAGCATTCATGAAGCCGCACGCGATGTAGCCCGGCGTATCGCCACAACACCTGAGTACTTGCGATCGCGTTGTGAACGCAAGAAGGTCGAAATGCTGTTTGCCCATCTCAAACGCATATTGAAACTTGATCGACTCCGACTACGTGGGCTTAGCGGTGCGAGCGACGAATTCACCCTGGCTGCTGCCGTGCAGAATCTGCGTCGTTTGGCCAAACTGACCGCGCAAGCGCCACCGATTGACGGGATAGGTGCGTCTGCATGACGCAAAAACAGCAGGACTAACAACAAAACCGGGCGTTCAGACCCGAATGCAGGCCTCGAAAGAGGCAAGTCTCCCAAATTCCAACCTTGGTGAAAGCTGATCGCGAGTGCGACAGCGAGTTTTTCAACAGAATCCGGCCAAAGGCGACACTGGTCTGGAGAACACTCGTGGCCGCTGTGCAATCCAAGACCAGGCATTGGCTACTCGGTGTCCCGAACGGCCGCTTCTATCTTCACGAGTGCGTGCTCCCGACTCGAAGCGGTTTAATAAATTTGGATAATATTAAGGATATCGTGTCCGACCCCATATCCGCACCATATCCGCATCGCGGAATTTAGCCTGAAAGCGGCGAGCGACCACGGGGATCATCGTGGTTGTTCCCGAAGGCCTCCAGGAAACTATCCAAAGATAATTTTGACGTTGAGTCCAGGAATTCGAGAAAGAGCGTATCGAACCAAAACTGCTGTACACGTAATGGTGAAAACCGTGAGTGGAATTCCCCAAATCGGATTCTTTATTGTGTCCGAGAAAAATTCGATATTAGAGCTTTGCAATGCGCTTAAAAAGAGTGGGTGAGACAAATATAGGAAAAAGCTAGTGGCACTTAACGTCTCTATGATCGAACGAAGTGGCGTGAAACTAGTGTAAATGGCTTCCCAAGAGACTGACTTGGCAATCGCAAAGAGGCCGAGCGCTGCAATTATGATATTCGGTGCCATTGAGGAAAAAAAGAACTCGTCCATCTTTCCGCCACTTCTCGATATAAGCAGATAGGTCCCAAACGCTGTCGCAACGATGGAGGTAATGACGGCCAACCCAGTAATCATGCATTGCACCCGGGTGAGCACCACATCGCGCATCAAGTATCCCAGCATAAAATAGCCGACAAAACCGCTAACAACGTTTACGGTTAAACCGAACTGGTTGATGTACAAAGCTCGCGTGATGAATGGTGGTATCGCAGTAAACAAAAACCATAGAATTACAAAATATGACAAATTAAGCCGATCTGCTCCTCGCAAATAGGCTGCCAATATTGGCGTGGCAAGATACAAGCCAATTAACATGTACATAAACCACAAATGGTAATAGGGATCGCCACGTGCGATGTCTCGCAACATGTCCAGCGCAGAAAAACTTTGTGGCAATGAAAACTGACGCCAAAAGAAATATATGGCGATCCAAACAAGAAGCGGAACAAATACCCTAAACAACCTCTTCTTCAACCATTCCAATGGGGCGGAATTATCGTTGGGCCTCAGAAGTAGATAGCCGCTGACCAGCACAAACAACGGCACTGCGACGCGGCTCGCAGAATTGAAAAATGTTGCTACCCACCAATAGAGCCGTTGATCATCTTGAGATACCAGGAAATGGCTAACTGCATGATCGGATACGTGTATGACCACGATCATGATCGCAGCCATGGCTCGAATTACATCTGCAAACAGAACAGTTGAACCTTGTCGCATAGGAATTTTCGGGATAAAGGAGGATGACAAAGGTGTTCTGGGTTTTGTGTCAACGGGATTTTGTTTAATTCTGAAGCAACCCACTGGGGATTACCCTTTGTTTTTCACCTTTCAGGCAGCGGTGTTCATGCTACCTGTTTTTTCTTCGATGAGCTTCCACTCGGTTTCCAAAAATCGGATTAAAGGACCCCCGCAATATAAATAACTAATTCCTTAATGCTCGATATAGCAACCATCATCCACCTGTTGAAACCGCAGTCGTGCCCTGTCGTAGAAAAATCAATAAGCCGCCGCTCAGTGAGATTTCTGGCCTATGATCTTGGTGATCAGCCGTTTGCGGATGGACGCAGCTACATGTCACTCACTTGAGATGCGCATACCCTGAACGCACCACGCAGCGAATTCCATCTCACTCAAAACCGCTCATCCTCCCGCATGTAACGCCACTGCCCGGGCGGCACTTTTGCCAGCGGGATGCCGCCCAGGCGGATGCGTTTCATCGATACCACCTGCAGTCCAACGGCTTCGCACAGATGGGCGATTTGTCCGGGTTGGGCGCCTTTGAGCGCGACGCGCAACCGGGTTTCGTTTTGCCAGCTGACCTTGATGGCGGGCGGGGTGCGGCCGTTATAGGGGATGCCCTTGTTCAAGTGCTTGAGACCGTTCGGGATGAGTTCGCCGCTGACTTCGACGATGACTTCGTGTTCCAGGGTGGCGGCGTCATCGGTGAGCTTGCGCACCACGCGCCAGTCCTGGGTGAAGACGACGAGGCCGCTGGCATCGGCTTCCAGTGGCACGCAGGCGGTGAGTTGGGTGAAGTGTGCTTTCAGCGGGGGGATGCCGGTACCATCGTGCTCCCACAAGGTGTCGGCACGCAGTAGTTGTATTGCGGTTTTGTCGTCGGCGCTGATGCGCACGCCGGCCGGTTTGTGCAGCAGCAGGGTGACGGGTTCGATCTGGCTGGGATCGGCCTGGGGGTTGATTTCAATGCGTTGGTTGGCCACGCGGAATTGCGGCTCTTCGACGACGACGCCATCCACCTGCACCCAGCCGCCGGTGATGATTTGTTCGGCTTCGCGGCGCGAGCAGGCGCGCAATTCGGCAACGCGTTTGGAGAGTCGGATGGAATCGGTCATGGCGAGTCTGGGGGTGCGGGGTGTGTGAGTTTACCGCTGCCGAGGCATGGCGGTGGAAACATCGGCAGGCGTAAGCCACGCGACGCGCGCGGTTGTGGTGGTGCGTGCGGGCGCGGTATGCTTTCAGATCGTTCAATCAGGAGACCCCCATGAAAACTGCACTTGCATTGTCATTGTTGCTTTTGTCGTCATCGGCCATGGCCGCCGTGGTGGTCAAGGATGTCAGCTACAAGGCGGGCGACACCGTGATGAAGGGCTACCTGGCGTTTGATGATGCGGCCAAAGGCAAACGTGCCGGGGTGCTGGTGGTGCCCGAGTGGTGGGGAGCCAACGATTACGCCCGCAAGCGCGCGCGCATGCTGGCAAGCGAAGGCTATGTGGCGCTGGTGGTGGATATGTATGGCAACGGCCAGATTGCGGATAACCCGACGGATGCCGGTGCGCTGGCGGGCAACATGAACAAGAATCCGCCGCTGGCCTTGCAGCGCTTTGTGGCCGCTGAAAAATTTCTCAATGCGCAGTCCCATGTGAAAAAAGGCGAAATCGCCGCGCTGGGTTACTGCTTCGGCGGAGGTGTGGTGCTGAACATGGCGCGCGCGGGCGTGCCGCTGAAATCGGTGGTGAGTTATCACGGCGTGCTGGCAACCGATGTGTCGGTCAAGCCGGGCGACATCAAGGCCAAGTTGCGCATTTTCCATGGTGAGGCCGATCCGGTGGTACCGCCGGCGCAGGTGGACGCGTTCAAGACCGAAATGGACAATGCCAAGGCGGATTACATGTTCGTTTCCTATCCCGGCGTGAAGCACACCTTCACCAACCGTGAGGCCGACAGCTACGCAGCGCAGTTTGGCCTGCCGCTGAAATACGACAACGCGGCCGATATCGATTCGTGGACGCGGACGCTGGAGTTCCTCAAATCCACGCTGAACCAGCAATGAGCGAATCCTGCGACCACGACTGCCACACGCCGCATGACAGCGGCAGTATCGGTATTCCGCAAGTCGGATCGTTTGATCCGGTGGCGTTTGAGCGCGCCATCAACGACATGCTCGTGGCCTGCGGGGTGGCGCCGGATTCGGTGCACACCGGGCGCACGGCCGAACGCGTACGCGATCTGTGGCAAAAGCGGCTGCTCGGCGGCTATGCCATTTCACCGGCCGACGCACTGGGCGAAGGATTTGCCGATGACGGTGACGACATGGTGGTAGTGCGCGGCATCGCGGTGCATGGCGTGTGCCCGCATCACCTGGTGCCGTTTCGCGGCGTGGCGCATGTGGCCTATATCCCCGGTGGGCGGCTGCACGGCTTTGGCCGGGTCGCGCGCATGGTCGATGCAATCGGCCACCGCTTCACCTATCAGGAATGGATGACGCGTGACATCGCCGAGGCGCTCGTCACCCACGGCCAGGCGAAAGGCGCTGCCTGCATGATCGAGGCCGAGCAGTTGTGCCTATTGCTGGGTGAAGACCGGCGCGGCGACGAGCGGGTGGTGACGCAGGCATTTACCGGCAACTTCAAAACCAGCGACCAATTGCGTAATGAGTTTTTGCGCGCCACCCTGCAGCGGGAGCTGCGTTAACAGGCGGACGCAGTGCTGATATATCAGGAGACAGATTGTCGCGACACACGACTAACCTGAAGCTGTTTTGTCTTTTGGCAGCCATGCTGGGAGCGTTTCCGCTGCATGCCGAAGAAGCCCCCAACTGGCGCGATGATGTCCTGCCCGACGTGCAGATCAAGGTTGCGGAGCCTGCGCGCAATGAAGTGGTGGTGGTCATCAACGACAATGCGCTGGGTGGAAATCACGCGGGCCTGTTTGCCGGTAAACAGCTGATTGATCCGGCAGGAAGTTATTTCGGCAGGCGCGGTATGGACACGGCCTGGTCGGGGCCGACGCTGGCGGATTACGCACGCTTCCAGACAGTGGATGGATTGAAGATCCGCCTGTATCGCTTTTTACTTAAGCCCACGGCGTTTGCCGAGATCGAGCGGCGCGTTCGTGAAGCCGGTCCAACACCCCCCTTGTTTTGCGCGGTCACGGTGCACAATCTGCTCGCTGATGCGGCGCCGTTCGAAGCTGTTGAGCGGACAGGCTGGACGACCCCCGCCGCCTTGGGGCGCCTGCTTGATGGCCTGACGCAGGGCGAAGAACTCATCGGCGAATGCCAGAATCTGGATGCGACGCCATGCTGAGGCCTTGAATGTGCCTTGCTGCATGCCAACCGGCATGCTGAAAACGCTGAAGGCGGCACAAGCCGCCACCTGACTGGAAACCAGAATGGAACGTAACCTGGAACATGACGCGCGCCGTCCACGCACCCTGATTCTGCCCCCCGCGCCCTATGCGGCCGCGATGCTGGGCGGCTGGTGGCTGGATCGTCAACTGCTTGCGATGCCGCTTGATTTGGGGGCAGCGATGATCCCGTCAGGCTGGTTTGCAGTGGGCTTGGGGCTGGCGCTGTTTGCCTGGACGATGTGGACGTTTGTGCGCCATCGCACCACGGTAAATCCGTATGCAAGCGCCTCTACGCTTTGCACCAGCGGGCCGTTCCGGTTCAGCCGCAATCCGATTTATCTCGGCGACTGGTTCATTCTGCTAGGCGTGTCGCTGCTGCTGGGCACGGTCTGGCCGTTGCTGTTTGCCCCCTTGATTTGGCTCATGCTGCGCTTTGGTGTGATCCGGCACGAAGAAGCCCATCTCGAAGCAAGGTTCGGTGATGACTATCGGGTCTATAAAACCCGGGTCCGACGCTGGATATGACATTAAGGAGACACTGAACACTCATGCCCGTTCAGCTTGTGGGCTACAGTGCGGCCAGACCTGGCCGTTACTGACTTGGCACCACTTCTCAGGCACACGCTCATGAACGTGACTTTGTACGACAAATTGATTGACGTTAGGCTCACTGCAGCGGCTGAACGCGCGCTCACCCTGCGAGCGAGGCCGCTGGTTGCCGAAATGGAATTGCTGTTCTCCTGCCTGCTGCGCAAGCGGGTGCATTTTGGGGAATCAATGGATGAAACGACTCCGGTAAACGACCGGCTTTCAGTCCGCTTCAAACCCATCATGACGCGTCGGTGCAGTGTGAGCGAAGGTGGGGCCACTCCCCCCTCGGAAGGTTTTCCGCTCGAAAATCCGCGTCCCTTTGTGCCGGGCTGGCTGGCGATAGATTATCGCCGTGGCGAGTGGGTGGGGCAATTTGGCTATGCCGGATAACCCGTAATCCGCTTTACGCTGGGCGGTAATCTAGCCCGTTATCGGACCGAATATTTCCAGCGCGTTGCGTGTCGTGGCATCGCGCACATCGGCCACACTGATTCCCCGTAATTCAGCCAGCGATTGCGCGATGCGCGGCAGTTCGCCGGGCGCATTGCGGCCGCGCCCGATCCACACCGGCGGAATGTCGGGGCTGTCGGTTTCCAGCACGATGGTTTCCAGCGGCAGATCAACCGCCAGCCGCCGCAGGTTGTTGGCGCGTGGCCAGGTAAAGGCGCCGCCGAAGCCGAGCTTGAATCCCAGTTTAATGAATTCGTCCGCCTGTTGCAGGCTGCCGTTGAAGGCGTGGGCGATGCCGCCACGTACCTTGATCTTGCGCAGATGCTTCAGGATCTGGTCGTTGGCGTAGCGGCAATGCAGCAGCACGGGCAGGTTGTATTCCTGTGCCAGCTTGAGTTGTTCGACGTAAAAAGTTTCCTGGGTAGCGAAGTCGAGTTTGGGCACGAACAGGTCGAGCCCGATTTCGCCGATGGCGATGGGGCGCTGCGCTTCGATCTGTGCGCGCAGGTCGGCCAGGTGCTCGGGACGATGCACGTCGAGCAGCATCGGATGCAGGCCCCACGCGGGCAGGCTTCCGGGGTAACGCGCACAGGTGGCGGATACCGCGGCGAAGTTGTCGCGGCTGACAGAGGGGATGATCTGGATGGCGACACCGGCTTCGATGGCACGTGCGTACTCGGCGTCGCGGTCGGCGTCGAATTCCGCTGCATCGAGGTGGCAGTGGGTGTCGATAAAAAATGGCGCCGCCGGATCATCAAGCGTGGCGCACAAAAACGGCGCCGCCGGATTATCTGATGTGGCGCGCAAAAACGGCGCCACAGGGGACGCCGTTTTGTTTGATGCAGCCATCAACGATCAGTCGTTGCTGGCAAAGCCCAGCAGATGCAGCAGGCTGGTGAACAGGTTGAAGATCGACACGAACAGGGTGACGGTCGCCATGATGTAGTTGGTCTCGCCGCCGTGGATGATGTTGCTGGTCTCATACAGGATGAGGCCGGACATCAGCAGCACGAACATGGCCGACACCGCCAGTGACAGTCCCGGCATCTCGAAAAACATCGCGCCGAGGCCCGCGAGGAAGGCAACCAGAATGCCCACCATGAGGAAGCCGCCCATGAAGCTGAAATCCTTGCGCGTGGTCATTACGTAGGCCGACAGCCCAAGGAAGATCGCGGCGGTGCCGCCCATCGCCATCATCACCACCTGCGAGCCGTTGGGCAGGGCGAGGTAGGCATTGAGAATCGGGCCGAGCGTGTAGCCCATGAAGCCGGTGAGGGCGAATACGAAGGCGATGCCCAGACCGCTGTCGCGGAACTTGGTGGTCAGGAACAACAGGCCGAAGTAGCCGACCAGGGTGATGATCATGCCGGGATGCGGCAGGTTCAGCGACATCGAGATGCCGGCGACGAGCGCGGAAAATGCCAGCGTCATCGACAGCAGCATGTAGGTGTTGCGAACGACCTTGTTGGTCGAGGAAACTGCGGACTGGCTGCGGTTAATCGTGGTGACTTGTGGATTCATGTGGACTCCTTGCGTGAAATACAAAAAAACAGATGTGCCTGTAGAGAGTGATTTGATGGGCACAGGTTCCCGAATACATTCGGGACTGGGAGTGAGGATACCGTGATGCGCGCCCGCTTGCCACATGTAACCTTGCTGGAGCCGTGGTTTTGGAATGCGGCCGCGCAGCCACGGCGAAGGCTGTGACGATGCTGCCCGTGGCCTATTTCGCGGGCAATGCGTCAGGATGCCAGCCCAGCAGGAGATACAGCACGGCAAATCCCAGCACGTAGGCCACCGGTACGTGCCAGCCCTCGCGCAGCCAGGTGAGGGTGTTTTTCGTCTGTGGATACAGATTCGACATCGCCACGCCGGCGCTGGAGCCGAACCAGATCATGGAGCCGCCGAAACCGACCGCGAAGGCCAGCAGCCCCCAGTCATAGCCGCCCTGGTACAAGGCCAGCGCGGTAAGCGGGATATTGTCGAATACTGCGGAGACGAAGCCGAGGCCGAAAGTCGTTTCCGGCGAGGGCAGGGGCAGCTCCTTCACCGGCATGAGGCTGGCGGACAGCACCAGCGAAACGAGAAACAGCGCGCCCTTGATGGATTTGCTGACTTCGCCCCACGGGGTTTTGCGGAGGAAGCCGCCGAAGATGATCGCCGCCCACACGCCGGCGGCCGGGAAGTCCAGTCCGATATTGGCTGCAATCGCACCGGCGATGATGAGTACGACGATCGCCATGTGTCCCCAGTCCAGGTGCAGGTGCGCTGGCGGGTTCTTGATAACCGGCTGATAGCGCTGCTGGGCCTTGGCCGCGACGATGCCGGAGAAGGTGACGGCGACGACGGCCGCGATGAACGCATCCGCCACATGCAGCGCGGGCACGCCCGCGATCCACATCATGGTCGTGGTGGTGTCGCCGATCACCGAGCCTGCGCCGCCGGCGTTACTGGCGGCGACGATCCCCGCCAGATACCCGACGCTGACCCTGTGCTTGTAGACATGTCCCGCCACCACGCCGCCGATGATGGCCGCTGCGATGTTGTCGAGGAAGGTCGACAGGATTGCCACCATCACCAGCAGCACGAAGCCGCCTTTCCAGTCGTCCGGCAGAAAGCGGGGCAGCCAGTCCGGCAGTTTGGACAGCTCGAAATGCCGCGCCAGGATGGCGAAGCCCAGCAACAGCCCCAGCAGATTCAGCACCAGCCTTTCTTCGTGCAGAAAGTGGGCGATCAGGTCGACGTCCTGAACCACCAGTCCCTTGTAAAGCGTAATGAAGAGCAGGCCTGTGACTGCGACCTCGAGGTTGCGCTTATGGAAAATGGCCACCCCCAACAGGGTGAGGGCGAACAGGAAAAATTCGACGGGAACGTTCAGCAGCGGCATGGCAGGGTCAGATGTTGGCGGGGCGTGAATAATAAGCCTTCAGCAGGAAGGGCGGGGCAATCGTGGTCAGCGCGATGACGATCAGCAGCGCAGCATAAGTCTCGGCGTCGAGGATGCCCTGGTTCAGTCCCAGCTGCGCGAAGATCAGGCCGACCTCGCCACGCGGAATCATGGCCAGGCCGATGGCGGTCTGGCGGAAGCGCGATTCGCGGATGAAAAAACCGGCGGCGAGCTTGCCGAGGAAGGCCACCACGATCAGCGCGCCGCCCAGTTGCCAGACGCGCGGCGAGCCCCAGTCCACCGTGTTGAGGTTCAGCGAGACCCCGACCATGACGAAAAACAGCGGCGCGAAGGTATGAATCAGCGGCCGCATCTGCTCTTCCAGCCGGTGTGCCAGCTGCGGGCTGGGCGCGAACCAGCGGTCGAGCGCCGGCATGCCGAGCCGGTTCATCACGTTGAAGCGGAAGTGCTGCGACAGTGCGATGCCGGCAGCGAAGCCGCCCATGATGAGCGGCGCGCCGACCACGTGCGCCAGCCAGGAAAACAGCAGGATCAACGCCAGCGCCATGGTGACGAGCAGGCCCGGGGTGGCCGCGCGCTGGTCGTAATGGTCGATGATGCCGCCCGCCAGCTTGGCGACCAGCGGGGAGAGCAGCATGAACAGCACGATGAAGAGCGCGACCTTGCCGGTGGCGGCCATTGAAACCTCATGCTGCGATGCGAACTGGTAGAGGAAGGCGAGCGCCAGCACGCCGAGGATGTCGTCCAGCACCGCCGCGCCGATGACGATCTGCGCCTCGTCCGAGTGGCGCTGGCCGAGGTCGTCGAGCACCCGCACCGTGATGCCGATGCTGGTTGCGGTGAGGGTGCCGCCGATGAACAGCGCCACCAGATTGTCGAGCCCGAAGCCCCAGCGGCACACCGCGTAACCGAGAACGAACGGCAGCACGAAGCCGACCACCGCCACCACGATGGGCTTGAGCCCCGACTTGGCAAGGCGGAACAGATCGGTATCCATGCCCACTTCGAACAGCAGCAAGATGATGCCGATTTCCGCCAGCAGCTTCATCGTCTCGTCCGGCGAAATCCAGCCCAGCAGCGACGGCCCCACCAGCAGGCCGGCCAGCAGTTCGCCGATTACCGAGGGGATGCCGTGCCGCCCCGCAATCTCCGAAAACAGCCGTGCGGCGATGAGAATGATGGCGAGGTAAAGAAAGAATTGGTGGAGTTCCATACGGGGTGTCCTGTATTCGGATTACGAATCCAATGTAAACATCAGCTGGATATCATGACCGGAGCGTGGCCGCCTGTTAGTTCGGCCATCTTAACGCGCCAGGGCGGTAGTGCCGTACTCTGGCTTGTGTGTGTAGGGTTTGGGGTCGATGTTGTTTTGTGGGAGCATCGAACAGTTGGCACGCAACGCTTGCGCTTAAGGCTTATTCTGCCGGCCTTTTCAGCTGCGCCATCTGACGCCCGACTGTCTGGCACTGCTGACCAAGGCCAAGGATATGGTGGAAATCGATGTGCGTAATGACCCGCACTATCACATCGCCGACAACAAGCTGGGCTGACCTGGCAATGTGTGGCGAGAACGCTTGCAGGGCGCATCGCCACGGGTTGTTCCCATGATTTCAATGTGGATATCAAGTTTCTTCAGTGGCTGCCGATATACCTCTAATTGCCTGAAAATTAAAATAATTAGAGCGCTGTGCAACTGCCCTTTTCTTCACTGACGTCCCTGCTTCCCCGCTGGTTGATTGCCGGCTTCGGTTTTCTGTTCCTGCTCGTCGTCCTGGTGGTGGGGTCCAGTATTTATTATCTGGACAGCTTGAGAAACGAACTGGGGAGTGTGGTCAATATCCAGATGCAGCGCATCAGCCAGGCGTACGAACTGCGCATGGCGATCCGTGAGCGGATGCTGAGCCTGGACCGGATTTTTCTCGAACACGACCCTTTTGTGCAGGACGAGTTGTACCAGCAGTTCCAGAACATGGGCGGGCGCGTGATATCGGTGCGGCGCGAACTGGAGCCCAAGGCTGAAGACCCGGCTGAGCAACGTATTTTGTCTGCGTTCAGAAGTGAAGTTCTTGGTACGGCAGACAAAACCGATGCCGTCGTGGCGCTTTACCTGGATGGGCGGATGGAAGAGGGGCGCAGTTTGCTCCTGCGTGAGGCTATTCCTTCACAGGCTAAAGTAACCGATGCCAGCGATAGCTTGCAGGCGTTTTATCGTGATCAGGGACAGAAGACCGTCGCGCATGCGCGCCAGGTTTACGAATCGGCTTTCCAGATCGTGATTGGCCTGGGGTTTGGCGCGATTCTGCTGACCTTGCTGACCGCCATGCTGGTGATTCGTCGTATTTTGAAAGACCGGCAGTCGCTGATTGCCGAGATTGACGTTCGTCGCGACACCGAGGCGGAATTGCTTGTGCTCAGCGGCGATCTGGAAGAAATCGTCGCGACACGGACAGCGTGTTTGCAGGAGACCACCGATTTGCTCAAGGAGGCACAGCGCATCGGCCAGATGGGTCACTGGGAGTGGGAAGTCCAGGATGACAGCATCAAATGGTCGGATGAGGTCTATCGCCTGTTTGGGTTGAACCAGAAAGCTTCCGTCACAACCTACGACGATTTTCTGCAGACGGTTCACCCGGACGACCGCGACAAGGTTGTCACGGCCATGGAAAAAGCCCTGATCCAGGGCTTCTATCGCACCAGTCACCGCATTCTCTGGGCAGACGGCAGTATTCGCTACATCGAGGGGATGGGGCGTGTGAGCTATGGCGCGGGCGACAGACCCTTGCGCATGGTCGGTACCTTGCAGGACATCACTGAGGAACAGCGGCTGCAGCAACAGCTATGGGATCTGGCCCATCACGATAGCCTGACAGGTCTGCCTAATCGCGGCTTGCTGATTGATCGCTTGCAACAGGCGATTGCCAGCGCCCATCGCCAGGGCAACTCGCTGGCGGTGGCGCTGTTCGATCTGGATCGGTTCAAATTGGCGAACGATAGTCTGGGACATGCTGCCGGGGATCGTCTGCTGGTGGAGGTGGCCAACCGTTTGCGCGGCGCAGTCCGTCAAAGCGATATCGTGGCACGCTTCGCCGGAGATGAGTTTATTGCGGTGTTCCCAACGGTGGGAACACCCGAGGAAGCGGCGCCGCTGCTGGAAAAAATACTCGCCAGTTTTAATACGCCTTGCCAACTGCATGGCGCCGAGTGGCTTATCTCTGCGAGTATTGGCGTGGCGTTCTATCCGCGTGATGCGCAGGATGCCCAGGGTCTTCTGCAAGCTGCCGACGAGGCGATGTATGCCGTTAAACAAGCGGGCCGCAACGGTTACCGTACCTATCAGGCGAGCGTCACACTGCAGTAAACCGAACGGTTGGCTTCCCATTACGCATCGATTTTCACGCGATGTGGCTCAGGTGGTGTGTTTCATCGTCGCGGACCTTCCAGCAAAATCAATCAATAATTCGATAACGTCGCCGCGTAATTTGCGTGCACTATGATGTGACTATCCCGACTGCCAATTGAATTGTCGGAGCAACTGACAGGTGCCCCCGGATGGAGTCGAATTAACAAGCCACCATGCATGACCTCATTGTGATCGGGATCGCAGGCGTCAAACTCTCGCGCTACAGCGACATCATCGCCGGGAAAAGCGGGATGAGTGGCCTCGCCGTGGTCGGCCTGGTGCTGCGGCCTGTGTCCCGCGTCTTCCGCACGGTGAGCTGGATCAGCCTGCTGCTGGTTATTTATTTGCTGAACGTGTGGTTCCTGTATCTGCATGGTTGATCGCCCCGTAAAACCGCAGACTGACTGGCACTGTCTGAGTGGTGAGGACGCTGCTGCCCGCCTCGACAGCGACTTGAATCAGGGAATGTCTACCGAAGCGGCTTCGGCCGGACTGGTGCAGCATGGCCCTAACACCCTGACGGAAACCAGCCGACGCCACCCGCTCGCCATGCTGGCCGCGCAGTTCACCGACTTCATGATTCTGGTGCTGATCGCGGCTGCCGTCATTGCCGGTCTGGTTGGAGAGCCGCAGGACAGCATTGCCATCGTGGTGATCGTGTTGCTCAACGGCCTGTTGGGCTTCGTCCAGGAATACCGCGCCGAGCATGCGATGGCCGCGCTCAAGCAAATGGCTGCGCCGATGGCGAGCGTGATCCGCGATGGCAAGGTCCACCAGATTCCTGCGCCCGAGTTGGTGCCGGGCGATATCGTCAACCTGGAAGCAGGCAACATCGTGCCGGCTGACCTGCGCTTGCTGGAACTGGCTTCACTCAAGGTGAACGAATCCGCGCTGACCGGCGAATCGCAGGCGGTCGAGAAACGGGTGGCGCAACTGCAGGAAGCCGACCTGCCGTTGGGCGACCGTTTCAATCTGGCTTTCAAGGGCACGGTGGTCACTTATGGCCGGGCGCGCGGCCTGGTGGTGGGTACCGGCATGCAAACCGAACTGGGCAAGATCGCCGCGCTGTTGTCTGGCGAATCCGGCAAGACGCCTTTGCAAAAACGCCTGGCGCATTTTGGCCAGAATCTGGCGCTGGTGGTACTTGCTATTTGCGCCATCATTTTTGTGGCCGGCTGGCTACGCGGCGAGCCACCGCTGGTGATGCTGCTCACCGCCATCAGCCTGGCTGTCGCAGCCATTCCCGAGGCCTTGCCTGCCGTGGTGACCATTTCGCTTGCCTTGGGGGCGGCGCGCATGGTCAGGCAAAACGCGCTGATCCGCCGTTTGCCTGCCGTGGAAACACTGGGTTCGGTTACCTATATTTGCTCCGATAAAACCGGCACGCTTACACTGAACCAGATGCACGTCGATTGCGTGCTGGCCGATGGTGCCAACCATCCTGGCTTGCAAGGAGCAGAAGGCTCACCCTGGCGCGAGCTGGGCATGGCGATGGCGCTGTGCAACGATGCGGTGATCGATGCCGCTGGAAAGTTGGCCGGCGACCCGACTGAAACCGCGCTGCTTGTTGCCGCGAAGGAGGCCGGATTCGACAAGACTGCGCTGCAGGAAGGTTTTCCGCGTGTGGCGGAAATTCCCTTCGATTCCGATCGCGCACGCATGAGCACGCTGCATCGGGAGGGCGAGGCCGTTCTGGTGCTGGTGAAAGGTTCACCTGAGGGTGTGTTGCCGTTGTGTGCCGATCAACTTTTTGCGCACGGGGCAGGCCCCATTGATCATGCTGCGCTACATGATGAGGCCGAAGAATTGGCCAGGCAGGGCTTGCGCGTACTGGCCTTTGCATTGCGGCGTCTGCCGCACACACCGGATGCCATTGATGTGGCCACGGTGGAAACCGGGCTCACTTTTATCGGCCTGGCCGGCCTGATCGATCCGCCCCGCCCTGAGGCGGCTGAGGCGGTTGCCGCTTGCAAGACTGCTGGCATCATCCCCGTCATGATCACCGGCGATCATCCCGCCACCGCGCGCGCGATCGCACATAGACTCGGCATCATCGACGACGGTGGCAAGGTGTTGACCGGCAGCCATCTGGCGCGGCTGTCGCTGGAAGCATTCGAACATGAAGTGGAATCGGTGCGGGTTTATGCCCGCATCAACCCGGAACAGAAAATCAAGATCGTGCAGGCGCTGCAGGACAAGGGCGAGTTTGTTGCCATGACGGGTGACGGCGTGAACGATGCCCCGGCGCTGAAAATGGCCGACATCGGCATCGCCATGGGCAAGGGTGGCACCGACGTGGCGCGCGAGGCGGCGCACATGACCTTGCTGGACGACAACTTCGCCACCATCGTTTCAACGGTGCGCGAAGGTCGTCGCATTTTTGACAACATCCGCAAGTTCGTCAAATACACCATGACGAGTAATTCCGGAGAAATCTGGACCATTTTTCTCGCACCTTTCCTCGGCTTGCCAATCCCCTTGTTGCCGATTCACATCCTGTGGATCAACCTGGTGACCGATGGTTTGCCGGGGCTCGCGCTTGCCAATGAACGCGCCGAATCCAATGTCATGCAACGGCCACCGCGCCCGCCCAGGGAAAGCATCTTTGCCCATGGCATGTGGCAGCACATGCTGTGGGTAGGCTTGCTGATGGGGGCTGTTTCGCTGCTGACGCAAGCCTGGGCGATCCACATCGGCTCCGCCCACTGGCAGAGCATGGTGTTTACCGTACTCACGCTTTCACAGTTGGGTCATGTGCTGGCGATACGTTTCGAACGTGAATCGCTGTTTATGCATGGGGTGTTTTCCAATCCAATGTTGATCGGTGCCCTGGTGCTGACCTTTGCCCTGCAAATGGCCGTGCTCTATGTGCCCTGGCTCAACCCCATCTTCAAGACCGAGCCGCTCGGGTTTGGGGAGATAGCCTTTTGTCTGGCCATGTCCTCGATCGTGTTTTTTGCGGTGGAAATTGAAAAATGGCTGGTGCGTCGCGGATGGTTATACAGCAGCCGTAAGGGTGTTTAGACTGACGCGCCCATAACTTCATCCCACAGCGCCCTGACCGCATCGCGCATGTGTTCCACGGCACCTGGCGGCACCCGGGCATATTCGGCGCCGCTGAGCTTGATCGCGTGCTGCTGTCGACGCAACTCACGATAGGCATCGGCCCCTGCCTGCGCAACGTCTGCAGGGATCAGGCCGACTGCACCCGCGCGCAGTAACAGTGCGATGTTTCCAATATTGTCGGCCAGTTCGGGGTGGCTGTGGCTGTCACGCAGCACCAGATACTGCACGCAGAATTCAACGTCAACGATGCCGCCGCTGTCGTGCTTGAGATCGAATAACTCCGTGTTGTTGACGTGGCCGGCATGCATTTTTTCGCGCATCGTCAGCACCTCTTCACGCAACGTGCCTGCGTCGCGCAGCATGGTCAGAACTTCACGGCGCAAGGCTTCAAAGGTTTTACCTATCGACGTATCGCCGCACACGAAACGTGCACGTGACAGGGCCTGGTGTTCCCATACCCAAGCGTGGTTCAGCTGGTAATCGCGAAAGGCTTCGGTCGAGCTCACCAGCAATCCCGATGCGCCATCCGGGCGCAACCGCAGATCGGTTTCGTACAACATTCCGGCTGGGGTCAGGGTGCCGAGCCAGGTGTTGATGCGCTGCGCCAGTCGCGCGTAGGTGGCCTGCGCATGCTCGTCATCATCGTCGTACAGAAACACGATATCGAGGTCAGAGGCGTAACCGAGTTCCTTGCCACCGAGTTTTCCATAGCCAATGATCGCGAAGCGCGGAGTGTCGCGGTGGCGCGTCTTCAGGCCTTCCCAGCAGCGTGCGAGCGTTTCGTTCAATAGCGTGTCGGCCAGATACGACAGATGATCCGACAGCGCTTCCAGCGTCAGCCGGCCTGCCACGTCCTGCGCCAGCAGGCGCAGCGTCTGTACCTGCTTGAAACGGCGCAGCGCATCCATCTGTATCTCGGTGTCGCCAGGGTGGGCACCGAGTTCGTCGCGCAATTGCCCGGCGAGCTGAGTCCAGTCGGGTACGCTCATCAGATGCTGCGGGGCGATCAGCTCGTCGAGCAGTTGCGGCTGCTGCGTGATCATCTGCGCCGCCCACGGACTGGCCGCCAACAGGCGCACCAGCTGCCGCAGCGCCGCCGGATACTCGGCGAGCAGCGCGAGATAGGTGGAGCGGCGCGCGATGGCCTGCACCAATGCAGCAAAGCGCTCCAGCGTGGCGAGCGGATCGCGCTGGCTGCCGATGACTTCAAGCGCCGGTGGCAACAGCGCGTTGAGCATGAGCTGCGTCGACTCGGCCAGCCGCGCGGCGTGCTGGCGCAGGGCGTCGAGCGTCGCCAGCACGCGCTGCGGATCGTCGTAGCCTGCGTTTTCCAGCAGCGCATGGATGGTGTCGGCGTTCGCCGTGCCGCAGCACACGGCAGTCAGCGGATGGCTGTCTTGATCCGTTTGCGGTGCGGCAAACATCTGATCGAAATGGCGCGTGACCTTGTTGCGGTGTGCATCGAGTTCGTCGATCAGCACGGCGTAATCGGGTGCATTCATTGCATCGGCCAGCATCGCCTGCGATTCAGTGTCGTCCGGCAGCAGCTGGGTTTGCGCATCGTCCAGATACTGAATGCGGTGCTCCAGGCGGCGCAGGAAATCATAGGCAGTGGCAAGTTCTTGCTGCGCATCCGCCATCATCAGCCCGTTTTCCACCAGTTCGCCCAGCACGGTGAGGGTGGGGCGTTGTTGCAAGGCAGGAATCTGGCCGCCGCGGATGAGCTGGAACACCTGCGCCGTGAATTCGATTTCGCGGATGCCGCCCGGTCCGAGTTTGACGTTGTGTGCCATCTCGCGGCGTGCGACTTCACGCCGGATCTGCACATGCAGATCACGGATCGCGGCGAATGCGCCGAAGTCGAGATATTTGCGAAACACGAACGGCCGCACGATGGCCGCCAGCTCATCGTGGTGACTGCCGGTAAGTGGGCGTGCCTTGATCCAGGCGTAGCGTTCCCAGGGTCGGCCTTGCGCCATCAAATAGTCTTCCAGCATGGCGAAGCCCATCGCAAACGGACCCGACTCGCCCCACGGGCGCAAACGCAGATCAACCCGGAAAACATAGCCGTCGGCGGTATTTTCCGATATCGAGGCGGCCAGTTTTCGCCCCAGGCGAATGAAGAACTCGTGATTGGTGAGTGAACGGATCCTGGCTTCGGGGTCGTCGCTGGCGGTGTTGCCTTCCTCGGGGTAGAGGTAAATCAGGTCGATGTCGGATGACACATTGAGTTCGCCGCCGCCGAGCTTGCCCATGCCGACGACGACAAGCTGTTGCGGCGTGCCGTGTTCGTCGCGCGGTTCGCCGTGGCGCCCGGCAAGCGCAGCATGGTGAAAATCAAGCGCGGCGCGGATGCACACCTCTGCCAGCGTGCTGTAGGCGGAGGTCACTTCAGCCAGATCAGCTGTCCCCGCCAGGTCGCGTGCGGTGGTAATCAGCCAGATGCGCTGCCGCAGTTGCCGCAGGCGCTGATCGAGTGCGGCTTCATCTGCACATGGCGGTTCGGACAGGAACGCCTGCATGGCCTCGTGGGTGCAGGCGTGGTCGAGTTGCCCGGCCACTGTGTCGGCGAGATGCGGCTGCGCGGCCAGCAGGCGGCTGCCATAACGGGAACAACGGGCAATACGCTCAAGGGCAGGATGGATCATGGCTCGGGATAGGGCGCTTGGGTTAGGATGGCTTGGTTTAAAATCAATCGTTATCGCAACACGCTCACAGTTAAGGAGATTGTATGGCAGCCATCGAGTCGATACTGACCGAAACCCGTGTTTTTCCACCCGATGAGGCCTTTGTCAAACAGGCGAATGTGTCCGGGATGGCCGCCTACCAGGCCTTGTGCCAGCAGGCCGAAACCGATTACGAAGGCTTCTGGGCCAATCAGGCACGTCAGACCATCACCTGGAACAAGCCGTTTACCCGCACGCTCAATGAATCGAACGCACCGTTCTACAAGTGGTTCGATGATGGCGAGCTGAACGTCTCCTACAACTGCCTCGACCGCCATCTGGCCACCCGAGGCGACAAGACCGCGCTGATTTTTGAAGCCGACGATGGCTCAGTCACGAAAGTTACCTACAAACAGTTGCACGCGCGCGTCTGCCAGTTTGCCAATGGCCTGACCTCGCTCGGGGTGGTGGCCGGCGACCGGGTGATCGTCTACATGCCGATGAGCATCGAAGCGGTGGTAGCGATGCAGGCCTGCGCGCGCATCGGCGCGATTCACTCGGTCGTGTTCGGCGGTTTTTCGGCCAAGAGCCTGTTCGAGCGCATCGACGATGCCAAGGCAAAAATCATCATCACCGCCGACGAGTCGCTGCGTGGTGGCAAGGCAGTATCGCTCAAGCGTGCCGTCGACGATGCGCTGGTGATGGGCGACACTTCTTGCGTCGAGCGTGTGATCGTGTATCGCCGCTCCGGTGGCGAGGTCAACTGGGGCCCGCGCGATCTGTGGTGGCACGAACTCACCCAGACCCAGGCCGAAACCAGCGAGCCGGTGTGGGTGAACGCCGAGCATCCGTTGTTCATTCTTTACACCTCGGGTTCGACCGGCAAGCCCAAGGGCGTGCAGCATTCCAGCGGCGGCTACCTGCTCGGCGCGATCCTGTCGATGCAGTGGGTGTTCGACGCCAAGCCCGACAGCGATGTCTACTGGTGTACCGCCGACGTCGGCTGGATTACCGGCCACACCTATGTCGCCTATGGTCCGCTGGCACTGGGTATGACCGAAGTGATTTTCGAGGGGATCCCCACTTATCCGCACGCCGGACGCTTCTGGGAGACCGTGGCCAAGCACAAGGTCACCACCTTCTACACCGCGCCGACCGCCATCCGCAGTCTGATCAAGCTGGGTGCGCATCAGCCCGCCAGGTTCGACCTGTCCTCGCTGCGCCTGCTCGGCACCGTGGGTGAGCCGATCAATCCCGAAGCCTGGATGTGGTACCACGAGGTCATTGGTGGCGGGCGCTGTCCGATTGTCGATACCTGGTGGCAGACCGAAACCGGCTGCAACATGATTTCTCCGCTGCCTGGCGCCGTGCCCACCAAGCCGGGTTCCTGCACCTTGCCACTGCCCGGCATCATGACCGCGATCACTGACGAGGCCGGCCATCCGGTGGAAAAGGGCCAAGGCGGCTTTCTGGTGATCCAGCGGCCTTTCCCCTCGCAACTGCGCACCCTGTGGGGCGATCCGGAGCGTTTTCTCAAAACCTATTTCCCCGAAGAACTCGGCGGCAAAACCTATCTCGCCGGCGATTCGGCGCACCGCGACAAGGACGGCTATTTCTGGATCATGGGACGCATCGACGATGTGCTGAACGTGTCCGGCCACCGCCTCGGCACCATGGAGATCGAATCTGCGCTGGTGTCCAACCCGCGCGTGGCCGAAGCTGCCGTGGTGGGGCGTCCGCACGACATCAAGGGTGAAGCGGTGGTGGCGTATGTGGTGCTGAAGGGTGAGCGCCCCAGCGGCGAGGAAGCGCGCAGCATTGCGATTGAATTGCGCAACTGGGTGGCCAAGGAAATCGGCCCCATCGCCAAGCCTGATGAAATCCGTTTTGGCGACAACCTGCCGAAAACCCGTTCCGGCAAGATCATGCGGCGCCTGCTGCGGGCGATTGCCAAGGGCGAGGAAATCACTCAGGACATCTCCACCCTGGAAAACCCGGCGATCCTGAATCAGTTGAAGGAAGCGGTGAAGTAAGCTTGACAGGGGAAAGGGGGTGCGGGTGCTCAAACATACGCTTGAATCCCCGCTTCAGCGCCCTAGACTTAAATAGAGAAGCGTCTTATTCACATCCCAGAAAGGGAAATTATGTCTCACTACCATGCAGTCGTCTGGCTCGACCACAACGAAGCACATGTCATGCACATTAGCCCGGATGATGTTGAAAAATCCGTGGTGAGCCCGGCCACGCCACACCGCAATCTCCACCGCAAGCGCGGCTCGGTCAGCGGCAGTCGTCAGCCCGAGGACCAGCATTACTTTCATGAGATCGTGGAGGCCATAAAAGGCGCCGCCGAGGTTTTGATCGTCGGTCCCGGCCAGGCCAAGCTCGAACTGATCAAGCATATTCATACTCACGACCATGAAGTTGCCAAGCAGGTGGTCGGGGTGGAGACGGTGGACCATCCGAGCGACGCCCAACTGGTAGCGTATGCCCGCAAGTATTTTGTGGCCAAGGACCGGATGCTGTCGCAGTAACCGAGCGTATTCCCATTCTTCAGGAAGGGATGTTTGGGAAAAGCACCCTGCGGGGTGCTTTTTTTGTCGATATTTTTTACAGAAACGAATGTTTGTGACTTTGTAAAACAGCAGTACTCGGTTGCTTTTCTTAATTAAAACAATCACTAAAATATTTGTTTTGGTTTGCGGGTGATGTTGGTATGAGTTTTGCACGTCCTGGCGAGCGGAGTTATAACAGGCTGTAACAACACGCATGCATTCACTTCAACGCAGAGTGAGGGAATGTGACGAAGCATCCAGTTTAAATGGAATGGAGGAGAGTTATGAGGCATCAAAAAATCAATCGCACGCTGCTTGGTGCGCTGGTGGTAACCGGTGCAATGGGGATCGCTTCTCAGGCACAGGCCGCCGCAGGCTATTGCGATTTGGGAACGGCAACTGAAGGTATCAGTACCGCGAATATGTCGTTTAACAGTATTGTTTCAAGCGATTGCTACGGCGTTGTCACTGGCAATATCTCAAGTACGGGCGGCGGCAATAGTGACGGCCCGGCTGAACTCAGCGCCTTGGCATGGGGAACGGGTTGGTCGTTCCTGGCTGAAGCGGGTGCTGGCGCCAATCAGTTCATGGGGCTGAGTTTCACCGTGACGGCGACAACGGGTGTAACCGGAAGCTGGACGCTCACAGGTACTGACATGGACTTGAACACGCCCCTGAACTTCCCGACCAGTCTCGATTTTATTGTGAGCCTGAAGGGTGCGACGAAATATGCCTTGTGGGGTTTCGATAATGCAGCGGTCGATGGTTCTGACGCAGGCACGTTCAGCATCGTGTTTACCAATAAAGGCGGAAACACTCCCGATCTATCCCATCTGATAGTGTTTGCGCGTGAAGCCGGGGGCGGTTCGGTGAGCTCGGTCCCAGAAGCCAGCACCTACGGGATGATGTTGGCGGGTCTTGGTTTGGTGGGTTTTGCGGTGCGTCGCAAGCAAGCCTGACAACTCTGTTGCACCTAAAAAGCGCCGCATGTCGGCGCTTTTTTATGGCCGACGAAGATGTGTCTGCACTCCGGTGCCGCTGGGCATGGATGGTTGCCAAGCTGGATTGCCTGAGTGTAAAAATTTCACACTTTGGCGGTATTGTTCAGGCATGGATAAGTTAACAGATTGAAATGTAAAGATATTATTTTTTGACGGTTTTCTTCCCCGGGTCTAAAGTCCGTCGAAATTTCGTCGTTACTGTTGATAACCTGTACAAGGGCAAACCCATCGCGAGGTGGGGACGCAAAGCTTCCGGTCTTGAAAAAGATAGCGGGGTTGCCGAAGAAGATCGTTTATTTGGCTGGCGCGTTCACCCCCTGATTCAGGCAGTTTCTTTGAACCAGGAGTTCCCATGCCACACCACTGCCCTTTCCCCGTCCGTTCAACCAATAGCCGCTGCAGCTACCAAACAGGCACCGCGCCGGGTTTTACCTTGTGCCTTGCCTTGGTGGCGGCCTTGATGGGCTATGCGGGTTTTAGCCATGCGGCTCCCTCAGGCAAGGCTCGGGGCAATGAAAATGCCGTGGCGCCTGCTGCAGCCCCCGCCAGGGTTCAACCCTATCTGGGCTGGGCCAAGGGACGCCTGCTGGTGGCGCCGCGTGCCGGTTTGCCTGCGGGTGCGTTCGATCAGGCCTTGAAGCCCTTCAAGGGCCGCTCCAAAGGCTACATTCGGCAATTGAATACGCATGTCATCGAATTGCCTGCGGGTGCCGATGAACTGGCGACCATGAAGGAGATGCGCAAGAATCGCCACCTCAAATATGTTGAACTGGATATGGCCGTGGCCCATGCCGGGGCTGTGACGGATCCAGCCTACGGTAACAGTTGGGCGCTGCCGAAAATCCAGGCGCCCACGGCGTGGGACAGCGCCAATGGTAGCGGCGTCACGGTCGCCATTCTGGATACCGGGGTTGATGGTACGCATCCGGATTTGGCTGCGAACATGGTGCCCGGCTGGAATGTGTTCGACAACAATGCCAACACGGCGGATGTTCACGGCCATGGCACCTCGGTGGCCGGCGTGGTGGCGATGACGGCAAATAATGGCGCGGGCAGTGCAGGTGTCGCCTGGGGTGCCCGGATCATGCCGGTCCGCATTGCGGATCCCAATGGCTATGCGTACTGGAGCACGGTGGCGCAGGGGATTTACTGGGCGGCCGACAATGGTGCCAAAGTCGCAAACATCAGTTTCAACGGCGTGTCGGGCAGTTTGACCGTTCAGGCAGCGGCGCAATATATGCGCAACAAGGGCGGTGTGGTGGTCGTGGCCGCCGGCAACAGTGGCGCGCTGGAAAACATTGCCGCCAATGATGCGTTGTTGACGGTGGCGGCAACGGACCAAAATGATGCGCGTGCCAGTTTTTCCAGCTATGGCGGCTATATCGACCTGTCGGCACCTGGCGTGAGCATCTACACCACGACGCGGGGCGGTGGGTATGCCAACGCTTCAGGTACCTCGTTTGCCAGTCCCGTGGTGGCCGCTACGGCCGCGTTGATGTTATCGGTCAATAGCAAGCTGAGCCCGACCGATGTGGATCGTTTTCTGACCGGGAAGAGCATCGATCTCGGCGCGTCTGGTTATGATCAATACTACGGTTTTGGTCGCGTCAATGCAGCGGTGGCGGTTCAGGCAGCCAAGCCGACCGTCGTGATCGACACTCTGCTCCCATCTGTCAGTATCACGTCACCCACGGGAGGCCGGGTATCCGGTGTGGTGCCGATTGATCTCGAGTATTCCGATAACGTGGGCGTCACGCACGTCGAGTTTTACGTAAACGGTCAATTGGTCGCGAAGGATGAGCTGGCGCCGTTTGCATTCGCCTGGGATACCACTGGCAAGGCTGATGGCAACTATAGTTTGAGAGTGCACGCGGTGGATGCAGCCGGCAATCGCAGGGAGTCGCCGCCCGTTACGGTCACGGTTGGCAACGACAGCGCTGCTCCTACGATCGGAAGCTTCAACCTCACGGATGGCATGAGCCTCTCTGGAGGCAGGCAGACGATCAAAGTGAGTGCCACCGACAATCAAAGCGTAGCCAAGGTCTCGCTGTCGATCGATGGCAAGGAAGTGGCTACCGCCTATGGCGGCTCGCTCAGCTACAACTGGAATACCCGTAAAGTGGCCAGTGGCGCGCACACGGTAACGGTGCGGGTTACCGACAATACGGGCAACGTCACCACCCGGTCGGTTACGGTTTATCGATAAGCAGCACGCTCTGCTCTGCAGCAGCTGGCGCCCTTCGGGGCGCTTTTTTTGTCGGTCTATTTTTTGGCTGGTGCAAGCGCCGCCAGCGTATTCACCAGCTCCAGCAACAGGGTGTGTAGTCGCTCAGGCGATTGCAACGCGCCATTTTCCGCATCAAAAGCCGTGTCGGCATGGGCCAGGGCGAATTGACCGGGCAACACCAGCACGCCGAGTGCATTCAGGATTTGACGCAGGTGCGGCAGCATCCGCATGCCGCCGAGTGAACCGGGTGAGGCGCTCATGATGGCGGCCACCTTGTTCTGGTAGGGCACCAGCCCTGATTCGCCTTGCCATTCGCGGGTCACCCAGTCGATCGTGTTTTTCAGCAGGGGCGGGATCGAGCTGTTGTACTCCGGGCTGGAAATCAGCAGGGCATCATGTTCCTTGAACAGGGCTTTCAGGCGCAGCGCATTGTCGGGCAACCCTTCCTTGTCTTCCAGGTCGCCGTTGTAAATGGGTAGCGGATAGTCCGCCAGGTCGATCAGGGTGACGTCGCCACCTGCGGCGCGGGTGGCGTCCACCGCAGCTTGAATGAGTTTGCGGTTCCAGGAGTCGCGGCGAATGCTGCCTGAAAAAGCGAGAATCTTGGGCATGGCGCTTCCTTGCGTGAAAACCCGTGATTGTACTGGGCAAGGGTGGGCGCGCATCCAGGTTGATTGTGTGGATAGGCTGGCGCACAGCATCGTGTGGTTTCATTCCGGTAATCCCGGCACAATCAGGAATGTCCCTTTCGTGATTTCGGTCAACTGTTTCGAGAATTTACGATGCCCTCTGAATCCACCCTGCTTACCGGCATGCGACTCGACAAATGGCTATGGGCGGCACGCTTTTTCAAAACCCGTAGTCTGGCCACCCAGGCAATCGATCATGGTCATGTAAAGCTCGATAATGAGCGCGTTAAACCTGCACGTGAGGTCAAGCCGGGTGATCGGTTGATGATTCATGTCGGTGATTTTGACTGGGTGTTGACCGTGCGGGCGCTGTCACTGCATCGTGGGCCGGCGCCTGTTGCGCAGCTGTTGTATGAGGAAGACCCGGCCAGCCACGCGCGTCGCCAACAACAGGTGAGTGAGCGCAAGCTGGCAACTAATCCTGCGGCGGCGATCAAGGGCCGGCCCACCAAACGCGACCGCCGGCTTATTCACCGCTTTACCGGTGAATAAGCCACAAGAAATTACCTGCCCATGCCGCCGCGGAGGCTGGCAAACGCATAGAATCAGAAGATTCGAGCTCCCGTATTTATGACCGTTTCTCCCGCCATCTCTCTTTTCATGCGCCGTGCGTCGCGCTGGCTGGCTGCGCTGGCGGCATTGGGTGCAGTGTGTTTTACGGTCGTGGTCGCATGGATGTTTTTCTGGGTGTTGCCCAATATCTCGGCGCACCGGGAAACCGTGGCCAACCTGATGTCGCGTGCGCTGGGGCAGCGCGTGACAATCGAGGCCGTATCGGGGGCGTGGCAGCAGGCGAGCCCGGTGTTTCGTTTGCAGGGGGTGCGTCTGCACGACAAGCAGGACCGTCTGGCACTGAATTTACCCGAGATAGAGGCCACGTTTGCCTGGCGCTCCTTGCTGTTCCTGGAACCGCGCTTTACCCATATTGAATTGCAGGGCCTGACTCTGGACGTGCGGCGCGCACGTGACCGGCATTTTTATGTGGGCGGTATTCCGGTGAATCCGGCAGATCCTGATAGCGGGTTTTCCAGCTGGCTATTGCGCCAGGGGCGTCTCCATGTGGGCAAAGCCACGCTCAATTGGCTGGATGAAGTGCGCGATGCGCCACCGTTGATGCTGGAGGCAGTTGATTTCACCCTGACCAATACGCGTCGAACACATAACCTGAAGCTGCGTGCGATACCACCGGCCGGTGTGGCGCGCCCGCTGACTGTCGAGGCAGAGTTGACTGCGCGTGACGTGGACGATATCAAAACCTGGAGCGGCGTGATTGAGGCGGAGGTGGCCGGCGTGTCCTTCCCCCGTCTGGCCCCCTGGCTGCAGGTGCCGTATCAGCCGCGTCAGGGTTGGGGCGCGCTGCACGTGAACTTTAGTGTGGCGCGGGGTGCACTGTCTGAAATCAGGGCGGGTCTGGATTTGCGGGCGATTGAAACCGTGCTGGGGGAAGGCTTGCCTGCGCTGCGCCTGGATCGGGTGCGTGGTCAGGCCGTGTGGCAAAGCCATGCAGAAGGTCAGCGCATGGCCTTTGAGAACCTGCGCGTGGCGCGATCGGGCTCGGCCTTGGGTGCGCCGTTTGATATGGGGCTGGCCTGGGGCGCGGCAGGTCGCGAAATCACTGCGCGTGCGCTGAGTTTGAGCGGATGGGAATCGATGCTGCCAAGCCTGCCCATGGAGGATGCCTTGCGCTCGCGCCTGCAAATGCTGAAGCCGCAGGGGCGCCTGGATAGCTTGACGTTTCGCTGGACTGGTTCGCAACCGGGGCTGGATAACTTCAAGGTGGCCAGCCACTTCTCCGGGTTGGGCGTGGTGGCTGTTGGTCGTCAACCCGGTTTGAGCAATCTGTCCGGGCGCATTGAAGGCGATTACCGGGCGGGCGTATTCGAAATTGCGTCGAAGCAGATGGCCATCAATTTGCCCACCCTGTTTCGTGAACCCTTGTTCGATCTGGACGAAATTCGGGCACGCGGGGGATGGAAGAAAACGGCGCGTGGGCGCTTGCTGATTCTGGATGAGGCCGTGTTTGCCAATCGCGATGCGGCCGGTACGGCCAAGGGCAGCTACGAGGCGATCGCCGACCACCCCGGCGTGATTGATTTGAGTGCGCACCTGACACGCGCAGACGGCACCGCTGTCTATCGATATCTGCCGAAAAAAATTGGCGACAGGACCGTCAACTGGACCCGGGACGCCGTTGTTTCAGGTCATTCCGATAACGTGCTGCTGACCTTGAAGGGTGACCTGGCTAAATTTCCATTTGATCATGGGAGTGGGCGGTTTGTCGTCGATGCACAAATCAAGGATGCGGTGATTGATTATGTGCCGGGTTGGCCGCGCATCGAGGGCATACAGGCACGCATGGTGTTCAAGGACAAAATGATGGAGGTGACATCGGATCAGGCCAGGATTTATGGCGTGTCGCTGTCTGCCGTCAAGGCCGTCATTCCGGATTTACAGCACCATGATGAGCAGTTGCATATAGACGGCCGCGCAAATGGGCCGTTCCAGGATTTCATTCGCTTCGCCAACTCCAGCCCGGTGGGCGACCGGTTGCGTGGATTGACCACGGCGCTGGAGGGTGGCGGGCCAATGCAACTTGCGTTGCAATTGCAAGTGCCGCTGCACCATAGTCAAGACACCACATTGACCGGGAAATTGTCATTTGAGGGCAATACGGCCAATTTGCCCGGATTGCCGCGGCTTGAGCCGATACGAGGCGACATCGATTTCACCCAGGCAAGTCTGACGGCGAAAAACATGACCGCCCAGTTTTTGGGTGGGCCGCTTCGCGTCGACACGGTGACGACCAATGGTCAGGTGCGGATTCTGGCGCAAGGGCGGGCAACGGCTGACGGCCTGATTGCCTGGCTTGGTACGGCATGGGACAAGCGCCTGTCGGGCCAGACTGCATGGCATGGCCAGATTGATCTGGAGACAGCAGGCGAACGCGTACGTATCGAGTCCGACCTGGTTGGGCTGGCTTCAAGTTTGCCCGCACCGCTGGCCAAATCGGCAGCACAAGCGTTGCCACTATGGGTCACCAGTCAGCCGCAGACCAACGGCAAACAACACGAAGTCAGACTGGGCAAAACGGTGGGTGCGGTATGGCGCAGCACCCCGGATGCGGGTTTCTCACGGGGTGAAATTCGTTTTGGCGGACATGCCGTGATGCCCGGTGAACCCGGTTTGCGCCTGGCCGGTAGCGGCAGCGGCCTGGATATTTCAGGGTGGATAGCATTGTTGCCCGGAGGGCGTGGTGATGGCGGGGACAGCATGTCGCTGTCGTCAATCGACCTGAGTTTCGATGCTTTTGATCTGATGGGGCGGCGCTATCAGGACGTGCGTCTGCAAGGCCGAGCCCGTGGCGGGTTGTTGCGTACCCAGGTCAATGGACGGGAAATGAGTGGTGTGTTGACGTATCGCCCTGCGGGTGCATACGATTCCACAGGGGCTTCAGCCCGTAGTGGATCGGAGTCCTTTAGGGACCAGCCAGCCCGTGTGTCGGCGCAATTCAAGCAGTTGACGATCCCCGATGTGGCCCCGGCATCGGCTTCCGGTGCAGCAAACGGAATGAATATGAAGGCAGCGGATTTCCCTTTGCTCGATTTGACGGTGGAGGATTTTCGTCTGCAGGCGCGCGCAATGGGGCGGCTGGAGGCTGTGGCGCGCGGTGCACCGCAAGGGCTGATGATCGAGAATTTGCAGTTATCGCACCCCGATAGCGTATTCCGCATGAGCGGTCTGTGGCGCGATAGTGGTATCAGTGAAACCCGCGCGGATCTGAGCCTGCGCGTACTGGATGCGGGAAAGTTCCTGACCCGATTTGGCTTTCCCGATACGCTCAAACGCGGCAGTGCAGACATCGAAGGCAACGCCACCTGGGAAGGTTCGCCGGCTGATTTTGCGTTTGGCACGCTGGCAGGGCAACTCGATTTCAAGGCGCGGACAGGGCAGTTCCTCAAGGTTGACCCGGGTGTGGGCAAGCTGCTCGGTGTGCTGAGTCTGCAATCGCTGCCACGCCGGCTGAACTTCGATTTCCGTGATATCTTCAACGAAGGCTATGCCTTCGACAATATCGGTGCCACCTTGCGTGTTGCACGTGGCGTGGTGTACAGCGATGACTTCAAGATGCGCGGACCCTCAGCCAAGGTCAACATGTCCGGGCTGGCTGATCTCAATCAGGAATCCGTGCAATTGCGCGTGAAAGTGATCCCGAAATTGTCTGAGAGTGTGGCTATGGCGGGCGCCTTGATTGGCGGGCCATTGGCAGGAGTGGGTGCGCTGGCGGCGCAAAAACTGCTGCGTGATCCGCTGGAAGAAGCCATCAGCAAGGAGTACATGGTAACGGGATCGTGGTTGGCGCCTGACGTGAAAAAACTGACCAAAAACAAACCCAAAGCAGAAACCCAGGTGACTGAACCCTGATAGTGGAATTTACATGACGACGAAAAAAATCGCTAAATCCTCTGTGGCTCGCCCTAAAGGCGCAGCAGTCAAGAAAATCGCGCTTCAGCCCGATACGGTTCGGGTGGCGGCGATCCAGATGGCCTCCGGCCCCAACGTGTCGGCCAATCTGGCCGAGGCTGAACAGCTGATAGAACTGGCAGTCGATGCCGGTGCGCGTCTGGTCGCGTTGCCGGAATTTTTCTGCATCATGGGCATGAAAGATGCCGATGTGGTGAAGGTGCGCGAAGCGGAAGGGTCCGGCCCGATCCAGGCCTTTCTGTCGCGCATGGCCAAAAAGCATCACATCTGGCTGATAGGCGGTTCGGTTCCACTGGAAGCGGGTGCAGCGAACAAGGTACGCAATAGCTGCCTGGTCTATGATGACCGCGGCAAGCAGGTTGCACGCTACGACAAGATTCACCTGTTCGGTCTCAATCTCGGCAATGAACAGTATCAGGAGGCCAACCTGATCGAGCCGGGCGACAAGGTCGTGGTGATCAACAGTCCGTTTGGCCGCATCGGTCTGTCGATTTGTTACGACCTGCGTTTTCCCGAGTTGTATCGCGCCATGCCAGATGTCGACATCATCATGGTGCCGTCGGCGTTCACTGCCACCACCGGTCGTGCGCACTTTGAAACGCTGATCCGTGCGCGTGCAATCGAAAATCTGGCCTATGTGATTGCTCCGGCGCAGGGCGGCTATCATTTGTCCGGCCGCGAAACCCACGGCGACAGCATGATCGTCGATCCCTGGGGCGTGGTACTCGACCGCTTGTCGCGCGGCTCCGGTGTGGCTATCGCCAATATCAATCCGGCCTACCAGGCCAGCTTGCGCAAGAGCCTGCCCGCGCTCAAGCACCGCTTCATCCATTGCCAGGAAATCGAAGTCGATGTGATCGAGCGTCGCTCAGTAGCCAAGCGCGAGCCAACCAAGTAACACGCATCAGGAATCTGCCATGAACCCCATCGACGCCTTCGTCCCCATTCAAACTACTGAACAGTTGTTTCAGTCGGCGGAGGCCACCCTGCTGACACCGAACGGCCTTGACGCGGACAAATTGGCGCCGGTGTTCAGCCGCCTGCTCACGCATGACGTCGATTACGCCGACCTGTATTTTCAGTATTCGCGTTCCGAAGGCTGGAGCCTGGAAGAAGGCCAGGTCAAATCCGGCAGCTTCAATATCGATCAGGGCGTAGGCGTGCGCGCGATTTCCGGCGAAAAAACCGCCTTTGCCTATTCCGACGACATCAGCCTCGACGCGTTGGGCGCGGCCGCCGACGCCACCCGCGCGATTGCCCGTGCGGGACAGGAGCGGCAGACCGCCGTGGCGCGTCGCGCCGATGGCCGTCAGCTGTATCACGCGGTCGATCCGCTGGCGAGCCTGGACGATGCCGCCAAGGTCATGCTGCTGGAACGCCTGGAGAAAAAAGCGCGCGCCATGGACCCGCGCGTCATCCAGGTCATGGCCAGCCTTGCTTCCGAATACGAAGTGATTTACGTCGCCCGCTCCGATGGCCACCTGGCCGCGGACGTGCGCCCGTTGGTGCGTCTGTCCCTGCAGGTGATTTCCGAACAGGATGGGCGCCGCGAGCAGGGTTCCGGCGGGGGCGGTGGTCGTTTCGACTACAGTTACTTCACCGATGACATCCTTGAAAAATACGCCCGTCAGGCCGTACACCAGGCTAGCGTCAACCTTGACGCGCGCCCCGCGCCGGCCGGCACCATGACCGTCGTCCTCGGCGCCGGCTGGCCCGGCATCCTGCTGCACGAAGCGATTGGCCACGGCCTCGAAGGTGACTTCAACCGCAAAGGCAGCTCGGCATTTTCCGGCCGCATCGGCGAACGCGTCGCCGCGCCCGGCGTGACGGTGGTTGACGACGGCACCATCCCGCTGCGCCGTGGCTCGCTCAACATCGACGACGAAGGCAACCCCACCCAGTGCACCACCCTCATCGAAGATGGCATCCTCACCGGCTACATGCAGGACATGATGAACGCGCGCCTCATGGGTATGCCGATCACCGGCAACGCGCGGCGCGAATCGTATGCGCATCTCACCATGCCGCGCATGACCAACACCCTCATGCTCGGCGGCGACAAGGATCCCCACGAAATCATCGCCTCGGTCAAAAACGGCCTTTACGCCGTCAACTTCGGCGGTGGCCAGGTCGACATCACCAGCGGAAAATTCGTCTTCTCCGCAGCCGAGGCCTACATGATCGAAGACGGCAAGATCACCTACCCGGTCAAAGGCGCCACCCTCATCGGCAACGGCCCCGAAGTGCTGACCCGCGTCTCCATGATCGGCAACGACATGGAGATGGATTCCGGCGTGGGAACGTGCGGCAAGGAAGGCCAGAGCGTGCCTGTTGGGGTGGGGCAGCCAACCTTGCGGATTGATGGGTTGACGGTGGGTGGGACGGCGTAAGGCTGTCTCGAGAACATTCGGCCGCAATGCCTGTAGTTTTGCACCCAACGCGAGCCTTGGGGAGGTCGCCTTGAACGTCGTGTACCGAATTACCTACCCAAATGGGAAGATATATATCGGCCAGGATCGAACGAACAGTGTCAACTACTTCGGTAGCGCTTGTGACGAACTCATCGCACGAGACTTCACACCCGAACAGCGGCGAAGTTTCACGGTTACGCGGGATATTTTGTGGGAGTCAGAGACAGCATCTCGCGCGGAAATAACCCGAATGGAAATCGAATTTATCCGGCGTTTCAGATCGAATGATCCCGACGTCGGTTATAACCAAACGCCACTTTTCATGCGGCAAAATAAGCTCGTGTAGGTTGGGCTGAATGAAATGAAGCCCAACATATTCACGCACATAGGTGGGCTCTGCCAGAGACGTTGGGCTTTACAGCCCAACCTACATGGCTACATGGCAGCACCCAAACCGCCCAGTTATCACCGCCCTGGTTTTGACTTTCTTCCCCTTACAGACCCGCCGAAAATCGAGCCTGCCGGGCGGATCAGCGGCGAAGGTGTTTGAGTCCGGCCCACAAAAAACCAATTAAAAACAGCAAGGCGGGGCGAGTTCTTCGCCGCCCGTCCGGCAGGCTTGATTTTCGGGAATTCGGGGATGTCGGGGTCGCTTTTTCTTTGGTTACTTTCTTTTGGCGAGACAAAAGAAAGTGACTAGCTGCCGGGCTACCCCCGGCCAACGGTCAACGGTTTAGCAAGATACTCAACTACAACGACCAGCCCTTCGACGAGCTCAGGGCGAACGATGCATAGGCCAATGCGTTTCGCTCGTTCGACAGACTCACGATTCAGCGCGAACGGCGAAGCGCATGCAGACCAAGCCGGCCTCAGGCCAGACTCTCCAACGCCACCGGCTCCCCAATCAAATACCCCTGCACGCAATCCACTCCCATCTCCCCCAGCTTGGCCAGCGTCTCGGCATCCTCGATAAACCCCGCCACTGTCTTGATCCCCAGGAAGCTGCCGGTTTCCAGAATCGAACGCACCAGTGCTTCGTCGATCATGCTGGTTGAAATCTCTTTTACCAGGGTGCGATCGAGCTTCAGGTAATCCAGCTTCATGCTCTTGAGGCTGGTGTAGGAGCTGTTGCCGATGCCAAAATCATCCAGCGTGAAGCGGCAGCCGTGGCGCTGTAGCTGGCGCATGAAGAGCTGGGTTTGGGCGTGGCCTTCGACGACATCGATTTCGCTGATTTCGAAAATCAGTTTGTTGCTGGGGATGTCGCCATGTGCCAGTTCGGCCAGCATGAATTTCAGGAACAGGGGATTGGTGGTTGACTGGCCGGACAGGTTGATTGAAAACCCACCCAGCATCTCCATTCTGTCGGCGTGGTCGCGCATCCATTGCAGGACGTGCTTCACCACCCAACGGTCGATTTCGGTAATGCGCTGCAGGCGCGCGGCCACGTTGATCAGATCGCGCGTGGCGATGCTGCGTTCGTCCTGTACGGTGGGGTGCAGCAGGATTTCGTAATACAGGGGTGTGCGTGCATCGTCGCCTGCGGCCGCAACGGGCTGGCAGGTGAGGCTGAGGCGGTTGTTGGCGAGAATGGCAGCCAGTTCGTGTGCCCATTGCGCGAGCGCCAGTACGCTGTTGTCCTCGGTTTCGCTGCTGTAGGGCACGACGGGGATACCGGATTCGCGGGCGCGGGCGCACGCGGCATTGGCATTGTCGTAATAGATTTCAGGGCTGAGGCAATCCGTTGACCACATCAAACCGATCGCAGCCTGAATGCGATAGCGGGTACCGTTGATTTCCTGTGGATGCTCGGCGATCACGCTGAGCAGGTCGTCAGCTTGCGTCTGTGCGGCTGCGCTGTCGGCGGCCTCGATCCAGAATGCCAGGCCGGATTCGCCGGCGCGTGCGAGTAGCACGTTAATCGGCAGATGGGGGGGCAGAACCTGGGCGAATTCACGCAGGATGGGCGTGCGAATTTCTTCCCCGGCAGATTCGCCAGCCGGATTGCTGATGTCGAACTGGATCACGCCGATGGCGTATCCGCCGTCGGCACCTTCGCTGCGCAGCCAGTTGCGGCGGATGGCGCGGAAGAAGCTCTTGCGGTTGGCCAACCCGGTGACGGGATCGTGTGAGGATTGCCACATCAGGTCGCGCTGCATTTTCTGGATCATCGCGCTGTAGGAGCGATCCATCAGCGGCAGTTCCATATCCTCGGTCCACTCGGCATCACCATTTTCCAGCGACTGCAATAAATCCGGGCGCTTGAGATCGAGTTTCTTGATGCCGCGATAGTTGGCAAATACGTAGACGTGTGGCTGGTCGCCAATCCAGATGAGGTTGAGCGGGCTTTCCAGGGTTTTGAACTGCAGCCAGTCACCCACGCGCAGGCGCTCAGCCAGGTTGTCCTGGATTTCGCTCAAGGGTTCGCTGGCGGCATCGTTGAGTCGAGTGGCGACGGAGGTGTGCTGATGTTGCGATTTGTCCTCGTCAAAGAGTGCCGTAGCGAGTTGGTCGACGATGCGGTCCTGCGCAAACTTGTCGGCGCACACATGGGTGAGCGATTGGTCGATGTGCTGGAGCAGGCTCTGGATATCGGCGGTGGCGGGGTGGTCAGCTTGTTCGGGGTCCAGCCAGGCGCACAGTTGCTGCAATACCTGCCAGGCTTCGCTCGCTTCGTCGCTATCGACACCGTGGCGCATTTCGGCCATCAGCAATACGTTGCGCCATCCTCCGTTCAACAGCTCGATCACCGCATTGGGAACAGGGCGCTCCTCCATGCGTGCGAGCAGTTTGCGCAGAATACGGTGCTTGGTGACCTCCGCGTCCTGTCGTCCCTCACACATTTCCTGCAAGCGGAATACACGGGAGGCCCGTTCGTTCAGCAGCGGCTTGACCACACGTTCCAGCTGGGTGCGCGCCTCCTCGAATACGCCCGGGTTTTTATCGGCCTCGGCATTGATGCGGTCAGTCCAGCGACTCATCAGCCGAAGCAGGCGCGCATCCGAGATTTTGCCATTATCGCCCGCCACCATGCTGATGCGGTCAAGCGTATTCAACACCTTGTGCGCGGGGTGGGACGGCGAGCTCAAAAACTGGGGATCGGACATTGCCAGATTGATGAGGCTGGTTTCCAGTTGCTGGAAAAAGGGCCGCATGCCTTCGCTCACCGATTTTTCGGCATGCATGGTGTCGAACAGCGCACCGAACATATCGACCGAACGCTGCATTTCGTAGGTGACGTTGGCTGGCAGCGCACCGGCCGCTGCCAGCCGCTGCAATACGGGCGAATGCGAGACGCGGGGTGCACTGGTCATTCCGGGTTGGCCGCCGGCGACAGGTCCTGTGGGTGTGCTCGGTGGGGCTGCGCCCGGTGAGCTTCCACCCGGCATGGCGTTACCTGATGCAGCCCCCATGGGTGGAGGGGGTGAACCCATGGGGGCCGATGCGGGTGCAGGCGCATCGGATTGACTGCGCACAAAATCCATCAGCGAGTCGGTCAGGCGTCTGAGCGTGCCTTGTTGCGGTGCCCTTCCCGTGCCCGACCCTGTTCCTGCCGCCGGGTGTGTTCCCGTATCTGCAGGAGGTTCGGCCTGCGTGGAGGTGTCTGCATGGGAGGTGGGAGGGGTGTGTTGGGGTGGCGGGGTTTCGACGGGATGGTCGTGCTGGGTCTCGACTTGCGCAACTGGCAGCAAGGCCAGCAGTTCGGCATAGAGCGGCGCAAGCTGGTCGGCCAGTACATCGCGCAGGGTGGCGTAGGCGACTTGCCGTGCGCGCGCAATAACCGGCACTTCTTCCAATGCGCTGCGGTAAGCGTGGCCAATGACCGCCGGGCCAAACGGATTGTTGCTCTGGTCGCAGGAAAAGCCGAACAATTGTCCGATGCGCGGCTCGATGTCGGCCAGTTGTTCGCGGAACTGCTCTTCCAGTTTATGTGCTTCGGATGAAGTCGATAGCCAGTCTTCAAAATCAACCTCATCGACCAGAGCCAGCCCGCCATCCGATGTGTCACGGGTGGCCTGGGTCTGCACCGGGCGGGCATGCTTCAGTGCATCCAGAATTTGTTGCACAAAGCGGCTTTGGACGGTGGCGGCGTGCTTGTTGAATTCCTGTACCGCACTCAGCAAACCACTGTGCTCGGCGATACCACCGGCCTGTATGGATGCTGCGCTCAGTTTGTCACCCAGCACACGCATCATCTGATCGTGAACCTGAAGCAGGGCTTCGCTTAGCAGGATAGTGCTGGCGTCCCGTAGCTGGGGATGGGCGCCGGATTCAGGCAAGTCAGTCAGCCTTTGGCGGTGTCTGGCCATGCGCAATTTTTGCAGCGCACGCAATGCGTCGACAGGGTGCCTGGCAAACGAAACGCCGATGCCGAGCGGGCTCAAGCGTTTGAGCTGCGCGGGCACCCGGAAGGTTTGGGTGGAGCTGATCGAGGCCGGCGTAAAGACAATCTCCACCTCGGCGTCTGCACGCTTGGCCAGTGAGGCAATCGCGGCTTCCGGGTTGGTGAATTTGAGGAACAAGCCACCCAGGCAGAAATCGCGAATTTCGCAGGCGATTTCGATGTGTCCCGGTTGGGTGATGATGGCTGCTTGCGAGACCTGGAAGCGTCTGTCGCGCCGTAATTCTGATTCGGTATCCGGGCTGCCTGTGCTGATATCCACCATGCTGATCCATCCTCCCTTGTTTTACGTTGATTATAGGGCGTAGCCAGGGCGAATATCATGGTTTGGCCTTGGCCTGCGCACAGGAGATTGGCGCGGGCCGGCAGGTTTTGATAAACTGGCGCGCATGAATCTGGCCACGTTGTTCTTTTTTAGCAGCTTTTATCCCACGCCCAGGGCGGTCGGGAGGCGCTGAGACGAACAGCAGAGCCTTAACGAAACCGCCAGCCTGCTGGCGGTTTTTTGTTTAAGCCGCAGCGGGTCAAATACACCCTTACGGAGCCTGAATATGACCGTCACCCGAACCGACGACACCCGCATCGAGCAAAGCGGCGAGTTGCTTGCCCCCATGCAGGTTATGCGCGAACTGCGCGCCAACGAAGCCGTGCATGTCCACGTGGCGCATGCACGCAACGCCATCCATGACGTGCTGCGCGGCGCGGACGACCGCCTGTTCATCATCGTCGGCCCCTGCTCCATCCACGACCCGGAAGCCGCACTGGATTACGCGCGGAAGCTGAAGCCACTGGCGGACGAACTCGCACACGATCTCGTCATCGTGATGCGCGTGTATTTCGAGAAGCCGCGTACCACGGTGGGCTGGAAAGGTCTGATCAACGATCCGCATCTGGATGAGAGCTTCGACATCAACGAAGGCCTGCGCCTGTCACGCAAGCTGTTGCTGGAAATCAACGAGATCGGCCTGCCGTGTGCCACCGAGTTCCTCGACCTGATTTCACCGCAATACATTGCCGACCTGGTGAGCTGGGGCGCGATTGGCGCGCGTACCACTGAATCGCAGTCGCACCGTCAGTTGGCGTCCGGCCTGTCGTGCCCGGTGGGATTCAAGAACGGTACCGACGGCAGTTTGCGTATCGCGGTCGATGCGATCAAGGCTGCAGCTGCACGCCATCATTTCATCTCCATTACCAAATCGGGCCACGTCGGCGTGTTCAGCACCTCGGGCAATGAAGACACCCACGTTATCCTGCGCGGCGGCAAGGCCCCCAACTACGATGCGGCGAGCGTGAACCTGGCTTGTGGTGAACTGGCTTCTGCGGGCTTGCGCCCGCAATTGATGATCGATTTTTCGCATGCCAATTCGAGCAAGCAGTACCAGCGTCAGATTGACGTCGGTACTGATGTCGCTGCGCAGGTGGCGGGCGGAGATACTCGCATCATTGGAGCAATGGTCGAGAGTCATTTGAATGCCGGTCGCCAGGATTTGATTGAAGGGCAACCGCTGGAATATGCCAAATCGATCACCGATGCCTGTATTGGCTGGGACGACACCATTCCGCTGCTGCGGATGCTGGCTGATGCGGTGAAAAAACGCCGCCTGAGCGTGCCAGCGGATGAGGAATAAACCCGCTTCCGGGTTAAAATGCGCGAGGCGGGCCTCCCCGCATGGTTAGGTCGTGAATCGGGTCAGGTCCGGAAGGAAGCAGCCACAGCGACTGATGCCAGTGCCGGGGTTCTGGCTCGCCATTCCAGGCTGCACTTGGGCGGATACTGCGTTGTGGCGTCTTGCCGTACTCTAGTACTGTCTGCGACGCCACGCCTTGTCTCCACCCAAGTGCAGCCTGGAATGGTTCCCGCCTCGATAAATGCCCATGACTGATCTTTTCGGCGATTCCGCAGCACCCGCTCTTGCGCTCGCGCGCA
>JASJPE010000006.1:0-141359 GCA_031426895.1 Thiobacillus sp. | reverse complement strand
TTCGGGACGCAGGAGTCGGAGGTTCGAATCCTCTCGCCCCGACCACTTTCCCATCCGGTTGATCTAGTCCTTTTAAACCCGGAATCCAAATCAACGAACGGCCCGCCACAATCGCGTGGCTGCCCAATTGCCCCACAAACCATACGGATTTCAAACTGGCCGATGCGGCTAGAATGGCTCTTTTATCGCTGGAGCCAACCATGTCCGATCCTGTTGTCTACGAAAAAAATCCCGCGGAACTCGAACTCGAACCGGGTGAATACTGGTGGTGTTCGTGCGGCCGTTCGATGACACAGCCATTCTGCGACGGCTCGCACGAAGGCACCGGACTGGAGCCGATGTCGTTCGTCATCAAGGAAAAAACCACGGTGTGGCTATGCAACTGCAAACACACCAAGGACAAACCATTTTGCGATGGCTCGCACAACGATTTGCCCGACGATATTTTCTGAGTCACCGCCCTTCACGAAGGGGATCCCATCACCGCCATGCTGTATTTTTGAACAGGGAAATGCGCGAATTGGTCACCCCGGGACCCTGAAGCACACATCTATGTAATCGCAGCATTATCGGCTCGCAGGGGCTTCATTGTGGCACACGTTCACGCACGCGAATCCGGGTTGGATACGCGTAAGCATTCTGCTCCATTTCAGGCACGCGCCAACCTGCGGCACGGTGCGCCAGACGATCCAACTCAGGGTCATGCACGCGCAGACTGGCAAGGATCAACACTTCGGAAGGCGCATACAGTGCCCCGTCCGCTTGGGCTGTTTCGGACTGTACGGTTGCCAACAAGAGATATGCCTCTCGCGACTAAACCCGGACATAGGTCCAGCCTTGCTGGAGTCGCATAACAATTTCACTGATGGCAGTGGGTGCTGTCTGAATCGCCGGCAACAGAATCACCTGCTCACCCTCACCCTTGAGACGCGCAATCGACTGGCCGCATGCCACCCAGTTCAAGTTGGCATGACGCTGCTTCATTCGTGCCATGCGTTCTGCATAAGGACTATGTCCCGCACGCAAGAGTTTGATGCCACGGCTGTTGGCAATGACTTCGAGCTGCATGGTTCGGCCCTGCTGTTCCGCCTCTTCGAGCAAACGCTCGGCCTGATCCAGCACGGCCAGCATCTTGTTGGGCGCTTCGCTGTCGAGATGCAGCATCACCCTATTCGGATCAGCCTCGCGTGCCAGGCTGACCACCTGGTAACCGCTGCTGACGACAGCCGTCAAGGCCGCCATGGCAGGGGGCTCGATCCCGCGCAGGATCCAGCCCCCGCCCAGCCCCAACATCAGCACCAGAATACCCAACGCGCTGCGCTGCATCAACTGGCGACGCGGTGCAGCACGGAGCTGGCGGCCTTTGGCAACAGGCGGCTCGACATAAGCCAGCCGCACCATGCTCTGCAAGCTGCGCAAGGCGCATACCCGTTGCGCCAGGTCCTTATCCTCGCGCATTTGCGAGATCAGCCGCTCGCTCTCCGCCACATCGAGTTCGCCATCAACAAAGGCATGCAGGGTTTCATCCGAAACAACGGGGTTCATTTCACGCTCCTAAGCTGCGGCTGTGCCGCGGGCTGCTGCATCGCAGTATCCAGCAAATAGGTTTTAAGGCTTGCGCGCGCACGCGACAAGCGGCTCATGACCGTGCCAACCGGAATACTCAAAATCCCGGCCACCTCGGCATAACCAAACTCCTCCAGATCGACAAGAGTCAGCACCTGACGCTGCCCCAGCGGCAGTCGTGCCACGGCCGAACGCACACAGGCAATCACCTGCTCGCGGCCACAGCTTGCCTCTGGGGTATCAGCACTGGACTCAAGCATGTCCTGCCAATCATCCAGATCAACGAAATCGCGCCGGTTGCGCAAATGATCAAGCCAGCAGTGATTCAGGATCGACACCAGCCAGGATTTCATGGCGGCCTCGTCACGCAGCTGGGCACGACGTGTCCAGGCTTTAGACAGCGTGTCCTGCACCAGATCATCTGCCAGCGCCGCATCGTGGCACCAGGAATAGGCGATGCGGTACAGCACCGGGCGCAATGCTTCAATGCCGGGGCGAAACGGGCCAAACAGAAAACGACTGATCATGGTCATACCCGTATGACGTTACTGATAGTCTTTTTATTCCATAAAAATGAGGCGATTGAAATGGAATAAGCGTGTCTGTCACTACGTCTTACATTCAGGACATCGATAAAGTCCGGCTGTTTGATGACAAACAAGGAGAGACGCACGTGATACACACCACCACACCACTGTTTGCGGCCCTGTTGATCGCAACCACCATCCCCATGGCTCACGCTGCTTCAGCGCCCAAAACCAAGCCCCCCATCACTACCAAAGCCTCTGCCCCCATACAGGAAAAAATTGTGTATCACGTCAACGATTCGTCGGTTGCCCGCGCCGCCATGCGCAACGCCCAGAACCACATCTCGACCAGCCCCGATGCCAAGCTCATCCGAAAATCAGCCCATCGAACGCCTGGAACAAATCGAGTCCCTGCGTAAAAAGGGTTTGATCAGTGAAGATGAATACAGGCAATTGCGGGTTCGTGTTCTTGAGAAGCTTTGAACAGGTTGTCCGCACCTGAGTGGATGAAGCCAGGTAGGCGCCCTCTGAGCCGTTTATTTAGGCTCTGTCGAAGTTACGTGTTGCACCATCTGCAAAGCCGCGCCGTTTCTGAATTCTTGGTTCTTACCTTAAACCCAAGAATGGGGCGGGTTTGCGATGTCTTCGACTGTTTCTCAACATGCAATTCAGACAGAGCCTTTATTTATGCGGGCCGGATGAAATGCTCACGATAGAACTTCAGCTCGTCGATGGATTCGTAAATATCAGCCAGTGCTTCATGCTTGTTGGATTTCTTGAAGGTTTCCGACAAGCCGGGGCGCCAGCGCTTGGCCAGTTCCTTCAGGGTGCTCACATCGAGGTTGCGATAGTGGAAAAAGGCTTCCAGTTGCGGCATGCAGCGCGCCATAAAGCGGCGGTCCTGGCAAATGGAGTTGCCGCACATTGGCGAGGTTTTGGCGGGAACGTGCTGCTTCACAAATTCCAGCATCTGCGCTTCGGCCATGGCTTCGTTCAGCTGCGAAGCCTTGACGCGATCGATCAGGCCCGATTTGCCGTGGGTGCCCTTGTTCCAGTTGTCCATTGCATTCATCACCTCGTCGGGTTGATGCACCACCAGCACGGGGCCTTCGGCCACGGTATTCAGGTCGGCATCGGTGACAACGATGGCCAGTTCGATAATGCAGTCGGTTTCCGGCGACAGGCCGGTCATCTCCATATCCAGCCAGAGTAGATGCGTGGGATTGAGCGCCATGACGTTTTTCCTGAGTTGAACAACCCGTATTTTCGCATAGACCATATGGATCCCGGGGTGGCAGAAGGCTAAGCTTGAGCCATAATCACATGATCCAAACACGGAGTCAGCCATGAAAACCCTAACTGTTCTATTCGCTGCGGCCATGCTTGCCACGACTGCCCATGCATCACCCTTTGCCAAAGGCGACCCGAAAACCGGAAAAACGCTACACGACAAGACCTGCACCAGTTGCCACATACGCATGTTTGGCGGCGACGGCAGCAAGGTATACACACGTGCCGACCACAAAACCAAAGACACGCAACAACTGGCCTCCCGCGTTTCGGCCTGCAACACCAACACTGGCGCTGGCTGGTTCCCGGAGGACGAGGCGCACGTTGCCGCCTATCTCAATCAGCAATATTACAAGTTCAAGTAAGGCCCATCATGACTACCGTTATTGGAGAACTCGTCCGTAAAAAATGTGCGCCCTGCGAGGGTGGTGTCGCCCCGCTGACTGATGCGCAGATTGCGCCGATGCTGAAAGGTATGTCGGGCTGGCAGCGCGATGGCGAAAAAATTACCAAGGAATTCAAGTTCAAGGACCACTACCATGCCCAGGCCTTTACCAATGCCGTGATGTGGGTGTCGCATCGTGAAGATCACCATCCCGACCTCTTCGTTGGCTACAACATCGTCAAGGTCGAGTATTGGACCCACGCCATCGGCGGTCTGTCAGAAAATGATTTCATCTGCGCCGCCAAGGTGGACACCCTGCTGGATATATAGGTGCGGGATTTAAAGAATTGCCATGTTTCAGCCGTTTATGCCCCTACTGATAACTCGATTTATTTAGTGGGTCATATATGAACTGGATGGAAATCATTAGTGCACACGTCATGTGGAAGCAGCGCCTGACCGCCTTTCTGGCAGGGACAAGCGAGGAAAAACTTGATCCGGATGTGATCAAGCTTGATGACCGCTGCCCACTGGGTAAATGGATTTACGGCGAAGGCAAACCCATGGAAAACCTTCCTGCGTATGAAGAAGTGCGCGAACTCCACGCCAAATTCCATCAGAATGCCGCCGAGGTTGTCACCCTGCATCAGTCTGACTGCACGGCCGAAGCCGAAACACTGCTGAATGGCCCCTATTCCCGGCTATCCGAAAAACTCAAACACCGCATTCTCGGCCTGTCGCATCAGGTCAAGGCGGCCACCAGCGGAGATTCCCGGCCCTGAACACCCTGCAAGGCCGAATCATCGCGGCGTTCAGCCGCCGATTCATCGTCGAGATTCCCGAATATGAGCCGGTATCGTGCCTGATCCAGGGACGTCATCTGCGCGCCGTATGTGGCGATATCGTCAACGTCCGCCTGACGGGCGATCAGGGCGTGATAGAAAGTCTGGAACCGCGCACCAGCCTGCTGTACCGCTCCGACGCGTTCAAAACCAAAGCCATAGCAGCCAATGTCACCCAACTGGCCGTGGTGGTGGCTGCGCGGCCGAGTTTCTCGATGGAACTGGTCCAGCGCTGTGTTCTGACCGCCGAAGATCAGGGCATTGCCAGCCTGCTCATTCTCAACAAGGCCGACCTGCCGGAAACACCCGCCGCGCGGGAGCGCCTGGGGCTACTCACCCGCATCGGCTATCCGCTCATCACCTTGTCTGCATTGACCGATGTGGAACCGCTGCGCCCGGCCCTGCTCAATCACACCACCCTGCTGATCGGCCAGTCCGGCATGGGCAAATCCACCCTGATCAATGCGCTATTCCCGGGGGCCAACATGGTGACCGCCGAATACTCCGAAGCGCTCGACAGCGGGCGCCACACCACCACCCACACGCGCCTGCACCGGCTGGATGCCGATACGGCTGTAATCGACTCCCCCGGCCTGCAGGAATTTGCCTTGCAGCATCTGGACGCCAACGCCCTGGCCCATGCCTTCATCGAGTTCCGGCCCTTTTTGGGGCAATGCCGCTTCCGTGACTGCAAGCACGAGACCGAACCCGGTTGCCGGCTTCAGGAAGCGGCCGCCAGCGGTGAACTCGACCCCGCCCGGCTCAAGCTTTTTCAAACGCTCAGACGACTCCAGCAAAACGCTGCGCAACGCCTATAAAGCAAGCTCCTTTGGACCATCAAGGAGTGGCCATGAAATCAATCGCAGTCGCATTCATGCTGCTATGGCTGGGGTGGGCCATGCCGGCCCAGGCAACGGGGAAGTGGGTGGCGACGCCCTATGCGCCGGCCAAGGTCGTGTTCGAGTTCTATCTGGACAACCCGCAGAAAATCGGCAGCGCACTCTATTGGGTGCGCTCACTGGTGAATCCCTTGCAGGAATCACCCTATAACTACTCGCCCGAAGATCTGAACATCGTCGTGGTGATCCACGGCACCGAGATTGTCACGGTCGCAACCAGGAACGAAGCCCGATATCAGGAAGCGGTTGACCGCATGCGCTACTACGCGGCGCTCGGGGTGTCATTCAAGGTGTGTGGCCAGGCGGCCCAGGACTATGGCTACGCCCTGCAGGATTTCCAGGATTTCATTGAAGTCGTGCCCAATGCCATCACCGAGTTGGCGCATTGGCAACAACAGGGCTATGCGCTGATCATCCCGCAGATTCTGGACAAGACAATCAGTATCGAAGCCATCCGCTAGCGCGGGTGAGAAGCCACTATTCCGGCCAGTGCTTGATGTAGCGCTTGAGCAGACTGTTCTCGAATTTGGCTTCCTTGAGGCTGGCCTTGGCCACATCATGAAAGGAGATGATGCCAAACAGCTTGTCGCCCTCCAGAATCGGCAGGTGGCCGATGTGCGACTTGGTCATCACGTCGCGAGCATAGTCGACTGAATCGTCGGCGCTGGCCACCACAGGCTCGGTCTCCATGATGGTGCTGACTTCGGCATCTTTCAGGTCGCAGCCCTGCTTGAGCAGGCCTTTCACCACATCGCGCTCGGTCAGCAAGCCGACCATCTCACCATTTTGCAGTACCACCAGGGAACCCACCCCCAGCCCAACCAGTTTGTCGACCGCACTGGCAACCGAGTCGGTCGGTGCGATGCTGTGAATGTCTGCACTCTTGAGGGTGAGGATTTCTCGTATTTGCATCGCATTCTCCGGAATCGACGTGTGTGTGAACGTAAGGCCCGATGATACCCAAAGGGCCTCGATAAAACGATAACCGCGCCCGGTTATGGCCTGACCAGTGCGGCTTCGACCTGCTGACGCGTATCGGTGCTGGTCAGAACCTCCACCAGCGCCAGCGCAAAATCCATTGCCGTGCCGGGTCCGCGCGAGGTCAACACCTTGCCGTCCTGCACCACCGCAGCCGAACTCAGCGTCACATCGGGAATGGCATCCAGAAAACCGGGATAACTGGTCGCCTGCTTGCCATTGAGAATCCCGGCCTCAGCCAGCACCATCGGCGCAGCGCAGATGGCGGCGATGTATTTCCCTGCTGCTGCCATCTGCTTCAGCAGTTCCATAATGCGTACATCATTTTTCAGGTTCGCCGCACCCGGCATGCCACCCGGTAACACGACCATGTCGTAGTTATCCTTCAAGGCCACATCCAGTGTGAGATCAGGCACCAACTGTACGCCGCGGCTGGCCGTGACAATGCCTGGCTTAAGCCCCGCAACCACCACTTCAATCCCGGCCCGGCGCAGCAGATCGATGATCGTGACGGCTTCGAGTTCTTCGCAGCCGTCCGCCAGGGGAACCAGAACCTTGACCATGTGTGCTCCCGTCAATCAGTCACGAAAATTCTGATACTGCAGGGGGAAATCGGTAATGCTCTTGCGCACCAGTGCAATAGTGTCCTGTAACAGATCACGCTTGGCACCTGAAACCCGCACGGTATCGCCCTGAATACTGGCTTGCACCTTAAGCTTGCTGTCCTTGATGCACTTGACGATCTTTTTCGCCAGTTCGATTTCAACACCGGTTTTCACTGTCACGCTGCGTTTGACCTTGTTGCCCGATACTTTTTCGACAGCGCCAATATCCAGACATTTCACATCGACACTCCGTTTGGCAAGCTTCTGCGCCAGGATGTCCTGTACCTGGTCGAGTTGGAATTCAGTATCTGCATGAACCGTCAGCACATAATCCGCCTGCTCGATACGTGCGTCTGACCCCTTGAAATCGAAACGGGTAGAGACTTCCTTGTTAACCTGGTCGATGGCATTGCGAACTTCCTGCTTGTCGACTTCAGACACGATGTCAAAGCTTGGCACGATGTTATTCCTCTAAATCCATCACAAATGATTGTATGGGCAGCCCTGTTTCATCATGGAATTCGGCGGCGGCCATCACCCCCAGCCGTGCCACGGCTTCCGCGTCGAGCGAAGGCGCACGATAAGCAGCATACATCGCCCCCAGCGCATACGGACTGCCGCTGCCATACGCATAAAAACGCGAAAACTCCTGCACCGTACGATGCGCGGCCACGCCGAATATCCCCTTCGGGTTGGCGATCAGTACATCCATGCGCGACGACTCCAGGTCTTCTTCCTTGTCTTCGCCGGTCTGCAGGTAATACTGCTCTTTCAGCACCGCGTGCATCTGATTCCAGACACGAAATATTTCCAGCGTGGAATCAAATTGAGGCTGCGATTCCAGGCCGGCAAAATAATCCGCCAGAATCAGCTTGAACGTTGCCGAACCCGTGATCGCCACAAAGCTGTCGCCCACACGAATGATCTTCTCGTGGTTCGCCACATACTCAGCCGATTCCTTGCCTCCCCCCCACTTCGTCAGCGTGTCCGCCGCAATTGCAATGCGACCATCCTTTTTGACAACGGTGACGGTGGTCATACGTTATGGATCCGACATGTCATGGCCTGAGCCACCCGGCAATAAACCGCACCAATGCAACGATCCAGTGCCAAGGGTGTCGGGTCGATAACCATTGAAGCCAGGCTTCCAGTCAGCCGAAACATATTTTTGGTTTCGGTTGGCTAGCCGAAGTGACAAATGTAGTGATACGGTTCGCTGCCCACTTCGATATCGAAGCTGGAATTGGCCGGCACGTTGAACGACTCTCCCGCGTGGTAGGTTTTCCACTCGGTCTCACCCGCCAGTTTCACCCGGCATGTCCCCGCCACAGACTCCATGATTTCCGGCGCGCCCGTATTGAACGTCAGCGTGGACGGCAGGATCACCCCCACCGATTTTTTGACGCCATCGGCCAGGATGATGCTATGCGATACACATTTGCCATCGAAATACACGTTGGCCCTGGAGACAACCGACACATTGTTGAACTGGCTCATGCTGATCTTCTATCTCTGTCTATAAAATGGTTTTAGCTGGCGTTACGCTTCGCGGCAATCCGCAGACGCAGCGCGTTGAGTTTGATGAAACCGTTGGCATCGATCTGGTCGTACGCACCGGCATCATCTTCGAACGTGGCAATAGTGGGATCGAACAGGGAATCGGTTTTTGAATCGCGTCCGACGACCATGACGTTGCCCTTGTACAGCTTAAGACGCACCGTGCCGTTGACGCGCTCCTGCGTGTTGTCTATCAGCGCCTGCAGCGCCACCCGCTCAGGACTCCACCAGTAACCGTTGTAAATCATGGACGCGTAACGCGGCATCAGCTCATCTTTCAGGTGCGCGGCTTCACGATCCAGAGTGATCGACTCGATGGCGCGATGCGCCTTCAGCATGATGGTTCCACCGGGTGTTTCGTAGCAGCCACGCGCCTTCATGCCGACATAGCGGTTTTCCACCAGGTCGAGACGGCCAATGCCGTGCTTGCCGCCGAGCTCATTCAGCTTGGCCAACACTTCATGCGCACGCAGAGTTACACCGTTGACCGCCACGATGTCGCCGTGCACGAAATCCAGCGTGAGGTACTCGGCTGCATCGGGCGCGTTCTCCGGTGACACAGTCCAACGCCACATGTCTTCCTCGGCCTCGGCATTCGGGTCTTCCAGATGGCGGCCTTCGTAGGAGATATGCAGCAGGTTGGCGTCCATGCTGTAGGGCGAGCCGCCCTGACGGTGCTTCATGTCGATCGGAATGCCATGCGTTTCGGCATAGTTCAGCAGCTTCTCGCGCGACAGCAGATCCCACTCGCGCCAGGGAGCGATCACCTTGATGCCGGGCTTCAGGGCATACGCGCCGAGCTCGAAACGCACCTGGTCGTTGCCCTTGCCAGTGGCGCCGTGGCAAATCGCGTCGGCACCGGTTTCGTTGACGATCTCGATCAGGCGCTTGGCGATCAGCGGGCGCGCAATCGAGGTGCCGAGCAGATATTCGCCTTCATAAATGGTGTTGGCACGGAACATCGGGAAGACGAAATCGCGCACGAATTCCTCGCGCAGATCGTCGATGTAAATCTGCTCCGGCTTGATGCCGAATTTCAGCGCCTTGGCACGCGCGGGTTCCAGTTCTTCACCCTGCCCCAGGTCGGCGGTAAAAGTCACTACTTCGCATTGATAAGTGTCCTGCAGCCATTTCAGAATGACCGAGGTATCGAGCCCACCGGAATAGGCCAGTACAACTTTTTTAATCTTGCTCATAGTTATGTGATTCAGTGAGTTGTTCCAGAAGTGTTGGTGTCGATGACTTCGACCCGACCAGGGAAGCCGCCGATTTTCAGGATATCGAGATTGGTGGCCTGGCTGGCCTTCTCGATTTCGATACCGACCACACGGCCGTCTTCGGACAGGTTCAGCACGATGCCTGCGTGCGCTTCCCACGTATGCGCCGGACTTTCGGGGCTGATTTCAACATAGAGCGAATCCATGTCCTTGAAGTAAGCGATATTCATGTTCAGCTTTCCACTTTGCCGAGCAGCAAGAATTCCATCAGGGCTTTTTGCACATGCAGACGGTTCTCGGCTTCGTCCCATACCACCGACTGCGGGCCGTCGATGACTTCGGCCGTCACTTCTTCACCGCGATGTGCCGGCAGACAATGCATGAAGACGGCATCGGACTTCGCCACCGCCATCATCTCGGCATCGACCTGCCAGTCGGCAAAGTCTTTCAGGCGTTCGTCATTCTCGGCTTCCCAGCCCATGCTGGTCCATACGTCGGTGGTCACCAGATCGGCACCGCGGCAAGCGTCCATCGGATCGGAAAAGCTCTCGAAATGGTCAGTGCCATACAGTCCTGCGCGCTCCGGTTCGACTTCGTAGCCGGGCGGGGTCGACACATGCACATTGAAATCGAGCACCTCGGCTGCCTGCAGCCAGGTATTGCACATATTGTTGGAGTCGCCGATCCACGACACGGTCTTGCCCTGGATCGAGCCGTGATGCTCGATGAAGGTGAAGATGTCGGCCAGAATCTGGCACGGATGGTATTCGTTGGTGAGTCCATTGATCACCGGCACGCGCGAGTGCGCGGCAAAGCGTTCGATAATCTCCTGCTCAAAGGTGCGGATCATCACGATGTCGACCATGCGCGAGATCACCTCGCCCGCGTCTTCCACCGGCTCGCCACGCCCCAGCTGGGTATCACGCGTGTTGAGGTAGATTGCCGAGCCACCAAGCTGATGCATGCCCGCCTCGAAGCTCAGGCGGGTACGGGTCGAGCTTTTCTCGAAAATCATCGCCAGCGTGCGGTCGTTCAGCGGGTGATAGGGCTGATAACGCTTGAAACGTGCCTTGATGACCCGCGTGCGATCAAACAGATACAACAGTTCGTCGCGCGACAGGTCCTTGAATTGCAGGAAATGTCTCAGCATCACGCCGCCTGCTGCAGATAGTTTTTAACCACGCCGGACACGGCCGCAACCAGCACATTCACTTCGGATTCGCCATAAATCAGCGGCGGTACCAAACGGATCACCTTGTCAGCGGTGACATTGATCAGCACACCGGCATCGCGCGCAACCGCCACCAATTCTCCACACGGACGATCAAGTTCGATACCGATCATCATGCCGTCGCCGCGAATGTCCACTACGCCCTGCACGCTGGCCAGCGCTTGCCGCAACCCATTGCGTATCGCCTCGCCACGTACACGCGCGTTTTCCAGTAAATTGTCTTCTTCTATGGCAGCCAGTGTCGCCAGTGCCACCGCACACGCCAGCGGATTGCCGCCGAAGGTCGAACCATGGCTACCCGGCTTGAACACCTCGGCCGCTTCGCCACGCGCAAGACACGCGCCAATCGGCATGCCCGAGCCCAGGCCCTTGGCCAGGGCGATGACATCAGGCATCACACCAGAATGCTGAAAACCAAACCAGGTGCCGGTGCGACCGATGCCGGTCTGCACTTCATCCAGCATCAACAGCCAGCCATGGGCATCGCAAATCTGCCGCAATTCGGCAAGGAATTCCGATGCCAGCATATTGATCCCGCCTTCGCCCTGCACCACCTCGACCAGCACCGCAACCACGCTCTTGTTGTGCTCCGCCACCTGGCGAATTGCTTCGATATCGTTGAACGGCACCCGTGCGAAACCCGACAGCAGCGGCTCGAACCCTGCCTGGATCTTGCGATTACCGGACGCAGTCAAAGTTGCCATGGTTCGGCCATGAAATGACTTTTCCATCACGATGATGGTCGGCACTTCAACACCTTTGCCGTGGCCATACAAGCGCGCCAGTTTGATCGCCGCCTCGTTGGCTTCACAGCCCGAATTGCAGAAAAAGGCCTTATCCATGCCCGACAGTGCGCATAGCCGGTCAGCCAGTTCTTCCTGTTTCGGTATGCGATACAGGTTGGAGGTGTGGATCAGGGTCGCAGCTTGCTCGCTGATGGCTTTCACCAGCTTGGGGTGGGCATGGCCCAGCCCGTTCACCGCTACGCCCGCAACCGCATCCAGATAGCGCTTGCCGGATTCGTCCCACAGGTAAGCGCCCTCGCCGCGCACGAAAGCAACAGGCTGGCGTGCATAGGTATTCATCAAATGTGTTGTCATGGCAGTCCTCAACCAGGCTGTCCTGAAATAGGTGCTGTATACGTGGAAACAGCGAAATAGAAAACGGCGGCCTAAACCGCCGTACTTGTCATGCAGCGCTTTGATTATAGGCTGAAAAGTGCCGAGTGAGACATCCCCGTTGCCATGAAGAACAGCATGGGGATCGACAGCATCGTATTAGTGCGCGATGCCAGGAAGGCCACCCGACGTGCCTTGTTTTTCTCATCATCACTGGCGGACACGATGCTCAGGACCCGCTTCTGGTTCGGCCAGATCAGGACCCACACGTTAAACAGCATGATGGTACCCAGCCAGGCGCCGATCCCGATAGGCCCCATGCCGTTACGTAGCATGAATGCATCAACGAAATGGGGGCCCAGCAATGCGGCTCCCGCAAACCAGGTTACCCATGCGGACCAGCGGAAAAATAACAGGGCACGTGGCGCGACATGCTTGGTGATCCCCCCTGCGGTACCGTCGGCACTCGCATTTTTGAGTGCGGCCACCTGCACGAAATTGAAGTAATACAGCAAGCCTATCCACATGATACCGGCCATAAAATGGATCCAGCGGGACAAGGCAGAAATCAAATCGATGTTTTCCATTGTTTTCCCCCTTAACCCAGGAAATTTCTGGCAAAGACGTACAGGACGGCTGTGAGCACACTGCCAGCAATGACAGTGCCCCAAAGTGAATCCAGCGGATTTTTCATGATTCTTTCCTCGTTCTATCTTGTTTTAATTCTTGACAAATTTAGTCGGGTAAGGCTGCGCCAGTATCATAAAAATCCTGGCCCCGCGCAAGCAGTCATCTCGCTGAGCCTTTTTTTGTTGCGTGCTAAACTCCTGCAACCCAAAACAAGCCACCCCGACCTATGGATGACGCCAGCGCCTCCGCCCCATTTATTATTCGCGGCATCACCTCCAGGGGCGCCAAATTCCGGCCGAGCGACTGGGCTGACCGTCTTGCGGGCGCATTTGCAGTGATTGACCCCAACAATCGCACCCATTTTTCGCCCCATGTTCAACCCATCACACTGGATGGCGTTCCGTGCGTGACCGTGGATAAGCAACTCAAAATAAACGACCCCGAGGCCTATCGTTTCTTACTGAGTTTTGCCAAGACCAACGAACTTCTGACTGAAAACGCAGACTAGCGACATCAGTTTCGGTGAGCAGAAATGAAAAACGCCGCATCTGCGGCGTTTTTCATAATGCGCTTAACGCTCAGGCCATGCTTTTAACGGCACTCGACAACCGGCTCTTGTGGCGGGCAGCCTTGTTCTTGTGAACGATCTGCTTGTCAGCGATGCTGTCAATCACGCTCATGGAAGCCTGAAACACCTGCTGCGCTGCCGCTTTGTCGCCTGCCTCAATCGCCTTGCGAACCTTCTTGATTGCAGTGCGCAATTCGGAGCGCTGGCTCATGTTGCTATCGCGCTGTGCGCTGGCTTGACGTGCGCGCTTACGCGCCTGGGCGGAATTCGCCATATGTTCTGCTCCTGTAGGCCCCGCGCGCTGCGCAGAGCAATTAAATTAAACCTGGCCCCTCGTTGGTACGAGGCAAATCCGCCAAAGCCCGCGATTGTAAGGGACAACCACGCAAAAAATCAAGTCTGGCAAAATCGAACCGGGGAGCGCGGAGTTGCGGCCCATCCATGCGGGCCTCACAATGCGCGCACTTACACGGCCTGCATATGAATCTCCTCAAAGCCCTCGCTGCGGTCAGCAGCATGACCTTGCTCTCGCGCATCCTCGGATTCGTGCGTGATGCCCTGATCGCCCGCGTTTTCGGCGCGGGCTTGCTTACCGACGCATTTTTTGTCGCCTTCAAGATACCCAACCTGCTGCGACGGCTGTTTGCTGAAGGCGCATTTTCACAAGCCTTTGTGCCGATCCTGGCCGAATACAAAAACCGCAAGGGACACGACGCAACGCAGACGCTGGTCAACCAGGTAAGCACGGCACTCACGCTGGTACTGGTCGTCGTCGCCCTGCTGGGCATCGTGGGTGCACCGTGGGTCGCCTATATCAGTGCCCCGGGGTTTCAGGACGAACCGGGGAAATTCGCACTGACCGTCACGCTCCTGCGCATCACCTTCCCCTACATCATCTTTATTTCGCTGGTGGCGCTGGCTGCCGGCATTCTCAACACGCACAGCAAATTCTCCGTTCCAGCCTTTGCACCCGTGCTGTTGAACGTGGCCATGATCGGCGCCACGCTGTGGCTGGCGCCGTATTTTGACCCACCGATTCTGGCACTGGGCTGGGGGGTGGCGCTGGGCGGCGTGCTGCAACTGGCGTGGATGCTGCCGCACCTGGCTAAAATCGGCATGCTGCCGCGGCCCACCCGACACTTCAATGACCCCGGCGTACACCGCATCCTGAAACTGATGGCCCCTGCCACACTCGGCGTGTCGGTGGCGCAGATCAGCCTGCTGATCAACACCATCTTCGCGTCGTTTCTGGATACCGGTAGCGTGTCCTGGCTGTATTACGCCGATCGCCTGATGGAGTTTCCCGCCGGAATGCTGGGCGTGGCACTCGGCACCATCCTGCTGCCCAGCCTGGCCAAGCATTACGCTGATGACTCCCCGGCCGAATATTCAAAATTGCTCGACTGGGGTTTGCGGCTCACTTTGCTGCTGGCGCTACCTGCCTCCGCTGCGCTGGCAGTGCTGGCGATTCCACTCATCACGACGCTGTTTCATTACGGCGCCTTCAATGCCCTGGATGTCACCATGACCCAGCAAGCATTGATGGCCTACAGCTTGGGACTAGTGGGACTGATCCTGGTCAAGGTGCTGGCGCCCGGGTTTTACGCCCGGCAAAACATCCGCACCCCCGTCAAAGTTGCCCTCTTCACCCTCGCCGCCACGCAACTCATGAACCTCGCCTTCATCGGGCCATTCAGACACGCGGGCCTCGCTCTGGCCATCGGACTGGGGGCCTGCCTCAACGCCGCTCTGCTGCTGCATCTGCTGAAAAAGCAGCAGATTTACCAGCCCCAGCCAGGCTGGATCACGTATTTCATGAAGGTCTTGCTGGCGGCATCATTGATGGCAGCCATGCTTTTCTACACCATGGGCGAGTCACAATGGTGGCTGGATGCCCGTTTCCTGGACCGGATCGTGCGCTTGTCCATGCTGGTCGGTGGCGGCATTGCCTTGTACTTTGCGGCGCTCGGCCTGATGGGCTTCCGCCCAAGACAGTTCACCCGTCGCGCGGCGGAATAATTAACAGGCCGATAAAGGGCTCTCCGGAAGCCGTGGAGTCCTTTATCGGCCTGTTGACTGAATCGGCTAGAATAAGCGCTTTTCAGCGCCCGCTCGTACAGGCGGCACGTCAGGCAATGCGCATCACCCACGGCTTTCGCCCACTCGACACACCCCATGCGGTCACCATCGGCAATTTTGACGGCCTGCACCTCGGCCACCAGGCCATGCTCGCCCGCTTGCAGGACGTGGCGCGCGCGCGCGGCCTGCCAACCTGTGTCCTGAGTTTCGAACCCCATCCGCGCGAATTCTTTACGCCAGACCAGGCCCCTGCACGTCTGTCCAGCCTGCGTGAAAAAGCCGAAATCCTGCGGCGCATGGGGATTGATCACCTGCACGTATTCCGCTTCGATCGCGCATTTTCCGCGCTGTCTGCCCAGGATTTCATTCAGCAGGTATTGAGTCGCACCCTGCAAGCCCGGTATGTGCTGGTAGGCGATGATTTCCGCTATGGCGCCAAACGGTTGGGCGACTTTGCCTTGCTCAGTCAAACGGGTCCCGCACTCGGTTTCGACGCTGAATTTCTGCCTACCGTTGAACTCGCTGGCGAACGCGCTTCTTCCACCGCCGTGCGCCAGACCCTTGCAGCAGGCGACCTGGCCCACACCGCAAAACTGCTCGGCCGGCCTTACAGCATTTCCGGCCGCGTGGTGCATGGCGACAAACTCGGACGCGACATCGGTTTTCCCACGGCCAACATCCAGCTCAAGCACAATCGTCCGCCGCTAATGGGCATTTTTGCGGTCGAACTGTGCGGCCTCAACGGCGCGCCGCTGCCCGGCGTGGCCAGCCTCGGCAAACGACCTACGGTCAAAGGCACGGACGCCGTGCCCGTGCTCGAAGTGCACGTGTTTGATTTCAATGCGGAGATTTATGGCCGCCGCGTTCGCGTCGACTTCCTGCACAAACTACGCGACGAAGAAAAATACCCCAACCTCGACAGCCTCGTCGCGCAGATCAAGCGCGATGTGGACAACGCCAAACACTATTTAAAGCATCGTCATGCCTGACTATAAAAGCACGCTCAATCTCCCCGACACACCTTTCCCGATGCGCGGCGACCTCGCCAAACGTGAACCGGGTTGGGTCAAAAGCTGGCAGGAACACAAACGCTACGAAGCGATCCGCAAGACAGCGGCGGGCCGCCCCAAGTTCATCCTGCACGATGGCCCGCCCTACGCCAATGGCGACATCCACATCGGCCATGCGGTGAACAAAATCCTCAAGGACATCATCGTCAAAGCCAAGACCTTGTCGGGATTCGACGCACCCTATGTGCCGGGCTGGGACTGCCACGGCCTGCCGATCGAACTGCAGGTGGAAAAGACTCACGGCAAGGCCATCGAACCCGCAAAATTCCGCGAGCTGTGCCGTGAATACGCCGCCGTCCAGATTGAGCGGCAGAAAGCCGATTTCATTCGCCTGGGTGTGCTCGGCGACTGGGACCATCCCTACCGCACCATGGATTTCCAGTTCGAGGCCGACACCCTGCGTGCGCTGGGCCAGGTTCAGGCGGCGGGTTACCTCTACCAGGGCGCCAAGCCGGTGCACTGGTGCGTGGACTGTGGCTCGGCACTGGCCGAAGCCGAGGTCGAATACGAGGACAAGACCTCGCCTGCCATCGATGTCGGCTTTGCCGTAGCCGACCGCGCCGACCTCGCCAAACGCTTTGATATTTCAGCACTCGACGAGCCTGTTCAGTTTGTAATCTGGACCACCACGCCGTGGACGCTACCCGCCAACCAGGCAGTCGCGCTGCACCCCGAATTTCAGTACGCGCTGGTGCGCACGCCCAAAGGCCTGCTGATTTTGGCGGAGAGCTTGCGCGAATCCGCGCTGACGCGTTTTAGCTTGAGCGAAGGCGCCGAAGTCATCGCGCACACCACAGGCCAGACACTCGAGGGCGTGCTGTTGTGGCATCCCTTCCAGCAACGCGAAGTGCCGGTCATCGTCGGAGATCACGTCACCGCCGATGCCGGTACCGGTGCGGTACACACCGCGCCTGGCCACGGCCTCGACGACTACGTGGTGGGCAGCCGCTATGGACTGAAAGTCGACAACCCGGTGGGCGACGATGGCCGCTTTTACGCCAACGTGCCGCTACTCGGCGGCATGAGCATCTGGCAGGCGAATCCGCTCATCGTCGAGACGCTACAAGCCAGCGGCAACCTGCTGGCGCACGAAAAACTGCTGCACAGCTACCCACACTGCTGGCGCCACAAGACGCCGATCATTTTCCGCGCCACGCGGCAGTGGTTTATTGGAATGGAAGTGAAGGGAGAAGGGGGAAGGGAGAAGGGGGAGACCTTGCGCGAACAGGCGATGGCCGCGGTCGATCACACCCAGTTCTTCCCGGCCTGGGGCCGTGCGCGCCTGGAAGCGATGATCAGGAACCGCCCGGACTGGTGCGTCTCGCGCCAGCGCAACTGGGGTGTGCCGATGCCTTTTTTCACCCATAAGGAAACCGGCGAGCTGCATCCGCGCAGCGCCGAGTTGCTGGAAGTGGTAGCAAAGCGTGTCGAACAGGCCGGCATCGAAGCCTGGTTCGCGCTCGACCCGGCCGAATTGCTGGGCGACGACGCCGTGCACTACAACAAAACCGGTCACACGCTCGACGTCTGGTTCGATTCCGGCGTCACCCACGCCTGCGTGCTGAAGCGGCGCCCCGAACTGGCCCACCCCGCCGACCTGTATCTCGAAGGCTCAGACCAGCATCGCGGCTGGTTCCAGTCCAGCCTGCTCACCGGCTGCGCCACCGATGGCCGCGCGCCCTACCAGGCCCTGCTCACCCACGGCTTTGTGGTGGATGGCAAAGGCCACAAGATGAGCAAGTCGAAAGGCAACGTTGTCTCGCCGCAAAAGGTGATGGACCAGTACGGCGCCGACATCCTGCGTTTGTGGGTGGCGACCACCGACTATTCCGGTGAACTGACGATCTCGGACGAAATCCTCAAGCGTGTGGTGGAAGGCTATCGCCGCATCCGCAACACCCTGAAATTCCTGCTCGCCAACCTGTCGGACTTCGACCCCCAGGCGCATGCACTGCCGGTAAAAGACTGGCTGGAAATCGACCGCTACGCGCTGGCGATGACGCGCCAGTTGCAAGGCGAATTGCAGGCGCATTACGACGCCTATGAATTCCACTTCATCGTGCAAAAACTGCAGGCGTTCTGCTCCGAAGACCTCGGCGGTTTCTATCTCGACATCCTGAAAGACCGCCTCTACACCAGTGGCGCGAATAGCCAGGAACGACGTGCCGCACAGAATGCGCTGCACCACCTGACCCATGCGCTGGTGCGCTGGATGGCGCCCATCCTGTCATTCACCGGCGAGGAAGTCTGGACACAACTGGCCGGCGACGACTCGGTATTTCTGCATACCTGGTATGACCTGCCCGCACAGACCGACGAAGCCGGCCTGCTGGATCGCTGGACCCGCATTCGCGCCATCCGGGCCGACGTGCAGAAGGAGCTCGAAACCGTGCGCGCCGCGGGGGGTATCGGTTCATCGCTCCAGGCCGAAATCACCCTGCATGCCTGCAGCGAGACGCAAGCCTTGCTCGCCCCACTGGGCGATGATCTGCGTTTTGTCCTGATCGCTTCGCAGGCGCACATTGTCGCTGCCGAAGCCGACCGCGTGGAAGTCACCCCGAGTGCAGCGAAAAAATGCGAGCGCTGCTGGCATTATCGTGACGATGTCGACACACACGCCGACCATCCGGGCCTGTGCGAACGCTGCGTCAGCAACCTGACCGGCAAGGGCGAGGCACGCACCCATGCTTAAACTGCTGACTCCCGGCCTGTTGAAATGGCTGGGCCTTGCTCTGGCGATCATCGTGGCCGACCACCTCACCAAGTGGTGGGTGTCGTCCTCGCTCGACTATCAGGAAGCCGTTCCGGTGCTGCCATTTTTCTCGCTGGTACTGGTTTACAACAGCGGTGCGGCATTCAGCTTTCTGGCCGATGCCGGCGGCTGGCAACGCTGGTTTTTCATCGCCATAGGCATCGTCGCCACCGTGATCATCGTGCGCCTGTTAAAACAGCACACGCACGACACCCGGCTGGCCTTTGCGCTGGCGCTGGTGCTCGGCGGCGCACTCGGCAACGTGATTGATCGCGTGATGCTGGGGCATGTCGTGGACTTTCTGCTCTTCCACTATCGCGGCCATTCCTTCCCGGCATTCAACGTTGCCGATTCCGCCATTACCGTGGGCGCAACCCTGCTGGTCTGGGACAGCCTGCGGCGCAAACCCACGCCGACACACGCCGCATGAATACCGCCACCCGCACCGTCGCGCCCGGCGACACCCTGCAGCTTCGCTATGCAGTGCGCCCACGCGGCGGTGAGGACGTCATCACCAACTTCGACGATGCCGAACCCGACACCATCACGCTTGGCGACGGCACGCTGTCACCGATGCTGGAACAATGGCTGATCGACCTCCCCCCCGGTGAGCGTCACGTGTTCCTGCTCGAACCCTGGCAGGCGTTTGGTATCAGCCAACCCGATCTCATCCAGACGCTGCCCAAATCAGACATACCCGCAGACGTGCAATTCGAGATTGATCAACTGGTCGAATTCGCCATGCCCAATGGCCAGACCCTTGCCGGGCATATCCTGGACATCAGCGACGAGGCGGTGAAAGTCGATTTCAACCACCCCCTCGCTGACTTGTCCATTGAGTTTGAAGTGGAAATCGTCCGCATTTTGTAACACTGGAAAGAGTGCCATGACCGCCACCATCCTGCTTGCCAACCCGCGCGGCTTTTGTGCCGGCGTCGATCGCGCCATTGCCATTGTCGAACGCGCGCTGGAAAAATACGGCGCGCCAATCTACGTGCGCCACGAAGTCGTGCACAACACCTTCGTTGTCAACGACCTGAAAAACAAGGGTGCAGTTTTTGTCGAAGAACTGGCCGACGTGCCCACCGGCGCCACCGTCATTTTCAGCGCACACGGCGTCTCTCAGGCCGTTCGCGCCGAGGCCGAAGCACGCGGCCTCAACGTATTCGACGCCACCTGCCCACTCGTCACCAAGGTCCACGTCGAAGTCAGCAAGATGCGCGATCAGGGATTCGAAATTGTCATGATCGGGCACAAGGGGCACCCCGAGGTCGAAGGCACGCTGGGGCAATCGGCGGGCGGCATGTATCTGGTCGAAACGGTGGAAGACGTCGCCAGACTGCACGTCACCGACCCCGGCAAACTCGCCTACGTCACCCAGACCACGCTATCGGTTGACGATGCCGCGCGCGTGGTCAATGCCCTGCGCGCGCGTTTCCCCAACATTACCGGCCCGAAAAAAGACGATATCTGCTACGCCACGCAAAACCGCCAGGATGCGGTCAAGGCGCTGGCGCCGCAGTGCGATGTGGTGATTGTGGTGGGGTCGCCGACCAGCTCGAATTCAAACCGGCTAAGAGAAGTTGCGGAGAATCTAGGTGTGCCTGCCTATATGGTGGACAACGCGGGCGAAATCGATCCGCAGTGGATCGCTGACAAAAATCATGTGGGGGTCACCGCCGGAGCCTCTGCCCCGGAAGTGCTGGTCAAAGAAGTGATTACGCGGCTGAAAGACTTGGGAATAGGCTCAGTCTCTGATCTGGATGGCGTGCAGGAAAAGGTCGGGTTTCCGCTGCCGAAAGGCCTGGGGTGAACTACCCTCCCACCATGCGGCAGCGTACTGGACAGACAGGAATCACCAGCACCCGGCGGTAGTTGGTGTTTGCGCCCCGGTATTCGATAGAGTCAAGGTTCCGCAGGTGTCATTGGCCTGCCCCGTTGTAGGCGTAGCCCGCAAGGTAAAGAGCGTCGCCGTGGGCACTACGGAAAAGTCGATGTTGTACTTGATCGCGCTCCCAGTCGATTGCTTGGGCGACACTCCGCTGCTAATAGCCAGCGCGGGAACATCACCAGCCGCATAGGTACCGTTAGTCGTAAAATAGCGCTCCATGAACTGCGCCGATTCCGACAGCACGGCCTGAGCCTCGGCCCGATTTGCCCGCAGCACATATTGCTGATACGACGGGTAGGCTATGGCGGCCAGAATGCCGATGATGGCCACAACTATCATCAACTCGATCAAGGTCATTCCACGCTGTCTCATATATCCTCCACTCACTGGATTTGCCGCCAGGAAGCACGCGATTTCAGCGTACCGGAACTGATAGGTGGCGCACCGATATTCCCCGATGTGCCGCTTAGCGGAACATAAGCCTTGTCGCCCGCCTTGATCGGTTTGCCAAATCCGCCACTGATGCCCACACCGGTATCCAGGCCGCTGGCGTTGACCATCACGCCCCCCCCGATATCGACCAGATCTGAACTATTGAAGGAACCATCGCCGTTCACATCAAATCCTGCTACCTGCAATCCCCCACCCGTAGCCGGATTGACCTGCATCAACCAACTCGCACCGCCATAGTCGCATGGAGAAATGGAAGGCACGATGGTCTGCATGAGCAACTTGCCGCCAAACAAGGCCGGTGCCGTGATCATGCGTTCGCCTTTCTGCGTTCCTGGTGGATTGGGCGGGGTCAGCAAATCAATCACCCAGCCTTTCTGGGTCGGATAATTCACCGAATTATTACTCAGAACACGCACGCGCTTCTCGGGAACCGTTATCACGCCACCTACGACAGTCGCAGGAATGGTAATCTCATAATCGATCGTCTGCGCTTGCAGTTGTGTCCGATGGTTGGTTCCCGTGATTGCGCTGCCGCTATCTACCACGCCATACATCGACTGAGTGCTGGTAGTCGCATTATCGGTGGTTTCATAATATTTCCCGGTTCCGAAATACACCATGTAACCGGTTGCACCCGTTGGCGCCTGGCCCACTTCCGGCAGTGAGGTGATGGGTTGCGTGTTGCCCGAGCTGTCTTTTGCCTGAAACAAGGGCACGGGCGTCGATCCCGAAAGATAAGCCGACTTCCATTGGGAAGTATTCGTGCCTGCAACATCGAATTTCCAGGCATTGCCCTTGAGGTCACCGGCATAAATCAGGTCGACGATGCGGTCGCCATTGGTGTCCACCAGGAGCGGCGTGGACAATCCATTGCTGGTGCCCCCGACATCAATCGTCTTCACTATCGTGGGGTCATCCGCACGCACCATGAACAGCATGGCCTTGCCATTCGTGCTTTGGTAACCATTACCAAACACGGCCCAGTAGTTGCCGTCCGCAAAACGCGCCACGGTGACAGTTCCCAACACGAACCCCATGTCATCTTGCTGGGTTGTGGTGTTGCCCTTGAATTCCCACAGCACGTCGCTGGTGCCGAATGTGCCTGGGCTGGACACATTCAACAGGTAGACAGATTTTCCTCCCGCACCCAGGCTGCCGGCAAGAACAGTTTTCCAGCTTGATCCCCAATAGGCATCCCAGGCCGTGGGCGAACCGTCGACAAAGTATTTGTGTGTATAGGATGGGCTCGTCAGCAACGGCAGGTTCGACCAGGTGCCGTTGGGAACATAGGCAAACTGTTCCACACCATCGCTTGCCCGGAAAGCATGCAACATGCCGTCATTCGCGCCCGCATACACCATCGCGGTGCGACTGCTTTTGCTCGTCACAAAAGCGCTATACAAAGAGCCTTCCGGAACCAGCACGTTGTAACCGAAATTTTCATCTTTTACATAATGGGGGTCGGCATTGACGATGTCACCGAGTTTTCTGGTGCGGTTGCGATATACGTGCACCGTATCAGTCGAGCCTGTGCTGTTTTTGATTTCGTTGGTATCGTCGCCACGCAAGTATTCGACCTGCGCCGCCGTCAGGGTGCCAAGCGCACCACTGAAATTAACGGCGTTACCACTATTGTCGCGTGTCTTGATGTTGCGCGATCCATGGGCAGGCAGCACATTGGCGGCATCCCACACTTCGGCAGCCACCGTCCCGTCAGACAGCAACGGATATGCCTTGAGCTGACCCGACCAGTCACCGCTTTTGAACAGCGCCTGATAAAGATGGGTGTTGGTTGTCAGACGCGTGGAGTTGGACGCCACCGCCGATGACGAACTGACCCGGTCCACGATGGCATTTAATATTGTGCTCAACTCGGTTGCAAAAACATCTGGATCGGAGGCAGTAAAAAACCCGCCTCGACCATTGACACTGGCATGTAGCAAGTCATCCAGCTTGGCCGCATCTGAAGCGGTTGGAACCGGCCAGGTAATTGCTGCCCCGCTGCTAATCGCACTAAAAGCGCTGGTAGGACTTACCGACCCTGTCACCCCCAGCCCAACGCCAAATGTCGACATGTGCTGCCAGAATGCCGGGTTGATCGTGCTTTTCGGCACGGCATTGGCCAAATCTGAACGCAAGTCGTTTTTCCAGTAATACATGGCCACATCCGCAAGCGTATCGGAGTTACCGTCCGTGAAAGGCGATATCGCGGTGTAGTTGAATACCGCGCTGGCCGGGCCGGTATGCCCCGGCCCCGCCGTTCCATCGACGTTCAGCGTGGCGGCTGCCGTCGATGCGGGGTCGGCCCCAGTATTCCAGTAACCATCTGTCATCAGGATGCTGTAGCTCTGGCGGCACTGAAGATGCGAACTGGTCGCCACCCCGTCATCCGTGCCTGGCGTATTACCCCAAGGGCCCTTGTTGTCCGTGCGAGAGTAGTACTGTCCGATGTCATCCAGTGAACGGCGCAAAGGGGTCCCTGATGCCGGAATAACATGCCCATAAAGACTGCTAAAGAATGCTGTTCGGTCTGTGCCAGAAAAAGGCCGCACACCGCTCACCACCGTTCGCGTGCTTGCAACGCCATCAATGGTGGCCGCAGCCTTGTTGATCGCACCAAAGCCAACACGCATTGCCGTTCCCTGGCTTGCAAAAGCCTTGCCGATCCCCGCGCGTGCAGCCAGTACCCGAGAACGGTAATAAGTAAACCAGTTGGCAAAATTCTTGATTTCCTGCGCATAAGTGCAAGTACCCGCAGTGCAATCGGTTCTGCTGGCACGACCGTCTCCTGTGTAGGTTGCAGTCGTAGAAACAACCTTCACCTCTGTATAACTGGCCGTAGACCAAATGCTGCCGACGTTATAGCGATAATACGTTGCGGGGTAAAAAGTATGATTGCCCTGATACCAGCCTCCACTGCCGTACCAGTAAGCCGATCCCGATAAATCGGTCGTTTTATTAACAGTCAGGTCGAGGCAACCCAGGCCAGGAAGCTGGGGATTGTAGGGCGCACACGTTATAGATGCGTCACCCCATGAAACCCCATTTTGCTGAACCCAGGGCGAATAGGTCACCGCTGGATTGTAGTAAACCTTGTTGTTATAGGGCGATCGCATCAACATGTTGTAGATGTTTGCCGCACCAAAATCAGGAACGTAATTAGCGTAGTCTGATCCCCCATAGAGCCCGCTGGGGCGTGGGTACAGATAAGAAAAATAGGTGATACCGTCCGGCATACCCTCCCAATGCATCGATCCCGAGTCATCCAGAACGAACATGATGTTGGGCTGAACCGGATTGCTCAGGTAAATCGGCACATCGGCAATGGCTGCGTAGGTCGTGTTTGCAATAACAGGAGTAAGGACAATCGACGCCATGGTGCAATACGCAATAAAACGCCTGGCCCTGCCGGCGAATATGCCACGGAATGCGACTGTTGCGAATGAAGTGTGCTGTTGCGTTTTCATCTTTTCGACTCCTGCTAAATTACAGCCATGTCGTCATGGTTTCTTAATGCTCACGGCCAATGTGACAACCTGCCCTAAGGAACGCGCGGCAATGACCTCAAGCGGGCTGGGAAATCAGCGCCTCCCTCCACCGCTTCGATCCGCTTGAGTTCACTCTTATCAACCTCATAGAGAACAGCCTGACCAGGTTTGAACCCTCGTATCAGCGCATCGACATTCCTTGCGTTTGCCTTCTTTACCGCAACCTCGGATAGTCCGTACTTGAATCCATCGATCTCGATCATGTTGCGTGCAGCATCAACAGCCGTAACTTGCCCGACCACTTGCCCGGCCTGTGCAGGCGCAATGCCTGCAATTGCCCATAACAACCCCGCCATCATCAAATACACGGCACGCTTCTTGTTTGCTTGTTCCATCAGGATTCTCCTGCTCAACGTTGGTAAACAGCCTGCAATATCACCACGGTATTCGCGCTACGTCCCACACCACGCGCCGTCACCCGGTAGACACCCGAGTCGCTCAAGGCACCGATTCCCAGCCCGCCGCCGCCACCACCCGCTGTCGCCCCCATTTCCTCAATGACATATTGAGGGGCAGCGCTGGTGCCAGCTGGCTGCCAGGTCGAGACCGACTGGGTCGCCCAGGGATGCGTGCTTTGCCAATAGGTGCTGAGCGTACCGTTCGCAATACGTGGGGTATTCGCCGTGCCCGCGGCAAAAGCCGGCAGGGTCGCCCCTGTCACAACCTGCTCACCTGCCCGCAAGGCCGCCTCGGCCGACTGGAAAGCCATATCCCGATCCCGCGCATTGCCTGACATGCGCTCTTCGAGCGTGGTCGTCCGCATGGCCGCCAGGGCAAGCAGCGTCAATACCACCATGAAAATGAGGCCGGTTATCAGCGCCATCCCGCTCTGGCGGTGGCTGGAAATCAGGAATGATTGAGGGGTCGATTTCATGATCGTATTCATGGCAGACGATTCCGCAGACCAAATGTAGCAGTTGCAACCTGACGTAACCGCCTGTCTGTACTGGCGGGGGTCACTGTCGTGCCTTCAAGCACATAGGGCTGCACCTGGGTGGCGATATTGTTCGAATTGCCGCGGAATACCATGCTCAATCTGGCCGTCATAACCTGACGCCAGTTGGTCACAGCTCCCGCGCTGACATAACTGTCAGCAATAAAGTCATTGATGGACCCACCGTTACTGCCATCGTCCACACCAAAACGCATCACGATATTTTCGACGTTATCCACCATCTCCTCTGCTGTTCCAACTTGTGTACCGAGTATCTGGCGGCGGTACAGCGCCGGGTTGCCGGCCACATTGGTCCCGATGAAATAAGTCGTGCTCAAGATTACATAGAGCTCGGCATCTGTTCCGTATGCCTTGGAAAGATTGTTGTTGGTGTTGCAGGCTGCACCGATGTTCGCGCAATTGCTGATTGCATGCGGTATGGTGACCGTACCGCCAGATGCCGACACGCCAGTCGTCCTGAACAGGTCGGCGCTAACGCAATCGGAAATCAGCAGGGCCTGCTCGGGAACAAGCCCGGCAGGGTTGCCGTTGATCTGGATATTGGCATTCGTAGCAGTCATGTTGCCGGTCAAATTCACGCCCTGCGAGTCGGCCCGTGTGACATGGAAAACACCGGTACCACTGACCCAGTTGGCTGGTGCCGTGCCTGGTGCAGTCCACGATGCGCCATCGTAGCCGCGCATCGCATCGCCCAGCCCTACCGCCGGCGCGCCATTCGCAATCACGTTAATGGGAATGGCAGCCGTCGGATTGGCTGGATCGATTGAAGCCAGGTTCAAGCAACCCGAATACCCCGCCATCCTGACGTCCACACCCACTTGGTCCAAGGCATAACGCACGTTTTCCTGGATGCGCGAAAAATCATCCTGAGTACGGAATGTCTGCCGGCTGCCCAGATAGACATAGCCAATGCCGCCAAGCAGGATCAAGCCGATAGTGGCCGCAACCATCAACTCGACCAAGCTAAACCCTCTGGATTTTCCAATCGGGCGAAACCGCAACAATTTCTGGCTTGCCTTCTTCATAGCTGGCTTTCAACGGTGAGTTGCCGGGTGGCGCTGCCCGCTGAGCCTGGCAAGGCAGCGGTATCCACAGAACCTCGTGAGTCATTCCACTGAACCGTGATTCTGACCCGGCGATTCGCTGGCGTGACGGTAATCGAGCCATCACCTGCGGGTAGCGCGCAAGCAATCGTGTTTTTCCAGCCGCCGATATCCTGGGCAGCAATCGTGCCGGCGGGGGCGGCCGCCGGGCAGGCTGCGGGACTGCCCAACGCATTGGCCGCATTGTAAGCACCTGCCAGGGCACCTGCTCTGTTGGCCCGCATTCGGTCGAGTATGTCGTAAGCAAGCCAGGTCGCCTGCGTGCTGTGATAAGCGCTCTGGTTGTTTCTCATGCTGGATGCCATCAAACCGGCCAGGCCAAGCAGGCCGATTGACAGCACCAGCATGGCGACCAGTACTTCGAGCAGGGTAAATCCAGACTGTTTCATGGGTATTCTCATGGGCAGGCAACCGGGGCAAAGCGCGACCGTCCGGTCGGCTCGATTTGAATGGCCCGGCCCTGGACGACAGCCGGACTGGGCGGGCAAAGCGTAAGCGTGGTGGCGGCAGACGTCGTACGTCCACTTGCGGTGAAGGTGATCGTGCTGGCGCCGCCGGACAAGGTGCTCGCTCCTGACAATGCCGCTTGCACCCGAATGGGCGTGCCTCCCGCATCCCGCACGATCCAGCCCTGCTGCCAGCTCCCCGTGCAGCTGGTGCCATTGCTGCTGGCGCACACAGTGACATTGGCAGCACGCTTGACGGCCTCGCTGCGGGCCAGATTGAATGCGGTGATCACGTCATTCGCCTGCGATGCCATACGGCTGTTCATCAGAAACGTCTGGAAATTCGGGATGGCAATTGTCGCCATAATTGCCAGCACAGCCACTGTGACCATCAATTCGATCAGGGTAAAACCGCGCTTTGAGATCCGTGCATCAACCATGGTATTCAAGTTCTCGCATTCCACACTGTCACATTAAGAAAGGGGGCTTGGGAAGTCCAGCTTCGCAAGACGAATGGCGGGATTGGTTTCATGAACGGCCAGATCCACCCGATGACGCTTTTGAAAATGCACCCTGTTTAACGTCATGAACGAGGCCAACTTGAGCCGGTGGTGACGATCAACAGGTATGGGATTCGAGCCGTATGCGTCCGGTAGGGCTGATAATGATGTCGCGTTGATCGCCCGCCACACAAATGTACACTGTGCCATTAGCCCCATATGAGCCTTGGCTAACCCCGCTGGGAAGGTAGCTGATATAACTGCCATAATTAACGCCAGTCGTAATAGTTACTGCCGGGGCGGCTTGGCCTTGCACGCGCAACAGAATGTCGCTCGAATCAATCATCCCTTTTGTCCCGCCATCGGCAAATACCAGCCAGCCTTGCTGCCAACTGGCTACGGTATCGCAGGCTGGCGTCGCAGCTGTGGCGTTGCTGGTCTTGCATACGGTGACACGCATGCCCCGTTTAATTGCCTCGGACCGTGCCAGTTGCAGGGCTGAAACCAGATCATTGGTCACAGCCGTTAGCCTGCTGGCATTGATAAAAAATGCATAGCCGGGAATGGCAATCGCCAATAAAATCGTCCCTATCGCCAGCGTTACCAGCAGTTCAACCAGTGTGAATCCACGCCACCCCATTTCCCACCCCCCCTCCTTTTTATTTATGACTGTTAGCTTGCCACTCTGTTTGGGGCATATCTATACAACTTTAGTTGTAGGCAGAGCCTATGCATGAGCCAGGCACGCCCAGGATAAAGTCATCCGCAATCATCCTGGGGGCGGGGGTTTCTGGCCTGAGCGTAGCGATGGGCTTACTCAAGCGGGGCTATCACGTCACGCTTCTGGAACGCGATGAAGTAGGCAACGAATCATCGTGGGCAGGCGGCGGGATTCTGTCGCCGTTGCTGCCATGGGATTACAGCGAGGCGGTTTCGGCGCTGGCCTTGCGCTCGATGGCGGCTTATGCAGACTGGGTCGAAGCAATCGAAACTCAGTCCAGGCAAATCGCAGAATACTGGCCATGCGGGATGCGCGTACTGGACGCGATCCAGCCCGAGGATGCGCTCGCCTGGTGCGCAACGCATGGCTTGGCAGCACAACTCGGTCACACGAACACAAGCGACATCTGGCTGCCCGATATCGCCCAGGTTCGCAATCCGCGTCTGGTTGCGGCACTGCGCGGGGCCATTGTGAGACTGGGCGGGGTCATCCACACGCACTGCTTAACCGAAGAAACTACCAGCCAAGCGGGCCGGATCTTGAGCGTGCGCACCAATCGGGGCAGTTTCTCAGCCGATCAGTTCGTTCTGGCTACCGGGGCATGGTCGGGGCTCGGCCTGCCCGGGTTGACTGGCGTTCCAAATGTGCGCCCGATCCGCGGCCAGATGCTGCTGTTCAAGCTGGAACCGGGTGTGCTCGAGTCGATTCTGTATCGCAATGGCCTCTATTTGATTCCGCGCCGCGATGGACACGTGCTGGTGGGCAGCACGCTGGAAGATGCCGGGTTCGACAAATCCACCGACATCGCCACGCTCCAGCGTCTGCATGCCGAGGCCGCTAAATTGCTGCCCGTTTTGGGGTCGATGCAGCCCATCCAGCACTGGGCCGGGCTGCGCCCGGGGTCGCCTGACAATATTCCGGTTATCGGTCGCCATCCGGATTTCGAGAACGTGTTCGTCAATACGGGGCATTATCGCTACGGCGTGACGATGGCACCGGCCTCGGCAGAATTGCTGGTCGACCTGATGGAGGGCAAGCCGCCCGCACTCGACCCCGCACCTTACAGCTGGCAAGCGGCACTTGAGCGCACGTGGGGCGATACGCTGTAACTTTCACAAGCATCAATCCGGGCACCACGGTTTGTTAATGGATGGTTTACACTTCCGGCACCCGAACCACGCTCAGAAGCCATGCCCTCTGTATTTTCAGGATCGTCACTTGATGCAAATATCGACGGATTTAGGGTACGCATACACACCGCCAGAATAGTCAGCCTTATCGAGAAACAACCGCAACGAAAATACGGGGCCGTCGGTTGACTGAACCAGTCGGAGCACATCCATCACGGGTCGTCTGGGTCATCAGCGACAACAAACCCGGCCATGTAAACCAGTCTCTTGGGCTGGCCGAAGCACTGGCACGTGCGACCCCGACCGAGATTCATGTACTGCCTGCGCTACCCGCCTGGCGCGCATGGCTCGGGCTGCTGCTCAAACAGGCTCCTGGAAGCAACCTGCCCCGGCCTGATCTGATACTGGGTGCGGGCCACGCCACACATCCCACCATGCTGGCAATGCGACGGGCGCATGGTGGACGAACTGTGGTGATGATGAAGCCAAGTGTGCCACGCAGCCAGTTCGATCTATGCATCATTCCCCAGCATGATGGCATCGCCGAAGACACGCATACACTGGTGACCGAAGGCGCGTTAAACCGTATCCGCCCTTCCCTCACGCTTGATCCACAACAAGGCTTGCTGCTGGTCGGTGGGACCTCGCCGCACTTTGAATGGGACAGCGCGGCTGTGCAGTTCCAGATCAAAAGCCTCCTCGCGCGCACGCCAGACATACGCTGGACGCTGACCAGTTCGCGCCGTACCCCCGAGGACTTTCTGTCGCACCTGCCCCCCCATCCCAATCTGACCGTGGTATCACATTCGGCAACAGCCCTGGACTGGCTGCCCGCCCAACTGGCACGATCCGGCACGGTGTGGGTCACGCCCGACAGCGTGTCGATGGTGTATGAAGCTCTGACGGCGGGGGCCGATGTGGGCGTATTCGATTTGCCCGTCAATCTGGAGAGCCGCGTTGGCAAGGCCATTGCCCATCTTGCCGATACGCAGCGCGTCACCCGTTTTGCGAGTTGGTGCGCGCATGAAACACTACACAATAATATGCAGCCGCTGGCCGAAGCTGACCGTTGTGCTCACTGGATACTGGAATGGCTGAAGAAAAAAAACTGACAGTCCTGCAACTACTCCCCGCTCTGGAATCTGGCGGAGTTGAGCGTGGCACGCTCGAAATTGCACATGAACTGGTGAAGCATGGTCACCGTGCTCTGGTGATGTCGGCCGGGGGGCGGCTGGCACCCCGATTGACCGAATTTGGTGCCGAACATTTCACCTGGCCAATTGGCCAAAAATCATTCAAAACACTACGACTTGTCAGCAAGCTGCGTAAGTTCCTGACCGAACAAAAGGTTGACATCATCCATGCGCGCTCCCGGATCCCTGCCTGGATAGCCTGGCTGGCCTGGCGTCGCATGAGCCCGGCCACACGCCCGCGCTTTGTCACAACAGTCCATGGACTATATGGCGTCAACCGTTACAGCCGAATCATGACGCTGGGCGAGCGCGTCATTGCCGTATCCAATACGGTGCGTGACTACATTCTGCGCGAATATCCCGACACCCTGCCATGGCGTATTCAGGTGATTCACCGCGGCGTCAACGGCCAGGCCTACCCACACGGCTGGAAACCCGATCCGGCATGGCAGCAGGCGTTTTTTGCCCAGTTCCCGCATGCTCAGGGCAAGCAACTGGTCACGTTGCCCGGCCGCATCACCCGGCTGAAAGGACACGAAGACTTTATCGAACTGATCGCCCGCATGAAACGGCGCGGCCTGCCTGTACACGGCCTCATCGTCGGCGGCGCTTCGCCATCCAAGCAACGCTATCTGCAGAAGCTGCGTTACCGCGTACGCAGCAGAGAGCTTGAAAACGATATCACCCTGACCGGTCAGCGCGACGACCTGAAAAACATCCTGGCCATTTCCAACCTGGTGTTATCGCTCTCCACCCAACCTGAATCGTTCGGCCGAACCACATTGGAGGCACTGCGTTTGGGCGTGCCGACTGCAGGTTACAGCCACGGTGGCGTGGTCGAGATTTTGCGCACCGTGTACCCCGCCGGGCAGTTCCCGCTCAACAAGATTGACGAAACGTGTCAGCGCCTGGCGCAACTCCTGCAAAACCCGGAACCCGTTCCGGAGGGCGATTTTTTCCCGCTACAGAACATGCTGGACCAGACGCTGGCGTTGTACCAACAACTGGATCGCACGCCGCGTCACTGACGCCTACAGGGAAATGTTGAACAAGTCCTTCGACAAGCTCAGGACGAACGGCAAGTAGTTGATTTCGTTCGTGGTTAAGTAGTGACTTGGCACAGGGTCATCGTGCTTAGTCAATACTTAATAGTTCCATCAGAGCTTGTCGAACCACACAGCAAACCAACTTGTTCAGCGTTTCCCTAGACCTTGCCACGTATGGCACCGGGCAGATGCATGATCCGGCCACGCAGCTTGCCATACAGGTCGCGCAGCGCCACCGCCGGGCTGGATAGTCTGAGCGCTCGGCGCGACAAAATTCTATTTCCCGCCTGAACCGGCGACTTGGCCGGATTCAGCCGGGCAATCTCACGCGCCACGACCGCAAACAGGTTGTACTCAACCATCACACGTCGCCTGGCCTCAATCAACGCAGGCAGACGTTTCTCGTATTCATTGTTGGCAATCGCGGCTCGAATAATATCGAGCGCACCGGCCGGGTCACGGATATCGATGGGGATGAAGCTGTCTTGCGGAAAATAATCCGCCGCATTGGGACACCCATAATAAAAAGGCAGTGTCAGCCCCAGGAATGGGTCAGCGAGCTTCTCGGTCCAATGATGCTCGCCAATGAAATTCTCGACCGCGATGTGATAACGGTAATCACGCAGGCAATCGGCCTTGTCATCCAGCTTGCGCGGTGTTTCACGGCCAAATGGTTCGAGTTCGGGCATGTTCTGCACCAGCCAGCGCATGAAACGGGCACGGTGGTGATGCAAGGTGTGGCGCATGGATTTGGGTGAATACACCATCGATGCATCGTGTTTTTTCTCTGCGGAAGCATGCGTAAGCAAGGTATCAAAAGGCAGAATTTCACGACTGCCCACACCATAAAACCAGTGCAGTGCCGGCTGGGAAAATATCCGTTGCGAATGCGGCAGCGCCCATTCCGGCTGGCTGGTGAGCACCGCGCCAAACTGACGCGTGTAGTCGTTGCCATAAATCTTCACCGACGAGGGTTCAGTGGTGACCAGGATAGTGTGCGCACGCGGGCAGGCCAAATCTTCATGGGTGGTTTTCCTGGCCTCACCCGTGCGGGCAGGCAGATCGTCATATACCAGCAACCAATCGTAATCCCGGGCATCGCGTTCAAAGATGAATTCGCAGTTTCCCCATATTGGTTGATTACCGGGAAACTGGTGCAGCCAGATTTCAACAGGCAAATTGCTCAGTACTTTGACGCGCAGGCGAGAAACGTCTTGATTCATGCTGACCCAGGCTGGTACTCAGGCACCCAGGTTTTCAGTCTGCGTTTGACAGTGACCTCGTCACAAATTTCGGAGTTATCCAGCCAGTTCAGGCATTCCACATGCCAATCGGAACGGGCGGGTCGCGCCTTGGCGACTCTCAGTTTCGGATGTGGAGTTGGCAAAGTCGACTCATCATCTGCCAGCAGCTCCTCATACAGCTTTTCGCCCGGGCGCAGCCCCGTGTACTCGACCCGGATACGATCTTCATCCGCACCCGACAGACGGATCATGAGCTTCGCCAATTCAGCGATTTTGACTGGCTCACCCATATCCAATACAAAAATCTCGCCACCCTCACCCATCAAGCCCGCCTGCAAAACCAGCTGGGCAGCTTCGGGAATCGACATGAAAAAACGCGTGATATCCGGATGCGTGACGGTCACCGGCCCGCCTGCCTCGATCTGCTTCTGGAACTTGGGAATCACGCTGCCCGAAGATCCCAGCACATTGCCAAAGCGCACCGACACAAACCGCGTGCCGCCTGGCTGTTGATCGGGTTGGCGTTGTTGCATCGCCTGGCAGGTCATCTCGGCCAGACGTTTGGTCGCCCCCATGACATTGGTCGGATTGACTGCCTTGTCAGTGGAAATCATCACAAACTTTCCCACGCCATTTGCCTGCGCTGCGGCGGCAACAATCTGGGTACCCAGCACATTATTTCGCACCGCCTCCCAGGCATTGCCATTCTCCATCAACGGCACATGCTTATAGGCTGCCGCATGAAACACCACCGAAGGGTGATGCTCAGCCATCACCTGATTCACCCAGGCTGCATTCTTGACATCACCAATCACTGGCGAAATGGGTACACCCGGAAAATGCTGCGGTAACTCCTGCTCCATGGCATACAGAGCCAGTTCGGACTGTTCGAACAACACCAGTTTTGCAGGCGCAAACCGTGCGATCTGACGACACAGCTCCGAGCCAATCGAGCCGCCTGCTCCGGTTACCATTACCACCTGCCCGGTTAAGAGTTGATGCAGGCCACTATCATCAAGCATGACAGGGTCGCGGCCCAATAAATCATCCAGCTCGATACGGCGCAGGCTGGATACGGAAACACGGCCGGCCACCAGATCCTCGAGCGACGGAATAGTCAGCACATTCAGCCCGGCTTCCGTGCAAATCTGCGTGACACGCTTGCGCACCTCGTGTGCGGCCGAAGGCAAGGCCAGAACAATATCAGCCACCTCCATTTTCGCCGCCCACATCGCCACCTCATCCAGTGGCCCATGCACCGGAACGCCCTGAACCAGCCGTCCCTGCTTGTCACGGCTGTCATCCAGCAACCCCAGCACATGAAATCCCGCAGGGTTGCGCGCCAATTCACGCAGCAAAAAATCCGCCGCCGATCCCGCTCCTGCAACCAAAACGGGTTTGCTGCCAGGATGCAATACACTGGTCAGTCGATGTTCTTTCCAGGCACGGTACGCGAGGCGACTGCCGCCCATCACGATAAGCAACAGCAATGGATCGAGTATCAACACCGAACGCGGCACCACATCACTGACACGAAACAGGATCAGCACGACAGGAATCAACAACGCCGCCACCCCCACCGCCAGCACGATACGCTTGAGGTCAGGCAGGCTGGCGAAACGCCAGATACCTCGATACAAGCCAAAATGCCAGAACACGACGGCCTGCAATGGCACCACCCAGAGCAGGGTGGACAAAGCCGCAGTCTCGAATTCAGGTGGAATCTCCAGATTAAAACGCAGCCAGTACGCACCCAGCCAGCAAAAAGTGGCGACCAGAATGTCGTACAGGATAATGGTGACGGTGCGTGGGTTAATGTTCATTACGAGTACGATGCCATCGCCAGTCGATAATCAGAAAAATCAAAAAATAGGGCACCAGCCATAGCGCAAGCAGCCATGCGGTGTTTTGCGGTGCCACAAGCAAGGCCAGCGCACCGCCCGCTCCAGCCAACATCAGGATATAGGCGACCAATGCCAGTTGGCGATGCGATGCTCCCAGCAGTACCACGCGCTGATAATAATGCGAACGATGCGCCTGCCATATCTTTTCCCCACGCAGTGCGCGCCGAAGCAACGTCACGCTGGCATCGACTATAAATGGCGAAAACGCCAACAGCGGAAAGTGCCAGGGCCAGGCATTGTGTTGGGCGCCCCAAATACCCAATGACGCTGCCAGAAACCCCAACGGAATCGACCCGACATCCCCCATGAACACCCGGGCGGGCGGGAAATTAAAGCGTAAAAACGCCAGGGCTGTCGCTGCAACCGCTGCACAAAATATAGCCAGCCCCGGAGCGCCTCCCAGCCAGGCACCCACTGACAGTGTGCCAAAGCCGATTGCGGTCATGCCACCCGCCAGTCCGTCCGAACCATCCATGAAGTTATACAAATTGGTCGTCCACACTACGGCCAGCGTGCCCAATAGCCATGTCCAGCCAGTCAACCCTATTGTGAACAGGCAGGCTGCGGCCATGGCGAAATGCGTTAAAAAACGCAACATCACGGGCAGACCACGTACATCATCCAGCAACGACACTGCAGCCAGTGCAAATGTCGCCAGCACCACGGGCAGTAAATCACCGTTTGCCAACCAGACGGCTGCCACAAAAACCCCGGCCATGATTCCGAGTCCACCAATACGTGGTGTGGGTGTCACATGCAGCGAGCGTGCATTGGGATAATCCATCGGCAGATATTTACCGCGCCGGAGCAGCCAGGCCAGTGTTACCCAGCAGACGGCAAAGGCCGCAATCACAGCGAGTCCGTTCATTTCGCTGAGGCCACCGTTTCCGCCAGGCCTGACGCCATTGAGTAAGGCGGTGCCCAGCCCAGGCACGAGCGGATAAGCGAACTGTCCACATAGAGCGAACCCGTGAGCCGCGCCACGGCAGCACGTTTTCCAAGCAATGCGCCCACCAGTTCCAGCACCCCAACAGGCACTGCCAACAAACGCGCCGGTCGCCCAATGGCACGTGCCACCGCATGGATCAGCTCTGGCGTCGAGACCGGTTCGCCATCGCCGATCAAAAAGGTCTGCCCTGCAGCGGCAGGGTGTTCAACACACAGCCTGATCGCATCGACAAAATTTCCCAGATATAAAAGGCTACGGCGATTATGTATTGCCCCGAGTGGGAGCGGCCATCCTTTCCGAACCGTTTGCATCAGTCGCAGGAAATTTGCTTTCACACCCGGCCCATAGACCAGCGGCGGCCGCAGGATAACGACTTCCAGACCGGTTTTCTCGGCGATTCGTTGCAGACCCTGTTCGGCTTCCCATTTTGAAATCGCATACGCGTCCTCGGGTGCCGGTACGTCGGTTTCCCGATAAGGTGCGTTATCCCCCTCACCATTAACCTTGATGGTGCTGATGAAAACGAAGCGCTTCACCCCCACCCTGGCCGCTTGGCTGGCAAGATTGAGCGTGGCTTCGGTATTGCTTGCACGATACAGGGCAAGCGGATTTTGATCCGTATCGTGCATCACATGAACCCGCGCGGCCAGATGCACAACCGCATCGCAGCCAGACAGTGCCTGATGCCAATCGGTTGCGGCATTGATATCGCCAACCATGACTTCATGAGTCAGTCCCGAAACACGTCGAACAACGGGAACGACAATATGACCATTGACTGCCAGATGGCTACACAATGCACGCCCAACAAACCCGGTAGCACCGGTAACCGCAATTTTCATTGCCGCCACACAACGCGTTTCACATAATCCGTATAGCTCAGAATGATGCGGAGCACTTTGTCTGAAACATTATCGACTGCATAGTCCCGAACCGGGTGAAGCAGGCGTTGGCTACGCGGTTGGTCAGCCAGGATCTCCAGTGCCTGCGATATCCGGATGGGCGACAAGCCCGTCATCATGACTGCACCCTCCTCCATCCCTTCTGGACGTTCATGTGCCTCACGGATGTTGATGGCGGGGAAGTTCAGGATATTGGCTTCCTCAGTGATCGTCCCGCTATCTGACAACACTGCGCGCGCATGGCGCTGCAATTGAATGTAGTCAGGCAAGCCCAGGGGCTTCATGAGCTCGACCAGGGGATTGAGTTGGGCTCCGCTCGATTCCAATCGATTACGGGTTCGCGGATGCGTGGACATGATGATGCGGCAACCATGCTGCTCGGCCAGATCATTCAAGGTCTGCACCAGTTGATCCAGCAGTTGATCCGAGTCCACGTTCTCTTCGCGGTGACAACTCACCACAAAATACTGCTCCGGCGTCAGCCCGAGTCGAGCCAATACGTCAGACGCATCAATCTGCGGCAGGTAGTGATGGATCACCTCGTGCATCGGACTGCCGGTTTTGATCACACGATCGGGAAGAATGCCCTCTCTCAACAGATATTCCCGCGCGATGTCGCTGTAGGGCATATTGATGTCAGCCAGATGGTCGACCACCTTGCGGTTGCTTTCTTCCGGGACGCGCTGATCAAAGCAGCGGTTCCCTGCTTCCATATGAAAAATCGGAATCTTGCGCCGCTTGGCCGCGATGACGGCCAGACATGAATTGGTGTCGCCCAGCACGAGCAATGCATCTGGTTTTTCGCGCTCAAGAATCGGGTCAACACGAACCAGAATATTGCCGATCGTTTCCGCCACACTGCCACCCACCGCCTCAAGAAAGTGGTCAGGACGGCGCAGCTTCAATTCATCGAAGAAAATCTCGTTCAGCTCGTAATCGTAGTTCTGCCCCGTATGAACCAGAACATGATCGGTATATTGATCAAGCTTTGCCATCACGCGTGACAGACGAATGATTTCCGGTCGCGTGCCGACCACCGTCATGACCTTCATTTTTTTCTTCATGGCGTATCCACGGGTTCAGAAAAGGTATCCGGGTCTGCCGGATCGAAAATCTCGTTTGCCCAAAACAACGTCACCAGCTCGGACTGTCCTGCATTGGTAATGTGGTGAGTATGGAAAGTCGGAATATCCACGTAGCAAGGCGTGTCACCGCTCACCTTGAAGCTGATCACCTCGTCGCAGAACAGCTTGCGCAGGCGAATCTCCGCTTCGCCACTTGCCACCAGAAAACGCTCAACCTTGCGGGTATGAAAATGGTTGCCGCGAGTGATCCCCGGATGAGTGGTGGACATGAACACCTGGCCGCCGCTGTTGCTTTTAACCACCTCGAACAGGCTGCCGCGCGCATCACTGTGCAGTGTGAGCGCGACCGGGTAGTGGCTGGGAAACAGGTAAGAACGCAGCGTATTGAACAAGCGCACATCCAGCCTGGAGTCGAGCTTGGGCATGACCATGGCTTGATAACTGTCGCGCATATTGATCATACGTTCCAACAGTTCGCTGACTTTCATGCCGATGCCATTCATGCGGATATCGCCACGCTGGTTTTCCTGGATAACCATCAGGCAATGCGTCACCACGTCCTGCACATGCAGCAATTCAAGGTCGCCATCTACAATGATCTGCGGCGTTTCATTGCGCGCCAATTGGTAGCAGAACGTGGATACCACCGAGTTGTAAAACGGCTTTCCGAATTCACCGAACACGTGGGGAAGAATCAGATTGGCGAAGCCTGCACCATTCTTTTCTGCCCACTGATGCAACGTGTCCGCGGCGGCACGTTTGCCCCGGCCATAAGCCGTGTTTCGATCCTCGTGCGTAGAATTGGCGTACACCATGAAGGGGGAAATGGATGCCTGCTCGCAGGCCGCAACCAGCTTCTGCGCCAATGCTGCGTTAACCGCTTCCACTTCGGCTTCGTCGCCGCGATTCATTCCGGCCAGATGAATAATCGCATCCAGACCCGTGACAAAATCAACCAGCAGCTCGGGCCGAGAAAACGTTGTCCGATTAGCAAGCCGGACGTCATGTCCGCCAATCGCCTTGAGATAAGCCCGCTGATGCCAGCCGATCAACCCATCTGCGCCGGCGACGCCGATTTTCATGCGCGCCCCATTAGACGCAATTCATCCTGCACCTCGGGCAGAGTCAGCAGCAGGCGTTCCACACCTGCCACGTCCAGTTGTTCGGTGTTGTGCGAGGTGTAATCATCCATGGCAGATTCCGCAGTATCTCCCTCGGTGAAATATTTGCTGTAGTTCAAATCCCGATCGTCCATCGGCACCCGGTAATAGTCGCCCATGTCTTCCGCCTTGACGAGCTCCTCGCGGGTGGCGAGGGTTTCGTAAATTTTCTCGCCATGGCGCATGCCGATTACCCGCACCGGCACATCGGAATGGAACAGGTTTTTCAGCGCCTGCGCCAGGTCAGCCACCGTGCACGCAGGAGCCTTGCGAACGAACATGTCACCTTGCCGCCCGTGTTCAAACGCAAAAGCAACCAGTTCAATCGCCAAAGGCAGGGACAACAGAAAACGGGTCATTTCCGGCACCGTCACCGTCAAGGGCTTGCCTTCGCGTATTTGCTTGATAAACAAGGGGATGACCGACCCACGCGAGGCCATCACATTGCCGTAGCGCACGCTGGACAACAGCGTGCCGCCATCTGATTGAACACGTGCCGCCGCCTGCGTCACTTTCTCCATCATCGCCTTGGTCATGCCCATGGCATTCACCGGATATACCGCTTTATCCGTGGACAGGCACACCACCCGCTTGACCCCGTGTGCCACGGCTGACTCGATGACATTGTGGCTGCCGGTGATATTGGTTAACACCGCCTGCATGGGGAAAAACTCGCACGATGGAACCTGCTTCAACGCAGCTGCATGAAATACGTAATCAACCGACCGCATGGCATTGTCCACGCTATCGCGATCCCGCACATCGCCTATATAGAATTTGATTTTTGGATTGGCCAATGCAACCCGCATATGCTCCTGCTTTAATTCGTCGCGCGAGAAAATGCGAATTTCACGGCAGTCGCGCGACTCCAGATAGTCGAGAAATTCATGGCCGAAAGAACCGGTTCCTCCGGTAATCAATACGGTGCTGTCTGCGAATGGATTGTGCCCTGACATATTGAGCTTGGTCATCTTGAATGTTTTCTTTCCTGTATGGCGTCTTCCAGCCAGCTTTCCAGTTGGTCGAACAGGCGAGTCCGGTCGAAGTTCGCCTCGTAATAATTCCGCCCGTTGAGTCCCATTGCCTGGCGTTCACTGTCTGACATAGCAGACAGGCTCAGCACCTGCTTGGCCAGGCCATCAGCATCGCCCGCCGGGCAGGTGAGCCCCGCTCCGGACTCCTGGACAATGCGGGCGCCCTCGCCATCCAGCATGGCCAGAATCGGGCGGGCACATGCCAGGTAGGATTGTAGCTTGCCCGGTATGGTCAGGGCGAAGATAGGTTCCCGTTTAAGCGGAAGCAGCAGCGCATCGGCTACTGCATAAAAATGCGGCATGGACTCCAGTGGATGGCGGCCCAGAAAATGCACCTGCGACAAGCCTCGCCGCTGCACTTCCTCTTTTGCCCACGCCGCCATGCGGCCGTCGCCCACGATCAACCACTGAATGTCGGTACGATCCCGCAACAGCTCGGCCGCTTTCAGAACGGCAGGCAAATCCTGCGCCTCCCCAATATTGCCGGCAAAGAGCACCTTGAAGCCTTCCGGCAACGGCGTCAGCAAGGTGGTATCCGCCTGCCGCAAAGGCTGGAACAGAGATTCGCCCCAACTCGGGAAATACAGGATGTCGGAATCAGGCACGCCATGGCGCCCAATTTCAGGGACAAACGCTCGTGACTGCACCAATACACGAGCGCAGTTCTGGTATATCCACTTCACCAGCCGATCGACTACCCGCAATACCCAGGGTGAGCGCACCCCGCCCGCGGCGGTCAATGACTCGGGCCACAAATCGAGCACCCAAAACAGAATGGGCGCGTTGAACCGCCGGCTGGCGACTATGGCCGGGATACCGACTGTAATAGGGGAAACTTCGAATACGAAGACGGCGTCAAATTTGCCGCGAAGTCTTAGCCAGACGCCAAATGCACCAAATATTGCAAATGACAGGTAGTTCAGCACCAACCGAATGGCCCGCGCTGATCCCCTGGGAACAAGAGGAACACGAACGACTCGCGCACCTTGATAGCTTTCAGCATGGGGGTTCAGCCAACCATAGCCGGGATAAAAACATCCCGATGGATAATTCGGTTGCCCCGTCAGCACCGTGACCTCATGGCCTCTCTCGACCATGTCAGCCACAAGATCATTGATGCGGAAGTTCTCAGGCCAGAAGTACTGGCTGACAACCAGCAACCTCACAACCGGCCCTCCCCGGCTACCCTGGCAATGAAATCAAACGTGTCAGAGGCACAACGTGCCCATGAATATTGCTTCGCCGCTTCGAAGGCCCGCATTGCGCGTTGTTGTCTTGATTCAGGATCCTCCATGGCAGCTACGATTGTGTCGGCAATTGATGTTTCGGAATACGGATCAAAGTACCAACCGGCATCGCCCAACACCTCCGGCATCGGACCTCGATTCGAGCTTAGAATCGGCAGACCGCTAGCCATCGCTTCAATCAGGATATTGGGAAGATTTTCACAGCTGGACGCGAACACGAAAGCGTCTGCCTCGGCATAGAGCGCATGAAGTCGCTCGAATGGAACCGGGCCGAGCAGTTTCAGAAAAGACTGGTGTGGATCGATGCGGCGGAATTCCTTCTCGACAGCCTTGCCGTAATCCCCGCACAGATCCCCGGCAAACTCGACACTGGCCGATATCCCGGAGTCGCGCAGTCGAGCCACGGCTCGTCCAACTTCGAGCTGATGTTTATAGGGCATCAGGATCGACACATAGAGCAGGCGGAATGGCTTGGCGGCCGAACAATCTGCCGTTTCCCTTGCTGGACGAGGTGCACAAAAAAACCGTTCTTCGATTCCATGCGGGATCAAGGCCGTGCGCTGTGCATCCAGTCCCAGGCTTGAGCAAAGTCGAGTGCGGGCATAGTCGGAAAGAAAGATAATGCCATCAGCGGATTTGAGCGAACGGCTCTGACCTATCCTGAGCAAAGACATCTTGAGCCGCATGGGATGCATGGCGCCAAATAGCCTGGCCTCCGCCGGTTCAAAAGGCAGCATGTTCTGCGACATTGTCACGGCAGTGACTGGACATTTTCCAGGCAGCATACCGCCTGGGGAAAAGAGAATATTGCAGCCTGTCTTGATCAGCTCCGATGGCAGCATGCGCTTTTGCCAAAGAAGCCGCGTTGGCAAATAAGACTCCAGCTCCTTGCTAGAACGCTTCTTCAGCCAAGCCTGGTCAGGCAAAGTGGCCAGAGTGCGTGCACAACTCCATACCGTCACGCTTTCGATGCCGTGCATCGCCGGAACAGCAGAGGACAGCAAACGCGAGAGGTGGGTAACCCCACCACCCTGGCGAATGTTCGATGCGTCTATTCCAAGTTTGAGACTCAAGACGTTTGATACACAGAATAAGTTTGAGCTGCGGGCCAGGCCGGGTCAGGACATGCGGGGAACACCGCTGGATACGTCAAATTTTTTATGGCATCCCCTACATATGATCTCATCCTCGGAAAACCCCAGTTGATCCGAGCCACAAACCGGACACTGCATCAATTCGGACAAATTCAAGCCTTTGTTTCGTTTCGTCTGCGAAAAGAACAGACGTGCAGTGGTTAGACCAAATCGACCGATGGCACCGCGAAGCGAAAAACCTGGGCGCGTATTTATCTCCATGGTCGGAGCAGGCCAACTTGCGTCCACTTCCGAATTCAGGACTTTGAAAGGAATACGGTCCGACCAGAAGAAACGGGTATGAAAGGTAAAGGGATTGCCTGGAATGGTTCGCTTTGCAATCAGGGCTTTGGCGCCATGCTCATAAAGCTCCACCAGTTCCTCATCCACGATCCAAGCTGGTTTCTTCCTGATTGTGAGGGTGCCGTCCCTTACTGTCACTTCGCTACGGTGATCCCAATAAGGATTGATGCGCTCCATAAATGCATCGGGTGTTTCGATATAACCAGCCTTGGCCACCCTTTGCATTTCAGAAAGGAAACGCTCCGGATCAGCAGAGTGCTCCAATACATGTGACGCGATCACGAAATCAAAGGCTTTGTCCTTGAAAGGTAACGCCTCCCCGACTCCGAGCACGGATGGCCTATCCTTGACGAAGGGAGCCCAGTGTCGCTCCCGCGTCTCTTCATAGGCGTCGATCAGCACATTGGAACGAAAATAAGGGCTGCCACCTGATCCCACTTCAAGCACCAGCGCCGATTTCGACACAGGGCAATACAGGCGCCGGCAAGCCCATGCAATCCGCTCCAGGCCAAGTGCGAGGAGAAACGTCATCAAGCGGGAATGTTCTTTCATTCGAGGTCAGTTAAATCAAGATGGCTTAATGGAAAGTCAGGCATGGCGCGAGTGTAAAAAGCGCTTCGCAATACTGAATATGGAGATTACTGACCCCGCAAGCAGGCTCGCTGGAAGCAGGATTTTTTTTGCCCATGTGCTATGCGTGTGCCATACGAACAGCGTGAACGCTATATTTAGCAATGCCAGGTTCTTCAAGATATTCTTCCAATCATAACGAGGCCGCGCACTGAGAATATAGGTCGCCAGATTGGCTGACACGTAGTAACCAGGCGTCAGGGTCAGGCACTTGAGCCAAGCCAGATAATCCTCGGCAAATGCCATTCTGGTCCTGAACACGGGTGCTGACTGAAGCAGAATTTCGCGTCTGACAAGGACCGAACTTGTGGCCACAAAATTTCCTCTCCACAAACTGTAGGCGGTAATGGACCGAGATTGGCTTATCGGCTGACTATTCACCGTTCCACAGATAAAACCAGAGCCCGTTTTGGCCGCGGCAAAAATCTGGGTTTGCAGTTTATTCTTTTCCCACAAATCATCCGCATCAAGAAACGCGACCCATTCTGCGGTGGATTGCTGGATGCCCAGGTTCCTGGCAGAAGCCACGCCATTGTTGCGGGTGCGGAACAGCCGAATTTTCTCTGATCCAACTGCCTCAACAACCGCCGCACTACCATCCGTTGACCCATCATCCACCACGATGATCTCGTTCAACAGGCCACCGTCCTGGGCCAGCACGCTCCACAAGGCTGCCTCGATAGTGGTGCGGCCGTTGAATACCGGGACCACGACGTCTACAGTCCCACGCTCTGCGTTCATATGGCAAGCCAGCGCTCGGGGAGTAAATACGGAAATCCCCAAGCAGTCGAATTGTAGCCAGGATCGATATTAACCGCCGGAGCAACCACCTGAGAGCAGCCTTTCTGCTCCCCCAACCAGGCAGCCCACCATGCAAAAGTGCTGTTGCCGATCACGAAGTGCTGACACTGGGACATAAGCCACAAGTCGGAAGTAGCATCCTGACTTGCACGGTTGTGGTCAACGAATGCATGCTGAATATCCACCAACAGCGGCTCAAGTAATTGAGATGATCGATTCGGATCGTCAGAAAAAATGAAAAAGTAAGGATCGCCCACTTTCTCCCTAATGACATCAATCGCGGCGCGGTAATAGCCAAGTGACATATTGGATGCCGAGTCATGGTCATTTGCATCAAACCAGCGAACATGCAAGGCAACTGCATCAGATGACCGAATCCTGGAACTCATTTCCTGGTTATCAGAATCGCTTGGCGGACGCATCTTCAGATCTTGTTTGATAATCTCTTCCACGTCAGCGAAATACCGCTCACTTTGGCCAAAGCCATCGAAATACGTCATCCCGGGCTGTAGCTTCAGCGAGAGTATTGCTTCATCAAATTCGACACCAACCTGTCTGATGTATCGCTGATTGCACAAAGGACGGGATTCAGAGGCCTTGCGCATCAGCAGCCGACGCAAACGGCCAAAGGGTTCCAATCGCTCTCGTGGGCTCGCCATCCGGGCCGGAATGCAAAACGCGCCGAGCGCATATTGCCTCTTGTACAGGGTGTCGTATTTGAAACCAGTCACATCATCAAGCACCAGTTCAGCATTGTTTTTCAGTGCCAGCCGCCTTGCTGTGGCGTAACAGAATAGTTGATTACCCAATCCCCCCTTCAGACGAACGATCAGTTTCGCGTCAGCCATGATCAATCCGTACCCTTCTTGCCTTCTTGGTTGTGGAGGTGGCCTGCATAGACATTTTCGAGAACAGGGGCTCTTCCTTATTCCGGCCCACCAGATGCTGCTGGTAGAGCTGCATACCATCAAATTTCGCAGTAGCGCAGGCTAGCGATGAACTACGCTTGAGAACCATACCCGAAATAAACACCGCACGACGGAAGAACGTGACGATAGCGTCCAGCCCAAGCGGAAAGGCGCGATCGGCTAAACTTTCGCACGCGGCTTACCTGCATACACGGCACCAAGCAACGGAGCCCGCCCTAATGCCTTTTTGATTCGCGCAATCAATCGGTCGCAGTTCCTGCACCCAAGCACAAGCAGTCCGATGGCGTACACATGAAAGAGCGGCACTCGCCAGAATCCCAGTTTCATGAGTTGCCAAAGATACGACGAGAACGTGTCAAACGAACGCCCGGCCTGAATTGAAAGGATGGGATAGGCGTAATTTCCGATATCTCGCACGATGCGACGAGCGACTTTTGCGTCTGCCTGCTCGTCGAGGGAGGTTGCAATAGCAAGCATCCCGCGCATGAAATGCACAGAAGACTCCGGTGTCTGTTCCTTGGGCACAAACAGCCCCTTTTCGACTGCACTAACGCCGAAATCTGGCACCCCACCTAATCGGTGATAGGAAAGGATTCGATTCAAATACACACCCGACTCTTGTGCCAGGATATTCCCAACCAAATGCTGCTGGTAAAGCAAAGTGCCGTCAAACCGCTGGGTTGCATAAGCTGCCGCTGAGTTGCGCTTGAAAACCATACCGGAAATAAAAACGCAACGCCGAAAGAAAGTCACCACCGTATCCGGACCGGGGGGGAAGACACGGTCATCGTCAAAGTAACGAAAGACTTGCACGGGTTGCTCAGGGGTTTCGATAAATGATGAATAACTGCGCAAGACGACGCCCACATCCTGCCGCTCAAGTACCACAGCCGCAACTGCACGTAGTGCCCCAGGTGCCAATAAGTCATCGTTCCCCATGAACAGCACATAGTCGCCCGTCGCGACTTCCACCAGACGCCGCAGGTTACCGTCATAACCCAGCGTCTGTGCATTCTCGAAATACTTGATCTTCCCGTCAAAGTGCTTCTGATATTCAGCGACTTTTGCCGCAATGACCTGGCGTTCAGGTGAGGAGTCTTCCGTAATCACGACATCGAAATCGTCGAAGTCCTGCTCAAGAATAGAGTCGAGTAACGCGGGCAAAACAGCTGCTCGGTTGTACGCGGGAATACAGACAGATATTAGAGCCACTATTTCAAATGAACCGCTGGTTCACCTCTTCGTCAGACCACCATGCCCAGCCAGCAGCTCAAAATCTCGAGCTCCTTCTCCGAAACAATGCCCTTGTCGCAAAGCGCGCGATACACCGACACCATGTTCTCGGGAATGGACCTATCGGGAGACACAGAATCCCTAGCAATTTGCACGACTTTTTCTGCCGATAGATAGCAAGGGATTTCTGATTCGAAATCTTTCAGATAGTCATGCGGATTTCGCTTTTGTAGAACGGTTGCGCCTGCAAAACCCAGGTGATAGCCCGCAGCCCAAAGGATAGGCTGAGCAACTAGCCCTCTCAAGATGTCTGTGAAGCGAAACGTGACTGTCGATGGCAAATAGAGGAGCGGGAATACTTCCTTTCGGAAATAGGTGTTCTGCGAATTGAATGGACAGCAGGCACCCCAATCCAGTACCAATGGATCACGCCATTTGAAATAAATGGGGTCATTGACCGTCAGTCGATAAATCGCATCGACATCTGGATCCTCGTCTGCAAGATACTGCCAAACTCCAATCTTAATATTTTTCGCAGGTCCGATCCTGGGAGTCTCTGCGTCCAAAACACAGCGTAGAGGAATACCTCGCGGCCAGACTTTCTTATCAGTGAAATACGAATAGATGTTTACAAACGAAGCGTCGCTGATGAGTTCAGCGTCAATCGCAAACTCAGGCTCGCTGACCCAATTCTCTAGAGGGATGTTGTCATCATCTGACTCATAGATGACCCGAGCCCCCTGAGAGATCGCATGCAAATATCCAATATTTTTTCTCGTGTACGAATTCCAGGGGAGTAATTCTGAGAACTCGCTTGAAACCTTTTGTTGGTCCTCAGGTGACAGATATGTCACGCCCGGAAAACTCCAATCGGGCGCTGTTTTCTTGTCGCCAACCAGAATTACCTTCCAGTCTTTCAGCTTCACGAATTTTTCAATCGCCTCAGTTGGCGGAAAAATGGAAGTAATGACTATGTATTTATCCATCTAAATTTCTTTTAAATACTTCTCAAAAAATGCCGCGCTCGTGTACTGATCGACAGCTCGGCTATACGCGTTGTCAATAACTGGCAGATACCTATCGTAATTACCGAGTATCTTATTAACAGTTTCGACGAGGCGACCTTCTTCGTAATAAACAAACTCCTTGTCAGGAGTAAAGTATTCCTCAATGACATTGAAGTTATCTTTTTTACAAAGAATCAATGATTTGCAGAATGCGGCCTCAAAGATTCGCGACTTCAATTGAGGCACCTCGATTTCAGGCCCCACGAGAAATTTCTTCAACAACCCGAATGGGCCAGGAATATCAGAGAACGCTTGATTTGCTCTCCAATTTGGATAGCCCCACACATTAAAAATATGGCGAACCGTAGGATACAGAAGGTTATGGGTCAATGTGATTTTTGATTGAGAAATCAGGCCCAATTTTTCTTGATACCCAACCCCTCTATTAGTTACCAATTCATGATCCGAATTTGAGACCAATCGGTAGTTGAATCTACTGATCGCCTTCATATCCCTCAGAATTGGCTTGGGGTGTAAATGGCCTGTGTATATGACGTCGTATAGCTTCTCGCTTTCTGGCGGAATGAAATTCTCATTAAATGGAAAGAATATGGGAACTCGCCGATCTACCCGCTGCCGCTCGTTCAAATATTTTGCGGTGTAGGGGCAAAGCGTAAATACTTTGTGGAAGTCGTCATCATAAGCCTCAAAATCTTCAGCTATGAAAAATTTGTTGGGCTCCTCAAATTCAAGACGAACCACTCGCATCCTTTTGATCGCCGCAAGTTCAGCGGGATCCAAGTTAAATTGATCCCAACAGCCCGCAGCCTGATCAAATGCCGCGACCACGAGAGCAACATCAACATCACCTTGCCCTTCATAAATCTCAAACCCTAAATTCTTAGTCGGATCTTGGATATATCCATGCGAGCTTCGTTTGACTATCTTCATATTTTGGCTTCGAAAGCACTTCACAAGTTTCTAGCGCTCTCACATTCGTGTTGCTCGAGGTGCTTCCATTGAATGAACAAGAACTGGGGAGGGGGGAATCGAATCTTACTGCTTCCGATCACCATCGGCACCTCTGCCAACCTTTCTATAGAGGTATGTACGCGGCAGCGTGATGAGGCTCCTATTATTGGCCTCAATTGGTTTCATATGCGTAGCTCTTTAACAGCAGCGCCTGCCCTGTAGGCAAGTGCAAAATATCTTGGCTCCTGGCAGAACACCACTGCTCCACTTGATACCGAGTCTCCTCATAGCCCGGCCAGGCAAAATCATCAAGAAGTACGATGCCTCCAGGTAGCAATCGGTCCCAGAAGAAGTCCAGTGATGCGATGGTTGGCGCTGCAGAATTCAGGTCAATATGGAGCCACGCCAGTGTATCCGGGTTGCGCGAGACCGTGAAGGATTCAGGCACATACCCCTTGTTGAAGACAAATCTGTCCATACCGCACAAGGCGAGATTTCTGCGTGTATTCTCCACTTCAAGGTAAGAATAACTGCCAGCCGATTCTCTTTCAGTGCCAGACAGCAAGTCGGCACGCATGCCATCCCACGCGTCATACAGAAAAAACTCGCCTCCGCAGTTCAACTTTTGTCGAGCATTACTGGCAAACCAAGCCGTGAGCCCATCGCACACGCCCATTTCAACAAAATTACGCGGGCTACTGGTTGTTAGCCGTGAAGCCAAGCTGGCGGACCAAAATACGAGATAGTGACGCCACCGAAGCTGTGCGACCTCCACGTCTACCGATTCAGGGCGGAACTGGGTGAGGATGACTTCACGCGTGGCGATTCGCTGCGCCAGTTCTCGATCACAACTCGCAAAGGCGCGTGAAACAGGGTTACCTCCACCGTCATGCCAAGGCGTTTGTGTGCCAGTTGCCATTTTCCAACCAGAAAAGGTAATCGGTGATATATCGACAACACTTGCTCTACCCAGCATGACCTTGGCCAGTTTTTTAAAAAAAATCAGATAATTACTCATAGGCCACTTTCTTTTCATTAACCGGCTTATCCTGCGATTCCCCATCACAGATGGAGGCGATAGTCGATTAATCCGGCAACGTTAGCAATTGCCACACACATTCCGCGCACTTTGAATTGCATACGCAATTCAAAATTCAGGCGGCACCACTTACCTTTCTTGCAACTTCCTTGAGTCTCAGGACAGGCAGATTAATAATGGTTCTCGCCATCAGTCGGGTTCTGCCCATCTTTATCGAAAGCCTTATGAACTCGAGAACATACTTAGGAAAATTCTTCATTTTCCCGTGACGCAGAAATGTGTTGTTCAAGACTGTTCTCAATGTCTCCCATATCCCATCTTCGACTTTTTCACGAATCAAATCGGCATCGGCAGATTTTTCACCGAGGGTGTATTGGCAACTCAGCGTAATTGACAAAGTGACTTGCTGAAGGAAATCCGGGCTCCGGAAGGCCTCCCACATGTAGTTGGTGTCATGCTGGCAAGTGATGACCAGGTAGTCCCTTAATCTCAATACAGGGTAGTGATATACCAAGCGCAACCAGAATTCCGCATCCGGACAATACTTGATTCGCTCGTCAAACGGACCCAATTTGTCGGTAAGCTCTCTGTGCCAAAACTGCCCTGACGCGGGGGGTAGGGCGATTTTATTGGCCGCCTGCACCCCCGGCTCAATCCATTCACTCTCTGCCGCTACGCCGACGTTCTGCAGTATCAGGCAGGGGCCGGGGACTGTTGCGATGATCTCCCGAATGCGGCGGATTGAATCTGGCTTGTAAACATCATCGTCACAGATGAATCCGATCCACTCTCCACGAGCATATTCGATTGCCTTGTTCCAATTTGGCGTCATGCCAATATTTACGGAATTCCTGTGCAAGATAACATTTTCATGCGAAGCGGCTATATGCTTAAGTTGCTCCCAGTTCTTCTCGTCTGAAGCATTATCAACGACAACAATTTCGAGATCGTCTTGATTGCCACTGGCATTGATAACCCCCAACAACCTGTCGACCAGCACTGGGCGATTCCAAGTGGGTATGACTATGGAAATTAATGGCGCCCCATTACTCACTATTCACCTCTTCCAATCTCTATCTAATCCATCTACCACCGACCGTCCAACTTATTCTGGAAGTTGCGGCAGATCTTCGATTCGGCGCCCAATGCAAGCGGGCGCCATCACCTCACGGTGCCTATAGGTACGCCCACCCCAATTAATGTTCAACTTCACGCGGTTGGCTTCTTCATATTCCCGCGCCAATTCATTTAGAGTTATTTTTTTGTTCGAGGAAACGAAATAACTCTCGCAATTGTTGCCGCCGATGATCCCAGCGTCGAGGGCACGAACAAGTCGCACATATGCATCAACCACCCGATCCACATGAACGATATCGATGAGTTGATTTCCTGGTGACATATCAAGCGTCTCGCCACTCTTCGCTATCTTTTCCCAGAGATTGAATATCTTATTACGCGTATCGTTGGGCCCATAGGTGTCGCATAGCTTCAATGTACAAAAGCGCAAGCCGTGGGCATTGGCGTAATACCGTCCAATATCTTCCAAGGCCTGTTTCGTGGCAGCATACAAATTGACAGGATCGTACGTCGCTCCGTTGTAATGCTGCCAGAAGGTTCCTGTGTTCAGAAACCACTTAATGCCGGCCTTGACCGACACATCAAGAACTTGTGTTCCGAACAACACATTTGAGAGCACAAGAGGATCTATGTCTTTCTCTTGATGCTCAGCCACGAAATGTGACGCCAGGTGAACAACGCCCGTCGCATTCTCTTGTTTGATCAACTCCACAAGAGGCGCCGAACCGGCGTCTATTTGAATGACACGAATAGCGTTCTCGTCGAAATACGTACGCGACGATCCCGAACGAATTAAGCAGGTGAAGGCCCACCCTTCGACCTGTAGTCGCTTGCATAGGTGTTTACCTATGAAACCATTGGCTCCAGTGACTATTAGTTTCATTCGAAGAAATCTTTGAATTCGCCAAGAGTTGGAAATTGAAGATCACGCTCGGAGACAATTGGCTTCCCGACCATCCAGTCATAACCAAAGCTGTCAAAACGAATGCCCCTGTCATGATCCTGGGAATATTCAGAAGTGACCATGTAATAAGCAATTGCGCTTTCGCTCAATACCGAAAATCCATGCGCACACCCTCGCGGTATGTAGATTGATTTTCGGTTCTCGCGAGAAAGTTCGACTGCAATGTGCTGTCCCACTGTCGACGAGCCACGTCGGAGGTCAAGAATGACATCAACCACCGTTCCGTGAATGATGGTTACCAGTTTAGCGTGATCGTAGGGTGGGACCTGAAAGTGCATCCCCCGAATGACATCCTCTTTCGAGCGGGTGTAATAGCTTTCACGAAAATCCCATTCGAGCCCCATCTGAGAAAACTCCTGCTTATGGAAAGTTTTCACAAATGCGCCACGTGAATCCTTATGGACATCCTGCTCAATGATGAAAACCCCATTCAGATCTGTTTTTTTAAATTTCACGTTGGCTCCTGGAGTTTCTTTATATTTTCCTTACCCACGCCACTGTAAGTGGCCTGCCGCAGAATGCCAGGCACGCGCCACGGAAGTTTAATCGTATCGGCGCCAAATTTACTAGACTCCATCTTTCAGCAGCCGGTTTTTTACTTCTGCGTTTTTTCTAATTGCATCGTCGAAAGTCAACTCGTTTGTTAACTCCCAAAGAATGATCGACACATTGAAGTCGTATATCAAATTCAAGATCGAGTAAATCAAGCCCTTTGCGCCCAGGGCGAATGAACCCGTTCTGAAATATCGATAAATAAATCTACCCAGCGGACCCAATACCAGCTTCACCCCGCTCATTCTTTCGCCTGCAGCGAATCGCTGTCTAGCCTCAAGCGCCTCGTAATTTATCGTCTTCTTGGTGAAGCTTTCACAATCCTCATCCTGGAACAGATGCAAAGACAACTCGTCTCTTCCCGGAAGGCGGATCATCGTCTCCTCGTTGAATTCAATTGCTAATTCGTCGTGAATCTTAGACTTCTCGAAGCTGATAATATTTTTTTTATAAAAAACACAGGCGGATGAGATTCTCCTGAACAGCGGCCGGTGCACCACACCACCATAACGGTAGATCACCACGTCGTGAAAAACGGCAGATTTCTTATTTTCGTTTGCCACCTCGGCAAATTGATTCAATAGCTGCTTTGGAAAGAAGTGTGCACCATAGACTTGAATTACGTAGTCGGTGGGTGTGTTCTCGTAGACCCATGCGAGAGTGTTAAGTCGCATGCTGGATACATCTTCTGGACGTGAAATAAATTTAATGCCATTTTTCCTGCAAAACTCCTCTGTCCCATCGGTGCTTCCAGCGTCGAAGACTATTACTTCGCAAAAGTCCTTCAGATTTTGATATATCGAAGGGATTCTTCTTACCTCGTTAAGAGTAAAAACAATCGCCGTTATATTTTCATTCATTTGAACAACCCAACTAGTTTTTCCGTGAAGTTACTCCATTTAGAGGACTCCACCGACCGACGGGAGGCTTCAGACATACGCTTATATCGCGCGCCATCTAAAATGCTTTCGTTAAGCATCACTTCGAGACTCGGTCCGCCCTCTTCAAGGATATACGCCACATCCTTTAAGTTCTGGAAATAACTATTCAAGCTCTCATTAGGCCGCACAACGATAGGATTGTAAAAGTACATGGCCTCTAACAGCGCCTGAAACCCACTCCATCCCGGTGTGGTGTTTACAAACAGCCTGGCATTGGACAGCAGCTCGTAGTATGTCTTCTTATCCTGGCTATTCTCCTTATCCAAATAACCATGCACCTTTAGCCAGCCATACTCGACTTTTATTAGGCTTGAATCGATGCCGACAATATCAACCTCAAAATCCACGCCCTGTTGCCTGAGATTGCGCACAGTCTCAATCAACTCCAGCGCCCCAGGAAGATAGAACGGCTGGCCAACAAAAAGCAGCCGCTTCGATTTAATTTTTCTTTGCTGAATGTCTTCTGGTATCTCGACGTCGTCATCCACATTAATCACATTTCCAAAACAATAGATGTTCTTGTTCTTATATTTTTTCAACATATATTCACGAACATTTGGAAATAGCGTAATGACCGCATCGGCAGCCTCAATGACTGCATTTTCTCGATCAATCGACCGGCGTTCAAGACGGCTCGGCTGACGCTTGAGGAACTTCTCAAACAAATATTCAGACGGCCAGTCCCCAAGAACGATTTGCTTATTTTTTCCGTTGTGCAAGGGATATGAGAAACCTTGAACCACCATCACATCCTGCTTTGTGGATATGAGTCCGATATACCGGCTGTATAAATATGTGGACAGAAAGTGAACCGGAGTTCTTACGTAGAAATACGTAGTCCCCAGCTTAAAGAACTTATTCAATATTCTTACAGGGAAGTTGAATAACGTTTTCAACGGCTCAACTTCTCTCATCACATAGTTCGTTACCGAATAGCCTCTTTTTTCCAGATTCTTATGCAACAAATAAGGAATATTGGACCAGCTCTTGTAGTTTTTTGACGGTGCGGTCGTACAGAAATATATTTTCATCAATCGCCTCCCAACCGCATCTCGATAACCATCTTTCTGCACACACTGTCCCTCTGCCACTGCGCGAGCAAAGAATGCAATCCTGAGCGTGAATAATCCCATATGGTCTCGAAGCCTGGCAGCACGCGAAGCACCTTCTTCAGGTCCAGAACAAGCAATCGTAACAATACGTTTTCTCTGATTGTGACTTGCTCCAAGCTAATGCACTGGGACTTGAGTGTCTCGCAGAAAAGGTAGGGGACATTTGACCAGGATTTGGATTCCGACGAGTCCTGCGTGGCGAACACGACCAGCTTTCTTATGCCTTGCTGATCAGGCGCCATCAATCGTTTTTGGAGAAAAAGTGCTTGTATCTAAACGTTTCCATGCGGGATAGTAAGGACAGTGCAGAGTCAGCGAGAAAGCGTAGACCTCGATAGACCACAGCCATAACACCCCTGCTATCTGTTGGAAGGCGGGTTTTGAAGGAGGACAGCGCACTCTGGACCGCATTCTGATATCGAAAATCCGCAGCATCCCTGGTTTGCCCACCATTCGAGGTTGGCTTGCTGCGCACGCACCGTCGCGAGTCAATATGAAAAGCCACGATAGATTCAAAAAAGCTGATGCTATAGACCTTCGACGAATAGCGTGTATAGCTGCTGCGGAGGGCAAAAGCGCGCGAGTTGATTCCATCAACAATCCTGAAGGCGAAGTTCAGAAATGAATACTTATAGGGGTTGCCGAACTCACGAAAATAGTTTGTGTGGACATCCTCAACAATCAACAACCCGCCATCTCGAATGTTGGGAATTGCATGATGCGTGGTCATTACCTGCTGCAAATTGGTATGACCTCCGTCGTCGATGACGACATCGACCGGGCCAACCTTGCTGAAAAAATCTTTCCAGAATTGCTCTTTACCCTGATCACCAATGTAGATCTCAAAACCGTGCTTTTCCCATTCCTTGGCATCTGGATTCAGGTCCACACCGATGATGCGTGCCTCCGGGCCCAGAAATTCGCGCCACATAAACAGGGAGCCACCGTTGAATATACCCACCTCAACCAGCGTGATATTCTGGCCCCGGTACTTGCCCAGAAGGGCTTCATACACAGGGAAGTAGGTATCGTACTTGATAGAGAGATACTTGGTATCTTGGTAAATTTGTTGCAGTTTAGGGGGTGTCATTGGTCTTGATTGTTTCAGACATATGCCGCTTTCATCTGTCGGCGGTCGAAGGATTATTCATGCACGCACATGTTTCAATGCGCTTCACACAAGTGCTATTGATCCGGCGCGAATTAAACATGACTACCGTTCGCCCTGAGCCTGTCGAAGGGCTGTGCTTCGACAGGCTCAGCACGAACGAACTCGCGAATAAATCTAGCCGGATCAATAACCTCCAAGAGGAGTCGGCATAATGCCCATCTTATGGGGTGTGTCAAGAACTGGTTGGCCCGATGATTATAGACTCTCGGCCTTGGGATCAACTATTTCCGCATACGATCCACAACGTGTGATCTGTCCATTTTTCAACTCAACAATCTGCGTGCAATTCTTGAGTGTGGACAGACGGTGAGCAACGATCAGGATGGTAAGTTCATCACCCAGGCTTTCAATAGCTTTCATCACCGCACGCTCGGTATCGTTATCCAGGGCACTTGTGGCCTCATCAAACACAATAACATTGGCTTGTTTATAAAGCGCGCGAGCAATACCAATACGCTGGCGTTGCCCACCAGATAAACGAATACCCCGCTCACCAACAAGTGTGTCGTACTGCTTGTCCCACGATTCGATCGTATTGGCAATCTGCGCTTGTTGTGCAGCCTGGCGCAAGCGGATGTGATCAATTTGGTCCAGCGGGACGCCAAAGGCAATATTCTCAGCAATGCTGGTGTCGGCCAGAAAAATAGCCTGTGGCACATGAGCGATATGCGATTGCCAGGCGCGATAATTTTGCGGGGTAACCGTTACCCCGTCGATAGCCAGGATGCCGGTGGTGGGTTGCAACAACCCCATGATGATGTCCAGCAGTGTACTTTTGCCACTTCCCGTGGTTCCCATGAAACCAATGCGACCGCCTTTAGGTATGGTGAGATTCAATCCCTCAAGTACCCAGGGTGATTCGGGCGCATAGCGGAAGGCCAAGTTGTTGAGCGTAAGACTGCTCTGAAAAGGCATGGGAACGGGCGATGGTTCATCCGCATGCTTTGGAAGTGGCTGGTCAAGCAACTCCAGCGCATCACTCAAAGAGGCCCGTCCACCGCTCATCGATGACCAACTTGAATAGGCCTGTTGCAGGATGGGCAACAAGCGCTGAGCCCCCAGCGCCAGTGCGCCCAATACAGGGATGGCACCAGAGACACCTTCTGATCGCCCCGCGAGTGAGTATGCCAGAGCTAAAATAAGCACCATGCCGAGTGCCTCGATGCCGTAGCGCGGGCTACTACTGATGATCTGGATATTGGCTTGGGCACGGCGCAGTGGCAAGTCGGCGTTGCGGTAAATATTGCAATAAGTGGCCTGCGTACCATCAATGAGTACGTCGCGAATACCTCCCAGGCCTTCTTGCAATGCCTTGATCACCTGATTCTGTTCGAAACTGATGCGTTGGCTATCAAGCGCTACTCGTTTCTTGGTCACGAGGATGACCAACACATAGATTCCACCAAACCCTGCAAAAGCGGAAAAGGCAACCACGGGTTCGATGGCAACCAAGGCTATCAAGATCGCCAACAACATCATGCTGGAACTCAGAAGAGTTAGTGCTGGCATCAGCGTGGAATACACTACAGTATTTGCCTTGCTCGAAATACCCGCAATCACCTCACTGCTGTTGCGCGCCACATGTACTGCATAAGGCTGGTAGAGTGTCCGCCGGTAGATGCTAATACTGAAGTCGGCACCAATGGCATGGCTGAAACGGGTTTGTGCCCATAAAAGTACCAGACGCATGGCGCCGGAAAACAAGGCAGCGATTCCGAAGGCGACAGTAAGTGGCAACAGCAACTGCCGCGGCTCGGTGAGTTTTAGCGCTTGAATAAATGGCTGTGCAATTGAATGTGAAAATACTTTCTCTGGTGCAGTAAGCACGCCTAAGAATGGCAGCACTGCACCTATGCTAATGACCTCGGCAAAGGCCGCGAGAATCATTAGTGCAAACAAAATACCGAATTGCATGCGTCGCCGAGGCATGGTGTGCTGCCACAGACGGCGAAGCAATTGTTTAATCGAATGATGCATCTGCACATACCCTATTGGTTGCAAACACAGCCTGTCCAACCTGGCCTGTTTTCAAGACGGTCAACTTGGTCGCACAAGAAGGGTTTTAAAACAGGTTTTAGCACAATCATTTCCATCCATTCACCATCCGATACGCTTCACTTAAGATGCTCTCCAGCGAAGACTTGGCCGGGCTGTATTTAAATATTTGCGCCCTGCGGTTTTTTGAAAAATAGTTCATCTTCACACCTGTAGCATTCAAGCCAACCGGGGTTTGCTTTACTTCATACAACAACCCAAAATGCTGATTCATGCTGGAAAGCAGTGTCATCTTGTCCACCGGGGCTTTCGTGTAGCAATCCACCACATCATTCACGGCAGGCGCTGCCAGGATGAGTTCGACCATCTGGTGAAAATCATCCGGGCCGATATAGTCCCGAACGATATTGTCCGATGAAGTAATCAGGGTGTCGTCGTACTGTATTGCCCGCAAGACATCAGTGATCAAAAAACGGGCGGAAACATTTTGGGTATGGCTGAAATAATTAAATACCCGGATATCAACTATCGGCAGATGTGACAATGCGCGGTGACGGCATTCTGCGTACAATTTTGCAACCGCATACCAGTCCTGTGCCTGCAGATGGTTGATCGCGATGGTTGCCTTGCTGTTCTCATCAACAGGCTCTTCAAAGTCCGGACCATAAACCGCCCCGCTACTCAGAAACAAATATCGGCAACCAGGATGCTGTTGCAAATAGTCCAACACCAGCATGTCGTGTTTCAATGTTATTTCGAGGATGGAATCGCCCATCGCAATAGCCTGGGCCGGGTTACCCACGCCCACAAAGTTGATAACGGCATCAAACTCCCCTTTGGCGAATCCAGAAAAATCCTCTACCGGGTAGCGTCCGGACAAACCTACCAATACCAACCATTTCGCAACCTCCTCTGGACGGCGTGCAAACAAATACAGACGCTTGTCCTCCGAAGCGGAAAACGAAATGATCAGATCTCTGGCAATTTGACTGGTTGCCCCAAAAATTGCAATCCGTCTCGGCGAGGGAAACTCATTCATCAAGAGGTTCAACGATCATATTCGCCAGAAATTCTGTCCTGTCGAGGAATGGGTACATGTCCTCAAGGGGCTTCGAGACCATGCGCCCGTCAGGTAATCTTTTGGAACTGGCTGCGGGAATGATTTCTTGGTTCTGCGGGCACATCACTTCAAGAATCATGGGGCCTGACGCTGTCATCAACTGGTTCAAGGCCGCATCCAAGGCATCGAGTTCTGAGACGCGGAGAAATGAAATTCCGTAAGCACCTGATATCTTTTCCGTAGAGGGGAAAGACACACCCGAATCCGAATCCGTTCCTATTTCACGCCCAGAAAAAAACTTTTTCTGGGTTGTCCTGATAGAAAGGTATCCATTGTTATTCCACACAACCAATTTGACTGGGAATTGATAATGCACCAATGTTTGAAGCTCTTGGATATTCATCTGGAAAGAGCCATCACCTGTTATGCCGACCACCTCTCCGCCTGACTTTGCTACGCTTGCACCGATTGCCGCAGGCAGGGTAAACCCCATGTCGGCCTGTGCACCGGATGTCAGATAGCGTTGTTGATCCCTGATTTTTAGTGCTTGTGATGTCACGTAATATGAAGATCCCGCATCTGACACCACAACAGAATCAGACTTGAGGTGATCCTTCAGTTTCTCGATAAAAGAATATTTATTGATTCCCTCTTTTTCGTCTGCGTAGGCAGGCAAGCAAACCGGCCATTGTTCCTTCCACTTGAGGCAAGCTTCGCTCCATGTCTGCCACTCACCCAATGGTTGGGTTAATGAAAACATCGACAAAAACTCTGATACATCAGAATAAATAAATTGATCTATCTTGACGGTATTCTTACGATGCTCTTCTGGATCAATATCAACAACGGCCAAATAAGCTTCCCTGGCGAATAACTCATACTCAAAACCGGTCAACGCAACACTGAGATGGCAACCAATTGAAATAACCAGGTCAGAATTCTGCACTGCAAAATTGCCGGCTCGATCTCCCTTAATACCCAGGCGCCCTACATACTGAGGATGACCGGTCGGCAGAAGGTCGACACCGAGAAAAGATACCGCTACGGGTATTTTTGTACTTTCCACAAATCGGCGAAAAGATTCAACAGCTCCGCCCAACCGGATACCATTGCCCGCGACAATGATCGGACGTTTGGCAGCAGCAAGCCGATCCCTCAAAACTTCAATATCCATTACAGAGGGGGCAGGCTTCACAAGTGCATCTGCCTCCGGCACAAAGTGTCGAAGCGCTTCCAGATCAACGGTAGCGCCCTGTATATCAAGTGGCACATCCAGCCACACTGGACCGGGTCTGCCTGATCTTGCCAGGAACGCCGCCTTTTCAAGTTCAAACAGGGTGTCTTGCGGATCATTGATCATCACCGCATATTTCGTAAGCGACTGGACCACCGCGACAATGTCAGCTTCCTGCACACCAAACTGCCTTAATGGAACCGTTGCGTTATGACACGTTTCCTTGCGCTTGACCTGCCCTGACACGAACACACAGGGAACGTTGTCCTGCCAGGCATCCAGCAAGCCAGTAATGGCATTTGTTGCACCACACCCTGTCGTGAGTATCACCGAGGCATAACTATTGCGCAGCTTGGCATAACCAACTGCACCCATGGCGCAAGCTTGCTCATGGTGATTGCACACAGCCTTCATCTTGGAATGCGCGGCTACGGCATCATTCAAAAACATCGCCCCGCCACCGGTTACAGTAAAAACCGTATCAACACCAAGCTTGTAAATAAAATCAATAATTACATCACTTACCCGCATAAGTTGACTCATCCGCGAGGTTCCTTCAATGCTCGCCTAAGTTGCTCAATTGACCGCTCGATGTTCTCAAGCGTATTTACATAACAAAGGCGGACAAAACCCTCACCATGACCGCCAAAGTTATTGCCGGGTAGCAAAGCTACGCCCGCTTTTTCCAATGCAAAATCAGCAAATATATCGCTTGTCATTCCCGTGTCTGAAATATTGGGGAAAGCATACAAGGCACCTTCTGGCTTTACGCATTGAATCCCCGGAATACTGTTTAGCCCGTCCACAAGAACATCACGTCGTCGTTGATACGCAGTTAACATTTCACTTATGGCTGATTGATCGCCTTTAATCGCCTCTACTCCTGCTAACTGGATAAACGGTGGAACACAGGAAACAATTGTTTGTATGATCAAGCCCATTTTTTCAATCACCTCCTTGGGCCCGATAGCCACCCCAAGCCGCCACCCTGTCATGGCAAACGCCTTGCTAAATCCATTTATGATGATGGTTCTTTCCTTACATCGATCCAGCATTGCAGGAGTATGAAATCTATTTCCACCCGCAAATACCATGCGCGCATAAATTTCATCGCTTAGCAGATAAATATCTTGTTCAGCGGCTATTCCTGCCACTTCGTCAATCTCATCTGGGGTCATTACAGCTCCAGTCGGATTGCTTGGTGAATTGATTATGATTAACCGTGTTTTCGGAGTTATACGTTTACGTAAATCGTCAGGGTTAAGCCGAAACCGGTTTGATTCGTGGAGCGGGACAGTTACCGGTATCGCTCCGCAATAACGTATAGCAGAGTAATAAGTTGGAAAGCCCGGATCGGGAACAATCACCTCTTCACCTGGATTCACCAGACAGCTTACAGCGAGATAAATGATTGCATTGGCCCCGGGTGTAACTAGTATCTGGTCGATATCAGGCTTGAATCCACGCGATAGCTGTGTGGTCTGCTGCACAACCTCTCGTAATGCATAAAGGCCCATCGAACTTGTGTAATGCGTGTCACCACGCTTCAGTGCCTGACAAGCAGCTTCAACGATATTGGGGGGCGTATCGAAGTTTGGCTCACCTAATTCAAAATGAAGTATCTCGCGCCCCATGCGTTCAAGCTGCTGAACCTTGTCCAGCAGCTTGAACATCGGTTGCCCTTCTACATTGAGGGCTGCCGTCGAAAGATGTTTCATGGCAGCGACCCTTAGAAGTTCACGCCAAAGAATGTTTCTATTTTTTCGACCACAAAGCCCAGCATCTCTTCACTCAAGCCAGGATAGACACCTATCCATAGTGTGTTGTTCATGATGTTGTCCGTGTTGGACAATTCACCACTAATTCGATAGGTACGGCCTTCGAAATAGGGCTGCCGCGTGAGATTGCCCGCAAACAGCAGGCGCGTACCAATCTTGTATTGATCCAGATATTTCAACAGCTGAACCCGATCAACATCTGCCGATTCGCGCAGGGTAATGGGGAAGCCGAACCAGGATGGTTCACTGCCTGCGGTGGCCTCTGGCAGAATCAAGAATGCTTCGCAGGATTTCAGGCGATCCTTGAGAAAAGCGAAGTTGCTTTTGCGCGCCTCGATGAATTCCGGAAGCCGATCCATCTGCGCCAAGGCGCATGCGGCTTGCATGTCGGTGATCTTGAGGTTGTAGCCCAGGTGGGAATAAGTATATTTGTGGTCATAGCCTTTGGGCAGTGAACCCAGTTGCCAGCCAAAACGTTTGCCGCAAGTATTGTCACAACCGGGTGCGCAATAGCAATCACGACCCCAATCACGGAAGGACTCAATGATCTTGCGCAATTCACTATCCTTGGTGAAGACCATGCCGCCTTCTCCCATGGTGATGTGGTGGGCGGGATAGAAGCTGCATGTGGCGATATGACCGAAGGTGCCGACGTGCTGGCCTTTGTAACGCGACCCGAGCGCGTCGCAGCAATCTTCGATGACCCAGAGATTATGCTTATTGGCCACGGTCATGACTGCGTCCAGATCGAACGGATTGCCCAGCGTATGCGCCACCATGATGGCGCGAGTCCGTTCGGTGACCGCTGCTTCGATCTTCTTCGGGTCGATGTTGTAAGTCGGGATGTCCACGTCCACGAATACTGGCACCATGCCGTTCTGCAACATGGGGTTGACCGTGGTAGGGAAGCCGGCGGCCACGGTGATGATTTCATCGCCGGGTTTCAGGGCGCGGTCGCCCAACTTGTGTGAAGTGAGTGCAGTGAAGGCCAGCAGGTTGGCGGATGAACCGGAAGTAGTCGTTAGCGCATAGGACACGCCAACGAATTCTGCGAAGCGCTTTTCAAATGCCTCGTTAAAGCGGCCGGTAGTCAACCATCCATCCAAAGAGGCGTCCACCATATTTTTCAGCTCACTCGCGCCGAGCACTTTTCCGGAAGGCGGAATGACACTTTCACCTGGCGTAAATGACTTTTCTGCAAAGTGCAGCGCGCTGTATTGCTCAACCAGGTCAAATATTTGTTGTTTTATCGTTTCTTTGTCCACATAAACCTCTGCTCGTTCTAATTCACAATCTGGTTACGGCAATAAGCCGTTGTATGTGGCGATTTGCTGGAGCGTTACTTCACGCATGTCTTTTCCTGCGTTATGCGCATGATGCCAGTCCACAATTGCACTTAGAGCACCATCAATATTCCAGCGCGGCTTCCAATCCAGGCGCGCTTTCGCCTTTGAACAGTCGAGTTTCAAATAATGCGCTTCGTGTGGATGATCGCCACCATCCTGCACCCAACTCGCACCTTCACCCCATTTTTTAGTCAGGTGCTCCACAATCCATAACACGGGCTTTGCATCTTCGTCATTTGGGCCAAAGTTCCAACCTTCGCCATAAGCGGGGCCATCCTCCCGCAGCTTTTGCGCTAGCTGCAGGTAGCCGGCCAGCGGCTCCAGCACGTGTTGCCAAGGCCGGATGGCATGGGGGTTGCGAATGTGTACCGGTTTGCCCTGGATGATGGCGCGCATGATGTCCGGGATGAGTCGATCTTCCGCCCAATCGCCGCCACCGATTACGTTGCCTGCCCGCACCGACGCCAAGCCCACGCCATGGCGGTCGAATTCCTTGGGGTTAAAGTAGGAATTTCGGTAGGCGGAGGCAACCAGTTCCGCGCATCCCTTGCTGCTGCTGTAAGGATCGTAGCCACCCATGGGTTCGTTTTCACGGTAGCCCCAGATCCACTCACGGTTGTCGTAACATTTGTCGCTGGTGATGTTGACCACTGCCTTTACGGAACCCGCTTGACGCACGGCCTCAAGCAGATTGACCGTTCCCATCACGTTGGTGGAATAGGTTTCCACCGGGTTCTGGTAAGAATAACGCACCAGGGGCTGAGCTGCCATATGGATGACGATCTCGGGCTGATGCTTGACCATGGCGGCAGCAAGTCGCGCCAAATCCCGGATATCGCCTTCGATACTTGTCATGCCCTCGGCTATCCGCGCCACTTCAAACAGGCTGGGGTTGGTGGGTGGGGACAATGAATATCCGACAACCTTTGCGCCTAACGCCTGAAGCCACAGGGATAACCAACCCCCCTTGAAACCAGTATGACCGGTAAGAAAGATGGTTTTTCCCGCCCAGAATGATGCGTCGATTACCATGTTTTCCAGGGTGCCTTTCCGCTTGCCCAAAGTTCTTCCAAGTGCGTCTTGTCGCGCAGAGTATCCATCGGCTGCCAGAAGCCATGGTGCAAGTAAGAGGACATTTGGCCTTCAGCGGCCAGTCTTTCCATTGGGTCGCGCTCCCAAATCGTCTGGTCACCCTCGATGTAATCCAGTACTTTGGGTGAGAGCACAAAAAAACCGCCATTGATCCAGCCGCCATCGCCATGAGGCTTTTCCTGGAAGCTGATGACTTGATGTCCATCAAGCCCCAATACCCCAAAACGGCCAGGCGGTTGAGTGGCTGTTAGCGTAGCGAGTGTTCCCTGGCTGCGATGAAATTCAAGCAGCCGGGTAATGTCTACATCACTCACACCATCTCCGTAGGTACAACAGAAGTCCTCCCCTTCATTCAAATGTGAAGCTACACGCTTGATACGACCGCCTGTCAGGGTATTCTCTCCTGTATCCACCAACGTCACCCGCCACGGCTCGGCATTGCGTTGATGCACTTCCATCTTGTTGTGCGCCATATCGAACGTAACGTCCGACATGTGCAGAAAATAGTTGGCAAAGTATTCTTTGATCAAGTAGCCCTTGTAGCCCAGGCAAATGATGAAATCATTGATGCCATGGCTGGAATAGGTTTTCATGATGTGCCAAAGAATCGGTTTGCCGCCGATCTCGATCATCGGTTTGGGCTTGAGATGGGTTTCTTCCGAGATACGGGTGCCCAGGCCACCAGCCAAAATCACAGCTTTCATCAAACACCCTCCTTACTAATTCTTTTATTACAGTCATATCTGACGTGAATTGATTTTACAGCGCCTGTAACGCCTCCCAGCCAAGCCGCGCATTCCACGCATATATCCAAGCGCAAGAAAATCAACGTATCTGCCGACTCATTCCAACAGCCAGCACCCACCCTAACAGCAGCGACCAATACGCTGAGTAGATCGCAGTATGAGCATTGACAGGAAACAGCCAGACAAATGCACCCAGCCAGGCCACCCCGCTTAATGAATCCTCTGGTTCCAGTTTCCACCTGGCACGTATGAATATGACAAAAAAGGCCAGAAGTCCAACAAGACCAATCACACCGGCTTCCGATCCCACCTCAAACAACAACTGGTGCGCATAAGCCATGCCCGTGCCATCCGGATTGACGTATGGATCGTCCGCTTCCGCATATTGCGCGTAAGCATATCGGTAAGACCGCACACCCGCGCCGTTGAGCGGATGATTCTCCAGGACTTTCCAGGCATTGACCCACAAATGCATGCGCAATGAACTCGCCTTGTCCAAGCCCTCGTAACTAAAATCCAGTACCGCCAAGGATTGATCAATGCGCTGGCTGAATTTAGGATTGGTCTGGTATGCCCCAACTCCAGCCAACCCAGCAACCAGAATGAGCGGCAGCATGAGTCTGGCTGGATGCAGCCCTAGCCGCCGGGCATAGGCCCAGCCCCAGATCAGGGTAGCCAACGCAAACACGATCCAGCTTTGGCGATTGCTGGCGAGCAGAACCACGGCAGCGGTACCGAGCCAGGCCAACGCAAGCTGCCATTTTGCACCATGGCGCGAGACGTATTCCCACACGAAAGGAGACAACATGGCGAGGGTGAGGCCGAGTTTCCAGTTTCTTGGGCCAAACAGGCCATTGAGACGATCGGGGTAGGCATAACCCAGCAGGTCATAGCCAACCACGGCCTGAATCAGTGCATCGACCACCCAGAACAGCAGCAGCCATGCCGACAGTTTAAGCAGACGCTGACGCGCGAGGTCTTCGCGCAGCATCCAGATGAGGTAAATACCCGCAAAATAAATCCGTGGGTAGGTGAGCGCGGTTCTGAGCGACTTATTGAACCACAGCGAATCCGGTACCGACAGTGCAATGGGTATCCAGATGCACAGGAACAGCAGACTGAAGGTCTTGGCGCCGCCCTGCCACACGGCCTGCTTGCCGTGTTTCCAGATCAGCACACCACCGAGGATGGCCATGATGAACACGGGCAATTCAGACGAACGGCCAAACGGCAGCAACAGCAGGAACGACCAGGCGAGGACGACGGGCGTCCACGAGGCTGGGTTGAAAAATACTGGCATGTGATTCAGTGATTAAACAGCAAATGAATAGCGGGGGCTCAGGCCCAACCGCGGCGTTCGATATCTGCCAACAGGTTATTTGCTGCGTGGATGAGCATCGGAACGGATTCGTGCCCGCTTTGCAATGCGCTGGCAAGCAGCGTCAGGTCCTCTATGTATTCATGAACCATCTGATTTCTGAGCTTGCGCAAGGCCATCCATTCATCGGCAGATGCAATCAGCCCCAGGCGCTCGGCTCTATCCAGATTGTCGATGGCTGCGGCGGGCGTTTCGCCCAGCGCGGTCAAAAACACGGGCATCAGCTTGTCGCCGATGGTGTCCTGCAGTCGGCCGAATCTTCCCACAAAGGCTTCCACGCGCTCAGCCAGGTCAGCGTCGATTTCAAGTTGTCTGGCACGTTCCGGTGTAAATGGCGCGTCAAACAGCCTCTGATCTGTGGAAACGAGGTGCTGGCATTCCTTGCGCACCACGCGCGCCATGAATTGCAACCGCAGCGCTATTCTCGGATCGATCGTCACAGCACTTTTCCTTCCTTGGATGCCATGTCGTGTATGGGTAAGCGCATGAGGTTGGGCGCTGCAATCAGCACGTCAACTTTACGGCCATGCATCAGCCTGGAAACCTTGGCAGAAAAACGCGCCGCCATCAATGCAGGGTTATCCGCAGGCTCAGGCACTTCGAGCATGAGATCCAGATCGCCGCCACGCGCGCTATCGTCCAGCCTAGAGCCAAAAACACGCACTTGTGCGTGTTCTCCCGCAATTTGATACGCAAGCTGCTTAATTGCTCGAGCTTGGTCGTCAGACAGGCGCATATTACCTCCTTGCCGTTCCCGGACAGATTACGCCGTTACGCTGCGACGCGTGATCCAACCGCCATCGAAAATGCATCGACAACCGGATGGATCAGGCTACGCTTAAGCTTGAGTGCGGCCTGATTCACCACCAGCCGCGAGCTGATGTCGCTGATGTGTTCAACCGCCACCAGACCATTGGCCTTGAGGGTGCCGCCAGTTGAAACAAGGTCAACGATGACATCAGACAAGCCAACCAGTGGGGCCAACTCCATCGAACCGTATAGCTTGATGAGGTCAATGTGCACGCCTTTGGACGCGAAATGGTCGCGCGCCGCATTGACGTATTTGGTGGCGACACGGATGCGCGATCCCTGCTTGACGATGCCAGCGTAGTCGTAGCCTTCACGCACCGCCACCATCATGCTGCAGCGCGCAATCCGCAGGTCGAGCGGCTGATACAGGCCGTTGCCGCCGTGTTCGTTGAGCACATCCTTGCCGGCGATGCCGAGGTCTGCCGCGCCATATTGCACGTAGGTTGGCACGTCGCTGGCACGCACGATGATGAGCCGCACGTCGGCACGGTTGGTGCCGATGATGAGCTTGCGCGAGGACTCGGGGTTTTCGGACGGCGTGATGCCCGCCGCGGCCAGCAGCGGCAGGGTTTCTTCAAAGATGCGGCCCTTGGACAGGGCCAGCGTGATGCCGGAGTAACTCATGTTCAATATCTGATTTCAATGCGTGCGTTTAATGCGCGCGCCCAGTTGAGTGAGCTTTTCCTCAATGCGTTCGTAGCCGCGATCGAGGTGGTAAATACGCTCGATGGTGGTCTCACCCGCCGCCACCAAGCCCGCCAGCACCAGACAAGCAGAAGCGCGCAGGTCGGTTGCCATGACGATGGCGCCGTCGAGTCGCGGCACCCCGCGCACCAGTGCGGTGTGGCCGGACACCTCGATGTTGGCACCGAGGCGGCGCAGTTCCTGCACGTGCATGAAGCGGTTTTCGAAAATGGTTTCGGTGACGCTGGCCGCGCCCGCGGCGATGGTGTTCATCGCCATGAACTGCGCCTGCATGTCGGTAGGAAATGCCGGGTGCGGGGCGGTGCGCACATCCACCGATTGCAGCTTGCCGTCGGACTCAACCTCGATCCAGTCCTCCCCCACGCTCACCTTGGCACCCGCTTCGCGCAGCTTGCTCATCACCGCATCCAGCGTGCCAGGCTGGGCATGGGTGGCGCGCACACGGCCGCCAGCCATGGCCGCAGCCACCAGAAAGGTACCAGTCTCGATGCGGTCGGCCATCACGGAATATTTAGCGCCATGAAGCGCGTCGACGCCGTGGATGGTGATGATGTCGCTGCCGGCGCCTTCAATCCTGGCGCCCATCGCAATCAGGCAATTGGCCAGATCAACCACTTCTGGCTCGCGCGCGGCATTCTCCAGCACAGTCGTACCTTCGGCCAGCGCAGCGGCCATCATCAAATTCTCGGTGCCGGTGACCGTCACCATGTCCATCACGATGCGCGCGCCCTGCAAGCGTTTGCAACGGGCATGAATGTAGCCGTGCTCAATCTGGATATCCGCACCCATGGCCTGCAAGCCCTTGATATGCAGGTCTACCGGGCGTGAGCCAATGGCGCAACCGCCAGGCAGAGAAACGCGTGCCTCGCCGAAACGTGCCAGCGTCGGCCCCAATACCAGGATCGCGGCGCGCATGGTTTTCACCATTTCGTAGGGCGCTTCCTTGTGCGGGATGGATTCGCCGCACAGGGTGACGTGATTCTTGTCGTCCAGCGTCACACGCACGCCCATGTGGCCGAGCAGGGCCAGCAAGGTGCTGATATCTTTCAGGTGCGGCACATTACCGAACTGCAAAGGCTCGGCGGTAAGCAGGCTGGCGGTCAAAATCGGCAGCGCCGCATTTTTGGCGCCGGAAATACGCACCTCACCGTTAAGCGGATTGCCGCCGTGGATCAGCAGTGCGTCCATTTAGCGTGCCGCCCAGTCTTCGGGGGTATAGGTTTTCATCGACAACGCATGGATCTCCGCATGCATGCGCGTGCCCAATGCTTCGTATACCAGCCGATGCTGCTGAATCATGCTCTTGCCGCTGAAAGACGGGCTGACGATCACCGCCTGAAAATGCTGTCCGTCGCCGTCCAGTTCAATGTGATCACACGGCAGTTTCTCGGTGATCCAGCCTTTGATATCGTCGGGGGTAACCATGCTTGTAATGCCTCAATTAATGTCTGAGTTTGTAGCCGCTGCGTAACAGTGCCAGGGTAACCGTGGATATTGCCACAAAGCAGGCACTCGCGACCAGCAAACCGAGCCAGGGATCGGTATCCGAATGACCCACAAAGGCATAGCGAAACCCGTCAATCAGATAAAACACGGGGTTGGCGTGCGAAACAGCCTGCCAGAATGGCGGCAGCGAGTGGATAGAGTAAAACACGCCTGACAAAAAGGTCAGCGGCAGAATGAGGAAGTTCTGGAACGCGGCCAGCTGGTCGTACTTTTCCGCCCAGATGCCGGCCAGGATACCCAGCGCGCCCATGATGGCGCTGGCCAGCAATGCATAAGCCAGCAACCAGCCCGGATGCGGCATCTGCCAGGTGGCAAACCACAGGGTCACGCCCCACACGCCCAGTCCCACAACCAGCCCGCGCAGAATGGCTGCGCCCAGATAGGCCAGGAAAAACTCCAGATACGACAACGGCGGCAGCAGCACGAACACGATATTGCCCTGCATCTTCGACTGGATCAGACTGGACGAGCTGTTGGCAAACGCATTCTGCAGCATGCTCATCATCACCAGCCCGGGCACCAGAAAGCTGGTGTAGGACACGCCGGGATAGACTTCGATATGCGCTTCCAGTACATGCGAAAAAATCAGCAGATAGAGTAAGGCCGTGACCACCGGCGCAACAACCGTCTGCACCACCACCTTCCAGAAACGCAGCCTTTCCTTGTAAAACAGCGCCGAAAATCCGCTCATGTCCGCTTCATGATGTCGGTAAAGACATCCTCCAGATCGGGTTCCTGTAGCCGCATTTCGAGCACCCGCCTGCCCGCCACTCGCAAATCCGCCAGCAGTGTCTCCAGATCCGAATACTCGCTGAAGTTAAAGCGCCAGCTGCCATCCGGGTCGCGCTGCAGGCGCTTCTGCCAGGCGTCGGGTACCCCCTCCGAATCCAGGCGCAACTGGGCGCAATGCTCGTTAGTGAGTTTCAGCAAATTCCGCGTCGCATCCAGCGCCACCACGCGACCGCTTTTCAACATGGCAATACGGCCACATAACGCTTCAGCTTCTTCCAGATAGTGTGTGGTCAACAGGATAGTGTGCCCCTCGCGATTCAGGCGGCTGATGAATTCCCATAGTGAACGGCGCAAATCCACATCCACCCCGGCGGTCGGTTCGTCGAGCACGATGACCGGCGGCTTGTGCACCAGTGCCTGCGCCACCAGCAACCGGCGCTTCATGCCGCCCGACAGGCTTTGCGTATTCTTGTCGGCATGTTGGGTGAGATCAAGGTGATGCATCACCTCGTCGATCCAGCCCTCATTGCGCTTGAGACCAAAATAGCCTGACTGAATGCGCAGGGTTTCGCGCACGTTGAAAAAGGGATCGTAGACCAGTTCCTGTGGCACCACACCCAAAGCACGGCGCGACTGGCGGTAGTCACTCACGACGTCATGGCCCATGATGGCAGCGTGGCCAGAATCGGCCCGGGTGAGTCCGGCCAGAATCGAGATCAGGGTGGTTTTGCCTGCACCATTCGGCCCCAGCAAGCCAAAAAACTCGCCTTGCTGAATCTCGAGTGAAACGCCATCGAGCGCCTGGGTGGTGTGGAAGCGTTTGTGCAGGCCGCTGACGCGGATTGCGGGAAGAGTCAGACTCATGCGGGCAATAGCCCGGACACTCCGTACAGCTCGGCTAAAGTGGTGAAGCTGGCAGGCAATCCAGTACAGGTGAGCGTACGCCCGGATTGCTGTACTTGGCGCATGGCACTGAAGATGAGCGCGAGCGCAGCCGAGTCGGCCGTTTCAACGCCACTGAAATCCAGCGTATCGGTGTCCTTCGCCAGTTGCGGCTGCAATTCACGCAACAGACCACCCACGCTGTCAACGGTGACCACCCCGGAAATGCGGCAGCACGTGCCCTCGCACGCAATCACGAGTCGGGGCGCGTGGCCGGCTTGGCTGCACCACGGGTGGACTGGGCAGCGAGGGTGCGGATCAAACCATCGATGCCATCCTGACGAATGGTGTTGGAGAAGGATGATCGGTAATTGGTAACCAGACTTACGCCATCGATTGTCACGTCATAAACCTTCCAGCCAAATGACGTTTTATACATGCTGTAGTTGATCGGGATGGGTTGTCCACCAGGCTGGCGAATTTCGGAACGCACCGTCACGTCGCTATCGCCTGGTTTCATGCCCAACGGCTTGAAATCCACTGTTTGGTTATTGAATGCCATCAGCGAGCTGGAATAGGTTCGCACCATCAAATTACGGAACTCGGTCACCAGATCCTGCTTCTGTTTGGCCGTCGCGCGCGGCCAATGCTTGCCGATCACCAGCTGGGTCATGCGGTTGAAATCAAAAATCGGCAGGATTTTCGTTTCCACCAGCTGATATACCTTGCGCTGGTTGCCATTCTGGATATCGCGATCCTGCTTCAGAATCGCCAGAACCTCCTGGGTTATAGCCTGCGCCAGCACATCGGGTGGCGTATCAGCGGCCAGCACCGGAGTTGCATTCAGCCCCGTCACCAGCGCCAATAGCATCAAAAATGAACGCAACATAGTCAATCTTCCTGTTTAATAAATCTGTGGGCAAATTCAAGTTAAAGAGTAGACGCACTCGACTTATTTGAGTTCACCCGTCAGGCGTGCCAACTGGGCCACGTTCATGTTGTAGTCATTCACCGTACGCAAATAATCGGTCTGCGCCAGGATGTAATTTCTCATGGCGTCGGCTACTTTGTCAGCGCTTTCCATGCCAGCCGAGAAATCAGCCAGCGAAGCCACCATCCAGCGACGGGCAGCGGCTGCGCCCTCAGCCAGTTCGCGTTGACCTTCAAAATTGGCCTGGGCGTTGGCATACGCTTCGCTCACCTCAAATGGGATCCCGGCCACGGCAAAGGCCTTTTTGTGATTGAGCGCTTCCAGTTCGGCTTGTGCCTGATTAACGCGGGCATTCGCCACCCCAAACGCCGAATCCCATTTCACGCCCACAACCGGCGTCAACCCACCGCCATTGAACGCATCGTTAATGTAGGGGTTATCCAGCCGGTCGCGTTGCGAAGCGTAGTTCACCTGACCAATTACACCCGCATAGACATCCGGCATGCGATCGGCTTTTTTGGCGGCCACCAGTGCGCGACGCGCACGCAGACCGGCTTCAAGCTGCTGCATTTCGGGACGATCCTGCAAGGCACGCGATTGAAACTCGGCCAGTTCGATCAGCGGGAAAGTCACGGGTTCGATACGCTGATCCGCAACGCTCAAATCAGCTTTCAAGCCGGCGCCGGTTAAAACCTTCAGTCCATCCAGGCTGATTTTCTCGATGGCTCGCGATTGGTAAACATACTTGGCAAGTGTGCCCTTGGCTGTCTGCAGGGCATACAGGTCAGACTGTTTGGCATCGCCCCGCTCTTCCTTGAGGTTGCGCTCCACCCTGTCGATCGTCTGATTCAGCCGGCCTTGCATGTCTTCCAGGAAAACCCGGCTGTCACGCGCGGTCAAGTAGCCAAAATAGGCCCGCTTGGTGTCATACACGGTGTCGGCACGCGTTTGACGGAGTTCGCCGCGCTTGAGATCGATACTGCCCTGAGCAGCTTCACCATAACGCTCAATCTTGCCAAAGGTATAGAGCGGCTTGATCAGAGCAAAGTCCAGATGCGCCCAGTCTGAAATGCCGTCGAGCTTGTCGCCATCCGTGCGGGGCTGAGTGCCTGAATAAGCACCATTCTGATAAAAACCACCCTCGACTTTTGGGGCCAGTCCAATAAAGGCATTGGCACTCACGCGCCAGCCCGCATTGCCCTGAACTTCCTCCAATACCCCACGCGCGGCCTCGACCACCTGCTCCCGTTCCTTGATCCGGGGGTCTGCCGTCAGGCTCATTTCCACAGCCTGCTGCAGGTTGATGGTTTCTGCCTGCCCTGGCAGGGCGGTGAGCAGCACGCCTGCTGCCATAAGTGTGCGTGTCAGTGTATTGAATGTCATTGTGGCGCTCCTTCTTGAGCCTTACCGTATAAAAAATGGCCTATCAGATTTTCCAGCACCACCGCATCCTGCGTGATGACAATCTGGTCCTTGTCTTTCAGTTTGACGCTGTCCCCACCCGCCTCCAGGCCAATGTATTGCTCGCCCAGCAACCCCGAAGTCATGATGGACGCGGTGGAGTCCTTGGGGAAAGCATAGCGCTTGTCCAGGCGAAGCGTAACCGCCGCCTCGTATAGTTCATTATCAAATTTCACATCGGCTACCCGCCCCACCACTACCCCTGCACTCTTGACCGGTGCGCGCGGCTTCAGACCACCGATGTTTTCGAAACGCGCGACGACTTCGTAGCTGTTCGAAACATTTACGGTATTCATGCTGCCAACCTTAAGCGTCAGAAACAGCATCGCGGCGATGCCTGCGATGACAAATAATCCCACCCAGAGATCGAGTACGGTCTTGTTCATAATGTTAGCTAAGTCCCCGAAACATGAATGCAGTCAAAACAAAATCCAGCGCCAGCACAGCAAGACTGGACGTCACCACAGTGCGGGTGGTGGCTCCCGACACGCCTTCAGCCGTTGGCGGAGCGTCGTATCCCTCAAACAAGGCAATGGCGGTAATGGCCACGCCAAACACCACGCTCTTGATCACACCGTTCAGAATATCCTGTTCAAAATCAACTGCATTTTGCATCTGCGACCAGAATGCACCTTCGTCCACTCCGATCAGTTGCACGCCCACCAGATAGCCCCCCAGGATACCCATGGCCGAGAACAATGCCGCCAGCAGCGGCATGGAAATCACGCCCGCCCAGAAGCGCGGCGCCACCACGCGAGCCATCGGGTCCACCGCCATCATTTCCATCGCCGACAACTGCTCGGTTGCCTTCATCAGTCCGATTTCGGCCGTAATCGCACTCCCGGCACGGCTGGCAAACAGTAATGCAGCCACCACTGGCCCCAGTTCACGTACCAGCGACATCGCCACCAGAATGCCGAGCGCTTCCTCCGAGCCGTAGGTTTGCAGAGTTTCATAGCCCTGCAAACCCAGCACCATGCCCACAAACAGTCCTGACACCAGAATGATGATGAGCGACAGCACACCGCTGAAATAGATTTCCCGAATGGTGAGGCCAAAGCGGCGAAACGCCGTGCCCGAATGCAGCAAAATAGCCAGGAAGAAACGGGTTGCATAGCCAATGCGCCAGACACCTTCTATGGTGCGGCTTCCCAGGTTTTCAATGGCTTGCTTAAGCACGCTGACCTCCCAGACGAAGGTCAGCGGCATAGTCCGCCGCTGGGTAATGGAAAGGCACCGGGCCATCCGCCTCGCCATGCACAAACTGGTGCACATAGGGCAGTTCAGAGTTACGGATCTCATCCGCCGTTCCTTGCGCCACGATCACACCTTCCGAAACGAAGTACACGTAGTCGACAATTTTCAGGGATTCCTGCACATCGTGCGTCACCACCAGCGAGGTCAGCCCCAGCGTATCGGTCAGGCGCCGGATCAGATTGCCGGTTATCCCCAGCGATATGGGATCGAGTCCGGCAAAGGGCTCGTCATACATCACCAGTTGCGGATCCAGTGCAATCGCGCGCGCCAGTGCGACGCGGCGCGCCATCCCGCCCGACAATTCGGATGGCATCATCTGCGCCGCCCCACGCAGGCCCACCGCATGCAATTTCAGCAGCACCAGGTCCCGAATGGCCTCTTCCGGCAGATCGGTATGCTCGCGCAGCTGGAATGCCACGTTATCGAATACCGACATATCGGTGAACAGCGCGCCAAACTGGAACAGCATGCCCATCTTGCGGCGCAAACGATACAAACCGGCTTGATCCAGGTCTCCCATCGACTCCCCCGCCACGCGCACCTCCCCCTGGCTGGGCTTGATCTGCCCGCCTATCAAACGCAAGAGTGTGGTTTTGCCGCAACCGCTGCTGCCCATGATGGCAATCACCTGCCCGCGTCGGGCAGTCAGATTGACACCTTTAAGAACCGGGCGATCACCATACTTGAATGCGACATCAGCAATTTCGACCAGCGTGTCGTTGTGCAAGGAGTCAGACCTGGGTTGTGGTTCGAGGGCTGGCATTATTACAGAAGGCAAGTGTGCAGACGGTATGTCATGACGGTTTATAAATGTTCTTAGTAACCCAACACCTGTTTAAGGGTCAGCACCTGCTCCAGCAAAGCGAGATTGCCACTGCGGCTGAATACAAACAAAGGCTGGCCCGTTTCCATCTGCCGGGTAATACGTTGCGCCAATGTACGCATATCCGGCATTTCGTCCAACCACCAGACATGCTCCCGCTCCCACTCCGGCGTAGCTAACAACGCACGTCCGGATGCGGGTTGGGGAAAAGCATGCGGCCCGGGTTCCAATACAAAACAGAACTCTGGCTGGGTATCTGTCAGCCACTGCGCCCAGGTTTCACTGGACGCCGCGCCCCAGATTGAAACAGGTAAATAGACAGTCTGAAACTGTGTGTTGTAATAAGACAACAACCAGTCCTCTGGCAAGTCCCCTGGATAGAAACGGTCATGCCAGGCTGGGTGATCCCAGCACACGGCGCCGACAAGTACAAGTTGGCTGGTTTGCATGACGCGATTATCCCGTTACCACCGGTTTTTTGAGCTCCGGCATACCTTAGAGAGTATAGAGAGAGCAAATGTCTTGCTCACCGGAGAGGAAGGCGTTGAACGCTGCCCAACTGCCCCCTTGTCGTGGCTGCTTCAGGCGCGGCGCCAGGTCGTTCCGCCTGAACCATCCTCAAGCACAATCCCTGCTGCCGTCAGGACATCGCGAATGCGATCGGATTCAGCAAAGTTCTTTTCTTTTCTGGCTGCCAGACGCGCGGCGATCAGAGTCTCAATCTCGGATTCGCCCATTCCCTCACTGGCTACCCCAGCCTGCAGAAAATCCGCCGACTCGCGCTGCAACAGCCCCAGCACGTTGCCCAGGCTGCGAAGCATCCGCGCGGCCGTGGCATGGCCGCGATTGGCTTCACCCGCCAGTTCAAACAGCACGGCAATGGCTTCTGCCGTATTGAAGTCATCATCCATGGCGGCACGGAAGCGGATCGCTTCAGGTAGCGCCCAATCAGGTACGGCGTCTGTCACAGGCGTATTTTTCAGCGCGGTATACAGCCGTGCCAGCGCGTTCCTGGCATCATCCAGATGGGCATCGGAGTAATTCAGCGGGCTGCGGTAATGCGCGCGCAGGATGAAAAAACGCACCACTTCGGCGTCATATTTCTTGAGCACCTCGCGGATAGTGAAAAAATTACCCAGCGATTTGGACATTTTTTCATTGTCCACCCGCACAAAACCGTTGTGCATCCAGTAATTCACAAAGGTGCAGCCGTGCGCACCTTCGGACTGGGCAATTTCGTTTTCGTGATGCGGAAACTGCAGATCCTGGCCGCCACCGTGAATATCGAAGTGATTACCGAGCAGATCGGCGCTCATGGCAGAACATTCGATATGCCAGCCGGGACGACCCAACCCCCACGGGGATTCCCATGCAGGCTCGCCTGGTTTGGCTGCTTTCCACAACACAAAATCCATCGGATCACGTTTAAAAGTATCGATCTCCACCCGCTCACCCGCGCGCAACTCATCCAGGCTTTTGCCGGACAAGCGGCCATAGCTCGCAAAGCCCCTCACGCTGTAATACACGTCACCATTGGCAGCCGGGTAAGCGAGGGCATTTTTTTCCAGTTGGGCAATCAGGGTCAGCATCTGCGCCACATAAGCGGTCGCACGGGGCTCGTGGTCGGGAGGCAGCACACCCAGTGCCCGTTCATCCTCATGCATTTCAGAGATGAAGCGCTCGGTCAATTCGGCGGGTGTTTCACCCTTTTCCTGGGCACGCCTAATGATTTTGTCGTCGATGTCCGTAATGTTTCTTACGTATTCGACTTGATAGCCGCTCGCGCGTAGCCAGCGCGTCACCATGTCGAATACCACAAACACCCGTGCGTGCCCCAAATGGCACAGGTCGTACACGGTCATGCCGCATACATACATGCGGATTCGCCCCGGAATGAGCGGAACAAACTCCTCTTTGGAGCGTGTTAGGGAATTGGTAATGTGCAACATAGTGCGAGCAAGCTACGGATGGAATGACACGTTACGGGAATCAAGCGGAATGCCGACTGTCTCAGCGAGGTCGATATTGTTAGAATGCCTGCTTCTCAAGATGAACCGAGCATATCACATGGCCTTGTCCCGTTTCCTCGCTGTCGTTGCCACCTGCGCCATCTTGATCAGCACGTCCGTGCTGGCCACTGAAGTTCAGGAAATCAACACCCAGTTCCGCAAGGGTGATTTGACCGGCGCACTCGACCGCGCCAATCGTTATCTGGCCAAAAACCCGAAAGACGCCCAGGCGCGCTTCCTGAAAGGCCTGATCCTCGCCGACCAGGGCAAGACCAACGATGCCATCACCGTATTTACCGGACTGACCGAGGATTTTCCCGAACTGCCCGAGCCCTACAATAATCTCGCGGTTCTTTACGCCTCGCAAAGCAAGTATGACTCTGCGAAAAACGCGCTGGAAATGGCGATCCGCACCCATCCCAGCTACGCTACTGCACACGAGAACCTGGGGGACATCTACGCCAAGATGGCTTCCATTGCCTATGACAAGGCACTGGCACTCGACAACAAAAATGCTGCTGCACAAACCAAGCTGGCCCTGATTCAGGACCTGATCCAGGGGCAGCCACGCAAGGCCGCTGCCACCAAACCAGTCGTTGCCGCGCTCAAACCAGCGGTCAAACCAGCCATTATCGAACCCGCACCAGCGGCCAAACCGGCCCCCACACCTGCCCCTGCAAACAACAATATTGAGTCCGTCATCAATAATTGGGTACAGGCCTGGTCCAAGCGTGATGTAAATGCCTATCTGGCGGCCTATGCCAATGATTTCACAACAAGCGGCATAACGCGCGCGGACTGGGAAGCCCAGCGCCGCGACCGCATCACGGCGCCCAAGACAATCGACGTGCAAATCAGCGATCTGAAGATTGACCAGCAAGGCGACACGGCCAGCGCCACGTTCCGCCAGGCCTACCGTTCAGACCGTCTGCGCTCGACCGTTACCAAAACGCTGAAACTGGCGCTGCAGAATGGTCAGTGGCGCATTACCAGCGAGACATCCCGATAAATGTATCGTCTGCTCCTCACGTTTCTGTTAGCCGCCCCGGTTGCGCATGCGGCCGAGGTGGATGCTGATCGCCAGTTGACCAACAGTCTGCTGGCGGTTTCGCAAAGCCGGATGCCTGAGGCTGTAACCACCGTTGATCAACTGACTCAGCAACACCCGAATTTTCGCCTGGCGCAACTGGTCAAGGGCGACTTGCTGCTTGCGCGTGCGCGCCCTCTGGAAACATTTGGCAACATCCAGTCTCGCAGCGCCGAACTGGATCAACTCCGGCTCGAAGCGCGCCAGCGCGTGCACGCGGCAACCGAATCCTTATCGCAAGACAAGGTTCCGGCCTATCTGCTGAATCTGGACGACAGTTATCGCCATGCACTGGTGGTGGATGCCAGCCGCGCACGGCTCTACGTCTATGAAAATCGCGCGGGCCTGCCGGTTCGGGTGGCTGACTTTTACGTCACAATCGGCAAGGCAGGTGCCGGCAAGCAAAAAGAAGGCGACAACCGTACCCCAATTGGGATCTACACCATTTCCGGATTCAAATCGCCGCGCGAACTCACCGATTTCTACGGTGGCGGCGCATTCACCCTGTCCTACCCCAACGAATGGGATACCCGACAGGGCCGCAATGGTCATGGCATCTGGATCCATGGCAGTCCCAGCGATACCTACAGCCGTACGCCGCGCGCCAGTGAAGGCTGCGTCGTGCTGGCCAACGACGATCTGGACCGACTGAGTCAGTACATCCAGACCGGCAAAACCCCGGTCGTCATCGCCGAGCAGATCGAATGGGTTGCCTACGGTGCACTTGATACCCGCCGCAATGATCTGGCAGCGGCACTCAACCAATGGCGCGAAGACTGGGAAAGCCGCGACGCAACACGTCTGCTCAGCCACTACAGTTCGTCTTTCCGGACTGGCTCTCAGGATTTGCAGGCATTTGGCGCCAGCAAACAAAAAGTGAACGCCTCCAAGTCATGGATCAAGCTTGGTCTCAGCAAGGTCAGCCTGATGCTCTACCCTGAGCGGCCCAACTTTGCGCTGGTCAGCTTTGTGCAGGATTACCAAAGCAGCAACCTCAGCGACCGCACCGCTAAACGCCAATTCTGGAGCCGCGAAAACGGCCGCTGGAAAATCATTCACGAAACTTCTCTATAGGACAACCCATGGTCAAGCTGCACACCAATCACGGCATTATCACCCTCGAACTCGACGCTGAGAAAGCACCGAAAACGGTGGAAAATTTTCTGCAATATGTGCGTGATGGTTTTTTCGATGGCACCATTTTTCACCGTGTGATTGATGGCTTCATGATCCAGGGCGGCGGCTTTGAACCCGGCATGACGCAAAAGCCCACGCGCGACATGATTGAAAACGAAGCTTCAAATGGCCTGAAGAACGAGGCTTACACTGTCGCCATGGCACGTACGCCGAATCCGAACTCAGCTACCGCTCAGTTTTTCATCAATATCGCCAACAACAGCTTCCTCAACTTCACCGCACCCACTCCGCAGGGCTATGGTTATGCCGTGTTTGGCAAGGTTGTGGATGGCACCGATGTGGTCGACAAGATCAAAAAGCTTAAAACCGGCACCCGCGCCGGGCATCAGGATGTGCCCTTGGAAGATGTCGTCATCACGAAGGCAGAAATCATCTGACGTCATCGGTGAATCCCATTCCGTCTGAAAAAGCAGGTCGCACATTCTTTGTTGCCGACCTGCATCTGACTGACGAACGCCCGGTTGCTACCGGGCGTTTTTTTCGCTTTCTGCAGGAAGAAGCTGCCGGTTCAGACGCGCTCTACATTTTGGGGGATTTATTCGAAGCCTGGATTGGAGACGACCACGATGAAGAGGTTGCGCACGACACTGCGCGTCATCTCAAGGTATTGGTTGATACCGGCACGCCGGTGTATTTCATGCACGGCAACCGTGATTTCATGCTGGCCCAACGCTACGCGGCATTATCCGGAATGACCCTGCTGAGTGACCCCACTCAGATTGAGTTGTACGGTGTGCCGACCTTGCTGATGCACGGTGACACCCTGTGTACCGGCGACGCAGCTTATCAAACTTTCCGCCGGCGAATTCGGCGCCCGCTGGTGCTCACGCTGTTGCGACACCTGCCGCTCACCCTGCGTCACCGCCTGGCGCGTCAGGCACGCGCGGGGAGCGAATCGGCCAAGGCGGACAAGCCGGCTGAGATCATGGATGTAAACGCCGAGGAAGTGGTGCGTGTATTAAGTGAACAACACGCCCGTCGCCTGATTCACGGTCACACCCATCGCCCGATGCGGCATACCCATACAGTTGAAAACAAGGATTGCGAACGCTGGGTCGCTCCGGACTGGTATACCCGGTGGGGGTACGTCATGTGCGATGCGGCGGGCTGTGCACTTAAAGTGGAAGCGCTATGACGGTGCGTTGATCACCGTCAACCCCGCCGGGACACGAAACAGTTCCGGTTGAAGCGGCTGCCGGGTTTCACGCTCGAATTTGCGTGTCCGTCCGGTGAACTCGCGCTCCTCCAGTGGCAATCCCAGTTTGAGCGTACTTTCTGTTTCCCACACCTGATTCGCCAGATCACAATCATGCTGCAATTCGGCTGGCGAATCTTTCCAGACACGGTATTGCGTCGCCGCCAGAACAGACTTCAGCTCGGCCATCGCGCGTGCAGCATCGGGCGCAGCGCCAAGAGCCGCCACGCCTTCGCTGCACACCACACCATTGACCTTGAGGCTGAAACGCCGGGTTCCGCGCGCGGCCTTGTGAACATCAAGCCTGGATTTCAAATGGGCCGGTTTGGGGGGCAGCGTGCCTGACGCAAAGACCAGCGCCAGCTTATTGTCATAGGTGACATTAATCAGCTGGCGCTGCCGCCGATCCAGCAGGGCGAAATCCCCGTTGTCCTGACCGCCATCCATCCGCATGAAATCTGCTGTCACCAGGATGCGTGTTACATAAGGGGCCGCCCCCGGATCCTGGTCGACATAGTGCAACACGGACATGTCGGCGGCCTGGGCAGCGCCCAGACCAAGCAACCCCAACACCATGCCTCGCAACATCATGTCAGCCCGCGTGCCAGATCGGCCTGGATGTCCGCGATCGACTCCAGTCCCACGGCAATACGGATCAATCCATCGCTGATTCCTGCCGCATCGCGCTGCTCAGGCGTCATGCGGCTATGTGTGGTGGAAGCGGGATGGGTGATCGTGGTTTTGGTGTCGCCCAGATTGGCGGTAATCGACAGCAGCCGGGTTGCGTCAATCAGTTTCCAGGCCGCGTCCTTACCGCCCTTGAGTTCAAACGCCACAATGCCGCCGCCGGTTTTCTGCTGCGCCATCGCCAGCGCATGTTGCGGGTGCGATGGCAAACCTGGGTAAAGCACGCGCGCAACCTGCGGCTGCGCTTCCAGCCATTGCGCCAGTGCCAGCGCATTGTTCGAATGTGCATTCATGCGTATCGACAGCGTTTCCATCCCCTTCAGAATTACCCAGGCATTGAACGCTGACAGCGTCGGGCCGGCTGTACGCAAAAAGGTATACACCCCTTCCATCAAGGCCTGACTACCCAGGACCGCACCGCCCAGCACCCTGCCCTGGCCATCAAGATACTTGGTCGCGGAATGGATCACGATATCGGCATCCAGTTCAAGCGGCCTTTGCAGCGCAGGCGAACAAAAGCAGTTATCGACTGCGAGCCACGCGCCCGATTCATGTGCAATCGCCGCCAGCGCACGGATGTCGCTCACTTCGGTCAGCGGATTGGACGGTGATTCGACAAAAAACAGCCTGGTATTCGGTTTGACCGCTGCGCGCCATTCCGCGGGATCGGTCGGCGACACGTAGGTTGTCTCAATGCCAAAACGACCCAGAATATTGCTGAACAGTTGCACCGTGGAACCAAAAATCGAACGCGACGCGACGATATGCTCGCCCGCCTTCATCAATCCCATGACGGTAGCCAGGATGGCCGCCATGCCGGAGGCGAACGCCACACAGCGTTCAGCGCCTTCCAGTGCGGCAAGCCGCTCTTCCATCATGTTGACCGTGGGATTGGTGAAGCGCGCGTAAATCGGACCGGGCTGCTCGCCCTTGAACCGCGCAGCCGCCTCGGCCGCACTGCTGAACACAAAGCTGGAAGTGAGGAACATCGCCTCGGAGTGTTCGTTGAACTGGCTGCGGACGGTGCCCGCACGGACGGCCAGCGTATCGATATCGTATTCGTCGTTGTTCATGTTTGATCCCAAAATAGAAACCCCGAACGGCATGCGCGGTTCGGGGTTTCCCTGGCGACGCTTTAGCCGAATTTATCAAGCGCCCGCAAGCTGAAGTTCAAATCGGCGCGTAGGTAAATTTACGCGCCGCGCCGGTTTCGGTCAACGGTTCGTTGCCAGATTCAGGTCGAGCTGCTGGGTAGACAAGGCAGAGGGTGACGGGGTTTCACCGTTGCGCATCGCTTCGATGTAATCCAGATACTCTGACGTGACGTCGCCGGTGATATAGCGGCCATCGAAACACGAGGTGTCGAAATCGAGGATCGCCGGATTGCCTGCACGAACGACCTCCACCATGGCATCGAGGTCCTGATAGATCAACGCATCACAGCCGATTTCACGGGCGATATCCTCATCAGTGCGGCCGTTGGCGATCAGTTCGTCGCGGCTCGGCATGTCGATACCGTACACATTGGAGTAGCGCACCGGCGGCGAAGCCGAAGCGAAATAGACCTGCGCCGCACCGGCGTCGCGCGCCATCTGCACGATCTCGCGGCTGGTGGTGCCGCGCACGATGGAGTCGTCGACCAGCAACACGTTGCGGCCCTTGAACTCTTCTGCAATGGCATTGAGCTTCTGCCGCACTGATTTCTTGCGTAGCGCCTGCCCCGGCATGATGAAGGTGCGGCCGATGTAACGGTTCTTGATGAAGCCTTCGCGGTACGGTACGTTAAGGTGGTTCGCCAGCTGCAGCGCGGAAGGGCGGCTGGTATCGGGAATCGGGATCACCACATCAATTTTGAGATGGGAAAATTCACGGCGGATCTTTTCGGCCAGCGACACGCCCATGGCCAGGCGCGTGCTGTAAACCGAGATGCCATCCATCACCGAATCGGGCCGCGCAAGATACACATATTCGAAAATACAGGGATTGAGCACGGGCTTGTCGCTGCACTGACGGCTGTGCATCTGGCGCTGGTAGTCGATGAAGATTGCTTCGCCAGGTGCCACATCACGCAACAAACGGAAGCCGAGGGTATCAATGGCCACGCTCTCCGAGGCCACCATGTACTCGTGCGGTGTCACCTGGTCATTGACGCCGATTACCAGCGGGCGAATACCATGCGGATCGCGAAACGCCAGCAAGCCATAACCCGCAATAAAGGCGGTCACGGCATACGCACCCCTGCAGCGTGCATGCACGCCCGCCACGGCACCGAATATCGTATCGAGACTGAGCTGCCTGCCCGATGCCCGAACCTGCAACTCATGCGCCAGCACGTTCAGCAGCACTTCGGAATCCGAATTGGTATTGACGTGCCGCAGGTCGCTACGAAACAACGACTCTTTTAGTTCCTGGGTATTGGTGAGGTTGCCGTTGTGACCCAGCACAATGCCGTACGGCGAGTTGACGTAAAACGGCTGCGATTCGGCCGACGACGACGCACTGCCTGCGGTGGGATATCGAACATGCGCCACACCCATGTCACCCAGCAAATTGCGCATGTCGCGGGTACGAAAGACATCACGCGCCAGCCCCGGCTCCTTGTGCATGTGAAAGCGGCTTTCTTCAGCCGTCACGATCCCGGCCGCATCCTGTCCGCGATGCTGCAACACCATCAGCCCATCGTACAAAAGCTGGTTAACTGCCGAATTGGCAACGACTCCGATTACCCCGCACATGCTGTGCACCCATCCATAAGATTATTTAAAACACCATTATTCATAGCGAACATATTTCGCCATGTCATTCGGCAAGAGCGGCAATGCGCGCAGGGCCATTGTCTGCAGACTGCCTGACAGCGCGGCCTGCTTCCAGAAATCGGTGCGCGGCAATGAGGTCAAGCCGGCGGCCAGCGTCAGGCCCACCAGAATCACCAAGCCTTTGGTCAACCCCAGCACCCCACCCAGCACCTTGTCGGCACTGCCCAGTCCCACCGCCTTGACCAGTGAAGCCATCGCATGTCCCAGCAGCAGCACGCCAATCAGCACCACCAGAAAAACCACGGCAAAACCCGCAAAATAGCGAATCGCAGGGTTTTCGATCCCGATGGGCAGAAGCGGCGCCACTATCATCGCGCCCCATTTGCCCAGCAGAAAGGCCAGCATCCATGCCGCCAGTGAAAACAGGGTATCGACCAGCCCGCGCATCAAGCCGCGTACCACCGTCAACACCAGCACCAGCACCACAATGATGTCCAGCATGCTCATTTATTTAGTCAACACCTGGCCGCTCATGCCATTTTCAGCCAGCTTCACCGCTGCCGCCACCGCGGCCGTACGCGTGTTGAACGGCCCCACACGCACGCGCGTCAAACTGCCAGCGGCATCCGTGTAGGCGGGCAACCCGAGCTTGGCCACGCGCGCCTTGAGCGCTTGCGCCTTGTCCGCATCAGAAAGGGCGGCCAGCTGCACCACAAATGTCTCCTGCGCGTCAGCAGGCTTGGTCTTGGCATCTGGCGTAGCAACGGGTTGCGACGCGGGAGCGGGTTTGGGAGGTTGAGCTTTAACAGGCTCAGGCTTGACTTGTGCAGGTTTGGGGTGGGGTGCGGGCTGGGGTGCAGATTTGACTGGCTCAATCTTCGGCTCCGGCTTCACAGGCTCAGGCTGCGTAACGGGTTCGACCGGAGCGGCCGATGCAGGCTCAGGCGGTACAACGGGCGCAGGTGTCTGAATGGGCTGTGCCACGGGGTCCGGTTCCGGCGCGACGGCCATGTGCACAGCGAGCGAACTTGCCGGCGGCGGCTCGTCTTCCAGCAGCAAGGGCAGCACAATCACCGCCACCAGGGTCAGTGCAACGGCACCGATCAGGCGGCGCCGGGCACGACGTTTAAGGTCATTTTCACTGCTGGGTAGTGGCATGATCGAGCACGGAGGCGACGGTATAGAACGAACCGAAGACGAGAATTCTATCATCTTCACGGGCTGCGCTTCGTGCTTCAGCAAGCGCTGTGTTCACATCAGCTTGCACACAAACCGGCGTATTGCCCACCTGTGGACGAAGAATCGCTGCCAGGGCTGTCGCATCGCAGGCACGCGGCGAGTCGGGGGTACAGGTCCACCATGCATCGATTTCGCCAGCCAGCGCGGCAAACACGCCCATCGCATCCTTGTCGGCGAGCATGCCGACCACCGCCAGCGTGCGGCCGACGATAGCCTGCTCGCGCAAGGTGGCCGCCAGTGCCCGCGCGGCCTCGGGATTGTGCGCCACATCAAGAATGACATCGGGCGCGCGGGCAATACGCTGAAAGCGCCCGGGCACCTGTGCCGCCGCCAGCCCCTGGCGTATGGCCGCCTCGCTCACCGGCAAACGGGCATGCAAGGTTTCCAGTGCCGCCAGCGCCCCGGCTGCGTTACGCAACTGACAGGCTCCCGCCATCTTCGGCACAGGTAATTCCGACCAGGTCGTGGTCCATCCTCGATAAGTCCATTGATCCGCCTCGCGCTGGGCGGAAAAATCCTGCCCGACACACTTCAACTCGGCGCCGATGCTTCTGGCATGCTCAATCAAACTGGCGGGCGGAACAGGGTCAGCGCAAATAGCCGGTTTCCCGGCACGATAAATGCCGGCTTTCTCGAACCCGATTTTCTCGCGGGTGTCACCTAGATACTCGATGTGATCGATATCAACACTGCTGACGATAGCTGCATCAGCGTCAAATACATTCACGGCGTCGAGCCGACCGCCAAGGCCTACCTCAAGGATGGCCACGTCTATTTCAGCATGAATGAATTGCACCATCGCGCCCAGCGTGCCGAATTCGAAATAGGTTAACGAGGATTCTCCACGTGCGGCATCGACTGCTTCGAACGCGGCAATCAGGTCTGCATCCTGCGCATCCTTGCCCGCAATCCGTACCCGCTCGTTGTAGCGCAATAGATGGGGGGAGGTGTAAAGACCCGTTTTGAAACCCGCCGCACCGAGAATGGCTTCCAGATAGGCACAGGTCGAGCCCTTGCCATTGGTGCCGCCAACAATAATGAGGGGAAACGTCGGTTCAAGCCCGAGCGCATGCTTGACCCGGCGCACCCGGTCTAGTCCGAGCTCAATCGTGCTGGGATGCAACTGTTCCAGCCGCGCCAGCCAGTCGGCCAGCGATGGGCCGGAAGGGTTCAACACAACCTAGGCAGCAATCGCCGGACGGCCCATCATCATCGCCAGCGTGGTGGCGAGTTCATCGCGCATCTGGCGACGATCGATGATGCGGTCGACAGCGCCCTTTTCGACCAGAAACTCGGCGCGCTGGAAACCTTCCGGCAGGGTCTCGCGCACCGTCTGCTCGATCACGCGCGGACCGGCAAAGCCGATCAGGGCGTTGGGTTCAGCCACGATCAAATCACCCAGCATGGCAAAGCTGGCCGACACCCCGCCCATGGTGGGGTCGGTCAGCACGGAAATGAAAGGCAGACGGTGACGCGACAACTGCGTCAAGGCAGCCGAGGTCTTGGCCATTTGCATCAGCGAAAACAAGCCTTCCTGCATACGTGCGCCGCCGCTGGCCGAAAAGCAGACAAAAGCCGAATTCGATTCGATCGCCGCCTCGATCCCCTGGACAAAACGTTCGCCCACGACCGATCCCATCGATCCACCCATGAACTTGAACTCAAACGCTGCCGCCACCACCGGCACGGCCTTGACGCTCCCGCCCAGCACCACCAGCGCGTCGGTTTCCGAAGTGGCGGACTGGGCCTCTTTCAGGCGGTCAGGATATTTCTTGCCATCCTTGAATTTCAGCGGATCGAGCGGTGTCACATGGGCACCAATCTCATGCTGCCCTTCCTTGTCCAGCAGTATCGCCAAGCGTTGGCGGGCACCGATGCGATGGTGATGACCGCACTTCGGGCACACCTCCAGATTGCTCTCCAGGTCAGCCCGGTACAACACTTCGTTACATGCCGGGCATTTGGACCACAAGCCCTCAGGCATGGATTTTTTATCTGCCAGCGCACGCCGTTTGATTTTCGGCGGCAAAATTTTCTGGAACCAGCTCATTGTGTTCTCCGCTGCTTGATTTTATTAGGTTGACCTTATTTCGACGCGGCGTCGACGCCCCGGCGCAAATCCTGCACCAGCGCCTTGACGCGGCCGATGAGTTCATTCTCCGGCGCGTTCTCGATTTCATTCACGATCCGGCTGCCCACCACCACCGCGTCGGCGATGCGTGCCACAGCTTCTGCCGTCGCCGCGTCACGGATACCGAACCCGACGCCTATCGGCAATTCACAATGACGGCGAATGATGGCGATCTTGCGCGACACTTCGTCCGTGTCGAGATCCGCCGAACCGGTCACGCCCTTTAGCGACACGTAATACATGAACCCGCCAGCAACGGCAGCCACCTGTTCCACCCGCGATTCGGGTGTGGTTGGAGACAACAGGAAAATGGGGTCGAGCCCGGCCGCCTTGAATACATCGGCCACACCAAGCGACTCCTCCGGCGGGATATCCACCGTCAGCACACCATCGACGCCTGCTGCCTTCGCCGCCTGCGCAAAGGTCTCGTACCCCATGCGCTCGACCGGATTGGCATAGCCCATCAGCACCACGGGGGTCGTCGTATTGTTCTTGCGGAAATCGGCCGTCATCGCCAGCACATCCTTCAGCCCGACCTTGTTAGCCAGTGCCCGCTCGGACGCGCGCTGGATCACCGGCCCGTCCGCCATCGGATCGGAAAACGGCACCCCCAGTTCGATGATGTCCGCGCCGGCTTCCACCAGTGCATGCATCAGCGGCACCGTCAGGCCTTTGCCGGGATCCCCCGCCGTAATGAAAGTGATCAGGGCTTTTTTATTGTGCGCCTTGAGGGCGATAAAAGTCTGGCCGATTCGGCTCATGCTGTACTCAATCTAAATGTGTTCAATCAAAAACTAGTCTTCTTCAAAATAGTCGGTGTCCAGACGTTTCACCGTGTAAACATCCTTGGTGGAAACGCCCAGATCATGGTCCATCATCAGTTCCGCCAGCATCGGGCCGTCGATCAGAACAACACGGTGATTCACTTGCGCCGCGTATTCAGTCGCCCCTTTGGAAAAGCCCGAGCTGGTAATGAAAACACCTTTGCTTGCCTTGTTTCCCGCCAACGCGCCTACAAATTTCTGAATCTCGGGGCGGCCCACATCCGCCTCCCAGCGCTTGGCCTGGATGTAGATCACATCCAGGCCAAGCCGGTCTTCATTGATGATGCCATCGATGCCGCCATCACCACTTTTTCCAACCACTCGCCCTGCGTCTTCCTGCGTGCCGCCGTAACCCATTTTCAGCAGCAGCTCGACGACCAGTTCCTCAAAGCGAGTTGGGTTGACGCTTTTAATTCGATCGAGCAACTCGATTGCAAGTGCCTCGCGTAATTGTTTGTAGCCCCCCGCAATGAGTTCGTCGGGGGTTTCGGGATTGACCGCAGCCAACTCGACAAACTTGCTCTCATCCTTTGGCTTGCCCGCATTAAAAACCACAAACTCAGGAAAGCGCTTCAGATACCTGACATTCAAGGGCTGCGGGTTCTCAGCCAAAACCTGCATTCCACGAGCCGTAATCCTGAAAACGCCACGCCGCAAGTTCTCGAGCAACCCTGCCTGTTTGAGATAGCTCTTTGCCCATCCCACACGGTTGTCAAACATACCCTGCTTGCCGCTGGCAAGCTTGATTGAAAGCTCCGCCTCAGTCAGTCCAAACTGCTTGGCCAGCAACGGCAGCAATTCCTGCTTGGTATGTTCCTGACCATCCGCGCAGGCTTTCAGAAGCGGCAGGAAAACGCTTTGGAAATCGGGGATGGCCATGCTTACAGCGTAATCCCCGACAGCTTCGCCACGGTGTCGATGTCCTTGTCGCCGCGCCCAGAGAGATTCACCAGAATGATCTGATCTTTCTTCATCGTCGGCGCGAGCTTTTTGGCCTGCGCGACGGCGTGACTGGATTCGAGCGCGGGGATGATGCCTTCAAGCCGGCACAGGTCGTGGAAGGCGGCCATGGCTTCGTCGTCGTTGATGGCGACGTATTCAGCGCGGCCGGCGTCCTTGAGGTAGCTGTGCTCGGGACCGACGCCGGGGTAGTCGAGGCCGGCGGAGATCGAGTGGGTTTCGATGATCTGGCCGTTTTCGTCCTGCATCAGGTAGCTGCGGAAGCCGTGCAGTACGCCCGGGCTTCCGGCCGACAACGGAGCGGCATGTTTGCCGCTGGCGATGCCGGAGCCGCCGGCTTCGACGCCGATCAGGCGCACACCATCGAACGGGATATAGGGATGGAAAATGCCGATGGCGTTGGAGCCGCCGCCGACGCAAGCGACCACCGCATCGGGCTGACGGCCCGCCAACTCCGGCATTTGGGTGAGGCATTCACGGCCAATCACGCACTGGAAATCGCGTACCAGCATGGGGTACGGATGCGGGCCGGCAGCCGTGCCCAGAATGTAGAAAGTGGATTCAACGTTGGTCACCCAGTCGCGCATCGCTTCATTGAGCGCATCCTTCAGGGTTTTTGAACCCGATGACACCGGCACTACGGTCGCGCCGAGCAGCTTCATGCGGAAAACGTTGGGTGCCTGACGAATGACGTCTTCAGCGCCCATGTAGACGACGCATTCCATGCCGTAACGCGCGGCAACCGTCGCTGAAGCCACACCATGCTGGCCCGCGCCGGTTTCGGCAATCACGCGCTTTTTACCCATGCGCCGCGCCAGCAGCGCCTGGCCGATGGTGTTGTTGATCTTGTGCGCGCCGGTATGATTGAGGTCTTCGCGTTTCAGATAGATTTGCGCGCCGCCATACTGCTCGGAGAGGCGTTTGGCGTGATACACCGGGCTGGGACGGCCAACGTAGTGCTTCAGTTCGTATTCAAACTCCGCAATGAAGTCAGGATCGTTACGCGCCTTGTCGTATTCGACACGCAATTCTTCCAATGCCGCCATCAGGGTTTCGGCGACGAAAATACCGCCGTAGGGGCCGAAATGGCCATGTGAATCCGGGAGATCAGTCAGTTTCATGATGCTTTCGCTTTCGCAATAAATTGCGTAATTTTGTGCGGGTCCTTGATGCCCTTAGCGGCGACTTCCACCCCATTGAGCAACACCGATGCTTCCACGCCGGAAGACACATCCACTGCCCAGGGCTGAACAACGTGTACAGCTTCGGCAACATTGTCCGGGGTGAGCCCGCCCGACAAGATCAGTGGTTTGGGTAAAGCCGCCGGGATCAACCCCCAGTCAAACCGCTCACCCGTGCCGCCCGGGATGCCCGGCACATAGGCATCAAGTAACAATCCGCGCGCAGTTTCAAAGTCAGCCGCGCATTTTAGCAAATTCGTGCCTGCCGTGACGCGCACGGCCTTGATGTAGGGCCGGCCAAAGCGTTCACAGTCTGCAGGCGTTTCGTCGCCGTGGAACTGTAGCAAGTCGAGCGGGACCACCTGCAAAACCGCCTCGATAAAGGCCGGCGCGGCATTCACGAACAGGCCGACCGATTGCACAAAGGGCGGCAGTTCGCGCACCAGCGCAGCGGCAGCGGCGACCGTCACGTGACGCAGACTTTTTTCGTAGAACACGAAGCCCAGCGCATCCGCCCCGGCCTGGCAGGCAGCGTGCAGGTCCTGCAATCGGGTGATACCGCAGATTTTTACGCGTACAGCCATCGGTCAGAGGTTTCCGGCAAGGCAAAGTGCGGAGGATACCGGATGTGAGTGAGATACAGGCCTGCGGCATCGAAGGTGGGCGCGGCCAGCGAACGGTCACGGCTTTGCAGAACCGCCTGTATCCATTCAGGTGACTGATAACCCGCCCCCACCTGGATCAGGCAGCCCATGAGATTGCGCACCATGTGATGCAAAAACCCGTCAGCCAGAAAGTCGCACAATAGATAATCGCCGCGCCGTTCGACCTGGACCCGCCGCAGATCCTTGCTTGGCGATTTGGCCTGGCAGGCTGCCGCACGAAATGCTGAAAAATCATGCTGCCCGATCAGGAGCGCCGCCGCCTGGCTCATCGCGTCCACATCCAGCGGGCGGTGATACCAGCCGATCAGGCCATGATTGAGACCGGGCCGCACGGCATGGTTGAGTAAAACGTAGCGATAGCCGCGCTGATTGGCGGCAAAGCGTGCGTGGAAGTCATCGCTGATTTCATGGGCCCACAGTACGGCCACCCCTGGCGGGAGGTGGCTGTTGACGCCGCGCACCCAGGCCGTCAACGGACGGTCCACGGTCGTGTCAAAGTGCACCACCTGCAAGGCGGCATGAACGCCGGTATCGGTACGGCCCGCTGCAATCACGCCAATTTTTACCCCGGCAATGATGGATAAAGCGGTTTCCAGCGCATCCTGCACCCCGCAGCCCTGCAATTGCGACTGCCAGCCGCAAAAGCCAAGACCGCAATATTCCAGACCCAGTACGATTCGCATATCAACCCGGCCTCACGCCAGCACCGCCCACAACAGGAACAAGCCCGCCAGTATGACGGCGCTGTCCCGACCTTGCCAGCGTTCGGTCTGCAAAGTGGTGGTGGTGGGTCCGCTATCGTCGGACGGCAAAGTGCGCAATGCATCCAGCCAGTGCGCAGGCTTGGGGGCGTGTTCCACATAGTCCAGCGTCAGCCCCAGACGCACGGCAAAGGCGCGGCGGTCAAAACCAATCCAGGCCAGTGGACGGGCCAGCACATACAAGCCATAAATCAGGCGTGGACGGGACGTGTAAGCCAGCAGAACGGCCAACCCGGCCAGGAGCAGCACCAACCGGCCCACACGCAACGCGCCTTGTTGCAAGCCTTCCAAGCTCGGACTCATCCATTCCAGCGATGGCCACACCAGGGTTCCCGGCAGGGAATAAGCATAGGTCAGCAGCAGCACGGCCATCAGCCAGCGGGTACGGCGCAGCAGGCGCCAGGCTTCATGACGGACAGGCGCAAACAGAAAGGCCGTCACAGTCGCGACGGCCAGGAAAGGCAAAAAGGGAAAGGCAGCCTGCTCCACCGCCACGGCCCAGCCGCACCACAAAAGGATGCGGGCAGCCGGATGCGGAGACTCAGCCAAGCGAACTCAACATGTCCTTCGCGTCGGATTTTTGCTTGTCGCTACCCTCGGCCAGCACTTCGTTGAGAATTTCACGAGCCCCTTCCTTATCGCCCATTTCCACATAGGCGCGGGCAAGGTCGAGTTTGGTACCCACTTCGTCCAGTTCAAGATCGTTACCGCCTGCCTCGCCCAAATCGAGGTCGAGGCCGCTGAAATCGAATTTACTGTCGGGGCCATTGTCATCTTCCAGACCCATATCCAGTTTCAGCGAATCATCCGATACGTCAGGCAAGTCCAGGTCAGGCAAGTCAAAATCCAGACCCTGGGTATCCATTTCCATATAACCCGTATCCACGGGGGCCGCAGAAACCTCTGGCTGCGCATCAAAATTAAGGACATGGCCTGCGGACTCAAACTCCATCGGCGCTTGTTCTTCCACAGCGTCCGGTGTGGAGGGAAGCTCAAAGTCAAACGCGGGAGCGGGCTCAGCCTCGACAGACTGCTCACTGTCCGCATAATCAGATTCAACCTTGGCCTCGGGTACAGGTTCGTCGTCAAACGTTACCGCGCCACCCGCCACCGCATCGGTTGCTGCCACCGTCGCGACAGCAGCATCAGGGGCCGCTCCTGACTGCAGACCGCCGTACAGGGGGTTGGTTGGGTCAATGCCACGACCCATTTCACAAGCTTTGTCCCACAACGGGCTAGGCTTGCTCCCCAGCGCCGCGTAGAGTTCACCCGCGACCGCCTCAAATGCTGTCGTGTTGCGTTGCGCAGCATAGATTTCCAGCAACTTGACACGAATTTCGTGACGGTCCGGATTCTTGCCGATGGCTTCCTTGAGGATTTCCTCCGCCTGCGCATCACGGCCATAGGCCATGTAGACCTCGGCTTCGGCAATCGGGTCGACATCATGCGTATCGATGGTTCCCAGGCCTGCCTGGCTGAAATCGGTGAGGAAGGAGGTGTCTCCGGTATTCACGCTGCCACCCGAAGCGTTGCCAAGGACAGAGTTCGGACGCACATCGCCGCCACTCATGATGCTGTCTTCAAGTGCCGAACCCGTGGTTTTGCGACGACGACCGCCGCCAACCATCATCCACCACAACACTCCGCCCAGACCCAGCGCTGCAAGACCGCCCCCCCAATACATGGGATTGGCCAGCAAGGGATCGAACCAGTTTCCAGCAGGCTCCGCCGCAGCAGGTGGCGGGGTTTCGGCCTTGACGACCGGTGCAGGAGGCTTGGTCACAGCCACGGTGGGGGCAGGAATGGGGGCTGCCGCTTCAGGAACGGGAGCAGGTTCTGGTTTCGGTGCCGGTGCAGGCTCGGCAGGCGCCGCTTCCTTCTTCAGCGCCTTTTCCTTCATTTCCACCAGCTTCTGCATGTCCTCAATCTGCTTTTCCAGCACGGCCACGCGCTGGCTGGATTCTTTCAGGGCTTTTTCGCGCGCCGTCGCATCGGCTTCCTGGGCACGCAGTTTTTCCTGAAGCGCACGGGTTTCATCCGCACTCTTGCCTGCCGTTGGCGGGGTAACCTTGGAAAGCTTCAATACATCTTTCTGCGCGTCGGGAGCCGGCTTGGCACGATCTTCCACTTTAGGCGTGATCTTGCCGCTGCTGGCCTGGTCCGGAGCGGGCTTGGCTTCAGGGGCCGCACTCACGGCACCAGCCAGTTTCTGACGATAAGCGCGCCAGTCTTCCGCCTGCAGCTTGAGTTCACGCACGGCTTCTTTCTGCGGGATGGCTGCTACTTTTTCAGCGGTGGGCACATTCAGCGACTTGCCCGCTTTCAAGCGGTTCATGTTGCCATCAAAGGCCTGCGCATTTTCGCGATACAGGCCAAGCAGCGTCTGCTCCAGGCTGACGCCTGCGGGCCGCACGCGGTTGGCAATGCCAACCAGCGTATCGCCGCGCTTGATCTTTACCAGGCTCGGCATGTCGGCTTGCGGGGCGGGAGAAGGCGCGGGAGCTGCGGCGGCAACCGGCTTGCGTGCCTCAGGGGCGGGGGCGGGAGCCTTGGGCGCGACGGGTGATGGCGTAGCCTGGGCTTGCGGGGCTGGAATCGGCGCAGCAGCCGGTTTGACCACAGGCGCAGCTGGCGGCGTTACGGCCACGGCAACGGGGGCAACTGTTTGCTGCGTAACCATGCCGGGCGGGTCGAGCAGCATGGTGTATTCGCGCACCAAGCGGCCTGACGCCCAGTTCAACTCAACCAGCATATCGATGAAAGGATCGTTGACCGGGCGGCTGGAGGTGACTTTCAGCACCGCCTTGCCATTGGGTTTTTTCTCGACGGCAAAGCGGAGCGAGGACAAAACCGGTGCGTAATCTACACGTGCATCACGGAATGCCTGGTCAGAAGCAAGATTGGCGGCCAGGCTATCGAGTTCGGCCTTGTCAGCGGCAAACAGCTCGATTTCGGCTGCCAGCGGCTGACCCAGCGCCGAGGTGACCGACAGCTTGCCCAACCCGGCGGCATGCGCCAACAGGGGCGCGGCAATCAGGCCAGCGGCCACCAGTTGGGTCGTGAAGCGCTTCAATTTCATCCCGTTTCTCCCTAGTAGCCCCGAATGACGGAGCTGTTGAATACTTGACGCCACTATTGACGGCTCGGCAGACGCAATCTTTAGTGCATAAACCGCACCAGCCCTAAGAAAAATATCTGCTAGCCTTATCCACTCAGGCTTCCAGGAGGATACGCAGCATGCGGCGCAGGGGTTCTGCCGCGCCCCACAGGAGCTGATCCCCTACTGTAAACGCGGTTAAATACTGGGGCCCCATATTGAGTTTGCGCATGCGGCCGATCGGCACGGTCAGCGTGCCTGTCACTGCGGCTGGGGTAAGCTCGTTCATGGTAATTTCGCGGTCGTTCGGCACCACTTTCACCCATTCGTTGTGGGCGGCAATCAGGCTGTGGATATCGTCAAGCGGCACATCCCGGGTCAACTTGATGGTCAGGGCCTGCGAATGGCAACGCATCGCGCCTACGCGCACACACAGGCCATCGATCGGGATCGGATGATCGCTGCGGCGCATGATCTTGTTGGCCTCGACCTGCGCTTTCCATTCTTCCTTGGACTGGCCGGACTCAAGCGCCACGTCGATCCATGGAATCAGGTTGCCGGCCAGCGGTACCGGCCAGGCATCGACCGGGTAACGGTCGGAACGGATGAAATCGGCCACCTTGCGGTCGATTTCAAGGATTGCGGAAGCGGGGTCGTCCAGCAGACCTTTAACTTCACTGTGAACCGCGCCCATCTGTTGAATCAGTTCGCGCATGTTGCGTGCACCGGCACCGGAAGCAGCCTGGTAGGTCATCGGCGACACCCATTCCACCAGCCCGGCGTCAAACAATCCACCCATCGCCATCAGCATCAGTGAAACCGTGCAGTTGCCGCCAACGTAGGTTTTGACACCGTTGGCGATTCCGTCCTGGATCACCTTTTTATTGACTGGATCGAGAATGATGATGGCTTCGTCCTTCATCCGCAGCGTCGAGGCCGCGTCGATCCAATAGCCGTTCCAGCCTGCGGCACGCAGCTTCGGGTACACATCCTTGGTGTAATCGCCGCCCTGGCAGGTAATGATGGTGTCGCACTGCCTCAGTTCGTCGATGCTGCCGGCATCTTTCAACGGTGGCACGTCGCGACCGATATCGGGCCCTTTGCCCCCCACATTCGAAGTGGTGAAAAACACCGGCTCAATATGCTCGAAATCGCACTCTTCCTTCATGCGCCCCATCAGCACGGAACCCACCATCCCGCGCCAACCAATCAGCCCTACTTTCATCATGTTTGTCTCCAAAAATTCTTTATCCGCGAAGAAGCGCCAAGAAGTGCCTTTCTTCGCAGACCTTCGCGTCCTTCGCGGAAAAAATCAAAGCGCCTTCACCACCGCGTCGCCCATCTCGCTGCACGACACTTTCTGCGTGCCGTCCGTCCAGATGTCGCTCGTTCGATAGCCTTGTGAAATCACCTTCTTGACTGCATTCTCGATGCGGTCGGCCGTTGCCAGGTCGGTCAGGGTATAGCGATACATCATCGCCACCGACAGGATCGTGGCCAGCGGATTCGCCATGTTCTTGCCGGCGATATCCGGTGCGGAGCCATGAATCGGCTCGTACATGCCCTTGTTGTTTTCATCCAGCGAGGCCGACGGCAGCATGCCGATCGAGCCTGACAGCATCGACGCCGCATCGGACAGGATGTCACCGAAAATATTGCCGGTCACTATGGTGTCGAACTGCTTCGGCGCGCGTATCAACTGCATCGCCGCGTTATCGACATACATGTGGGAGAGCTCGACCCCGGGGTAGTCTTTCGACACCTCGATCATCACTTCCTTCCACAGCTCCGAGCATTCCAGCACGTTGGCCTTTTCGACCGAGCACAGCTTTTTGCCGCGCTTCATCGCGATGCCAAACGCCACATGCGCCACCCGGCGCACTTCGGATTCGGCATACAGCATGGTGTTGAAACCGACGCGCTCGCTCCCCCCGGTTGGGCTTGGCCGCACTTCGATCCCACGCGGCTGGCCGAAATACACATCACCCGTAAGTTCGCGCACGATCATCAGATCCAGCCCGGACACCACCTCCGGCTTCAGCGAGGAGGCTGATGCAAGCTCGGGATACAGCAGTGCCGGCCGCAGGTTGGCAAACAGGTTCAGTTCCTTGCGGATGCGCAGCAGGCCGCGCTCGGGGCGCAGCGGGCGATCCAGGGCGTCGTATTGCGGGCCACCAACCGCACCAAGCAGCACCGCATCGGCCGCACGTGCCAGAGCCAGCGTCGCATCGGGCAGCGGATCGCCTGCTGCGTCGTAACCTGCGCCACCAATGGGTGCCGTTTCCATTTCAATTTTTACGCCTTCGGCACGCAGCGCCTCCAGCACCTTGACGGCCTGGGCGACGATTTCGGGACCAATGCCGTCACCCGGCAGGACTGCAATTTTCATGTTATCAAAACCCTTTTTCCGCGAAGAACGCGAAGAAACGCGAAGGAAAGCTTTTCTTCGTGACCTTCGCGTCCTTTGTGGATGAAAAATTAATCATGCAAACAACCACGGCGCTTCGACCCTGCGCCGCTCTTCGTACGCCTTGATCCTGTCGGCCTGCAGCAGGGTCAAACCAATATCGTCCAGTCCGTTCAGCAGGCGATGCTTGCGGCCTGCATCCACTTCAAAAACAATCACTTCGCCGATGGGGGTCGTCACCGTCTGCCTGTCCAGATCCACCGTCAGGGCATAGCCCTCATTTGCTTCGCATTCGCGGAACAGCCGGTCTACCACCGCAGCGTCGAGGACGATTGGCAGGATGCCGTTCTTGAAGCAATTATTGTAAAAAATATCGGCGAAGCTCGGCGCGATGATGGCGCGAAAGCCATAGTCCTCCAGCGCCCACGGCGCATGCTCGCGGCTGGAACCGCAACCAAAATTCTCCCTCGCCAGCAGCACCGACGCATCCTGATAACGTGGCTGATTCAGCACAAAATCCGGATTCAGCGGACGATCGTGATTCGACTTGCCCGGCTCGCCGTGGTCGAGATAACGCCACTCGTCGAACAGGTTGGGGCCAAAGCCCGCACGCTTGATCGATTTCAGAAACTGCTTGGGAATGATGGCGTCGGTGTCGACGTTGGCGCGGTCGAGCGGCACCACCAGCCCATTGAGTGTGGTGAATGCCCGCATGCTGCTAGTTACCTGCCTTGCTGCCGGCTTTTTCGATCGAGTCGCCCGCTTTCTGAACATCCTGGCCAAAACCTTCCATGGTATTGCAGCCCGCCAGGGTCAAAGCAGCGGCTATCAAAACAACGATCATTGATTTCATGGTGTTCTCCTTAAAAGTTACGTACATCGACAAAATGCCCGGCACACGCGGCGGCAGCGGCCATCGCCGGGCTAACCAAGTGGGTTCTACCACCCTGCCCCTGCCGTCCTTCAAAATTGCGGTTGCTGGTCGAGGCACAGCGCTCACCCGGCTCCAGCCGGTCGGCGTTCATCGCCAGGCACATCGAACAACCGGGCTCGCGCCATTCAAAACCTGCTTCAATAAAAATCTTGTCCAGACCTTCGGCCTCGGCCTGTCGTTTAACCAGGCCGGAGCCCGGCACCACCATCGCCAGCTTGACGTTGGCTGCGACCTTGCGGCCTTTAGCCACGCTAGCCGCTTCACGGATATCTTCAATCCGCGAATTGGTGCATGAGCCGATGAACACCTTGTCCACCGGAATCTCGGTAATCGGCGTGTTGGCCTGCAGCCCCATGTATTCCAGCGCACGGGTCCAGTCCTGCTTTTTCACGTCACTCGGCGCGTCAGCTGGATTCGGCACCCGGCCGTTGATCGTCGTCACCATCTCGGGCGACGTGCCCCAGGTGACTTGCGGCTCGATCTGCGCTGCGTCGAGTTCGACCACACGATCAAATACGGCATCAGCGTCTGAATGCAGGGTGCTCCACCACGCCACCGCCTGCTCCCATGCCGCGCCCTTGGGTGCATAGGGACGATCTTTCACATAATCAATCGTGGTGGCATCCGTCGCCACCATGCCGGCGCGCGCACCCGCCTCGATCGCCATGTTGCATAGCGTCATGCGGCCTTCCATCGTCAGCGCGCGTATCGCCGAGCCACCGAATTCCAGCGCATAGCCGGTACCGCCGGCAGTGCCGATTTCACCAATGATGGCGAGCGCGATGTCCTTCGCCGTGACATTTTTGCCCAGGTCACCTTCAACGTTCACCAGCATGGTCTTCGACGGCTTCTGCCACAGGCATTGCGTGGCCAGCACATGCTCGACTTCCGAGGTGCCGATGCCGAACGCCAGTGCGCCGAACGCGCCATGGGTCGAGGTATGCGAATCGCCGCACACCACGGTCATGCCGGGCAGCGTCAGGCCTTCTTCGGGGCCGATGACGTGGACGATGCCCTGGCGGATATCGTCCATCTTGAATTCGGTAATGCCGAATTCGGCGCAATTGGCGTCAAGCGTTTCCACCTGCAGACGCGACACCGGATCGGTGATGCCCTGCGAGCGATCGGTCGTCGGTACATTGTGATCGGGCACGGCAACCGCCGCATCGGCCCGACGCGGCATACGTCCGGCAAGCTTGAGGCCTTCGAAGGCCTGCGGGCTGGTGACTTCGTGAACCAGATGGCGGTCGATGTATAGCAGCGTCGTGCCGTCATCTTCGACATGCACCACGTGAGCGTCCCACAACTTCTGAAATAAGGTCTGACCAGACATACAAATGGACTGAAAGTGCGAAAGACCAATTATTTCATAGCTTGCCGGATGCGGGCACGGTTTTTGTTTGACCCCACACGGCATACACCCCCCACGCCAGTGCTGCGCTCACGGCGGCCAGGGTAAAGGTCCATGCCGGGCCGGGGACTTCCCAGATCAGGCCGCTGGCCAGGCCGCCGATGGTGCCCCCCACGCCATAGGACAGGCTGGTGTAAAGCGCCTGCCCGCGTGCCTGATGACGCCCACGGAAATGATGGTGAATCAGCGCCACGGCAGCCGCATGATAGGTGCCAAAGGTAAAGGCATGCAGCGTTTGCGCACCCCACACCACCCAGACCGACTCCACGCCCCAGGCAATCAGCAGGAAGCGCACGACTGCCAGCGCGAAACTTGCCAGAATCAGCCGGCGCGGGGTGACCCTGGCAAAAATGCGCGGAATGATCAGGAATATGCCGATTTCGCACAGCACGCCAAGCGCCCATAGCCAGCCCACAGTGGATTTATCGTAGCCGTGATCCACCAGATAAATCGAATAGAAGGTGTAGTACGGCCCATGCGTCACCGCCATCAACATGCAGGCAGCGAGCAGCGAGGCCACTTCAGGCCGTTTCACGACATCCCACACGGAATGATGATCGGTGGGATGCAACAGGATTTCCGCTTCAGGGATCACCCGCGCAAACGCGACGATGCCCAACATCACCGCCAGCACCGCCCACGGCAGCCAGGCAATCGACACGTAATCGAAGGCATAGCCCAAGCCCACCACCATGAGGATAAATCCGACCGAGCCCCACAAACGGATCAGGCCATAGCCGTCTGAGCGCTCCCTCAAATGGGACAAAGTCATCGCTTCGACCAGGGGCAGCGATGCGCTCCAGAAAAAGCTCATCACTGCCATCACCCCAAACAGCCACCAAAAGCCATCGCTGACAAATACGCCAGCAAACGCCAACACGCTGCCTACAGCCGCAATCTGCACAATCACGGTGCGACGGCCGGTGTGATCTGCGATGTGTCCCCAGATGTTGGGCGCAAAAATCCGCATCACCTGCAGCAGCGACATCAACACACCAATCTGGAACGCATTAAATGCCAGCGACTGCAGATACAGCCCCAAGAATGGCGACATCGCGCCAACGAAGGCGAAGTAGAAAAAATAGAAACCGGACAGGCGCCAGTAAGGAACAGCATTCATGCGGCCGGATTATCCATGACCTTGACGCTGAAACGGCACGCGAAGCGAGCGCGCCATGCTATTTCATGGCGGAACGCAGTCTGATTGTCTCGCCCGCCACGGCAAATACGCCATTGCCGCGATGGTGCAGTGTCTGTGGTTTCTTGACAGCGGGATCGACCCACGCCTTCACCACCTCAAGAATAAAAAAATTGTATCGATTGACAAGCCGGGTATCGGCCACCCGACACTCAAGACTGGCGTAGCACTCCTCGATCAGCGGCGCCTGCACCTCCGTAGCGGCAAGCGGCGTAAGGCCGAATCTGGAAAATTTGTCGACCGCCGGTCCGGAACAATTGCCTATGCCCACCACCTGCTTCGCCAGTTCCTGCGTCGGGATGTTGATTGCGCATTCCCGCGTCGCTTTCAGCGCTGCAAATGTCGCGTTGCGGCCACTGATCACGCAGCCGATCAGCGGCGGCTCGAATTCCATCATGGTATGCCACGACATCGTCATGATATTCGCCTGGTCCTTGTGAGCCGTTGTCACCAACACCACCGGCCCGGGCTCAAGCAAGCCATAAACCTTAGCCAGGGAATAGACACGCTTTTTCATGGTCTTCTCTTCATCCACACGCACAGTATTCTCATACTAGTACGCTCGAAGGGGCTGATCGCAGATCAAACCATGCAGCATCCCGACACGCTTCTGGCAGTCGTCTGCCGATGCCGAAGGGAGATATACCGCGTGGTCCAGCGCCACGATGCCCATGAACCCGGCTCGCACGAAACCTACCAGGAATCCGGGCACAAAGTGTTCCTTTCACACGATTGCAGCGGACTGCTTCAAACCTTGAATCCAGGCGCTCTTGACCTAAGCTGAATGGACACAGGACCCATCATAAGGAAACTGATCATGCTGAACATTTCTACTGACATCAACAAACTAACCCGGGAGTCGGTAACCGACCCAAGCTTCCCCTATGCACCACTTGATTGGGTGCGTGAAGATGCGATCAAAATTGCACGTGAAGAGTCCCTTGAACTCAGCGCGGAGCATTGGGAAGCCATCCGTGCCATGCAAAATTATTATGCCCACCATGAAGATGAATCAGTCATCAACCTGCGCGATCTGCATGACGCCCTGGACGAACACTTCCATCAGCAGGGCGGACTAAAATTTCTGTACACCCTGTTTCCGGGCGGGCCCATCACGCAGAGTTGCCGTCTTGCCGGATTAAAAGCGCCCTATATCGCTGCTGACCGCAGCTTTGGCAGCGTGGCCTGATCGGTTCGTCGGATGGCAAGTGGCCGGCCGCCTTGATATTGCGGCCGGCCTGAGTGAACAGTTTGCTTGCGTGTACTTGCGCCAGTCGCACACAGGCACGCTTGATCAAAGCACCAAATGCCCACATACTCGCTTCAAAGGCAGTCGAGTCCGATCTGCTGCCCCTTGATAACGATTACATCGCCAGGCATTGGAACCCTCTGTGGCCTCACTGATCGCATCCTCCCTGATCAATCCGCAAGACCTTCAACTCGATGATGCGTGCGCCCTGTTGGAGCACGATGCGAAAAACAGCCTCCAGGAAACGGGTGAATCACCAACCGATTACCTGCAACGCCTGATTGACGGCCTGTGCGAACTTTCGCTCAAAGACCCGTTAACGGGATTGGGTAATCGTCGCCACTTCCACGCCGCGCTCGAACGCTCGATCGAAACCGTTGCGCGCTCCGGTGAATCGGTGCTGCTGCTGTTGCTGGATATCGATCACTTCAAAGCCATCAATGACACCCATGGCCATCTGGCCGGTGATCAGGTGCTGCGTGTGATCGCAGGGTGTCTGGCGAGTTGCGTACGCCCCATGGACACCGTTGCCCGCTATGGCGGTGAAGAATTCGCCGTGATCATGCCCAACTGCCGGCCGCTATTTGGGCAGGCGGTTGCCGAACGGATTCGCAAAACCATCGCCTCGCTTTCCATTCCCGTTGCCCCCATGTTGAACATTCAGGCCACGGTCAGCATCGGCGGTGCCTTTGCGCCGGAATGGGTGCGCTCCACTGCCGATTTGTGGATCGAACGCGCTGACTCGCAGCTTTACCGTGCAAAATCCGATGGCCGCAACCTGGTCAAGCTGGACCAACCCCAGGAGCTTTCAGTCAGTGCAGAAGAAAAAGGTCTGTTGTTCAGGCATCTCATCATGGATGAAATAATCCCGGCCAATAACGCGGGCAACACGCCCAATGACGCCCCGGGCAATGCCGCCAAACGAGTAAACGCATGAACGACGTACTGACCCCCACGGGCGAAAGCCAGGATGTGGCCAAGGTTCCGCTGAAGCCCATCGGCAAGGTACTTGCCGTCACCAGTGGCAAGGGCGGCGTAGGCAAAACATTTGTATCCGCCAACCTTGCTGCCGCACTGGCCAAGCGTGGTCACCGTGTACTGGTGCTGGATGCCGATCTGGGCCTCGCCAATCTCGACGTCGTGTTGAATCTGTTCCCCAAGATCACATTGCACGATGTCTTCACCGGCAAGGCCAAACTTGAAGATGCCATTCTGCCGGCTCCGGGCGGTTTCTCCGTGCTGCTGGCCGGCTCCGGCATGGTCGAGTATTCACGGCTGACCCCTGAAGTACGCAATGAATTCCTGCGCGTCATAAGTGGCCTGGTACCGCATTACGATGTCGTACTACTGGATACCGGCGCCGGAATTTCGGATGTTGTGCTGTTCGCGGTTTCGCTGGCATCCGAGGTGCTGATGGTGGCCACGCCAGAGCCCACCTCGCTCACTGATGCCTACGCCACCATCAAGGTTCTGGTGGGCCAGCAGCAACGACAAACCGTGCGGGTCATTGTCAATCAGGTCACCCGCCCGGGCAGTGGACAGGCCATCACCAATCAACTGCAGCAGGTGCTCAACCGTTTTGTTGCCACCGACCCGAACCACCCTGTTAACCTGGTGCATATGGGTGACATTCCCGTTGATCCTGAGGTGCGCCAGGCGGTGATGCGGCGACAGTTGTTGATGCAAACCACACCAGGCTGCCCGGCTGGCCTGGCCATCGCCCAACTCGCCAGCAAGCTGGAAAAAACCGTCATACCCAAGCCCGCTTGAAATTTCGGCCAACCGGGAGGATGTACGCCCTAATGGCTCATGCTGAGGGGGTTGTATCCGCAGGGCCCGCCTTGACCAGCGCCTCGACCCTGTCCGGCTCCATCCGTAGCAAGGATGCAATCTCACGATAGTCATCTGGCAAGGCGGCATTATCCCAGTCTTTCGCCGAATGACGCGCCAGATCGACCGCCAGTGCGACATTACGCACCCGTTGCGTACCCTTCTGCGCCGGGTCCACCAGGTTCTGCAGCAATTCGGGCATCTGCCATTCCCGAACCAGTTGGCGCTGTAATTCCACCCCCGCAAACCCCAGAATCTGCTTCTGCAGATCCGCACTGCGCAATGTTCTGTCTGCCTGCTGCCGCTTCTGGATTTCAAGCATCTGTTCGGGGTTGAAACACCACATCAGCATTTCGGATACATGGGATAGCAGCGTCGACACGAGCACTTCTTCGGCATGCATGTCATGCAAACGCAAGGCCCAGTCGAAAGCATAGCTGGATGAGCGCTGGGCGCGCCGAACTGTCTGCAGTAGCTGCACCAGCGCACCGAGATGACCACTCAACAGGTCTTCTGCAATCGGTGTAGCGGGCACTTCACGGAAAAACGTTTCCAGACCCATCATCAGCAGCATCTGTTTCACATCAACCAGTTCATGCTGCTGCACCCGACGCTTGTGCGTCTGCATGTAATGCAGCAGCTTCACCGTCATCAGGGGGTCATCCGTTATAACATTGGCGATGTTACGGGCATCGCACAGCGACTCGTCAGCATGCAGACGCTGCAGTTCACGCGCGGTATGCTTGAGAACAGGAATATCAGCCTGCCCAAAAAAGGCCAGCCAATCCGCCATGCTTTTCGGTTGTTGCGACATCGGCCTCCCTGCGAACATGCAAGACTCAATTGGGTAAATAGCCGCACACCTTGCCGCGGCTTCCATCTTTCTTTCGCCCGCGCTCTTGTCAGAACAGGGCGTTCTCACCCTGCTTAACGGTTCTGACTGGCCATGGCTTGAGTATTGCGGCCCCCTGGCCATCCGCCTATTCCACACGGAAAGGCCAGAGAAGTCAGCCAACAGAGCGACACGTAATGAAATTCAGCTTAAAACCGCAGCCGGCCCGGTCTTGACCATCGACATCACCTTGCTGGGGTCCATGTGCAGGAGTTCACCGATCGCAGTGAAATCGTCATTCAGGGCTGGATCATGCCAGCCATTGGCCGAGTGCCGGGCCAGCCTTACAGCCAGCAGGACATTGCGTACCCGGGGTGAATCAGCCTGCATCGGATCCGTCAGACTCACCAGCAACTCAGGCAACTGCCATTCGATCACCAGCTGGCGCTGCAATTCCACACCGGCAAAACCCAACACCTGCTTTTGAATCTCTGCGCTACGCCGTGTGGGTTCAAGCGCCTGCTGCTTCCTGATGACAAGCATCAGCCCGGGGTTGAAGCACCACATCAACATCTCGGCAACATGGGTCAGCAAGGCCGATACCCGCACTTCTTCGGAGTGCATGTCATGCAGGCGAAAAGCCCAGTCTGCTGCATACAAGGCCGAGCGCTGGGCACGCCGAACGGTATGTTTCAGAAAAACCTGTGCATCTCGATGTTCGCGCAGCATCTCTTCCGCGATCAGCGTAACCGGCACCTCCCGGAAGAACGTTTCCATTCCCATCATGAGCAGCGTTTGCTTGACGTCGACCAGCTCCTGTATCTGAGCACGGTGCTTGTGCGATTGCATATAACGCAACAACTTGACCGTCATCAGCGGGTCATCATTCACGATATCGGCAACACTGTTCGCATTGAGGTTGTGGCCGGTATTCAAGTGTTCCAGCTCACGCACCGTGTGGCGCAACACGGGCATGTCTGTTTGCCCAAAAAAATCGATCCAGCCTGACAGGCTCTTCACTTCAAATGACATTACTTGAGTTCTCCACGAGGTTCCATGCCGGGCTTGTTCGGGCAAGATTCCGCAGAAACCCCTATGCGCAAGGGATGCTGATGCACCCTTCCTGCCTGGGGGTCCACTTTATCCTTCATGGCTGGTGTCCCACGCTGATCAGTATTTCCACATTCAGCCAGATACCTTTGTCAGTAACGTATTGCTCAATCTCGATGCGATGCGCCTGCCTGAACTGCTCCAGTTCCGGCGCTGAAAGCTGATTGAGCATGCCGCGAAACCCACTAAACCACAGGATATCCCACCATTCGTCAAACCCTGCCAAATAGTAGCCCACCTGAACAACCTGCGTGTTTACCTGCCAGATCATGTCAGGATACTGCAGCTTTGCTCACCAATGCGCCGCCGGGCTGAACAGTCTTCGCTTGCCTTAAAAACCACCGCACAACGCACCATGCCGGCGCACAAAAAAGCGCGGATGGTTGCCCATCCACGCTTGATTAACGGCTACCGCAATATTCAGGATTGAACGCGATGCGATTGGTGGGTCTGGTGGCGATTCGGCATGGCCTCGGCATCAAATACCGCCTGCTGTTCGGGTGTCAGCTGGCCGTAAAAAGCCTTGATCACATGCGCACGCTCCAACATGCTAACGCGGCGCGCTTCTGACACAGCCAACATCTTGTCCAAACGCTGCGGCGTATTCAGGTTTTCAAACTCGCCACGCATTGCCTGCCTGTCCGCACTCATGCGACGTCCCTCCGGCTGGGATGCGCTGACAAACTCATTCCACGCCGTCTCCTGCTCTGGCAACAGCTTGAGCTTCTCCTTCAGCATGACCATATGCTTCGAGCGCTTCTCTTCCCGCGCCGTTGGGTTTTTCTGGCCGTCATGCTTCTGTATCTGCCTGGCTTCACAGCCACCCTTGCCTTCAGGGCCGCCGCTGGTCATCGCATAAGCCGAAGCGGCCAGAATGCCGCCACCCGCCACCAAACCCACGACCAAGACACGTTTAGCAAAAGAACCGGGTATCCATTTCATCTCGAACTCCTTCAGGGCTGTTGTCAAAATTGCCGATTGCAATATTGCTACGGCATGAAAAACATTCTGAAGGGAGGATGTAACTGGAATGTGTCCGATATCAAGAGATTTGTGTCGAGATGTTTCCAGCATGCTACTCAGCCAGCGACAGCTTGATCCGCTACTGGTAGGTTTGCCCGTTATGCCTGACCCAGCCGCCCGGATGACGGCCCTGCGGATCATGGTGCGTCCAGTGCATCACGCCACCTTTCGCATTCCATTCATATTCGCCATAAAAGGCAACCGTGTCCCCATCGCGTAAAGCCTCAATACGCTTCGCCAGGTCGATATTGTGAGCCACCAGCAGCGTCCGCCCGGAACCCAGCCGAACAATAAAACGTTGATGGCGGCTGCCATCGTTGTCATCCGCCAGCACCTTCACCACGGTGCCCTGACCCTCAAGTTGCTGATTGCTGCGACGGTTTGCAAAAGCGTCATCAAGGGCGGCGTCACTGCCTTCGTGAGTAACTGGCGACGCGCTTGAAGTTCCGGGAACCTCGTGCCTGTCCGGCGTGACGGATGCCGGGAGAAGTGCGTAATACGCGGCAACAACAAGCGCGGCAACTAATACAAGCTTGTTCATATCTGGTGTGCGAATTGGATTTCCGGCATATCAATGAAGAACAGATACCGGACTGGACGAGCATCCCTTCCTGCTTGTAGTAACGGACTCAACTACGGGATGCAGGCAGGCTAACGATGACTGCGCCGCCTTCTTTCTTGTCTACTACCAGCGCGCCCTTTTTATGTGCATCGTCGAGGATTTTCCCAAACGCGCTGTAGCCGTATTCCGATTCGCTGAAACCCGGATGAACCCGCTTGATCGTGCTCTTGATCAGCGATGCCGAGATGGAACCTTCGCCGCCCCGATCCGCCACCAGTTGTTCCACCGTGCTCACCACAAGTTCAACCGCGTGGCCCTTCTTGTCTTCAGCGCTCGGCTCAGCCTTGGCCACCACTTTGATTTCTTCAGCCGCCGCTTTTCCCGGCGCAGGCCGGGGTCTGCGTCTACTTCCCGCCTTGGCCGTGCCACTGGCAGACTCTTTAACGGCAGCGTCCTTAACGACGGTGCCTTGAGCTGCCGTGTCTTGACTGACGGCTTCCTTGACCGGCTGGGCTGCTGCCGGCTTCCTGGCGGGCGCTTTTGGCGGGGTTTTCACCTGAACCAGGTCTTCATAAAAAATGAATTCATCGCAGTTGCCAATCAACAGCGACGACGCCGAACCGCGCACGCCAATGCCAATCACGCTCTTGCCGTTTTCCTTCAATTTGGAAATCAGCGGTGAGAAATCCGAATCGCCGCTGATGATGACGAAGGCATCGATATGCGTCTTGGTGTAGCAGAGGTCGAGTGCATCCACCACCATGCGGATATCTGCCGAGTTCTTGCCTGATTGCCGCACATGCGGAATCTCGATCAGCTCGAACGCTGCCTCATGCATGTCCCGCTTGTATTCCTTGTAGCGGTCCCAGTCGCAATACGCTTTCTTCACCACAATGCTGCCCTTGAGCAGCAGCCGTTCCAGAATCGGGCGGATTTTAAAATCCGGGGCGTTGGATTCCTTCACGCCTATGGCCACGTTTTCAAAATCACAAAATACTGCAATGTTGCGAATATCCGGTGTGGCCATCGTGGTTTCCTCGTGGGTGGTCGGTGTGTACGCGTGTGCCAGGCTTACTTGGCCAGCCCCTTGGTGAGCAGGGCTGCCACTGTTTCATTGATGCTCGTGCCACTTGTTTCAGCCAGGGTTTGAATCTGCTTTACCAGCGCACCATCGAGTTTCACGGCAAACGGGAGTAAGCCCAGCGCCTGATCCAGCTTACGCTGATCTCGACGAGATACCCCTGCATTGGCTGCGCTGCCAAAGCGATCCGGTGTACCGGCCTGTTTCATCTGGCCTGCAATTTTCAGGCCTTCGTTTCTGTCGAGATCGCTTTTCTTCATGGGAATGTTCCTGGCTTGCTGGATAAATATTATTCAATGGCTGATGCCACTGAGGATGCGCCTACGATTTTTGGCGCAGAACAGGCGACAGCATAAGCGATGCCGCCCCATTCCGGGAAAATCGCCGTCTGGCCTCAGGCATCGCACTGCTCCACGCTATTGTGTTTGGGGGCCTCCATTTGCCTCGTTCTTGCCCAGCCGGTACGCATCAACGATCCCGAACAGCCAGCAACCGACCAGCGTCAGCGTCGCCACCATCGCACTGCCACTTTCTGAATGATTCGATGCATGGGAAACCAGATCGGCCACCTGGCCCGCATCCGGTACGACGCCTTCGGTTTCCAGTTGTGCCAGAACCGCCGACGCTTGCTGCATGGCCTGAGCCACAATGATCCACAGACACACCAGGCTCACCGTGATCAACGCCAGGCCGCGCCCAGGCTGCTTCAGGTAAAGATGACCGGCACCCGGCAAGACCAGGGCGGACAAAACAACAGCGGTCGTGGATCGGCTCATTAAGTGCATTCCCTTTTGTTCAATTTGCAATGATCGAGTGTGCGTCTTGTTGGGCTAATCAACAGCATCTCCACTTGATTGCTTACCTGTTTTCTTGTTGAGGGCATCTCGCAGCGCCATATTCGCCAGGGCTTTTAATGCTTCCAGTCGTCCAAGGATGATGTGCTGCTTGTTTGCGCTAATTCGGTTGATGTCATCCACCACCAGCATATGCTGGCCCGCAAAAACGTTTGCATACACTGTTTTAAGTGCGCGAGAAAGTTGCCGGGTCACCTTCACGTCCTGTGTATCGAACCGTTCACAAAAGTATTCATAGCAAATCAAAGGCCGGCCATAACCAAGCCGGCATCCCGAACCTGGAACATACCAGCCATCGTTCACGCTGTAGTCATCGACCCTCGGGCCCAGAACGAATCTCAGGAAGTCGCTATCGACACTCTCACGGCAAAGCACCTCCTTGCAGCAGACATGGGTGCAACTGGCGCAGGGGTTTTCGTCATGCAACGCAGCCAGGCTTTGCAGGATGGATTCCACGTCAATGTGAATATCCCTGATCTGATACAACTGCTCGCTGAACACTCTGCCAGCCATCGTCAAAGGGCGCTCCTGAATGTGGGGCATGGCGCGCTGATCTGTCCTGTAGGGCTCAATGAGCCATCGACGGCCTCACCGTACTTTCCGGTGAGGTGCGCCGCTCGATTCTTGCACGGCGCTCACCCGTGGTCTCAGGCGGAATACCCGCCCACTGTCCGTAGATATGGCGGCGATCATCATCTCTGCGGTCATCATGATGAATGAAGCTGCACTTGCAGCTTGATGCGTTGCAGCCTGATACAGGCAGGCTGGGTGCCTCCTGGGAGAGGAAACGGATATTTCCAAGTTGGCAGGCCGATTCGCACGCGGGGTTTCCTGCGCACACTTCAACGCAGTGATACCTGCCGCGTGTGTCCTGTCTCACAACAGGTGCGGTCAGTGGTTTTTTCTGGGTGGACGCACGACGCCACCAGTACACAGCGATGACCGCCACCAGCGATACAAAAACAAGTGCCTGAACCATTTCGGTTCCTCCCTTTTCTTGATATCGAGAACGATTGTAAATCTCCCCCGAAAGTACTTCTGGCCAACCGCGCCTGATCTGATTGTGACCTATTATTGAAACAAGCCAAATTCATCGACTTGTTTGGGGAGTGGCAATGAGACAACTTCTCGCTATCAATGGCTCCTACCGGCTTGGCGGTGTCATGGATCAGGCGATTGACGTGGCAGTGCAAGCTGCCACATTGGCGGGTACCCGGGTCGAAGTCGTCCACCTGCGTGATTACCCCATCGAGTTCTGCCGCAATTGCCGTGAATGCACCCAACAACCGGGAAACGCACCCGGAACCTGCGTGCAAAACGATTCCATGCAGGCACTGGTCGACAAGATCGAGGCAGCCGATGGCTATATCCTTGCCTCCCCGACCAATTTTTATAGCGTAACCGCTGTGTTCAAACGCTTTATGGAGCGTTTGATTGTGTATGCCTATTGGCCAAAGGGTGACGCCGCCCCAAAGTTTCGCAAACAGCACGCAACCAAAAAAGCCATCCTGCTCGCCTCATGCGCAGCCCCCAGCCTGCTGGGGCGCCTCTTCTTCACCACGCTGAAACAATTGAACATGACAGCGAAAGTTATCGGAGCCAGACCGGTTGGCAGCACCTTCATCGGACTCGTTTCAGCACAGGAGCACCTCCCGCTACCCGAAAAGGCAAGGAAACGCGTTCAAAGACTGGTAGAAAAGCTGACGTAAATAAAGCGCAAGTACTGACTGCCCGGATGGGCGCAGAAAGAGGGGCCGTGCCCCCCCCGAAAAAATGTGGCGCTGGCCCTTTTACACTGCCGTTCTCTGAGGATGTTTCAGTACTGATCGGCCAGCCAGCCATCCAGAAGCACACAGGCCTCTTTCTTGGGTACCGAAGACTCCATGCCTTGAATGGGGGTGTAACAAAGGTACTGATTACCGTTGCTGTCCGTCAGATTGCGTAACGGCATCTCGCCCACCGTTTCATAGCCACGCGCATCCATCATGATGAACTTGTAGTCATCCCCCACGCTGACTTCCAGCCTGCCGCCGTTACCTTCACCAAATTTCTCCCACCAAGTCTCCGGATTGGCACCCTCGTAGTATGGCGTCACTCCCAGCTTGCTGTTTTGATGCCAGGACATGATGGTTGGATCCTTCATCTGATTTTCCTTGGCGGCGTCTTTCGCTAGGAGGCTGGCGGCCAGGAAACCATGATTCGATCCACGGTAATCAATATGTACGTTTCGCATGATGTGGTCCTCTTGAGTTGTCTGAAATGAACCTGATAAAAACAAAAGCAGGCCATGACTTACTCTTTGTAGGCCAATCTCTAAACATAAACAATCGGGTATTACAGCACGAACTGGGCGAAAATAAGGCCCGTCCCAGGCCGGGACTTGGGTAGGGCAGATATAAGGACAGGCCACACGACCTGCCCGCAACATCAACGCGGAATCGTGCGTGCTTACTTGATGAACAACTCCACGCGGCGGTTCTTGGCGCGCCCTTCGCGGGTGGCGTTGCTGTGTGCAGGCTTGGTCTCGCCGAAGCCCTGGTTGGTCAAACGGTCAGCGGCAATACCCTTTTTAACGAAATAGTCGTACACGGACTTTGAGCGGCGCTCGGACAATTCCTGGTTGTACTTGTTCGTGCCGATGCTGCAAGTATGGCCGTTGACATCTACGTTGATGTCTTTACGGTAGTCCAGCACCATCACCGCTTCATCCAGGATAACAATGGCATCCGGGCGCAGTCGGGCAGAATCGAACTCAAAGTTCACGCCTTCGAGGATGACCACCACATCGCCGGGCTTGGACTGCTCGAGCATGACCGCCTGTTTGGTCTTGAGCGTCGGCGCAACCGGGGCTGGTTGTGCGACAGGAGCCGGCTCGGGGACGGGAGCAGGGGCCGGTTCAGGGAGCTGCACGACAGGCGTGGGCGCAACGTCCATAACAGGTGCAGGCTTGGGCGCGGGTTGGGCCTTTTGCCCCAATGCGATGTTCAGGCCCACACTAACGACAACGTCGCCGAAATTATTTGCATTAAAAGCGTTGGCAGCATTGTCATCCCAGCGGTAGCGGGCATCGGCACGCAGCGAGACATTGTCGGTCAGCCGCTTCATGATGCCCAGGCCAACATTGGCCATCAGGCCGGTATCGTCCCCGCCCGGAATGTCGGTGCGCAACACCCCCAGGCCCAATACCCCGTAAGGCGTGAAGTCGGCATCGCGATTGAGCAGATACACGGCATCCACACCCAGGCCCGTCAGACCGTAATCGCCACCACCCGTTTTGTAATCAAGCGAGCTGCCGGTCAGCCCCAGTTCCAGGTTGAGGTTCCGGGTAATCGGCTTGCCGAGAGACACGCCAGCACCCCAGCCGTCATCAGCGCGGCGGTCGTTATCAGAAAAGGTGTAATTCGCCGAAGGGACGACATAAAGCCGATCATCCATGGCCTGTGCTTGCAGAGTGGTACCGGCCAGAGCAATCAATAGGGTCAGGGTCTTGATACGCATGTTTTTCCCTTCAGAAAAAATCGATTATTGGATCAGTATGCCGTGGACCCACCACAGGAGGAAGCCTCCTCTGCAAAAGGGTGGACTCCTGTTCATTAAATGTCATCGCCTTGCAACATGTTAATTAAATGCCCCATGAACTGACGGCTCAATTTCCCGGAGTGGCCCAGGCAGGGTTCGTTGACGGCATGGCACGATTGGTCGATGATTCCTTTCGGACTTTTTAGTCCGAAACACGGTCCGCGTTCAACACATAAGGGAAGATTGCCATGCCGAAAACCAAAATCCTGCTCGACGAATCCGAGATTCCCACCCATTGGTACAACGTGGTCGCCGACATGCCCAACCCACCAGCGCCGCCGCTGGGCCCGGATGGCAAACCAATCGGCCCCGATGCGCTGACGGCAATCTTCCCGATGAGCCTGATCGAGCAGGAAATGTCGGCCGAGCGCTGGATTCCGATTCCCGAGAAAGTGCGTGAGATTTACCAGCTGTGGCGTCCCTCGCCGCTGTTCCGCGCCCACCGCCTGGAAGCGGCGCTGGGCACCCCTGCAAAGATTTACTACAAATACGAAGGCGTCTCACCGGCCGGCTCGCACAAGGTCAACACCTCGGTGGCCCAAGCCTATTACAACGCCGAAGCCGGCATCAAGCGCATCGCCACCGAAACCGGTGCCGGGCAATGGGGCTGCTCGATGGCGCTGGCGGGCCAGATGTTCGGGCTGGACGTGCGGGTATACATGGTCAAGGTGAGCTACGGCCAGAAACCCTACCGCCGTTCCATGATGCAGACCTGGGGCGCGGAAGTGTTCGCCAGCCCGAGCATGGAAACGAATTCCGGGCGCGCCGCCCTGGAACAGGACCCGAACAATCCCGGCTCGCTCGGCCTGGCGATTTCCGAAGCGGTGGAAGACGCCGCTTCGCACGCCGACACCAATTACGCCCTCGGATCGGTGTTGAATCACGTCCTGCTGCATCAGACCGTGATCGGGCTGGAAGCCAAGAAGCAGTTCGAGAAAGCCGGCGATTATCCGGACATGATCTTCGCCCCCTGCGGCGGCGGTTCCAACTTTGGCGGCGCGGCCTTCCCCTTCTTTGCCGACAAGGCCGCCGGCAAGAATGTACGTCTGGTCGCCGTGGAACCCGAATCCTGCCCCACCCTGACGCGTGGCCACTACGCCTATGATTTTGGTGACACCGCCAAGCTCACGCCAATGATGCTGATGTACACCCTCGGCCACGATTTCATGCCACCCAGCATCCACGCCGGCGGCCTGCGCTACCACGGCGACTCGGCGCTGGTGTCGCAGCTCTACCACGAAAAACTGATCGAAGCCCTGGCCGTGCCACAACTCGCCACCTTCCAGGCCGGCGTCACCTTTGCCCGCGCCGAAGGCATCGTGCCCGCGCCTGAATCCAACCACGCCATCGCCGCCTGTATCGACGAAGCCCTGCGCTGCAAGGCAAGCGGCGAGGCGAAAACGCTGTTTTTCAACCTGTCCGGCCACGGCCATTTCGACATGGCCGCCTACGACAGCTACTTCAGTGGAAAGCTGGAAGATTCCGCCTACCCGGAAGAAGCAATCAAGGCAGCACTGGATCGCTTGCCGAAAGTGGGGTGATGACCGCTGCGCACGCCTGCTTTGAGTAGATGCGACTAAAGGATCGGTTCAACCGATCCTTTTTTTCTCTCCACGACGTCATTCCGGCGAACGCCGGAATCCAGCCAAATCAAGCATCTGGACCCCGGCGTTCGCCGGGGTGACTACTTGTTCAGGGGCTCCCTAAAGCGAAACTCAACCCATGATCAAATGGCTTGGTAGCCCCATCGCCATCCCGTCCTCGCCATAATTGGAAATGAACTGATATGCTTCTTCCGATAAATACATAAAACCAAGTCTTTCGAGGAGCTCTGCTTGGGCAAGGAAACCTTTCTCGCACGACAACCCATAGTCGATGCCGAACACCGCCTGTTCGCCTACGAACTGCTGTTCAGGAAGTCGCTGGCCTCCGTCTCGGCGCAGATCAGCAGTCAGCTGCAAGCCGGCGTCGAGGTCATCAGCAACACCCTTTGTCTTGGTCCCGACTGGCTGCTGCAAGGCAAGCTCGCCTTCATCAACCTGGACGAAGCCACGCTGATGAGCGACTTTGTCTGCCTGCTCCCGCCCCATCATGTTGTTTACGAAATCCTTGAAACTGTCCCGGTCACGCCGGTGCTGATCGCCCGCATTCAGGAACTCAAACAGCTCGGCTACCGCTTTGCCCTGGATGATTTCGTCGCCCTGGAGGAATACCGCCCGCTGTTGCCGATGGTCGACTTTGTGAAGCTCGACGTGCTTGAGCAGCAACCCGAAAAGACCGTGGAAATCATCGCCCACATCCAGCGTGATTTCACAGGCCAGTTCATTGCCGAGAAAGTCGAAACCCGCGAAATGTTCGAACTTTGCCGCAACTGCGGCATCCAGTATTTTCAGGGCTATTATTTCGCCCGCCCGGAGAACCTCGCCAACAAGGCGATCCAGCCGGGCCAGGTGGCCGTGCTTGAGTTGATGAACAAGGTTCGCACCTGCGAAGACCTGAGCGAAATCGAAGAACCGTTGCGCCGCAATGCCGCCCTGACCATACGCCTGTTGCGCTACGCCAATTCCGCTGCATCGGGCCTGCAGCAAAAAGTCCACACCGTGCGCCAGGCGCTGACTCAGATCGGACTGATGACGCTGTACCGCTGGCTGGCGCTGCTCCTGGTCACCTCCAACCCATCACCCACTAACGCCCTTCTGGCACGCACCGCCGTCACTCGCGGGCGCCTCTGCGAACTGCTCGGCCAATCCCGGTTGAACCGTCAGGCTCAGGACGATTTATTCATGACCGGGCTGTTTTCCCTGGCAGAACCGCTGATGGGCATCCCCCTCGCCTATCTGCTCGAACGCCTGCCCATGCCAGAGCCCATCGTTCAGGCTCTGGTCCACCAGACCGGCCCCTATGCGCCCTTCCTCAAACTTGCCGAGGCTTCAGAGCGTGGTGATTTCGAGCAAATCGCCCACTACACCAAAGAAATTGTCTCCAGCCCGGAAGAGGTCAATCTCGCGCAGTTGCATTCGCTTGCCTGGACCGAGGAACTGACCAGCGAAGTGGCTCCAACGGCAGTCACACCCGCTTCCTGAATCAATGATCCAACCATGCAACCATGCTGAGCTACCGCCACGCCTTTCATGCCGGCAACCACGCCGATGTGCTGAAGCATTTTGTACTCATCCAGCTGAGCCGTTATCTGGGGCAGAAAGACAAACCGTTCTGGATCATCGACACCCATGCCGGCGCGGGGCTCTATGAGCTGGATACAGGCTATGCCACCAAGCTGAAGGAATACGAAGGTGGGATCGGCAAGCTATGGCCGCGCCATGATCTACCCGACGAGCTGGCCGACTATGTCGATCAGGTACGCGCCTGCAACCCCAACGCCACCCACGCGCCCGACACCCTGCGTTTTTACCCCGGCTCGCCCTGGCTCGCCTTGCAAACCCTGCGGCCGCAGGATCGCCTGCGCCTGTTCGAACTCCACAGCAGCGACAGCAAAATTCTGCAGGACAATTTCAGCGATCAGGACCGGCGCGTCAGCGTCACCACCGGCAACGGCTACGATGCCCTCAAGGCACTGCTGCCGCCGCCGCCGCGCCGCGCATTGGTACTGATCGATCCGCCCTACGAAACCCGCGATGACTACACAAATGTGATTGCGGCGTTGAATGAGGGGCTGACCCGTTTTGCCACCGGCACCTATGCGATCTGGTATCCGCAACTCAACCGCCCCGAAGCCCGGCAACTCCCCGACAAGCTCAAGCGCCTGCCCATCAAAAACTGGCTGCACGTCACCCTCACCGTACACACTCCGTCAGCGGATGGCTTCGGCATGCACGGCAGCGGCATGTTCATCATCAACCCGCCGTGGACCCTGCACAAGACACTCGAAGAGGTCATGCCCTATCTGGTTGAGGTACTCGGGCAGGATGCCGGGGCCGGTTACACGCTGGATGCGCAGACAGACTGAGCCCGTCTGATTCCCGAAGAAATCAGGCCGGGAAATCCAGGTGATTCAGCCAGCCGGTTGCTTCGCGTCGATCGTATCGACTTTCTTGTACATCCATCCCCCCACATACAAGGTCACGCCCAGAACCAGCAGCAGGCCGATCCTCACCAGCGGCGTAGCGCTGGAGAGGTCGAACAGCATGACCTTGGCGGCGGAGGCTGCAAAAATGAGCAAGGACGATTTGCCGAGCGCCTGGTCGCGGTATCTGAAGGCCAGCGCCAGGCATGTCAGTGCAATCGCGCCCCAGGCAAAGGAAACGGCCAGTTCACCGTCGAATATCTGCACCGCTGCGCTCATCAGCGCCACATGGCCGACATACAAGGCCGGCGTTGCCATGCTCTGCAACGCAGGCATGCGCTGCGCCAACACGTAAGCGACATACAGTTCTGCCGCATAGAGCAGTGCCAATAACTGGTGCGCAGGCACCGAATCGAGATTTGTACCAATAAGCACGCGCTGATAGTTGATCGCGAAAACAATCGCAATCAGCACACGAACCGGCCAGGGCACCGTAGCCACCCCGCCGCGGGTACGGAACAGCAAACCCAAGGCGGGCAACATCAGCAAGGCCACCCAGGGTGCGAAGGCATCCGGCAGCAATTCCATGTAACCGGCATGAAACAGCGCCAGCGACGCATAGGCCCCCACCAGCACCGCCCCGGATTCCAGTGGCCGGTCCAGTGCCCGTTTTGCGACGGCATAGCCCAGCAACAATACGCCCGCGCTGCCCAGCGCAATCCATGGGGCCAGTGCCGGCAAATGCCGTTGCAGCAATTCATACTGCAAGGCATAAAAAATCAGCAGCAGCGGCAGATGAACCATGGCCTCCTCCCGGCTCATCGGGCGCTGGTGGCGAATCGACAGACTGATCGCACCACCGAGGAAAATCATGAATTGAATTACCTGAAAGGCAAACGCCGCCTCCCATTCACCCGGCGCCATCTGCCGCCACAGATAATGAAAGCCGAGCAAAGCCAGGTAGGCCGCCAGCAGATAGGGACGGCGATTGCCAATCCAGATCGAATAGAGGCAGAACAGCACGCTCCAGGCCGAGAAATAAATCACCAGATCGGTCACCGAACCGGCGAGCGTGTGCAGCAGGAACGGGGCCGAATAGGAGCCCGTCACAGCAAACAAGCCGTAAATCTCGCTTTCGAACAACCGGCCCAGCCACAGTGCAAACAGACAGGTGAGAATCACCGCGCCCGTTGCCATCGGCACACCAATAAAGTGATAGTAGAGATGCGCGCCGTAGATCGACAGGAACAATATCACCAGGCCACCAGCCGGCAGCAGGCTCGCGTACTGCTTGTCAGCCGCGCGTAGCTTGAGCCCTGCGCCAATCAGCGCGAAGCCACTCAGCACCGCCAGCCCCAACTGCCGTTCCGGCGTCAGCCAGCCCGCGTCCAGGGCCAGTCGAATCAGATAGGCTACGGCCAGCACCAGCGCCGTCGCCCCCGTCCAGCCGAGAATCTGGGTCACCGACAACGAACTGCTGACACTGGCACTGCCGTAGACCGGATCAGTTATCTTCCGGGCCAGAGACGATGCCGTCACCGATGGCAGGGTGACTCGCTTGGCCTCCGTCACTGCGGGCCCGGCCTCCTGGGCGGGCGTATCTGCGACAGTGTCCCGAATCACCGTCATGGCCGGAAGCAGTTGCTCCATCCGCGCAAGCCGGGCCTCGACCTGGTCGAGTCGTTCCTCAATGGTTTTCAAGACGGGACTCCTGATGGTTGAGTTTGTTTGATGTGATTGCGCCGTCCCACATGGTATGGGCCGGACGCAGGCAATTGTGACTGAGCCCGCCTTGTTTTGCCCAACAAAAATTCAGCAAAGCTCAAGCCCGGCCCGTTAACGCATTCTCAACGTACCGTCAGATTTTTCACCCACACCAGCTCGCAAGCACCATTGCCAGAATCGCTGCGTGTCATCGAGCTGTTCCACCGCCAGCCATCCGATGCCTGCACGCGCACAAGATACCCGCTCAGCGTGACGACCTGGCCCTTGCGCACGTCGCGCAGACGATGTTTGATGACATCACTGGCGGGAATCATGTGCATGTTTGCACTGTGCTCAATAATCTCAGACAGTTCGATCGGCGGTTGATCCGACCATCGATAGAAATAGAAACGACCGCTCTGGCGGATCTGCAAGTGATCCAGCACGGCGCTATCCGACATCGGCCCCCAGCCGAGCGCCAGATCGACAGGTGACAGATCGGCTTCGCGTCCCACGTGGTATGGCTCCGTGGAGAGCACGCGAGCTTCCAGCGAAAATTCCGCGGCCGGCATGATTTGATACCCCCTCACCGAAAACGACGGCAGGCCCGAGCGATCCAGCTGCACCGGGGCTTTCGGCGCGAGTCTGCCTTGGGCGTGGTCAATGGGGCGCGAGGAAAAATGATTCCATGCCCCGACGATCATGGCGACAAACAACAGGGTGGGGACAACTCTCATGGTCTTGGTGAACGAACGGGATGTCTCTGGTAACGGACAAAAGGGACGCGTAATTCAGTGTTCCCACATCTGCCTCTGCCTCTGCCCTGTAATGAAAAAACAAACCCCAAGCTATTCAATCGACGCACCATGTATTGCCGATCCCTGCCAGGTCTTTCTTGTGAACCAAAAGACAGACCTGCCTGCGACGGGTAAGCTTGGCGAAAACAAGGAGAGTCGTTGTGGGGATACTGAATAGGCTTCGGTCAGCTTTTGCCTTTGGACACACCACGCCAGAATCAGGCGTGGAGGCAACGCCTGATGCGCCGGTCAAAGATGAGCGGCGGCGCAATAAACGGGTGAATGCACGCGATGAAACCCGTGCCCTGATCATTGATGACTCACCCACCATCGTATTTGCCCTGAAGAAGATATTGCAGTCGGCGGGCTTCATCACCCTGGAAGCCCTGGATGCGGAAACCGGGATCAGTCTCGCCCGAACGGAAACCCCCGACCTGATCTTTCTTGACATCATCCTGCCCGGCGTCAACGGCTTTGCTGCGCTGCGCACGCTGCGCAAGGACCCGGTCACCGCACACATCCCCATCATCATGATCAGCGGCAACGAGCAGGCGACCGAACTGTTCTTTGGCAGCCGCACCGGCGCAGATGATTTCATGAAAAAGCCATTTTCGCGTTTTGAAGTTTTCGCCCGGATTGAGCGCCTGCTGGATGAAAATATGATGCCGCAGCGCATCCCGGCGGCGTCCTCCGAAGCCGGGCCGGATTTGCGCGGTTAAAGAGCAGCCTCGCCTCGCACCAACAGAGCGCTTTCCAGGTACCCAGCGTCCAGAGAAGATATACATGGTAACGATCACCGAACTCCTCACGAGAAGAAAGGCCGAGCCCGGCGAAACCCTGTTCCGATTGCGCTTTGACGCGAGTTCGCCTGTTCCAGAACTGGTGTTGAGCCCACTCGGCCTGATGGGTAATATCCTGATCCGCGGGGAGAATTTCGGCGGACGCAACCAGGCGCTCACCACGCTGTGCGGCGACGCAGCCACGGCGGGATTTGGCGTGATCTATATCACCGAGGGACTGATCTCGTCGCTGGTCACCAGCCTGCGTGACAAAGTAAACGCGGCCTTCGGGCCCACCCGTTATCACGCCCTCAATGTCGCCGTCGAAAAAGATGGGAAACTGAAGGTGAGCCGCAAGGGGGTTTCGATACTTCAGTTCAACTCGTACCAGTCGCAGAGCAGTGTGGATGAGATCAGACGTCGCCTGCCCGGCATCCTGGACTGGATCGAGGAAAGCAACTTCGAACACCCCTTGCTGATGATTCTCGAGAATTACCACCTGTACTGCAAAGAGTTTGCGACCGACCTGCTGGCCCGCGCCAATATGGCGAATTGCGCGGTGATTCTCACCACCCAGGGATCGGACCCGAGAGCCGGCGTGATCCCGGACATCGAACCGGGCGTATTCGAGCGATGCGCAACCATCCTGGATCTCAACCGCAGACGCGCGAGCGCCAAGGAATAGAGTTCGTCACGCCCGGTTTCGCATTGAAAAACAGGCTGACCAAATTGGTTTGCAGCACGGGTCAGCTATCAGGAAAAACCTCGCGATAAGCCTGCCTGCTGGCATAGGCCAGCACCGGAAACACCACCGGAAACAAGGGCAGCAGAAGCAGCATGGCCGTAAACATCGCCACCGACAGCAGCACCCCCCAGGCCAGCATCGCCGGGAAATTTGAAAACACAGCCCGCACGCTCGCACTCACCGCACCCGCCAGGCTCGCACGCCGGTAAAACAGCAGCGGCACGGCAAAGGCGGAAGTGGTGTAGATGATGAACGCCAGCAGCGTCCCCATCAGCCCGCTGAAAAATAGATAAGGCCATGCATTTCCCTCTCCGGCCAGTCCTGCGAAAAATTCCGGCAGGCCCATTTCGCGCGTCATGCCAAAATACAAACCGTAGACAATGCCCGCATCCGTCAGCCAGATCAGGAACAAAAACATCTCGAACAACGACACCACCCATAGCACTGGCGGAACCAGGCGAAAGCCCGCAAAAAAGTGTCCAAGGCCCACTACTTCTTTCCGCTCCAGATGATCGGACACGTTGAAGAAACCGCACAACAAAGCTGGCCCGAGCAGCATGAACCCGCCTGCCAGCGCCACCACCAGCGGAGACAGTCCGGCCGTCACCACAGCATAGAACTGCACCAGTCCAAGCACCGCGAAGATACCCGCATAAGCCGCACTCAATCCTTTGGCCTGCAAAAAAACCCGCCATCCCGCATGCAGCCAGCAGGGCAGACTGGCCAGTCTGACTTTGTCGGGTGTAAGCGCACTCATGAAGTCCTCCTCGATCAGGTTCGGTGAAACGGGAAAAACCGCGTCATTCGACTCACTTTAGAGAGCGCACCACGCTCGGGCCATGAAACATCATTCACGCGCGAAATACTGAACAAATTGGTTTGCTGTGTGGTTCGACAAGCCTGCCCTTAGTCCGCCCCGCTCCCCGCCCGATACACCGCCAGCAAGGCTGCCTTCAGTTCCGGCTCTGCGTCCAGGTCGCGCGCACCCAGCGTCTGCTGTGCGATGGCCCGGACACGTTGCCAGTCGCCTGCCTCGCGCCGGTCGTGCTCAAATTGAATCCAGTCGAACCGGCCATTACGGCAGCTTCGACCCGCCACCCCCGTGGCATCCGAAAACACGATCTCATGCGTCTCCAATACCTCATACAGATACGAGTAAGGATCAATCCCGGCCGCCCTGGCCAAGCGTTGATGGAAATGGGGCGCCTCTCCAGGCTCACCAAGGCATCCATCCAGGTCAATGACGGAATCGAGTTCGTAAGTCTCGCCCTTGAATGAAAGGGTCAGCCGGGCACGGATGGTGTTGTTGCTCATGTTGATCGGTAACAAAGAAAGCCCATGACTTCGGTTTGCGACGAGGCAGGGGCAGGTTTCAGTCCCAAGCGGATTGGATCAATGATCCCATTTTTGCCGGGTAAATGGTTGGAAGCGGTGGTGCACCGGGTTTGAGGATATTCGGCATAATGCACAACCCGTAACTTTCACCCATCGGCCTCGCGACATGGCGGCCGATTCATTCAGTCAATCAAACCATGCTGCCTTCCATCGAACACCGACTCGCCGCCGAGGTCGCGGCCAAACCTGCGCAGGTTGCCGCTGCCATTGCCCTGCTGGACGAGGGCGCGACGGTGCCGTTCATCTCGCGCTATCGCAAGGAGGCAACGGGCGGACTGGACGACATTCAGCTTCGTCTGCTGGAAGACCGGCTGCGCTATCTGCGCGAACTGGAAGCGCGCCGCGCCGCCATCATCCAGTCGATCACCGAGCAGAACAAGATGACGCCGGAACTGCTGCAGGCCATCTCATTTGCGCCGGACAAGACGCAGTTGGAAGACCTCTACCTACCCTACAAGCAGAAGCGCCGCACCAAGGTGCAGATCGCACAGGAAGCCGGGCTGGAACCGCTGGCCGATGCCCTGCTGGCCAACCCGATGCTCAACCCCGAAGAAGAGGCGGCGCAGTATCTGCGCGAGTCCTTCAGCACCGAGCAGGGCGACAACCCCGGTGTGGCGGATGCCAAGGCCGCGCTCGACGGCGCGCGACAGATCCTGATGGAGCGCTTTTCCGAAGACGCGCCCCTGCTGCAAGCCCTGCGCGAATACGTGCAGGAACACGGCATCGTCGAATCGAAGGTGCGCGAAGGCAAGGACGCGGCGGCGGAAAAATACGCCGACTACTTCGATTATTCCGAATCCATCACCACCCTCCCCTCACACCGCGCGCTGGCGCTGTTCCGCGGACGGCGCGAGGACCTGCTCGATGTGCGGCTGCGCCTCGACAGCGAGGAGGAACGACCCGGTTGGAGCGTGCCGCACAATCCCTGCGAGGCGCGCATCGCCAGCCGCTTCGGCATCCAGGATCAGCAGCGGCCCGCCGACCGCTGGCTGATGGACACGGTGCGCTTCACCTGGCGCGTGAAGAGCTTCATGCATCTGGAGCTGGAGTTGATGGGTGCGCTGCGTGAGCGCGCCGAGACCGAAGCCATCAACGTATTCGCGCGCAACCTTAAAGCCCTGTTGCTGGCCGCGCCGGCCGGGCCGCGTGTGACCATGGGGCTGGACCCCGGCATCCGCACCGGCGTGAAAGTGGCGGTAACGGACGAGACCGGCAAGGTGCTGGACACCGCCACCGTTTACCCGCATCAACCGCGCAACGACTGGGACGGTTCGCTACACACCCTGGCCAGACTAGCCGAGCAACACAAAGTCTCGGTGATCTCGATCGGCAACGGCACCGCTTCGCGCGAGACCGACAAACTCGCGCGCGACCTGATCAAGCTGCGTCCCGAACTGCGGCTGACCAGCGTGGTAGTGTCCGAGGCCGGCGCGTCGGTGTATTCCGCGTCCGAATTCGCCTCGCGCGAATTGCCCGACATGGATGTCTCGCTGCGCGGTGCGGTCTCCATCGCGCGCCGCCTGCAAGACCCGCTGGCCGAGCTGGTGAAGATCGACCCCAAGTCCATCGGCGTCGGCCAATACCAGCACGACGTCAGCCAGTTCGATCTGGCGCGTTCGCTCGATGCGGTGGTGGAAGACTGTGTCAACGCCGTGGGCGTCGATGTCAACACGGCGTCAGTTCCCTTGCTGGCGCGCGTCTCCGGCCTGAGCGCCAGCGTCGCACAGGCCATCGTTTCTTTCCGCGAGAGCAAGGGCCGGTTCGCCAGCCGCGCGCAGCTGCTCGACGTGCCGCGTCTGGGCGCAAAAACCTTCGAACAGGCCGCCGGCTTCCTGCGCATCATGGATGGCAACGACCCGCTCGACGCCTCCGCCGTCCACCCCGAATCGTATCCGCTGGTGCAAACGATCCTCACCGACATCAAGCAGGATCTCAAGGGCGTGATCGGCAACAGCAGCCTGCTGAAATCGCTCAATCCGTCGAGCTACGCCAGCGAGAAATTCGGCATCCCCACCATCACCGACATCCTCAAGGAACTCGAAAAACCCGGCCGCGACCCGCGCCCCGAATTCACCACCGCAAGCTTCAGAGACGGTGTGGAAACGCTGGCCGACCTGAAGCCCGACATGATCCTGGAAGGCGTCGTCACCAACGTGGCGGCGTTCGGCGCGTTCGTCGACATCGGCGTGCATCAGGATGGCCTGGTCCGCATCTCCGCGCTGTCCAACAGCTTCGTCAAAGACCCGCACAGCGTGGTCAAGGCCGGGCAAATCGTGAAGGTCAAAGTGCTGGAAGTGGACGAGAAGCGCAAGCGCATCGCGCTGACGATGCGGCTGAGCGATGCAGCGAAGACGGGCGAGAAGCCACAGGCGGCACCGCGACCGCCGCGCGACCCTCGCGCCCAGGGCAAACCGGCGGGCGGCAAACCGGGCCGTGCGCCCGCATCAGCGCCGATGGGCGGTGCCATGGCGGCAGCGTTTTCGAAGTTAAAAGGGTGAGGCCAGATTACTGAGTGTCAAAGGGCAAGACCCCGAAGTTTCATGGCGGGAATTCTGGGTAAGCTTTGGTCAACTTTTACCTTTAGGCACACCGCGCCTAAACCAGCAGTGGAGCCAACTTTCAATGCGCCGGCAAAATACACGGGTGAATGCACGCGACGAAACACGTGCGTTGATCATAAAAACATGGTGCCACAGCGACTCTCAGCTTCCTCCATCGAAGCCAAAACTGATTTGCAGGTCTAAGTGGAATGGGCGTTCCTCCACACATCAGATGAAGTCAGATATGGAGGATTTTCGTAATCCACCCAAAAATAAAGGGGGTCCGATCTGGCCGCTCAATTACTCGTAGTAACTGCGCATCCGGAGTTTTCCCCCTTACACAAACGATGCTCTCGATACATTTTTCTGACCCACTCGGATACCGGATGATCTCGGTACAGATCATAAAATAATCGGGTTTGCGGGTCGGGAATATCTCTCCATGGGAATGGATGTTCCGCAGGCATAACCAGCAATGAAAGCATCGATGCGACTGACAAATCAGCGCGGGTAAATTGATCCCCAACCAGATACTGTCCCTGTTTGACTGTTTGCTCCAGCTCGCTCATTGCCGCATCAAATTCGCGCAGGGATTGTTCGACCTTCGCAGGGGAAACCACATAGGTTTGATAAATTTTGTTGCGCAAAACCGGATAAAACAGCCTGAAGATGAACTGCTTCACGCCCGGCATCGGATGGGTAAAGCAATGGCGTATGAATTCAGGGTAAGCCAGCAACCGATCGTACAAGACCCGGCGAATATTCTCCCCCAGCCTTGTATCCATGCTGCGTTCAATTTCCAGACACGCCTGGCGCTGATCAGGATCGACGGGCGTCAATGAATGCAGGGGGAACTTCCGGTCGAGGTAATCGATGATTTCGCTGGAGCCTTGCACTCCTTCGCCATCGCTTAACAACACGGGAACAGACGTATCGGGGGCGTACTTGCGCACTGTGATCATGTGAAGCCCGGGCAAAAGCGCCACAGCCTGAAATGGCACGCCTTTATAGTCGAGTGCCCAGCGCGCTTTTTCGCAATAGTGAGAGTGAGGAAACTCAAGTAATTTCATATCGCCTCGCTTAACAGGCATTTAACGCATTCGAGTTGAGCAACACCCCAAAGCTACCGGGTGCCGGGGTCTGTCCACACTTGTTTCCGCGCACGACGTTAAGGAAAGCCATCGGCGATACGGAGCCTTCGGGGTCAGGGCAAGCCGGCGGGCGGAAAATCGACAGCCCCGCCCACCACCCGCGCCCGCAACTGTCCGCACCCACCCTCCACATCCTGCCCCGCGGAGTGGCGCAGCTTGGTGAGCACGCCGCGCCGGTGCAGGCTGCGCGCCATCTCGGCCGCCCGCTCCCAGCTTGGGCGGCGGAAGTCGAAACCGTCAACGCCCTCGACGCTGTTGTAGGGAATCAGGTTCATCACCGCGTACTTGCCGGCCAGCAGTCGGGCGATCCCTTCCAGCTCGACGTCGGTGTCGTTGATGCCTTCGAGCAGCGTCCACTGGTACTGGATCGGGTAGCCGGTACGGCGGGCATAGGCTTCGCCCAGCTCGACCAGTTCAGCCGGCGCGATGTCCGCCGCCTTGGGCAGCAGACGCCGGCGCAGGTCGTGATCGGTGGTGTGCAGGGAGAGCGCCAGGGCAGGCTTCACCGTGCACTGCGGCAGGCGCTCGAACACGCGCAAGTCGCCGACAGTCGAGAACACCAGATTCTTGTGGCCGATGCCGCCTTCCACACCAAGAAGCTCGATGGCCTCCAGCACGTTATCCAGATTATGGGCCGGCTCGCCCATGCCCATGAACACGACCTTCTTCACCGGACGACGGCTGCGCGCCAGCACCACCTGCGCGACGATCTCCGCGCTGGAAAGCTGGCGCAGCAAACCGGCGCGGCCGGTCATGCAGAACACGCACCCCACTGCACAGCCGACCTGGGTGGACACGCACACCCCGTCGCGCGGCAACAGCACGGTTTCCACCGTCTGTCCGTCCGCCAGCGCCACCAGCAGGCGCGCCGAGCCATCCTCGCCGGCGTGCTCGGAATGCACCCGCGCCAGCGCGTTCAGTTCATCGAACAAGCCCGGCAGCTCATTACGCACCGCCAGCGGCAGAAAGTCTTCGGCGCGCCGCCGCTTGGTGTCGAGCGAGCGCCCCTGCACCCACGCCCGCAGCACGCGCCCCTCATGGCATGGGGCCGCGCCCAGATCGCGTAGACGTTGTCGGAGTTGAGGAAGTCGCATGGTGGAGCGGAGGGTAGCACGGGAGCTGCAGTGGACTGCGGGGGGGGATAAACGCCTGCGGCCAAGTGGTTAAACCCTGCCGTTTCGGGAGAGGGCCCATGGGCCGATTCAAGGTGCTACCGGTCGCCCAAAGGTAATCGGCAGCACTAGAAGCGGGTTTGGCATTGACCCATCGGCGTGACGTGCGCTTAGTTGATTTCCAGCTTCCGGCCCATGCCAGATGATTTCTTGGGCAAGTTCAGGTGCAGCACGCCATTGACGTAAGTGGCATCGGCTTTCTTCTCGTCGATTTCCATGGGTAGCTGGATGGTTCGGCTGACCATGCCGTAGCTCCGTTCGTTGCACCATTCCTTGGCGCCAACGGTCATTTTTTCATGCTTGCATTCTGCACTAAGAGTGACTTGATTGCCGGTGATGGAGATGTCGATATCTTCCTTCTTGACGCCAGGGAGTTCGGCTTCGAGCAAGAAAGCCTTATCCATTTCCTGAACTTCAATCGCCATGGTTGGACTGCCCATGGGTTGCATCATGGTCCTGAGGGTTGATGGCATGAAGTCACGCACCATACTTTCAAACGGATCCATCCGTGCCATGCTGTATGGATCAAAACGAGCAATATTGGTCATGATGATTTCTCCTGATGATGGAATGAACTGCAGAAGTAGGCGGGATACCTACGCCTATCAATATGGCACGCAGCGCTAAATGTTCAAGGCGCAAAATTCGACAGCGGCCGACTTGAGGCCAGCACGTGGGCGCAGGGTAATGACGGCCTGTCGCCGGCTGGAATCGGACGTCAAAGGATATCCGTCAGCGGAGCGAGTGGCCCTGGCACCTCATTGCCGCGGTTAGTGCGATTGTCATCGCGCTCCTTGTGCTTGTCGCGTTACGCCCGGTCAGGATCGAGCATTCCGCTGCGTATACCCTGGTGATTGGCATGGCAATGGCAGGAACGCTTGGCCACCTGTTTTCATATTCGTTTATCAAGCAAAAGTCGCACACCGCGCCAGAAATTAATCGTGTCTGAGCCTGAGGTTTCGACGCTGAAAATGGGTGTCTGTCGCGTTTGGCGCGAGGTCACTGGGCAAACAGATATCGCTTTCGAGGTCTTGCCTATTGCGGCAAAGGGCAAGGCCTGCCCCCGTCATTCGTGCTGAACAAGTTGGTTTGCTGTGTGGTTCGACTAGCTCACCACGAACGAAATCAATTACTTTCCGTTCGTCCTGTCGAAGGACTTGTTCAGCGTCTCCCTATGGCTCAATGACGAAAGAATTTTCTTCAGTAATCTTGCCGACAAAAGAATTCAAAAGCAGCTTGTTCTCAAGGGATAAATTCTCGAAAGACAAGCCGATCTTTCGCCCGTCATTGTCCGTGTGGTTACTGTGGCGAAGCTTGGCCACTATATTGATGTTGGCGTGAATGTCATCAAAGTTGACCGGAAATGCCAGGTCGAAAAGACCGCCAATCACCCCCAGGGAACGTGGCGATAAAATCATGACGCCGGCAACGCTTAAATCGATGATCGAGACCTCTAGCGAATTGTTCTGACCACAGGGCGAGATTGTTGCGGGCAAGGCGGTTTTCATGCGCATCGATTTGCGCACCTTTTTTGCTTTTGCCGTAGCCGGGTAAGCGAAGAGCACATGGGCAAAGGGCGCCTTAAAGACATTCAAGGCCGGCGCAGTGAAGGAGAAATCGGTCTGGCCCGTAAAGCCTTGAATCAAATACTCTTCGCCAATGATTATTTCCGTCTTGAGGCTATCCGTACCGCTTGGCGTCAACATCACGCCTTTGCCTTCGATGGCCGCGACAAATTGCGCCTCATATACCGGTGCGCCCTCACGCATTCTCTGAATGTTCAGAAAAAGCCCCGGACGTAATCGCAGTGTTTTCAAGCTGACTTCAAGCAACTCACCACCATTCAAATCATCAGACATCAGACGCCTCATCAAACGCGATTGAACGAAAGGCATGCATCAAATGCACGCCCTATCTAAATTTGCAGTGCAAGGGGAGAACTCAGGATCAATTCGACCCCGATCCCTTTAATCGGCGGTTTCTGACCAAGCTTGAGCAGCTTGGGCTTCGGTCTTAATTCCTTGATGTGACGCGTGCGGATACGCTGGTGGGGCTTCCTGGGTCTTTCCCTCTGACACCCCCTGGCGATTGTCGCCATTTATAAAGTGTCCGGAAAACCCGGGCTAGCTTAGTCTGGCGCCTTTAATTCCATAAACCTGGCCAGAATCGGACCACAAATCACGCCGAGGGCCAGGCGCAGATCATTGTTGGGAATCACCATCGTGGACGGGCGCGACATGTAAGCGTCAGGAATGCGCCTGAGCAACTCGGGAAAATCATGGCGCTCACGGTCGCGAAAATGGATGATGCACAGCGATTCGTCGGCCAGCGGCACGTCGCGCGCAATGAACGGGTCGGAGGTATCCACCAGCGGCATGCGCTGGATATTGATATCGGTCAGGCCGAACTGGGGAACGATGTAATGGATGTAGTCGTCCATGCGGCGCAGAATGGTTTCCACCGATTCTTCGGGCGAGCACGTGCCCTTTTTGCAGTCGCGGTGGATCTTCTGTATCCACTCCAGGTTGATGGCAGGCGCCACGCCGATCAGCAGGTCCACATGCTGGGCCACATCGATGCCCTGGCGTCCCGCGCGCCGGTCTATTTCCGGCGGAAACTGGCACGAGTCGGCTTTGCGGCGCGTCCAGGTGTTGGCCACCAGGCCGCCATGCTGCCCCTCATAGAACAAGAGATCGCTGCCCGGCTGCAGGGGCGACCAAGGCGTGAACTCGCCAGGTTGCACCCCCAATTTCTCGCCGTGCCCGGCCGTGTGCGCATACTGGCGATAAACCCCGCTGCCGCATTCGCCATAGGTCCTGAAAAACGATTCCAGCTCCGGGAAATGATTGCACTCGGGCCCGAACCAGGAAACCTTGCTGCCGCTGCCCCGCGACTCCTCCAGCAAGGCGGCGAACTGCCGATCGGAATAACGCCGGAAACCGTCGCCATGAACGATCGCGGGTTTGATGTTCAGGCGCTCGAAAATGAACTTGAACGCGTGGCGTATCGTGGACAGGCCAGCACCGGACGAGCCGGTGACAGCGATGATGGGATGCTGTTGGGACATGGTTGCTTATTTCCCCAGATTGGCCGGAAGGCCGCAGAGCAGAAAGTTTAACCCGCATCTCGCGAAGAACAGAATCCGGACATCGCGAGACCCATCACCCGTCAAGCGCGTGGCGTCCATTCGAACCCTGCCCCTGGATTCACTGCGCCAGTATTACCTCAATGAGCCGCTGCCCTCGGGAAGCTGAGCGCTGCCCCCTGTTGTCTGTCGAATTTAATCGGAATTAATCGATCCTGAGCTGACCTCTTTAGCCAGAGCCAGACCCATTTAATTCCTGGTTTTCTTCAAAATCGAGAGTGCGTGTTCCAAAGGACCCTTCTGGATTGGCTTTTCCTGCGTTGTTTTTTCAAGCGCTTCCATGACCACCTCATCGGGAACAATTCCCGAGTTTTGCACGCTTCTTTTATTTGGAGTCACCCAACGGGCGGTAGTCAGCTTCAAGGCAGCGCCGTTTGCCAAGGGAAATATCGTCTGAAGTGACGCCCGCCCAAAGGTACGTGTCCCCACAACGATGGCCCTCTTGTAATCTTGGAAAGCACCCGCGACGATCTCCGAACCGGCTGCAGTGGCTTCATTGACAAGCACGACAAGGGGAACCCGCTTCACGCTTGCAGGAAGGGCCCCAAAGGGGTCGGTTCCCGTTCGCACGTAAAAGCGCGGGGCGGCATGAATGTTGAAAGTATTGTCAGGCGACCTCCCCCTGACTGAGGCCACGAGCACATCAGACGGCAGGAAGACCGCTGCAATACCCGCAGCGCAATAGAGAAGGCCACCCGGATTATCGCGCAGATCGAGCACCAGTCCCCTGGGTTCTCCGTCCGAGTAAATCACTTTCAGCTGCGTAGCGAGGGTGGCAAGCGTGTCATCAGTAAACCGGCTGATCCGGATATGGAAATAGCCCGGCTCAAGTTCACTCACCCTGACGGATTGCTGGCGAATGAACTCCCGCCGCATTGTGACGTCCCGCGACTTGTTTTCGCCCTCCCGCAAGATCGCGATCTTTATCGGGGTATCCATTTCGCCACGAAGGCGTTTGGCAGCGTCCAAAAGCGTCAGGCCCTTCACGGGCACATCGTCGATTGCGACGACGAGATCGCCCGCCTTCAAGCCGGCGCGCGCAGCAGGCGAATTGTCGAGGGGTGCAACGATCTTCAAACCCTCGGCATGCGCGCCGAACTCCAGGCCAATCCCGCCAACGTTAGCGGGAAGGGACTTGAGTTCGCTGAAGGCATCCTGGTCCAGATACTCGCCCTCCAGGTCAACCGTACGAACCAGTTCACCGAGGTCGCCTCGAGTCAGCTTGTCTTCGTCGACCGGGTCAACATAGTCCGCCCTGATTCGCGCCAAGACCTCGTCGCGCACACGCGCACTTTGCGATCCTGCTGGTGAGAACTGGTTGAGCACGGACGCTGGAACGGGTGCTGCAAGAAAAATACCTGCCAAGCCTGCTGCAATGACGAGAGAAGGTAGGATCGCGTTTATTTTCATCATATCGCCTGAACTTACGATAACGGTTGCTACGACTGAAAGTGTCAGCTTTGATTTTCCGTTCGCAATGATTTTCTTTAGCTGACGTAGAAAGAAAAAATCCGAAGCTAACCCCTTTTAGCTTCAAGCGAGCGATCCTTTCATTGTCGGCCCACCTCCCACCCGGTGCACTTCACACCGATGCTACCTGCAATCAATACCAGCTTGGCCGGGGGTTGAACGTCATTCGGTCCGGGTGGTGTGGTTTCCCGCTGCAGCCGCGCTGGATAAGGGGCAATGCTGTGAAGCCTGTCCGCAATCGCTTGCGCAAACGCCTCGAGGTTTTCCTCATCCGTCTCGACCCGTTGCCTGTGCTGTGCGTTGCCCGCATTGCGATACGCAGCCGTCGGCTGCACAAAAAACGACTCCAGGCTGCCCGACGCGCCGGCGCTCGGCCGGACAGGGATCACCTCCAGGCGATCAATCGAACCATCGGCCCTGAGCGTCATCGCGTACGACGCCTCTCCGCAGATCACCCGCCCGGCGCCATCTTTGGGGAAGGCGCCTTGCATCCGACGCTTGATGGTTTCCTTCACATTGTGCGTATACAGCGATACCTCAGGCGGATTTCCCTCGCTGCCGAATTCCTCTCCCATCAGGGCGCCGCGTTCGGGCGGAGGCCGCCGCCCCTCGTCCAGAATATCTCTTGGCAAGCTCAAATCCAGCGCGGTCGCACTGGTTATTAAACAGGCAAGCAACAAAGACGAACAGGCAACCCGTGGCAGCAACAAGATCGCGAACTTGGCGGATGGACTTCCCCGGATGGCACGGCAGGACGTGATGGCATGCATCACGCCCCCCTTGCTCGGGATCGTTGGCGGCGCGGAAAACAGCATTCCCATCGGGCTCCCCCCAAATGTGTTGTATGGAATTATTTTTTTGTTTATTGCTCCGCGCACTAATTATGTCACAGCGTTTTGCTGATTTTTTTTCCGGGCTTGTCTCTGCTCCGCAATTCACTCCTCGGCATGGTCGCGCAAAGAGAACCCCGCCATCAAAAAGGTGGGCGGGAAGGTGCCCTATTGCTCCGAAAAAACAATCCAAAGCTGACCCCTTTAGCTCACAGACGTTGCAGCTTATGCGTATGCCCGAACCATGATCCGCGCAGCTTGGCCTATATTGGATAGACGCTTGTGCGCAGGGGAAATGCCAATGCGTCCGGAAACCTCGTCAATGGAGCTCGCCCTTGGATAACCCTGTCGGACAATCTTCATATTCCCAGGATCCGGGCATCCTTGTGCCGCAGATTGTGCAGAGCTTTCGTCAGCTCCCCATATCGCTGATCGTCAACCTGGCAAACGGATTCATTCTTGCCGCGGTTCTGTGGAACGCCGTGCCCATGCCCGTCCTGCTAACCTGGTCAGGCTTGCTCGTCGCCGTCACGGGGGCTCGATTCCTCACCTTGCGGGCGTTTAGAAACGCCACCCCCAAAAGCGAGTCCGATCATGCTTTCTGGACGAAGTATTTCCTGGCCGGCGCATGCGCTGCCGGGGTGGTGTGGGGGCTGTCCGGAATTCTCCTGTTTCATCCCAGTTCCTTCCCGCACCAGGTCGTTCTTGCTTTTGTACTGGGGGGAATGGTGGCCGGAGCCGTTCCGCTGCTGTCGTCCGTGAGCCACGCCTATTGGTGCTTCGCCATTCCGGTCGTGGTACCCATCAGCATCCGAATGATGTGGGTGGGCGATCGCATTCATCTCATCATGGGCCTGATGATGGTCATCTTCGGTCTCGCCATGCTCGCCACGTCCATCCAGGTCCACCGCCTGTTTCGCGACTCTGAAAAACTGCGCCGCGAGTTGTTCTCATCAATCGAGGTGGAGCAGGCGCTGGAATATCTGGTCCGTCTGGACAGTCTCACCGGCATCCCGAACAGACGGCTGTTCGAGGAAGAACTCAGCAAGGAATGGGCAAGAACGAAACGCAACCATGCGCCGTTTTCACTCATCATGGCCGATATCGATCACTTCAAGGAATACAACGACCACTATGGGCACCCGGCCGGCGACCTATGCCTGGTGGAAGTTGCGCAGGCCATGCACCACGCGCTGTCCCGCCCTGGCGATGTGGTGGCCCGAATCGGCGGCGAAGAGTTTGCGTTCCTGTTGCCGCAGACTGATTTGAGCGGTGCGATATCCGTAGCCGAGCAGATACGCGAGCGTATCCTGGCCTTGAATCTTCCCCACGAAGCATCGCCCGTGGCCAGCCATGTCACCCTGAGTTTCGGCGTGTCTTCGTCCGAGCTTGCTTCCGTCTCCTCGCCTGCCGAGCTGATCCGCACATCAGACATCGCGCTATATGAAGCCAAACGCTGCGGACGCAACCAAATTGTGGCAGCCCAGAAAACGGCATCTGATCTGGTTGCGTGAGCAAAGGGGCCAGGATCGAAAATTGCTAGGGAAACGCTGATTTATTCGTCTCACCGGCGAAAGCCGGTGTCCAGTTGCTTGATTTCACTGGATTCCGGCTTTCGCCGGAATGACGAAAGTGGAATAAATCAGCGTCTCCCTAGCGGCGCTTTCGGGGCTGGCTGGCTTGGGGCGTAGAGGCGAAATGGGGTTTTGCAAGACCTGACCCCGATGGAATTTTGTTTTCCTGTAGCTCGATTAAATGCGCTGCGAAGCTGAACCCTTTAGCTCGAATCTTTCTTGTTGAACCACTTTTTGCCTGCCATGCCCACGCCCACAGCACCGATCAATAGCAGCTTCCAGAATTTGGCAAGGAAGATTGCGATCGCAGCGAGCAGGCCCACCTTCTTTGCAGCCGCACCAGCTACCAGTGCTGCCAAGCCATACTCGGCCACCATATCGGTGTCTGAATTGAAATCGGTGTAGCGTTTTCCTTCATCGAATTGCAGCGCAGACAGCAATGCATGAACCGCCAGTTTGTCCTGCATCACCGTACTTTGCGCAGTTACTAGGTTCAGACTGAAATACCCTTCGCGTCCCAGTGCGTAAGTGTTGTAGTTGATACCATTGTCCATATCCGCCGACTGGCCCTGATTGCGCGCTGCTATAGACCAGACTAAACGCCGCGTGCTCTCGTCATATTTCGGCGGTTCCACCCAGCCAATGATTTCCAGGCCTGGAATCCCCATTTGTGCGCGCTGCTTGTTGTCTTCCTCGGTTCCGGCCCGCAGCGACTCTAGCAGCTCATCGGCATCCCATTCCTTTGCATCGTCGTCCTTGATATAGCCAGAAGGCATGTAGCCAATGACCACGAACCAGTCACCCTTCTGGTTATCGATCGGCACCACGAGACCGCCAACCCCACCTGCTGTCGGGTTGCCCAGCGCCTCCAGATATTGCCCAGCCTCAGCGGGCGGCACGTAGCCAAAATTGGCTGGCAGCCTGAGTACGGCTTGGCCCGATAGCGGCACATCAGCCGGCCCCGGACGAAGCGCTTTTCGCGCCGCCTCGGTCGCAGCCGTCAACACTGCCTCCTGCTGGCTCGGGGCTGCGGCCGTGGCCGGGTCGGATTGCGAGAATGCAGAAGGAATGAACAGGAACAACAAGGCGAACAACGGCGCAGACAACAGGTTTCTCATCGGACTCCCCCAATGTGTTGTATTCGATTATTTTTTATTCACAGCTCCGCGAGGCGGATTATGGCACAGGGGTAATCGCTGAAAGCGTGCACCGCTTGAAAAAGCGGTCAGGGCCACCGCGAAGATGACTAAAGTGACCAAAGGGGTCAGTTCAGCCTGGCCCCTTTAAATCCAGACCTTGCAGCGCATGCGTATGCCCGAACCATGATCCGCGCAGCATGGCCTAAATGAACAATGACGGGATCACGCAATGACCCCGCAGGTTTGCAGAGCAGAAAGTTTAACCCGCATCTCGCGAAGAACAGAATCCGAACATCGCGAGACCCGGGACCCGTCGAGCGCGTGGCGTCCATTCGAGCCCTGCCCCTTTAACTACAGTCTGACGCGTTTGTTTCCTTGAAATCCAGTCCACATGGCCTAGCCTCCGATGTGTGCCTCCGGCAATGATTCTTGTGGTGGTGATGAAATCGCCACCAAGTGGAAAATCAGCATCCCGTTCTGGATACCCAACAAGGAGAACAATCATGTACAGAAAGCTATATATCGCGTTACTTGCGGCGCCTCTGCTCACCGCGTGCGTCGTGGTGCCCACACAACAAGGCCATGAATACGGATACGCTGTGGCACCCGCGCTACCCGTGATTGTGGAGTTAGGTGTAGAGCCCTACTACTATCACGGCGGCTATTACTACTATTACAAGAATGATAACTGGAGCTACTCAAACGCAAAAACAGGCCCCTGGAGGGAACTCCCCAGGGATCGCTACCCTAGAGAAATCAGATTCCACGGCCGCGATAAAGGTCACGGAAATGACCACAACAGAGGTCAAGGCGGTGACGATCGTTACCGGAATTAGTCCACCCCCCTTTTCCCGAATACCAGGCCACACTTCTCGACAAAAAAAGTGGCTGGGCCTGCGAGGCCGTGAATTCTCGGGGTCATTCTCGGGGTCAGCATTCTCGAGCATTCTCGGGGTCAGGTCTTGCAATTCAATACGTTAATGCAAGACTTGACCCCAATGTGACTCTGCAATGTGACTCTGTGACCCCAATGTGACTCTGCTTTAATTCCAATTTATTGCTTACTAAGTCCCGGATTAGATTCGCATATAAAGCTGATCAGTTTGCGAATCTGCTTATCTAAATCCAACACTTTGAAATCCGGATTGGATAAGTCTGTTATATATCTTGCGACATCAACCTTTGATGCCTGCACCTCTTTATTACCTTTTGTGGTGATAGATAAAACGTTTTCATATTTACTGAATTTGCTGTCAGATTTTGCCGAGGGTTTTGTTTTTTTGATCGCCTCTTTTACCTGTTCCCCTGGTAAATAATTTTCTATTTCCCTTCCTTCTGTTATCCAAGCGTATCCCGGACCTTGATCAAATTCGGCTTGCAACCTTTTCTTGGTTGCATTGACACGCGCGCCCTTCGAGTCCCGATCACTATCAATAACTATCACGCCCCTCCTGTTGAGGCGTCGCAGAGAAATAAAATCATTGATTTCCTCATCCAAGTCATTGCCTGACAAATGCGACGCCAAGCGTCCCCCGTAGAACATTATCGAATAATGTATTCCCTCGACCATTGTTGAGGCGGCTGATTTAATCCAGTTAATCAAATAGAGACGGTCAGAAGGTCCTTCAACCCATATCACGCAATTCGCCTGTAACAAATCTGAAGGATGATAGCCAAGGTCTTCACAAATTTCTGACCGATGGCGATCAGACGTTACTCGTTCAACAACTGATTGCCCTTCTTGCATTTGAACGTGATAAATCTCCGCGTTTGGAGTGTCCATCAATGCTGCCGAATGGGTCGTAATGAAGTATTGGTTTGTAGTGGACTTAGACAGATAGCGAATCAGCTTTTTTTGAAGTATAGGATTTAGATGCAGTTCAGGTTCTTCCATACAGATGACCGTGCTATCGAGTGTCGTCGCAGCTGATGCCAAAATAATTACTTCATGTATTCCAGTTCCGAGAGAACTCAATGGGAGTGTCTTCCCATCCATATGAACTAAGATCGTGTCACGTTCGTGTGGCACCTCGATTCGAGCAGTATCATTATTCGTTACAGCCTGAAGGAACTTATTGATTGCCTCAAACTTCTTTCTGTCCGCTTGGTTAAGCACATCTGGATTTTGCAACTTAACTAATCGTTCAATGATTCCATCGCCGCTAAACTCTTCCGACTTACTTCCTTGTTTACCTATCTGCCGAATAGCGGGAATCATTACCGCACTAATGGATATTGGTTTAGGGGATAGCCTTGTTAGCGTTTCCGGAAACCAATGTTGATCTCTACCACCGCCTGACTGGCTCGTAAGCTTTCTCCATACTCGGTTTAAAGAATTGTCGTCCAGAACACTAAAGGCCGCTTTCCAAGCGGTTATATCTAAAAGTTTTAAGTCTCGATCATAGTCAAACCATGCGTCTGTGTGGTTGTCTCCTTTTGCTTTTTCCCGAAAAACTTTCAAGACATCGCCGGTTTCGGAGGCGTTTTCACCATTAACTGAAAAGAGCGGATTAATTTGCTCATGGAATTTAGCAAAATCCCCATTTTCTTCAGTTCTAAGAGACACAGGAATACCGATGGTGAACGATGCGGGTCCGGGCATGTGCCGATCGAGAGCGTCAAGTTTGAGCATACTCGGGGAAGCAAATATTGCTGGATACACGTCATGTAACAAACGAAGAATGTTTGACTTACCGCTATTATTTTGGCCGATGAAAAGATTGATCTTGCCGAATCTCTCGAAGCGTTGATTGCTTGTACCAAAACTACGATAACCACTTATTGATATGCCATTGATCGGTAACTCTTGACCCATTTGATGTCTTCCGTAGCACTGCTTCTATAAGAAACAAATCTATAAATAAAAAAAGGCGCAGTCCCCTGCGCCTTTTTCCATTCAGCCGGTCAATCCCAGCTCAACGCCCCGCCCGTCTGATACTCCGTGACGCGCGTTTCGAAGAAGTTCTTCTCCTTCTTCAGGTCGATCATCTCGGCCATCCAGGGGAAGGGGTTGGTGACGCCGGGGAACATTTCGTCGAGGCCGATCTGCTGGCAGCGGCGGTTGGCGATGAAGCGCAGGTATTCCTTGAACTGGGCCGAATTCAGCCCCAGCACGCCGCGCGGCATGGTGTCTTCGGCGTAGCGGTATTCGAGCTCGACGCCCTTCTGGATCAGGCCGCGGATTTCGGCCTTGAACTCATTGGTCCACAGGTGTGGGTTTTCGAGCTTGATGGTGTTGATGAGGTCGATGCCGAAGTTGCAGTGCATGGACTCGTCGCGCAGGATGTACTGGTACTGCTCGGCGGCGCCGGTCATCTTGTTCTGGCGGCCCAGCGCGAGGATCTGCACGAAGCCGACGTAGAAGAAGATGCCTTCCATGATGCAGGCGAAGACGATCAGCGACTTGAGCAAGTCCTGGTCGGCCTCGGGGGTGCCGGTCTTGAATTCGGGGTTGGTGAGGGTGTCGATGAAGGGGATGAGGAATTCATCCTTGTCCCGAATCGACTGCACCTCGTGATACATGTTGAAGATTTCGCCTTCATCCAGACCCAGCGATTCAACGATGTATTGATAGGCGTGGGTGTGGATGGCTTCTTCAAACGCCTGGCGCAGCAGGTACTGGCGGCACTCGGGCGCGGTGATGTGGCGATAGGTGCCGAGCACGATGTTGTTGGCGGCCAGCGAATCGGCGGTGGAAAAGAAGCCGAGGTTGCGCTTGACCAGACGGCGCTCGTCTTCGGTGAGCGCGGTGGGGTCTTTCCACTGCGCGATGTCGCGGCTCATGTTCACTTCCTGCGGCATCCAGTGGTTGGCGCAGCCGGCAAGGTATTTCTCCCACGCCCATTTGTATTTGAAGGGGACGAGCTGGTTCACGTCCGTCGAGCCGTTGATCACGCGCTTGTCGGCGGCCTGCATGCGGCGGGTGCTGGATTCAACCGAGCGGGGCACGAGCGCATCGGCCACGTCAGCGCCAGCCGGCGCGGATTCCTTGCGCAGGAAAGACGGCACGTTGACGGGCTGCGTGGCAGGGGTGAAATCATCTTCAAAATTCAGCATCGTTTTAAATCTCCTTTGGTTGTCCCAAAGTGGGCTGGGCCCACACTACTTTTTTTAATCTGAAGGCGGGCTTCCCCCGGCCAATGAATCTGCGCAGATTGCGACTTGATCCATTGGCCGGCTTTGCCTCTTCTTTTGGTACTGCGGTACTGCTCCTCCTCCTACTACCCCTATGGAAACGCTGAACAAGTCCTTCGACAGGCTCAGGACGAACGGCAAGCAATTGATTTCGTTCGTGGTGAGCTAGTCGAACCACACAGCAAACCAACTTGTTCAGCATCTCCCTAGCCATTCGACTAAGCCCGCAAGCGGGCAAGTCGCTGGTTATCCTGCTACCTCTTTACTGACACGACTCGCATTCCTCAAACCCCACATCCCCCGGCCGCATGGTGCAGGCGCGTCCTTCGATCTCCGGCTCCGGCAGATTGGCCGCAGCCTGGCTCATGGCGCCCGATCCACCCGACGACACGGCATTCAACTCGCCGCCCTTGCCGGTCGATTTCTCGGCCGAGGTGGCGCCGAGGGTGCGCAGGTAGTAGGTGGTTTTCAGGCCGCGTATCCATGCCAGCTTGTAGGTTTCGTCGAGCTTCTTGCCCGAGGCGCCGGCCATGTAGATATTGAGGCTCTGGCCCTGATCGATCCATTTCTGGCGACGCGAGGCGCACTCCACCAGCCAGCGGGTTTCCATCTCGAACGCGGTGGCGTAGAGCGCGCGGATGTCGGCCGGGATGCGGTCGATCCTGGCCAGGCTGCCATCGAAGTACTTGATGTCGGCGACCATGACTTCGTCCCACAGGCCGAGCTTTTTCAGGTCGTTGACCAGGTACTTGTTGGCGACGGTGAATTCGCCCGACAGGTTGGATTTGACGTAGATGTTCTGATACGTCGGCTCGATCGAGGCGGACACGCCGACGATGTTGGCGATGGTCGCGGTGGGCGCAATCGCCATGCAGTTGGAGTTGCGCATGCCGTACTCGCCGATGCGCGCACGCAACGAATCCCAGTCGAGGGTGCTGCTGTCGTCCACTTCGAGATAGCCACCGCGTTCTTCGGCCAGCAGTTTCATCGAATCCTTGGGCAGGATGCCGCGGCTCCACAGGCTGCCTTCGTAGCTGGAATAGCGGCCGCGCTCGGCGGCGAGCTCGGTCGATGCCCAGATGGCGTAGTAGGACACGGCTTCCATCGAACGGTCGGCAAATTCCACCGCCGCATCTGACGCATAGGTGAGGCGCAGTTCCTGCAGCGCATCCTGGAAGCCCATGATGCCGAGGCCCACCGGACGGTGCTTGAGGTTGGAATTGCGCGCCTTGCCGACGGCGTAGTAGTTGACGTCGACCACGTTGTCGAGCATGCGCATCGCGGTGTGGATGGTGGTCTTCAGCTTGTCCAGATCAAGAATGCCATCCTTGAGGTGGTTCACCAGGTTGACCGAGCCGAGGTTGCACACGGCAATTTCGGTGTCGCTGGTGTTGAGCGTGATCTCGGTGCACAGGTTGGAACTGTGGACGACGCCGACGTGCTGCTGCGGGCTGCGGATGTTGCACGGGTCCTTGA